>NZ_JAIUHZ010000029.1:0-56824 GCF_020165355.1 Mesorhizobium sp. BR1-1-6 | reverse complement strand
ATCGCCATGGAAGAGAAGCTGCGCTTCGCCATCCGTGAAGGCGGCCGCACCGTCGGTGCCGGCATCGTCGTCACCATCAAAGAGTAATTTGGACTTAAACCGATCTGTCGCGGGCGCGGGTGCCCGCGCCGCGCCAGAACAAGGAAGTGACGCATGAACGGACAGAATATCCGCATCCGCCTGAAGGCGTTTGATCACCGGGTGCTCGACGCCTCGACGCGCGAAATCGTGTCGACGGCCAAGCGCACCGGTGCCAACGTCCGCGGCCCCATTCCGCTGCCGACGCGGATCGAAAAGTTCACGGTCAACCGGTCGCCTCACGTCGACAAGAAGAGCCGCGAGCAGTTCGAGATGCGCACGCACAAGCGTCTGCTCGATATCGTCGATCCGACCCCGCAGACCGTCGATGCTTTGATGAAGCTCGATCTGGCCGCCGGTGTCGACGTCGAGATCAAGCTCTAAGGGAATGAGAGCGCGGTAAGGGGCGGTGCCCCTGGCCCGGAACTCTAAAGGAATTGAACCGATGCGTTCAGGTGTGATTGCAAAGAAGGTGGGAATGACCCGCATCTACAACGATGCCGGGGAACATGTTCCCGTCACCGTTCTCCAGATGGAGAACTGCCAGGTCGTGGCGCAGCGCACGCAGGAGAAGAATGGCTACACCGCCGTTCAGCTCGGCGTTGGCCTTGCCAAGGTGAAGAACACGTCGAAGGCGATGCGCGGCCATTTCGCGACCGCTTCCGTCGAGCCGAAGGCCAAACTTGCCGAGTTCCGCGTCTCCGCCGACAACATGATCGATGTCGGCGCCGAGATCACCGTCGAGCATTTCGTCGCCGGCCAGAAGGTCGACGTCACCGGCACGACGATCGGCAAGGGTTTCCAGGGCGTCATCAAGCGCCACCACATGGGTGGTGGCCGCGCGACCCACGGTAACTCGGTCTCGCACCGCACGCACGGCTCGACCGGCCAGCGCCAGGACCCCGGCAAGGTGTTCAAGGGCAAGAAGATGGCCGGCCACATGGGCGACACGCGCGTCACCACGCAGAACGTCGAGATCGTCTCGACCGATGCCGACCGCGGCCTGATCCTGATCCGCGGCGCGGTTCCCGGGTCGAAGGGTGCGTGGATCCTGGTTCGCGACGCCGCCAAGGTGGCGCTTCCGGCCAATGCGCCGAAGCCCGCCGCGATCCGCCCAGTTGCTGCCGGTATGGGCACGAAGAATGAGGCTCCGGCCACAGAGGGAGCGGAATAATGGATCTCAAGATCACAACGCTGGGCGGCAAGGACGCCGGCAAGGTGAAACTCTCCGAGGAGATTTTCGGCCTTGATCCGCGCGAGGACATTTTGCAGCGCGTCGTGCGCTGGCAGCTCGCCAAGAAGCAGCAGGGCACGCACAAGGCCAAGGGCCGCGCCGAGATCGCGCGCACCGGCGCCAAGATGTACAAACAGAAGGGTACGGGCCGCGCCCGTCACCATTCGGCACGCGCTCCGCAGTTCCGCGGCGGCGGCAAGGCTCACGGCCCGGTCGTTCGCAGCCACGAGCACGAGCTGCCGAAGAAGGTCCGCGCGCTCGGCCTCAAGCATGCTCTCTCGGCCAAGGCCAAGAGCGCGTCGATCATCGTCATCGACGAGCTGAAGCTGACCGAGGCAAAGACCAAGGCGCTGATCGCGAATTTCGCGACGCTGGGCCTGACGAACGCCCTGGTGATTGGTGGCGCCGAGCTCGACCGGAACTTCAAGCTGGCCGCGACCAACATCCCGAACATCGACGTGCTGCCCATCCAGGGCATCAACGTCTACGACATTCTGCGCCGCGGCACGCTGGTCCTTTCGAAGGCCGCCGTCGAGGCTCTCGAGGAGCGCTTTAAATGACCGACCTTCGTCACTACGACGTAATCGTCAGCCCGGCGATCACCGAAAAGTCGACCATGGCTTCCGAGCAGAACCAGGTCGTCTTCAACGTCGCCAAGAAGGCGTCGAAGCCGGAAATCAAGGCCGCCGTCGAAGCGCTGTTCGGCGTCAAGGTGATGGCCGTGAACACGCTTGTCCGCAAGGGCAAGATCAAGCGCTTCCGCGGCACGATCGGCCGCCAGAGCGACGTCAAGAAGGCGGTAGTGACGCTGGCCGACGGCCAGTCGATCGACGTCGCGACGGGTCTCTGAGCAAGGCCGCGAGGACAGGACAATGGCACTTAAAAAATTCAACCCGATAACGCCGAGCACCCGTCAGCTAGTCATCGTCGACCGCTCGGGCCTCTACAAGGGCAAGCCCGTCAAGGGTCTGACCGAGGGCCTGACCAAGTCGGGCGGCCGTAACAATTACGGCCGCATCACTGCACGCTTCATCGGCGGCGGTCACAAGCGTTCGTACCGCATCATCGATTTCAAGCGCCGCAAGTTCGACGTCGTCGGCACGGTCGAGCGCATTGAATACGATCCGAACCGCACCGCCTTCATCGCGCTGATCAAGTATGACGATGGCGAGCTGTCCTACATCATCGCTCCGCAGCGCCTTGCCGCAGGCGACAAGATCGTGGCTGGCGAAGCGGTCGACGTGAAGCCGGGCAATGCGATGCCGCTGGCCTCGATGCCGGTCGGCACGATCGTCCACAACATCGAGCTGAAGCCGGGCAAGGGCGCCCAGGTCGCCCGTTCGGCTGGCGGTTACGCCCAGCTCGTCGGCCGCGACCAGGGCATGGCGATCCTGCGCCTCAACTCGGGCGAGCAGCGTGTCGTTCACGGCTCCTGCATGGCTACCGTCGGTGCCGTGTCCAACCCGGACCACGGCAACATCAACGACGGCAAGGCCGGCCGCACGGTTTGGCGTGGCAAGCGCCCGCACAATCGCGGCGTGACCATGAACCCGGTCGACCACCCGCATGGCGGTGGTGAAGGCCGCACCTCCGGTGGCCGCCATCCGGTCTCGCCGTGGGGCAAGCCGACCAAGGGCAAGAAGACGCGGTCCAACAAGGCGACCGACAAGTTCATCCTGCGCTCGCGCCATCAGCGCAAGAGCTAAGAAGAGGTAACGCCAAGTGACTCGTTCTATTTGGAAAGGCCCCTTCATCGACGGCTACCTTCTCAAGAAGGTGGACAAGGTTCGTGAAGGTGGTCGCAATGAGGTGATCAAGATGTGGAGCCGTCGCTCCACCATCCTGCCGCAGTTCGTCGGCTTCACCTTCGGTGTCTACAACGGCCAGAAGCATGTTCCCGTCTCGGTGAACGAGGACATGGTCGGTCACAAGTTCGGTGAATTCGCTCCGACGCGGACCTATTACGGTCACGGCGCGGATAAGAAGGCGAAGAGGAAATAATCATGGGCAAGGCCAAAGCTCCGCGCAGGCTTGCTGACAACGAAGCGCGCGCCGTACTGCGCACGATCCGTATCAGCCCGCAGAAGCTGAACCTGGTTGCCGCGCTGATCCGCGGCAAGAAGGTCGCGACAGCGCTTTCCGACCTGGAATTCTCGGCCAAGCGGATTTCCGGCACGGTCAAGAAGACGCTGGAATCGGCGATCGCCAACGCGGAAAACAACCACGACCTCGACGTCGATGCGCTGATCGTGGCGGAAGCCTATGTCGGCAAGTCGATCGTCATGAAGCGGTTCCATGCCCGGGGCCGTGGTCGCGCCAGCCGTATCGAGAAGCCGTTCTCGCACCTCACGATCGTCGTTCGTGAAGTCGAAGAAAAAGGGGAGGCCGCATAATGGGCCAGAAAGTCAATCCGATCGGTCTTCGCCTCGGCATCAACCGCACCTGGGATTCGCGCTGGTTCGCGAACACCGGCGAGTACGGCAAGCTGCTGCATGAGGACATCAAGATCCGCAAGTACCTCGAGAAGGAGCTCAAGCAGGCTGCCATCTCGAAGGTCGTGATCGAGCGTCCGCACAAGAAGTGCCGCGTCACCATCCATGCCGCGCGCCCGGGTCTGATCATCGGCAAGAAGGGCGCCGACATCGAGAAGCTTCGCAAGAAGCTGATGGAGATGACCAAGTCCGAGACGCACCTCAACATCGTCGAAGTGCGCAAGCCGGAAATCGACGCGACCCTGGTCGCCCAGTCGATCGCCCAGCAGCTCGAGCGCCGCATCGCGTTCCGCCGCGCCATGAAGCGTGCCGTGCAGTCGGCGATGCGCCTCGGTGCCGAAGGCATCCGCATCAACTGCTCGGGCCGTCTCGGCGGCGCTGAAATCGCGCGCATGGAATGGTACCGTGAAGGCCGCGTGCCGCTGCACACGCTGCGTGCCGATGTCGACTACGGCACGGCCGAGGCGAATACGGCGTACGGCATCTGCGGCGTCAAGGTGTGGGTGTTCAAGGGCGAGATCCTCGAGCACGACCCGATGGCTTCGGAGCGCCGCGCGACCGAGGGCGATCATGCGCATGGCGGTGGTGGTGGTGATCGCGAACGCGGTCGTCGTCGCGAAAACGCCTGAGACATTTAGGAATTTGGAGTTAGAACGATGCTGCAGCCAAAGCGCACAAAGTTCCGCAAGCAGTTCAAGGGCCGCATCCACGGTACCGCCAAGGGCGGCACCAACCTGGATTTCGGTGGTTTCGGGCTGAAGGCGCTTGAGCCGAACCGCGTCACCGCGCGCGAGATCGAAGCGGCCCGCCGCGCGATCACCCGCGAGATGAAGCGCGCCGGCCGTGTCTGGATCCGTATTTTCCCGGATCTGCCGGTCACCTCGAAGCCGACCGAAGTCCGCATGGGCAAGGGCAAGGGCGCGGTCGACTACTGGGCGGCGCGCGTCAAGCCCGGCCGGATCATGTTCGAGATCGACGGCGTCAACGAAGAAACCGCCCGTGAGGCACTGCGTCTCGGCGCGGCCAAGCTCTCGGTCAGGACGCGCTTCGTACAGCGCATCGCAGAATAAGGACGGGCTGATCATGAAAGCCGAAGACATCCGGACCAAGACCCAGGACCAGCTGACCGACGACCTGGCCAGCCTGAAGAAGGAGCAGTTCAACCTGCGCTTCCAGAAGGCGACCGGCCAGCTCGAAAAGACCGCGCGCGTGAGGCAGGTCCGCAAGGACATTGCGCGTATCAAGACCATCGCTGCGGAAAAGTCCGCGGCTAAGAAGGCTTAAGGACGAAAACCATGCCAAAGCGCATTCTGCAGGGCACCGTCGTCAGCGACAAGAACGAGAAGACGGTTGTCGTCAAGGTCGAACGGCGCTTCACGCATCCCGTGATGAAGAAGACCGTGCGCATGACCAAGAAGTACAAGGCGCACGACGAGAACAACGCCCACAAGGTTGGCGATCAGGTGTTCATCCAGGAATCGAAGCCGATTTCCAAGGACAAGCGCTGGATTGTCGTGTCTTCGGACCAAGCCTGATCTCTGGGCGTAAACAAACGAATTTTGGACAGACCGGGGAGGGGTGAAGAACCCGTCCCGTTAGAAAAGAAGAAGGCGGCCAGTCATGATTCAGATGCAAACAAACCTCGACGTCGCGGATAATTCCGGCGCCCGTCGTGTCATGTGCATCAAGGTGCTGGGCGGCTCGAAGCGGAAATACGCTTCCGTAGGCGACATCATCGTGGTGTCGATCAAGGAAGCCATCCCGCGCGGCCGCGTGAAGAAGGGCGATGTGATGAAGGCGGTCGTGGTTCGCACGGCCAAGGACATCCGCCGCCCGGACGGCAGCGTGATCCGTTTCGACAAGAACGCGGCCGTTCTCGTCGACAACAAGAAAGAGCCGATCGGCACGCGTATCTTCGGACCGGTTCCGCGCGAACTCCGCGCCAAGAACCACATGAAGATCATCTCGCTCGCGCCTGAAGTGCTGTAAGGAGCCGGACCAATGCAGAAGATTAGAAAAGGCGACAAGGTCGTCGTGCTGGCTGGCAAGGACAAGGGCCGTTCGGGCGAAGTCCTGTCGGTTCAGCCGAAGGACGACACCGCGCTGGTGCGCGGCGTCAACATGATTCGTCGTCACCAGAAGCAGTCCCAGTCCCAAGAGGGCGGGATCATCACCAAGGAAGCGCCGATCCAGCTGTCGAACATCGCGCTGGCCGACCCCAAGGATGGCAAGCCGACCCGCGTCGGCTTCATCTTCCAGAAGGACGGCAAGAAGGTGCGCGTCGCCAAGCGCTCGGGAGAAGTCATCAATGGCTAAGGCTCAAACCAAGCAGGCGACTGCCCAGAACACGCCGCGCCTCAAGCAGGTCTACAACGATACCATCCGCAAGGCCTTGCAGGAGCAGTTCGGCTACGACAACGAGATGCAGGTTCCGCGCATCGACAAGATCGTGCTGAACATGGGCGTTGGCGAAGCGACCGGCGATTCGAAGAAGCCTTCGATCGCGGCCGAGGATCTGGCGATGATCGCCGGCCAGAAGGCCGTCGTCACCCGCGCCCGCAATTCGATCGCGGGCTTCAAGGTCCGCGAGAAGATGCCGATCGGCGCCAAGGTCACGCTGCGCAAGGAGCGCATGTACGAGTTCCTCGACCGCCTCGTGAACATCGCGCTGCCGCGTGTCCGCGACTTCCGCGGACTGAATCCGAAGAGCTTCGATGGTCGTGGCAACTACGCCATGGGCATCAAGGAACACATCGTGTTCCCGGAGATCAACTACGACAAGGTTGATCAGATCTGGGGCATGGACGTCATCGTTTGTACGACTGCGAAGACGGACGACGAAGCCAGGGCACTGCTCAAGGCCTTCAACTTCCCCTTCCGCCAGTAACGGCAGCGAGAAAAGGAAAAATCTGAAATGGCAAAGACCAGCTCAGTCGAGAAGAACAACAGGCGCCGCAAGCTTGCCGACCAGTACGGTCCCAAGCGCGCTGCCCTGAAGGCGATCATCATGGACCAGTCCAAGCCGATGGAAGAGCGCTTCCGCGCTCAGCTCAAGCTTGCCGCCATGCCGCGCAACTCGGCCAAGATCCGCATCCGCAACCGCTGCGAAGTCACCGGCCGCCCGCGTGCCTATTATCGCAAGCTCAAAGTATCGCGCATCGCGCTTCGTGATCTCGGCAATAACGGCCAGATCCCGGGCCTGGTCAAGTCGAGCTGGTAAGGAGGACATAATATGTCATTGAGCGATCCTCTCGGCGATATGCTGACCCGCATCCGCAACGCCTATGGCCGCAAGAAGTCGAGCGTGTCGACGCCGGCCTCGCGTCTGCGCACCCGCGTCCTCGACGTGCTGAAGGCTGAAGGCTATATCCGCGACTACAGCCAGACCGATTTCGACAACGGCAAGTCCGAAATCGAGATTGAGCTGAAGTATTTCGACGGAGCGCCGGTGGTGCGCGAAATCGCCCGCGTCTCGAAGCCGGGCCGCCGCGTTTACGTTTCGGCCAAGTCGATCCCGCATGTCGCCAACGGCCTCGGTATCGCCATCCTTTCGACGCCGAAGGGCGTGATGGCCGACCACGAAGCGCGCGAACAGAACGTCGGTGGCGAGATCCTCTGCCAGATCTTCTGATCCGGCAGCGTGATCCCGAAAAAAATGGAATCCGGTCTTCGGATCGTCCCGAAGACAGAGACCTGAAACAAGAGAAGTGACGAGGACAACAAAATGTCTCGTATTGGAAAGAAACCCGTTTCGCTGCCGCAGGGCGTGACCGCGACCGTCAACGGCCAGACCGTGACGGCGAAGGGCCCCAAGGGCGAGCTGAAGTTCGTGGTCAACGACGAAGTGCTGGTCAAGATGGAAGGCAGCGAGATCGCTGTCGAGCCGCGCGACCAGTCCAAGACCGCCCGCTCCAAGTGGGGCATGTCGCGCACGCAGATCGTCAACATCCTGCAGGGCGTCAAGGACGGCTTCGAGAAGAAGCTCGAGATCACCGGCGTCGGCTATCGCGCGGCCTTGCAGGGCAAGAACCTGCAGCTGGCGCTCGGCTTCAGCCACGACGTCGTCTACGAGACGCCGCAAGGCATCACCATCACCGTGCCGAAGCCGACCGAAATCACCGTTGCCGGTATCGACAAGCAGCAGGTCGGCCAGGTGGCCGCGGAAATCCGCGAATACCGTGGTCCCGAGCCCTACAAGGGCAAGGGCGTCCGCTATGCAGGCGAGAAGATCGTCCGCAAGGAAGGCAAGAAGAAGTAGTGGGTTTGGCCCCGGGAAGGTGCAGACTTTTCGGAAGGGGCCAAGCCAGGAAGTGTAACGCCGCGGGGAGCGGTCGCGGGAGGCGCTTTCGCCTACCGCACAGGGCGGCCCCCGTTTTCTGAAGGCAAGGAAGACCATCATGGGTACCAAGGAAGCCACTCAGCGCCGCGCGCAGCGCGTCCGCCGCCAGATCAAGAAGGTCGCCGGCGAGCGTCCGCGCCTGTCGGTTCACCGCACGTCGAAGAACATCTACGTCCAGGTCATCGACGACGCCAAGGGCCACACCATCGCTGCCGCCTCGACCCTCGAGAAGGACCTCAAGGGTTCGCTTAAGACCGGTGCCGATACCGCTGCCGCTGCCGCGATCGGCAAGCTGATCGCCGAGCGTGCCGCCAAGGCGGGAGTCAAGGAAGTCGTCTTCGACCGCGGCCCGTACATCTATCACGGCCGCGTCAAGGCGCTGGCCGAGGCGGCTCGTGAAGGCGGCTTGAGCTTCTAAGCCTGATCCGGACCGAAAGTCGGCAGAAAGTTGCAGACTTTTCGAAACGGATCATGCAAGGGAGTGATGATTTTCACCGTCGGCGACCCGCAATGAGGCGTCGGCATTCAGCAACCCGTGCTTCCGGAAAAGAACAAGGAACAGGATATGGCACAGGAACGTAGGGATGGCGGCCGCGGCCGCGATCGTGAAGAACGCGATGACGGCATGGTCGACAAGCTCGTCCACATCAACCGTGTCGCCAAGGTCGTCAAGGGCGGCCGCCGCTTCGGTTTTGCAGCACTCGTCGTCGTCGGCGACCAGAAGGGCCGCGTCGGCTTCGGTCACGGCAAGGCGCGCGAAGTGCCGGAAGCCATCCGCAAGGCAACCGAATCGGCCAAGCGCGACATGATCTTCGTGCCGCTGCGCTCGGGCCGCACGCTGCACCACGATGTCGAGGGACGCTGGGGCGCCGGCCGTGTTCTCCTGCGCGCCGCCAAGCAAGGTACCGGCATCATCGCCGGCGGCCCGATGCGTGCCGTCTTCGAGACGCTCGGCATGCATGACGTGGTCGCCAAGTCGATGGGTTCGTCGAACCCTTACAACATGGTTCGCGCCACTTTCGACGCGCTGAAGAGCCAGATGCATCCCAAGGATGTGGCTGCCGCGCGCGGCATCAAGTATTCGACCCTTCAGGCCCGCCGCGGCACCGCCGTCGCGGCTGAAGAATAGTCGATCTGACCAGGGATTTTGACCATGGCCAAGAAAGCAACCAAGACCATCACCGTTGAGCAGATCGGTTCGCCGATCCGCCGCCCGAAGGAACAGCGCGCGACGCTGGTCGGCCTCGGCCTCAACAAGATGCACAAGCAGCGCACGCTGGAAGATACGCCTTCCGTGCGCGGCATGATCGCTGCCGTCCAGCATCTCGTCCGCGTCGTGGACGAGGGCTGAGCACAGGCGCAGGAGAAGCAAGATGAAACTCAACGATCTGCGTGACAAGGACGGCGCGACGCATTCGAAGAAGCGTCTCGGCCGCGGCATCGGCTCCGGTTCCGGCAAGACTGCCGGTCGCGGCGTCAAGGGCCAGAAGGCGCGCTCCGGCGTCGCCGTCAACGGCTTCGAGGGTGGCCAGATGCCGCTCTATCGGCGCCTGCCGAAGCGTGGCTTCAACAATATCTTCGCCAAGAGCTTCACCGTCGTCTCGCTGGCCCGTATCCAGGCCGCTGTAGACGCCAAGAAGCTCGATGCGAAGGCGACCGTGACGGCCGAGGCGCTGGTAGCCGCCGGCGTCATCCGTCGCGTGAAGGACGGCGTTCGCGTGCTGTCGGACGGCGATCTCAAGGCGAAGCTCGCCTTTGACGTCGCCGGGGCCTCCAAGGCCGCGATCGAGAAGATCGAAAAGGCCGGCGGTTCGGTCAAGCTGCCGCAAGAGGCGGCCGCCGAGTAACAGCAATTTGAAGCGCGGTCGGCAAGGCCGATCCGGTTTTGCTTTCGATCACGCTTCGACCTGTTCAATATGGCGGCCGCGTCAACGCGGCCGCTTGCATGTTTACAGTCCGGAGCTTATCTCGTGAGCTTCGGTGACACGCGCCGCCTGACCTTAGGGCCATCAAGCGTGACCAAGCGGAGAATCGGGCATGGCTTCGGCTGCTGAACAACTAGCCTCGAATCTGAATTTCTCAGCCTTCGCCAAAGCGGAGGACCTGAAGAAACGAATCTGGTTCACCGTCGGCGCGCTGCTCGTCTACCGCCTCGGCACCTACATCCCGCTTCCCGGCATCAATCCCGATGCCTTCGCGCAGGCCTTCTCTTCGCAGAGCAAGGGCGTGCTGGGCATGTTCAACATGTTCGCCGGCGGCGCTGTGCAACGCATGGCGATCTTCGCGCTCGGCATCATGCCTTACATTTCCGCTTCCATCATCATGCAGCTGATGACCTCGGTCATCCCGTCGCTGGAAGCGCTGAAGAAGGAAGGCGAGCAGGGCCGCAAGGTCATCAACCAGTACACGCGCTACGGCACGGTGCTCCTGGCGCTGGTGCAGGCCTATGGTATTTCGGTCGGGCTTGAAGGCGGCAACGGCATCGTCAGCGATCCCGGCATGTTCTTCCGCATCTCGACCGTCGTCACGCTGGTCGGCGGCACCATGTTCCTGATGTGGCTCGGCGAGCAGATCACCGCGCGCGGCATCGGCAACGGCATTTCGCTGATCATCTTCTCCGGCATCGTCGCCGGCCTGCCGCATGCCATTTCCGGCACGCTGGAACTCGGCCGCACCGGAGCGCTGTCGACCGGCCTGATCCTGGCGATCATCGTGCTGGCCATCGTCGTCATCGCGCTCATCGTCTTCTTCGAGCGCGCCCAGCGGCGTCTGCTGATCCAGTATCCGAAGCGTCAGGTCGGCAATCGCATGTTCCAGGGCGACACTTCCCACCTGCCGCTCAAGCTCAACACGTCGGGCGTCATCCCGCCGATCTTCGCCTCGTCGCTGCTGTTGCTGCCGGCCACCGTCGCCGGCTTCTCGCAGACGACGAACATGCCGGCCTGGGCCAGCACCATCCTGGCCTCGCTCGGCCATGGCCAGCCGCTCTATATGTTATTCTACGCGGCGATGATCGTGTTCTTCGCCTTCTTCTACACCGCGATCGTCTTTAACCCGAAGGACACCGCCGACCAGCTCAAGAAGCACTCCGGCTTCATCCCCGGCTACCGTCCGGGCGAGCGCACCGCCGACTATATCGACTACGTTCTTACCCGCATCACTGTCGTCGGTGCCATCTATCTGGTGCTGGTCTGTCTGCTGCCGGAGTTCCTGATCTCGGCGACTGGCGTACCATTCTACCTTGGTGGCACATCGCTTCTGATCGTGGTCAGTGTCACGCTCGACACGGTTGCGCAGATTCAGGGCCACCTGATCGCGCACCAATATGAAGGCCTGATCAAGAAGTCGAAGCTGCGCGGGGGGAAGAAAGCCAGATGAGGTTGATTTTGCTTGGGCCGCCAGGAGCGGGCAAGGGGACACAAGCACAAAGACTGGTAGAGAGACACGGCATCCCCCAGCTTTCCACGGGCGACATGCTGCGCGCCGCGGTCCAGGCCGGTACCGAAGTCGGCAAGCGCGCCAAGGCGGTCATGGATGCCGGCGAGTTGGTCTCGGATGCCATCGTCAACGCCATCGTGGCCGAGCGCATTGACCAGCCCGATTGCGCCAATGGTTTCATCCTCGACGGCTACCCGCGTACGCTGGTGCAGGCTGATGCGGTTGAATCGATGCTTGACGAACGTGGCATCGCGCTCGACACCGTCATCGAGCTTGTCGTCGATGACAAGGCGCTGGTCGGCCGCATCGTCAAGCGCGCCGATGAGGCCAAGGCAGCCGGTCAGCCGGTGCGCAAGGACGACAATCCGGCGGTGTTCGAGGAGCGCCTGCGGGAATATTACAAGAAGACCGCTCCGCTGATCGGCTATTATTATGCCAAGCGCCGGCTGAAGAGCGTGGACGGCATGGCTGGTATCGATGCCGTGACGTCGGAGATCGAAGCCGTGCTCGCGGCGACGGTGAAAGAGGCCGCCTCGGCCAAATAGCGATTGTGCTTGACTGAAGCGGTCCGCTGGGGTATGGCGGCCCGTCTTCCTGTCAGGCATGGAGTTTGCTTGCCCGCAAGGGCGGGGCAGCCGTTTTTGACCAGGAAACTCCCGCAAGGGCCGGCCTCCACCGGACGCGGGGCAACGCAGACAGCGCCGGCTCGTCCGGCCCATATGGAGATGAGAAGAACATGGCTCGTATAGCCGGCGTCAACATTCCGACCAACAAGCGCGTTGTCATCGCGCTTCAGTACATTCACGGCATCGGCAAGAAGTTCGCCCAGGAAATCGTCGACAAGGTCGGCATCCCGGCCGAGCGCCGCGTCAACCAGCTGACCGACGCGGAAGTGCTGCAGATCCGCGAGACGATCGACCGCGACTATCAGGTCGAGGGCGACCTGCGCCGCGAAGTGTCGATGAACATCAAGCGGCTCATGGACCTCGGCTGCTACCGCGGCCTGCGTCACCGTCGCTCGCTGCCGGTTCGCGGCCAGCGGACGCACACCAATGCACGCACCCGCAAGGGCCCGGCCAAGTCGATCGCCGGCAAGAAGAAGTAATTTAGGGCAGTAAGGGAGTAGGGGAGTAAGGCAGTAGGGAATGCCCGGCAATCGGGTCGCACTTTCCCTACTCCCTTACTGCCCTATTCCCCACTCCCTTACCAAGGTGGAGCCGCTGGCATTACGGCGGTGTAGAGATCAACTGAAAGGAATACCATGGCCAAGGAAGCCGCTCGTGTTCGCCGTCGCGAACGCAAGAACATCTCGTCGGGCGTTGCCCACGTCAATTCGACCTTCAACAACACCATGATCACCATCACTGACGCACAGGGCAATTCGATCGCCTGGTCGTCGGCCGGCGCCCAGGGCTTCAAGGGTTCGCGCAAGTCGACCCCCTTCGCCGCCCAGATGGCTGCCGAGGATGTTGCCAAGAAGGCCCAGGAACACGGCATGCGCATGCTCGAGGTCGAGGTCTGCGGACCCGGCTCCGGCCGTGAATCGGCGCTGCGCGCCCTGCAGGCGGCTGGCTTCACCATCACCTCGATCCGTGATGTGACCCCGATCCCGCACAATGGCTGCCGTCCGCGCAAGAAGCGTCGCGTTTAAGGAATTACCGAACGCCGCGTGAACGCCAGAAGCGTTCCTCCGCGGTTTTCCAGGTCGCCCGCCACGATTGGATGGTGGCGGGTCAACGGAAGGAAAGCATCATGATCCAGAAAAATTGGCAGGAACTGATCAAGCCGAACAAGATCGAGTTCTCGTCGAAGAAGAAGACGCTGACCACGCTGGTGGCCGAGCCGCTCGAACGCGGCTTCGGCCTCACGCTCGGCAACGCGTTGCGTCGCGTGCTTCTGTCCTCGCTGCGCGGCGCGGCAGTCACCGCCGTACAGATCGACGGCGTCCTGCATGAATTCTCGTCCATCGCCGGCGTGCGCGAGGACGTGACCGACATCGTCCTCAACATCAAGGAAATCGCCATCCGCATGGAAGGCGACGGCCCCAAGCGCATGGTTGTGCGCAAGCAGGGCCCGGGTGCGGTTCTCGCCGGCGACATCCAGACGGTGGGCGACGTCGAGATCCTCAATCCGGATCACGTCATCTGCACGCTGGACGAGGGCGCTGAAATCCGTATGGAATTCACTGTCGATACCGGCAAGGGTTACGTGCCGGCCGACCGCAACCGCGCCGAGGATGCGCCGATCGGCCTGATCCCGGTCGACAGCCTCTATTCGCCGGTCAAGAAGGTCTCCTACAAGGTCGAGAACACCCGTGAGGGCCAGGTCCTCGACTACGACAAGCTGACCATGACCATTGAGACCGACGGTTCGATCTCGGGCGAGGACGCGGTGGCTTTCGCCGCCCGTATCCTGCAGGACCAGCTTGGCCTGTTCGTCAATTTCGACGAGCCGCAGAAGGAAGTCGCCACCGAAGCCGTCACCGAGCTCGCCTTCAACCCGGCGCTGCTCAAGAAGGTCGACGAACTTGAGCTTTCGGTGCGTTCGGCCAACTGCCTTAAGAACGACAACATCGTCTACATCGGCGATCTCATCCAGAAGACCGAAGCCGAGATGCTGCGCACCCCGAACTTCGGCCGCAAGTCGCTGAACGAGATCAAGGAAGTCCTGGCGGCGATGGGCCTGCACCTCGGCATGGAAGTGCCGGACTGGCCGCCGGAAAACATCGAAGACCTCGCCAAGCGTTACGAAGACCAATATTGAGCATGAATTCCAAGGATCGGCGGCGTGAGCCGCTCGATCCGACGGTCATGCGGAAAACCATCAGAGGCCGTGGCCTCTTGAACAACTGAAGAAGGAGAAGAGCCATGCGCCACGGTTTTAAAGGCCGTCGCTTCGCCCGCAGCGTAAGCCACCGCAAGTCAATGTTCGCCAACCTCGCCGTGTCGCTGCTCGAACACGAGCAGATCGTCACCACCTTGCCCAAGGCGAAGGACCTGCGTCCGATCGTCGAGAAGCTGGTGACGCTCGGCAAGCGCGGCGACCTGCACGCCCGCCGCCAGGTGATCGCGCAGATCGGCAATGAAGGCGTCGTCAAGCGCCTGTTCGACACCATCGCGCCGCGCTACGCCACCCGCAACGGCGGCTATCTGCGCATCATGAAGGCGGGCTTCCGCCACGGTGACAATGCCGCGATGGCGGTCATCGAATTCGTAGACCGCGACACGGAGGCCAAGGGCGCCGGCGACCGCGCCCGCCTCGAAGCCGAAGGCACCGATGCGGAAGCCGCAGCCGCTTAAGGCTTCGCTTTTCAAATGATTTAAGGGGCCTGCGGGCCCCTTTTTCATATTCTGGCCGCCTCGGCTGCTCCTGCGTCAAAATAATTCGATTTAATCGCCTTAGCCTTTCATTTTGCACATTCGTCGGGACAATGCGCCCCAACTCGCACGGAGGATTCGCAATGCGCGCTAAAAGACTGTCCCTGGTTCTGCTCTGCGCCTTTATGGCGTTCGCAACCACGCCGACAGTCCGGCAGGCATTGGCCGAGGATGCCCCCAAAGCCGATCCGGGCCTCTCCGACGTGCTCACCGACCTGCTGCACGGCGTCGAGGGCGAAAACGCCACCTCGGGCCCCGACAAGCGCGTGCCGTTCGGCCGTGAGGAGGTGCAGTTGTCGTTCGCGCCATTGGTCAAGCAGACGACGCCGGCCGTGGTCAATGTCTATGCCTCGCAAACGGCCAAGGTCGTTTCGCCCTTCGAAGGCGATCCGTTCTTCGAAGAATTCTTCGGTCGCGCGCAGCCGCGCGCGCAGTCCTCCCTGGGCTCGGGCGTGCTTGTCGATCCGAGCGGCGTCATCGTCACCAATTTCCACGTCATCAAGAATGCCGACGAGGTGAAGGTCGCGACCGCCGACGGGCGCGAATTCACCAGCAAGGTGATGCTCAAGGACGAGACGCTCGATCTTGCCGTGCTCAAGATCGAATCCGACAAGCCATTCCCGGTCATCGCCATCGGCGATTCCGATGCGCTCGAAGTCGGTGACCTGGTGCTGGCCATCGGCAATCCTTTCGGTGTCGGGCAGACCACCACGAGCGGCATCGTTTCCGCACTTGCCCGCAGCCATATAGGCGTTTCGGATTCGGGTTATTTCATCCAGACGGACGCTGCCATCAATCCCGGCAATTCCGGCGGCGCGCTGATCAACATGGGCGGCCAGCTGGTCGGCATCAACACCGCCATCTTCAGCCGCAGCGGCGGCTCGATCGGCATCGGCTTTGCCATTCCTGCCAATATGGTGCGCGCTTTCGCCGATGCCGCCAAGGCCGGTCTCGATTTCTTCGAGCGGCCTTACATCGGGGCCGAGTTCGAAGCGGTGACGCCGCAGATCGCTGAATCGCTCGGCATGGAAAAGCCTGCCGGCGCGCTGGTCTCGTCCGTTGACGCGTCCGGACCGGCCGGCAAGGCCGGATTGAAGCCTGGCGATGTCGTCCTGCAGATCAACGGCAGGCCGGTCGAGAGCATCGAGGCACTGGACTATCGCATGGCGACGCTGTCGATCGGTACAAAGGCCAATTTCGCGGTGCTGACCAAAGGCCAGCAGGCGGCGATGGACATCGCGCTGGAACGCGCGCCCGAGGGTGCAAAACCCTCGGAGGTGACGCTGCATGGCCGCAGCCCCTTCTCGGGCGCCAAGGTTGCGGAATTATCGCCGCGGCTGGCTCAGAAGCTCGGCCTGCGCACCGACATCAAGGGCGTCACCGTGGTCGACATCAATCGCGATTCGCCGGCCGCCGATTTCGGCTTCCAGCCGGGCGACATCGTGCGCGAGGTCAACGGCACGACAATCGATACGGCGGCGACGCTGGCGCAGGCTTCCCAGCAGGATACGCGCTGGTGGCGCTTTACCGTCGAGCGCGGCGGGCAGATACTGCGCCAGGTGTTGCGTTACTGAGCTCGATCGCTGAAGAGATCGCGCTCCAAACCCAAAAAGAAGTGCATGGCCGATCTGTTCAGTGTCGATGAACCGGAAAAGGCGCCGCCAGGCCGGCCGCTGGCAGACAGGCTGCGCCCGAAAAACCTTGGCGAGGTCGTCGGCCAGGAGCATCTGACCGGCCCCGATGGTGCGCTGACCCGGCTGATTAATTCCGGTTCGCTCGGCTCCATGATTTTCTGGGGGCCGCCCGGCACCGGCAAGACCACGGTGGCGCGCCTGCTTGCCGGTGAAACCAGCCTTGCCTTCGAGCAGATTTCGGCGGTTTTCTCCGGCGTAGCCGACCTGAAGAAAGTGTTCGAGGCGGCCAAGCTGCGCCGCGCCAATGGCCGCCAGACCCTGCTGTTCGTCGACGAGATCCACCGCTTCAACCGCGCCCAGCAGGATGGTTTCCTGCCGGTCATGGAAGACGGCACCGTCGTACTCGTCGGCGCCACCACCGAAAATCCGTCCTTCGAACTCAATGCAGCTCTGCTGTCGCGTGCGCGCGTGCTGGTCTTCCATTCCCTTGGCGAGGAAAGCATAGCAAAGCTTCTGGCCAGGGCCGAGGAGACGGAGGGCAGGGCGCTGCCGCTCGATGATGAGGCGCGGGCGATGCTCATCCGCATGAGCGACGGCGATGGCCGGGCCTCCCTGACGCTGGCGGAAGAAGTGTGGCGCGCCGCCAAACCAGGCGAAGTGTTCGGCCCCGAAGGCTTGCAGCGCATCATCCAGCGTCGGGCGCCGATCTACGATAAGGGCCAGGACGGTCACTACAATTTGATCTCGGCGCTGCACAAATCCGTGCGCGGTTCTGATCCCGACGCCGCGCTCTACTATCTCGCGCGCATGTTCGACGCCGGCGAGGATCCGCTCTATCTCGGCCGGCGGCTGGTGCGCATGGCGATGGAGGACATCGGGCTGGCGGATCCCCAGGCATTGGTTGTCGCCAATGCGGCCAAGGACGCCTACGATTATCTGGGTTCGCCCGAGGGCGAACTCGCCTTCGCCGAGGCCACCGTCTATCTCGCTACGGCGCCCAAATCCAACGCGGTCTACACCGCCTTCAAAGCCGCCACGCGTGCCGCCAAGGAGCACGGCTCGCTGCTGCCGCCCAAGCACATCCTCAACGCGCCGACAAAGTTGATGAAGGACGAAGATTACGGTGCCGGCTACCGCTATGATCATGACGAACCGGACGCGTTTTCCGGCCAGGACTATTTTCCGGAAAAGATGGGCCGCCAGACCTTCTACGACCCACCCGAACGCGGTTTCGAGCGCGATATCAGGAAACGGCTCGACTACTGGGCAAAGCTGCGCAAAGAGCGGGAATAGCAGGCTTGCGACGGCCGGTGGCGGTTGCGGTCCGAAACGAGGCTTCACCTGGGGTATTTCCACGTCGGTTCTTCTGCACGCGCTGCTCGCGGCCACGATTATATCGATGCCAATGCCGCAGCTTCCGAGCCGGCCGGAGGAAGAGCAGGTAACGGTCGACATCCTGACCCCGCGACAGTTCGAGGTCTCGGCAAGGCAGTCAGCCGGGCCACGATGCCGTGGCCGTTGTGCGGCAACCCAAAAGACCTTATCAAGGCGCACGGCCGGGCGGTGGTCGTTGTCGTGAATTTGGCACTATTCATTCGCAACAGGATCGCGCTCGGCGCGTGGAAAAATGACAAAAACCCTTCGCAAGACCCTTCGCAAATTCGCCATTGCCATCCCGCTCCTTGCCCTTGGCTTCTATTTCATTCCGATCCTCACGACGATTTTCGTGGTTTGCGGCGTGATCGACGTGCTGCGCAACGACCGCAAGAATCTGTCCCTGTTCAGCGGCTATTTCCTGGGCAATGGCCTCTTCACCTGGCTGCTTTCGCCATTCAACCTGCTGGTCGACCTCCTGTGCTACAGAAATCCGGGCGTGTGGAAGCTGGAGCAGTTCCCGCAGGATTATCAGCGCGAAGTCAACGAGGTCTTGGATGTCTTCAAGGCGCGCAAGGCCGAAATCATCGCCGACATCGACGCCAATTTCGGCGCCGGCCGGCGCGGCATGTATGTCTACCAATGGTATGGCAAGCACAGGATAGACAACGTCGCCGAGTTCAACAAGGATTTCAAATACATCAAGACGATTGCCGTCTCGGTCTTCAGCAAACGCGAATCGACCTCCTGGCACTTCGGACCGCTGCGGCTCAGCCTCCGCATCCTCTACAACCTCATTCCGGTGAAGTCAGAGATCTTCGTCGAATGCGGCAACGTCAAGAACTATTGGTACGACAATCCGCTGTTCATTTTCGACGACACGCTGCTGCATCGCTCGGTCAACGAGTATGACGGTCGTCGCTACTGCGTATTCATGGACATTATCAGGCCGTCCCCGGTCCCCAGGCTTATCGCCGGCCTTCTCGCCATCGTCTCGGTGAGTGTCGAGAGGATCAATTCGATGTTCTACAAGAACTGGAAGATGATCGGCTCGACCAAGCCGAAAAAAGCAGAAACCACCTGAGCTGGCAAGTTTTCGAACGTAGCCGGCGCGCCGGATAGGTATGAATAGTCGGGGACAGTATACGGCGATGTTCAATCTGCTTCTCGTGGCCGCCGGCGGCGGCATTGGCGCCGGCGTTCGCCATCTGACCAATATGGGCTCGCTGCGCCTTGTCGGTCCCAACTATCCCTGGGGCACGATGGCGATCAACATCGTCGGTTCGTTCGCGATGGGCCTGTTCATCGCCGCCCTGGCGCGCCGCGGCGGGTCTAACGAACTCAGGCTGTTTGTTGCCACCGGCATCTTAGGCGGCTTCACGACGTTTTCCGCCTTTTCGCTCGATTTCGCGACCTTGTGGGAGCGGGGAGCCACCTTGCCGGCGTTTGGATATGCGCTGGCCAGCGTGATTGGCGCCATCATTGCCCTGTTTTTGGGTCTTTGGCTCGCAAGAAGCCTGCCTTAATGCTATTGCCGCGCCGAGAGCAGGCCTGGGCCTGCCAGGAAACGGGTAAGCGAAAACAATATGGCAGGCGTTGAACAGATCACGGTGGAGGCCGGCGAGGCGGGCATGCGGCTCGACCGCTGGTTCAAGACCCATTTCCCGGGCCTTGGCTTTGGTCACCTGCAGAAGCTGCTTCGGTCCGGGCAGATCCGCGTCGACGGCGGCCGCGTCAAGGCCGACACCCGTGTCGAGCCTGGCCAGACGGTGCGCATTCCACCGCTGGAAGTGGACAAGAAGGGCGACAGCCCGCTGACCGGCCATTCGATCCGCAACCAGGGCGATGCCGAAGTCCTGGCAAAGATGCTGATCCATGAGGATCCGAAGGTTTTCGTCTTCAACAAGCCGGCTGGCCTTGCGGTGCAGGGCGGCTCGGGCGTCACCCGTAACGTCGACGACATGTTGGAAGCCTGGCGCAACCAGAAGGGCGAGAAGCCGCGGCTGGTGCACCGGCTCGATCGCGACACGTCTGGCGTGCTGGTCGTCGCCCGCACCAGGCTGGCGGCGATGAAGCTCTCCGAGGCGTTTCGCGCCCGCGAGACCAAGAAGACCTACTGGGCTTTGGTCAAGGGCGTGCCGCCCAAGCGCGAGGATAAGATATCGACCTGGCTGATCAAGGAAGCCACGCCGGATGGCGATCGGGTGCGCATTGCCAAGCACGGCGAAAAGGGCGCCGACCATGCCGTATCCTACTATCGCATCATCGAGCAGGCGGCGCAGGCGCTGACCTGGCTGGAGATGGAGCCCTATACCGGCCGCACCCATCAGTTGCGCGTTCATGCCGCCCATATCGGTTGTCCCATCATCGGCGATCCCAAATATTTCGAGGCCGACACCAATTGGGATTTTCCGGGCGGGATGCAGAACCGCCTGCATCTGCACGCGCGCCGAATCGTCATCCCGCATCCGGACCAGGGTTTCATCGACGTCACCGCACCTATGCCGCCGCATATGCGCCAGAGCTGGAACCTGATCGGCTTCGACGACGCCAGTGCGGAGGATTGACCATGAGCGGCGCTGCCGATGCGCTCGACCGTCGCGATACGGTCGACATGGCGGCCGCCGCCATAATGGTCGGCCTGACGTTCTCCTGGGGCCTGAATTACGTCGCCGCCAAGATCTCCTATGCCGGCTATGATCCGGTTTTCCTGTCGATCGCGCGCTCGGTTATCGGCGGGCTCTGCGTCTTCCTCTGGTGCCGCTGGCGCGGCATTGCGCTTTTCAAGAGGGACGGGACATTGCTCGCGGGCATTGCAGTGGGCGTGCTCTTCGGCATCGAGTTCCTCTGCCTTTATGTCGGGCTGGAGCACACCACGGTCGCCCGCAACACGCTGCTGGTCAACACCATGCCGTTCTGGATGCTGCTGGGAGGGCATTTCCTGCTCGGCGAGCCGATCAGCCTGCGCAAATCCCTTGGCCTTCTGCTTGCCTTTGCCGGCCTCGCCGCGGTCTTTTCCGACAAGCTCGGCGGCGGCGGGGACATGCTGTTCGGCGATCTGCTGAGCCTTGGCTCCGGATTCGTCTGGGCCTTGACCAATATCCTGATCAAGCGCTCGAAGCTGGGTAACACGAGCGCCGAAAAGCTGCTGCTCTATCAACTCTCCGGCGCTGCGATCGTCGGCGTCCTGGTGTTGCCTCTGGCCGGCCCCTCCGTGCGCGATCCCGCGCTGTTGCCGACGTTGGCCCTGCTTTTCCAGGCGCTCTATATCGTCGCCTTCACCTATGTTTTGTGGTTCTGGCTGCTGCGGCGCTATCCCGCTTCGAGCCTGTCGAGTTTCACGTTCCTGTCGCCGGTCTTCGGCGTGCTGTGCGGCGCCCTGTTCTTGAACGAGCCGCTGACCATACGCATTTTTCTGGCACTTGGTCTCATTGCCGCCGGTCTGGTCATCGTCAACAGGCCGCCGCGCCAGCAGACGGCCGAAGGAGGCTGACATGCGCGATATCCTCAGCGATCTCGAGGCGGGGAAACTGCTCTCCGACCCCGATCCGGTGCGCCGCGCCCAAATCCAGATGAAGAAGCCGCTGCCGAAACGTTTTTACAAGACCGTTTCGGTCGCGCCCGCCGATGGTGGCTTTGCCGTCCATCTCGACGGAAAGCCCGTGCGCACGCCGGGCAAGACGCTGCTGACGCTGCCGACCGAGAAGGCGGCATCGCTGGTTGCCGATGAATTCGCCGCCCAGGGCGAGACCATCGATCCGGTGTCGATGCCGGTGATGCGTCTCGTCAACACCGCGCTCGACGGCGTCGCCAGCGATCCGCAGGCGGTGCTGGAGGACATACTGCGCTTTGCCTCATCGGATCTGCTCTGTTATCGCGCCGACGCACCACAAGGCTTGGTCGAGCGGCAGAACGAGCTGTGGGATCCTGTCCTCGATTGGGCGCAGGCAGCACTCGGCGCTCGCTTCAACCTTGCCGAGGGCATCATCCACGTCGAGCAACCGCGCGAAACTATTGCTGTGCTGGGTGCGCATCTTGCCCAGCGCGCCGAGCCGCTGCGCCTGGCAGCGATCCACGTCATGACCTCGCTGACCGGTTCGGCGCTGCTGGCGTTGGCCGTGGAGTTCGGCGAACTCGGCGGTGAGGCGGCCTGGACTGCCGGCCATGTCGACGAGGATTGGCAGATCGAGCATTGGGGACAGGATGCGGAAGCTGTCGCGCGCCGGTCCGCCCGCAAGCGCGACATGATGGCTGCCGTCGGTCTGATCGAGGCGCTCGAAGGCTGACCGGCCACCGCACCGCACCTAATACCAAAGTCATAATCCCAAAGTCATCTGCCGTTGGCAGGCGCTTTCTGTCATTTTTCCCGTGATTGCTGCCGCGAGTCTGCGCTCGGAAGAGAATGCGAACGCAAGGGCGCTGCATCGAGCACAAGGGTCTCACGGGAGGAGCATCTCAATGGCTATCGCATCGACCGCCAGCGGAAAGAGCCGCGGCATGACGCGAGAGGAGAAGAAGGTCATCTTCGCTTCTTCGCTCGGCACCGTTTTCGAGTGGTACGATTTTTATCTCTACGGGTCGCTGGCGGCTTTTATTGGTTCGACCTTTTTCAGCCCGACCATTCCGGAAGCGACGCGCAATATTTTCGCGCTGCTGGCTTTCGCCGCCGGCTTCCTCGTCCGTCCGTTCGGCGCTTTGCTGTTCGGCCGCATCGGCGACCTTGTCGGCCGCAAATATACCTTCCTCGTCACCATGACGATCATGGGCCTGTCGACCTTCCTGGTGGGCTTGCTGCCTGGTTATGCGAGCCTCGGCATCGCGGCTCCGGTGATCCTGATCATCCTGCGCATGCTCCAGGGCTTGGCACTGGGCGGCGAATATGGCGGCGCGGCCACCTATGTCGCCGAGCATGCGCCGGACGACCGGCGCGGCTACTATACGTCGTGGATCCAGACGACCGCCACACTCGGCCTGTTCCTGTCGCTGATCGTCATCCTGATCGTCCAGGGCTCCATGAGCAAGGAAACCTATGCCGCCTGGGGCTGGCGCGTTCCTTTCATCGTGTCGTTCCTGTTGCTCGGCATTTCCATCTGGATCCGGCTGTCGCTTTCCGAATCCCCCACCTTCCAGCGCATGAAGGAAGAGGGCAAGGGTTCCAAGGCACCGCTCTCAGAAGCCTTCGGCCAGTGGAAGAACGCCAAGATCGCGCTGCTGGCACTGCTCGGCCTTACGGCTGGCCAGGCCGTCGTCTGGTATAACGGCCAGTTCTACGCCCTGTTCTTCCTCCAGAACGTGTTGAAGCTGGAAGCGCAGTCGGTCAACATCATGATCGCCATCGCGCTTGCGCTGGGCTCCATCTTCTTCGTCGTGTTCGGCTGGCTCTCCGACAAGATCGGCCGCAAACCGATCATCATGGCCGGGCTCGCACTGGCGATCGTCTGCACCTTCCCGCTGTTCAAGGCATTGACCTGGGCCGCCAATCCGGCCCTTGCCGAGGCACAGCAGAGCACCCGCGCGACGGTGACCGCGGCACCCGGCGACTGCAGATTCCAGTTCAATCCGGTGGGTACCGCGAAGTTCACGACGTCTTGCGACATCGCGACCTCGTTCTTGACCAAGAACTCGGTGCCCTATGACGTCGTTTCCACGGCGGCACCCGGTACGGCTGCTTCGGTCAAGATCGGCAATGAAACGGTGGCATCCTACGATGCTGTCGCCGCGGGCGACCAGGCCAAGGCCAAGGAGGCCGCCTTCGTCAAGGCCGTCAACATGTCGCTGCAGGACGGCGGATATCCGCTGAAGCGTGCTGCGATCAAGATACCGGACCAGAAGCTCGACGCGTTTGTCGCTGCCAATCCCGAACTGAAGCTCGACGCCGCCGCCATCCGCGCCGGCGAGAAGGCGACGGTTCCTACCGATCAGGCTATCAAGGACAAGCTTTTGACCGCCGACGAGGCTGCCGGTGCGCCTGAGGTCACCGTCTACAACATACCCGGCGGCGGTGCCTTCGCCATGTTCGCCGACCCTGCGGCCGTGAACTGGCCGATGACGATCGCCATCCTGTTCGTCCTCGTCCTGTTCGTGACCATGGTCTACGGTCCGATCGCGGCCATCCTGGTCGAGATGTTCCCGACCCGCATCCGCTACACCGGCATGTCGCTGCCCTACCATATCGGCAATGGCTGGTTCGGCGGTTTGCTGCCGGCGACCGTGTTCGCGCTCAGTGCCTACAGGGGCGACATCTATTATGGCCTCTGGTATCCCGTGATAATCGCGGCGATGTCGCTCGTCATCGGCATGATCTTCGTCAAGGACACGCTGGGCACGAACCTGGACACCAAGCAGTAACGCGTCGGATCCACATGCATGAGAAAACCCGGCGCGAGCGATCGCGCCGGGTTTTCATATTGAGGCTGAAGATGCGTTCAGCTCTTCGGCTGCTGGTTTTCTTCCTCGACAGCGGCCTCGTGATACCAGCCATCGAAATCGGCATGCGTATTACGCAGCGAGGCAAGCTCTGCCGCGAACTTGGCCTTCGCGCCTAAATTTGAGGCAGATACGCGGCCTGCAACCGGGAACATCAGGATCTTTGCCGACGGACGGGCGAGGGTGATTTCCATTGGCGGTCTCCTTTCTTCTCCGAGGGTCAGTTGGTTCAGCTTTTCCTCAAAATAGGTTCTGCGATTCATTTAGGCAATATGCTTATGAAAAGATCAGTTATTGACTATTATTTGCGCAATCTCTGCATCTGATCGATCCCAGCGCATTGCTGTGGCGGTGCAGCGAATTCAGAGGAATCTCGCGACCATTTTGTCGCACCGGTCGATGCCGGAGTGGCATATGAATTGCTTTTTACCAGTCGGCAGGTCGGCTTGCTCCGGCCATGCGTCGACACCGCGTGCGGTGGTCAAGCACAACGAGAGGCTCTAGAATGACCAAATACAAGCTCGAGTATATCTGGCTCGACGGATACACCCCGGCCCCCAATCTTCGCGGCAAGACCCAGATCAAGGATTATGCCGAGTTCCCGACGCTCGACCAGCTGCCGCTGTGGGGCTTTGACGGCTCGTCCACCATGCAGGCCGAGGGCCGCAGCTCCGATTGCGTGTTGAAGCCGGTCGCGCTATATCCCGATCCGGCCCGCACCAACGGCGTTCTCGTCATGTGCGAAGTCATGATGCCCGATGGCGTCACGCCGCACGTGTCCAACAGCCGCGCGACCATTCTCGACGATGAGGATGCCTGGTTCGGCTTCGAGCAGGAGTACTTCTTCTACAAGGATGGCCGTCCGCTCGGTTTCCCCGAGAGCGGTTATCCCGCCCCGCAGGGCCCGTACTACACCGGCGTCGGCTATTCGAACGTCGGCAGCATCGCGCGCCAGATCGTCGAAGAGCATCTCGACCTCTGCCTTGCCGCGGGTATCAACCATGAAGGCATCAACGCCGAAGTGGCCAAAGGCCAGTGGGAATTCCAGATTTTCGGCAAGGGCTCCAAGAAGGCCGCCGATCAGATGTGGATGGCCCGCTACCTGCTCCAGCGCCTCACCGAAAAGTACGGCATAGATATCGAGTTCCACTGCAAGCCGCTCGGCGACACCGATTGGAACGGCTCGGGCATGCATTGCAACTTCTCGACCAAATATATGCGCGAAGTCGGCGGCAAGGGTTATTTCGAGGCCCTGATGGCGCAGTTCGAAAAGAACCTGATGGACCATATCGCCGTGTACGGCCCGGACAACGACAAGCGTCTGACCGGCAAGCACGAGACGGCCCCCTGGAACAAGTTCAGCTATGGTATCGCCGACCGCGGCGCCTCGATCCGCGTGCCGCACTCGTTTGTCAAGAATGACTACAAGGGTTATCTGGAAGACCGCCGCCCGAACTCGCAGGGCGACCCCTACCAGATCGCTTCCCAGGTCCTGAAGACGATTTCGCAGGTTTCGACCGGCGCATCGGTTTCGGCCGCTGCTTGATATTTCACGTCGGGCCTCAAGATCCCCGACAACCATGACGCGAGCCCCGGCGGGAGTTGCCGGGGCTTTTTCGTGTGACGATGGCGGGCACTATCGCATGCCGCTGTTTCCGTTCGCCGCTCCTCGTCTTCCTGGCTCCTGGCCTGGCAAAGCAAATTCCCCCAAAAAAAGTCAGGTTAAAAAGGGCGGCTCAAACGCATCCCGACAAGGCGGCTTTGGGCTGACGAAAGCATACCTTGGCGCCGGTCCGCAGGCTTCGAAATCCTCGACAAAGCCCGGAAATCCGGCCATTCCGGCAAGAATGCCTGTCGATCGATCCTTTCATAAGCCCCTGTTCATACACCAAAATCAACCGTCTCGACGCCCGGCAGGCGACATTGACAGGCTGCGGCGCAACATGCGTATTCGCAGGCATTGGGGGATACGCCAAGCGGTGCTGTTCGAACGGGGCGGGGTTTCTTGAACGACAGCATTGGCGGGGGCGCCGGACGAGCGGGCATTGCAGCCTGAGGCAGTGTGCCGCTCGCTCCTGGCTTATCCCTTTACTTGCAAAAAGCGCATGCCGGATCGCCTGGCAGCCCAGCTTGGCTGGCTCAAGCCGGCCTGTGCCTCAGCGCAATCGACACGTGTGACGTGACCAGCCGACGGAACCTCAGCAGCCGGTGCGCCTTTCCAGTCGCTGGATCGGGCAGCATCCGATCGAACGCGTCAGTGTCCGCGGATTTGGCTGAATGGAAGCCTCGATATGAGCAAACAAAGAGGCCGGAAGAGGTTCATCTTCCGGCCTCGCGTTTGCAGGCTGAATTGAAGCCGCTGGATCCGGGTTATGCCGGGTCCAGGGAGATCAAAAATCAGACCGAATAGTACATGTCGTATTCGACGGGATGCGGTGTCATTTCGAAGCGCATCACCTCGGCCATCTTCAACTCGATGTAGCTGTCGATCTGGTCGTCGTCGAAGACGCCGCCGGCCTTCAGGAAGCCGCGGTCCTTGTCGAGGCTCTGGAGCGCCTCACGCAGCGAGCCGCAGACGGTCGGGATCTTCTTCAGCTCCTTCGGCGGCAAATCGTAGAGATCCTTGTCCATCGGCTGGCCGGGATGAATCTTGTTCTTGATCCCGTCGAGGCCGGCCATCAGCATGGCGGCAAAGGCGAGATAGGGGTTCGCGCCCGGATCGGGGAAGCGGACCTCGACGCGCTTCGACTTTGGCGACGAGCCGAACGGGATGCGGCAGGATGCCGAGCGGTTGCGCGCCGAATAGGCGAGCAGCACCGGCGCCTCGTAGCCCGGCACCAGGCGCTTGTAGGAATTGGTCAGCGGGTTGGTGAAGGCGTTGATGGCCTTGGCGTGCTTGATGATGCCGCCGATATAGAACAGGCAGCTTTCCGAGAGGCCGGCATACTCGTTGCCGGCGAAGGTCGGCTTGCCTCCTTTCCAGATCGACTGGTGGACATGCATGCCCGAGCCGTTGTCGCCGAAGATCGGCTTCGGCATGAAGGTGGCGGTCTTGCCATAGGCATTGGCGACCTGATGCACGACATATTTGTAGATCAGCATCTTGTCGGCGTTGCGGACCAGCGTGTCGAACTTGATGCCGAGTTCGTGCTGGGCCGCAGCCACCTCGTGGTGATGCTTCTCGACCCGCACGCCCATCTCGGCGAGCACGGTCAGCATCTCGGAGCGCATGTCCTGCGCCGAATCGATCGGCGGCACCGGGAAATAACCCCCTTTGATGCGCGGACGGTGGCCGAGATTGCCGGTTTCGTAGTCGGTGTCGTCATTGGACGGCAGTTCGGTGGAATCGAGCCTGAAGCCGGTGTTATAGGGATCGGCTTTGTACTTGACGTCGTCGAAGACGAAGAACTCGGCTTCCGGGCCGACATAGATGGTGTCGCCGATCCCTTCCGACTTCATGTAGGCCTCCGCCTTCTTGGCAGTGCCGCGCGGGTCGCGGTTGTAGGATTCGCCCGAAACCGGATCGAGGATGTCGCACAGGATGACCATCGTCGACTGCGCGAAAAACGGATCCATGTGGACCGTTTCAGGATCGGGCATCAGCACCATGTCGGACTCGTTGATCGCCTTCCAGCCGGCGATCGAAGAACCATCGAACATCACGCCATCGGCGAACATGTCTTCCTCGACCTCGATGACATCCATCGTCACGTGCTGCAGCTTGCCCTTCGGGTCGGTGAAGCGCAGGTCAACGAACTTCACATCGTTGTCCTTGATCTGCTTCATGATGTCTTTGGCTGTCGTCATGTCATGTATCCCTGTGGTGACGTTTTTTAATAATGACGTTTCGGAAGATGGGCGAGGTGTCAGACCGCATCCATGCCGGTTTCGCCGGTGCGGATGCGCACAACTTCCTCGATGTTCGAGACGAAGATCTTGCCGTCGCCGATGCGCCCAGTCTGGGCCGCCTTGCGGATGGCTTCGATGGCGCCTTCGACCGCATCGTCGCCGAGCACGACCTCGATCTTCACCTTGGGCAGGAAGTCGACGACATATTCGGCGCCGCGATAAAGCTCGGTGTGGCCCTTCTGGCGTCCAAAACCCTTGGCCTCGGTCACGGTGATGCCTTGCAGTCCGGCCTCCTGAAGCGCTTCCTTCACTTCGTCCAGCTTGAATGGCTTGATGATCGCTTCGATCTTTTTCATGTAAAAAGTGGCCTCCACTGCCAAAAAAACGGGTTGTGAGCCCCGCTTGCGCCTCCATCAAGCACGAATTGTGCCAATTGGCGGGATTTCAAGCGGTGTCATTCGATTCCAGAACATGCCGCACGAAGATGCAAATTCGCATCGTTCACTGCATCCAGCGCGCGACGGATGGCTGCAGCCTACGCGGCGTCGGTGTTTATGTCTGCCCGATATTTAGGCGTATTGCTTATTTGGTGGGCATTGCTCAGCTTGGCTGGGACCGCGCCAACTCCTCTGCGTTTGCGTCGAGCCGAAAACTGGACAATGCTTTATCGAATGCGGATCGGCAATCCATGAGCAACGAACTTCTTTCTCCCGAGGAGATGAGCGAGGCGGATCGGTTGACGATTGCCGCCGGCGCAATCGACGGCATCGGCCTGATGCGCCGTGCAGGCGAAGCCGTCGCGGCCGAAATTTTCAGGCGCGATCCGGCAGCGAAGCGGGTCCATGTGCTTTGCGGTCCCGGCAACAATGGCGGCGATGGCTATGTCGTGGCCCGCTGCCTGGCAACCGCTGGCGTCGACACGGTGGTCTGGGCGACGGGCACGCCGAAGCCGGGCAGCGATGCCGCGCTTGCCGCCGGCGAATGCCCGGTCAAACCTCGGCCGCTGGCGAATTTCGCGGCCGAAGCCGGCGCTGTCGTCGTCGACGCTCTTTACGGAGCAGGGCTGTCCAAACCGCTGTCCGGTGAAGCGGCGAGAACGGTTGGCGTGGTGACAAGCCTGGCCTTGCCGGTCGTCGCGGTCGATCTGCCATCAGGCGTTTCCGGGGACAGCGGCCAAGTGCTCGGCCATGCTTTTCGGGCTGGGGTCACCGTCACCTTCGCCCGCAAAAAACCTGGTCATCTTTTGCTGCCCGGGCGCGAGCTGTGCGGGGAGATCGTGCTCGCCGATATCGGTATCGCCGATGGTCTCATTGCCCGGATTCGGCCCCAGGCGTTCGAGAACTCGCCGGCGCTTTGGCTCAGCGCCTTTCCGATTCCGGGCGTCGATACGCACAAGTACAAGCGCGGCCATGTCGGCGTCTTTTCCGGCGGCCCGAGCGCCACTGGCGCGGCGCGGCTTGCGGCGCTTGCCGCGGCGCGAAGCGGGGCAGGGGCGGTCACCGTCCTGTCCCCGGCGAAAGCCATGCAGGTCAATGCCGCGCATCTGACCTCGATCATGCTGCGCAAAGCAAATGACAGCGCCGACATCGACGCCTTCATCGGCGAACGCCGGCCCTCCGCTTTTGTACTGGGCCCTGGCTTCGGTGTCGGTGAAAGAACGCGGAATTTTGCTCTCACGCTGCTTGCCGCTGGCCAGCAGCGGAACGTTTCCGCCTCGGTCGATGGTCTGGTGTTCGACGCCGACGCGATCACCTCGTTTCGCGAGAAGCCGGATGTCCTGTTCGAAGCCTCGCGCCAGCCGAGCGCGCCGTCGCTGGTGATGACGCCGCATGAAGGCGAGTTCGCCAGGCTGTTTGCTGACATCGCGGGTGGCGCCGTTTCGTCCAAGTTGGGCAGGGCTCGTATGGCCGCCACCCGTGCCAATGCCGTGATCGTCTATAAGGGCGCCGACACCGTAATCGCTGCTCCCGATGGCAAGGCCGCGATAAACTCCAATGGCGCGCCGTGGTTGGCAACCGCCGGTTCGGGCGACGTGCTCTCGGGGCTCGTGGCCGGCTTCCTGGCGCAAGGCATGCCGGCCTTCGAGGCGGCGTGCGCGGCGGTATGGATCCATGCCGAGGCCGGCAGCCGGTTCGGGCCGGGGCTGATCGCCGAGGATTTCCCGCTGGCGCTGGTGCCTGTGCTGCGTGAACTGGTGGCGGCTCGCGGCGCGCGCTGACTTGCCGCGACATTCAGCTTACAGCGGAATGTTGTCGTGCTTTTTCCAGGGGTTCTGCATGTCCTTGTTGCGCAGCATTCGCAGCGCGCGGGCGATGCGGCGGCGGGTCGAATGCGGCATGATCACCTCGTCGACATAGCCGCGCTCGGCGGCGACGAAGGGCGACAGGAAGCGGTCTTCGTAAGCCTTTGTATGAGCTGCGATCTTTTCGGCGTCTCCGATGTCCTTGCGATAGATGATCTCGACCGCGCCCCTGGCGCCCATCACGGCGATCTGCGCCGTCGGCCAGGCATAGTTCATATCGCCACGCAGGTGTTTCGAAGCCATCACGTCATAGGCGCCGCCATAGGCCTTCCTGGTGATGACGGTGATCTTCGGCACGGTCGCCTCGGCATAGGCGAAGAGCAGTTTGGCGCCGTGCTTGATCAGCCCGCCATATTCCTGCGCCGTTCCCGGCAGGAAGCCCGGAACGTCGACGAAGGTGACGATCGGGATTGAAAAGCAATCGCAGAAGCGCACGAAGCGCGCTGCCTTGCGGCTGGCGTCGGAATCGAGCACGCCGGCCAGCACCATGGGCTGGTTGGCGACGAAGCCGACCGTGCGGCCTTCGATGCGTCCGAAGCCGGTGACGATGTTCTTGGCGAAACTTTGCTGGATCTCGAAGAAATCACCCTCGTCGGCGACTTTCAGGATCAGCTCCTTGATATCGTAAGGCTTGTTGGCGTTGTCGGGGATCAGCCGATCGAGCGACAGATCGTGATCGGTGACCGACTGGTAGCATTCGATCTCGGGAATCTCCGATGTGTTCGAGGCCGGCAGCAAATCGACCAGCCGGCGCATCTGCAGCAGTGCTTCGACGTCGTTGTCATAGGCGCCGTCGGCGATCGAGGATTTCGTCGTGTGAACGGAAGCGCCGCCGAGGCTCTCGGCGGTCACCGTCTCGTTGGTGACGGTCTTCACCACGTCCGGTCCGGTGACGAACATGTAGGAGGTGTCGCGCACCATGAAGATGAAGTCGGTCATGGCCGGCGAATAGACGTCGCCGCCAGCGCAAGGCCCCATGATCACGGAAATCTGCGGAATGACGCCCGACGCCAGCACATTGCGCTGAAAGATCTCGGCGTAGCCGCCGAGTGCAGCCACGCCTTCCTGGATGCGGGCACCGCCGGCATCGTAGAGGCCGATGATCGGCGCGCGGTTGCGCAGCGCCATCTCCTGCACCTTGATGACCTTTTCGGCATGCGCTTCCGACAGCGAGCCGCCGAACACGGTAAAATCCTTGGCGAAAAGGTAGACGGGACGGCCGTTGACGGTGCCCCAGCCGGTGACAACGCCATCGCCGGCGATCTTGGTCTTTTCCATGCCGAAGTCGGTCGAACGGTGCTCGACATACATGTCGAACTCCTCGAACGAACCCTCGTCGAGAAACACCTCGATGCGTTCGCGGGCGGTGAGCTTGCCCTTCTTGTGCTGCGCGTCGATGCGAGCCTGACCGCCGCCCATGCGGGCGATCTCGCGACGACGCTCGAGTTCCTTCAGCACGTCCTTCATTCTCGATCTCCTGCGCGGGCTGCTTTGTGGTAATGATGCCCGCAGGTGAGCGCAAGCGTCGCTTTTTCGAGGCGTTTTGTTGCGCTGCAACATGATGCCCTTGCATTTCAGAGCGAACTCAGCCATATGCACGGCATAGGCGCTTGGGCCGGACCGATCCGGCCTTCTCCTCGAATGAGACTGGTTGCGTCTGTTTTCCCTCTTTCCTGCTGATCGGCCCCGATTGGTTAGCAAGGTGGCGAAAAAGCCCCGTGGCATGATGCCTGCGGGCACGACAGCGCAGCCGCGCGGACGAACACGTCCGCCGCCTTGTCGTTCCATGACAATTGATTCGACGGCAGGTTGCGCCCTGCCGCCATTGATGTTTGCGGCCAGAGGCCGCGTGAAAGAAGAATATTTTGACCAACGAAAACACTTTGCCCGGCAACGACACTGGAGAACTCTCCGGTTTCGCAGCACTGGGAATCACGGGTGCGCTGCTCAAGGCCACCCATGCCGCCGGCTTCACCGATCCGAAGCCGATCCAGGCTCAGGCGATCCCGCCGCAGATGGAAGGCCGTGACATTTTCGGCATCGCCCAGACCGGCTCCGGCAAAACTGCGGCCTTCGCGCTGCCGATCCTGTCGAAGATCATTGCGCTCGGCACCAAGCGCCGGCCGAAGACGGCACGCGCGCTGATCCTGGCGCCGACACGTGAGCTCGCCGTGCAGATCGAGGACACCATCAAGATCCTCGCCAAGGGCGCGCATGTCTCGACCGCGCTCGTGCTGGGCGGCGTCTCGCGCTTCAGCCAGGTGAAGAAGGTTGCGCCTGGTGTCGACATCCTGATCGCCACGCCTGGCCGGTTGACCGATCTGGTGCGCGAAGGCGACCTCATGCTTGCCGACACCAAATGGCTGGTGCTCGACGAGGGCGACCGCATGCTCGACATGGGCTTCATCAATGACGTCAAGCGCATCGCCAAGGCGACCGCGCCGGACCGTCAGACGGTGCTGTTCTCCGCGACTATGCCCAATGAAATCGCCGAACTGGCGAAAGGCCTGCTGAAGAACCCAATCCGTGTCGAAGTCGCGCCGCAAAGCACGGCGGCGGCCGAGATCGCGCAGAGCGTCGTCCTTGCCCGCACCAAGCAGAAGCGCCAAGTGCTGTCGACGATGCTCGCCGACGAGACGATGAAGTCCGTCATCATCTTTTCGCGCACCAAGCACGGCGCCGACCGGGTAACCAAGGACCTCGAGCGCGACGGCTTCAAGGCCGCTGTCATCCACGGCAACAAGTCGCAGAATGCGCGGCAGAAGGCACTGAACGATTTCCGCGAGGGTTCGGTGCGCATTCTGGTGGCCACCGATATCGCCGCGCGCGGCATCGACGTGCCCGGCATCAGTCATGTCGTGAATTTCGACCTGCCTGATGAGGCGGAGAGCTATGTCCACCGCATCGGCCGCACCGGCCGCAACGGCCGGGACGGCATTGCGATTACGCTCTGCGATCCGTCCGAGAACAGCAAGCTGCGCCAGGTCGAACGCATCATCCGCGCCAAGCTGCCTGTTGTCGCCGACCATCTCGGCAGCCCCGATCCGCAGCGCAACCCGGCTGAGAAGAACGAGCGCTTCGAGCCTGCCAATGACCGAAACGACCGCAATGGCCGTCGCGACGGCAGGCGGCCGGGCGGCCAGAACAACGGCTCCGGCAAGAAGCGCTTCGGTGACAAGCCGGCCTTCGCTGGCGACCGCAAACCGGAAGGCGCCAAGCCCTTCAAGGGCAACAATAAACGCCGCTTCGGCGGCAAGCGGCCCGCGGCGCGGGCCGCGTAGGCAGGCCGCTTCGTATTGACCGGGCATTTGCGTGCCCGGCTGGTCACCAGTGAGATAAAGGGCGACCGCGGTGAGGCTGCGGTCGCCCTTTCCGTATGGAAGCTCTGGCTACTTCGCGACCGCCTCGATCCAGACGGCAATTCTTTGTGCAAGGAAGGTCGTGGTCGATGGCGACAGGGCGTCGCCGGCGATGACGTGGTTGTCGGGATCGCCGGTATCGTCGACCGGAACCAGCTCGTGCGGCGCGCCCCAACGCCCGGCGATTTCACGCGTGCGGTCAGGCCGCACCACGCTGTCCGAATCCGAAAAGATGAAGAGGGCAGGGACCACCGCTTTCTCCACCGGCGCGCCATAGGCAAGTTCCGTCAGCGCCTGCATCGGCAGCGTCGCGGCAAGGGGATATCTGGTGGTCCAGAATTTCTCGTGCAGCGCGTTGCGCGGCATGAAGCTGCGCTCCTTGCCGGCGACGAGTTCGGCTATTTGTTTGCCCCATCGCATGGTCAGGATCCCGGCGCCCGACGCCTTGACGCCGAAATTCGGCGAGATGAACGCGATCGCCGCCACGCCGTCCGAAGCACCCGGTTGTGTTGCCGCCCAGGCCGCCAGCGAGCCGCCGGTCGAGGTGGAGATGACGATCACCTTGTCGCCGATGGCCCGGCCGATCGCGAGCGCCTCCTCATAGTCGTTGATCCAGGCATCGACGCTGCCTTGCGTCATGGCCGCGCCATCCTGCCCGTGGCCGGTGAGGCGGGTAAAGAACAGATTGGCGTCGAGCTGGTCGGCAACCTCGTCGGGCAGCGGGCGGAGCTCGCCTTTCGACGCCGAAAAGCCGTGGATATAGACGATCGACAGCCGTGTCCTGGCATGCACCATCGGATTGGCCCAGATGATCTCTTTCTCCAGCCCGTCACGGATGCCGGATATCGCCGCTTCCGTCCTGGCCACATAGGCCTGCGGATCGTCGCCGATTGCGGCTGGATCGAAGCGGATCGTGGTGTCGACGGGAACCCGCGGGCCGAGCACGAAGGCCAGTGCGAGGATGGCGACTAACCCCAGCACAGCAAGCACGATTCGTCGCCCCATCGCAGACTCCAAACGCAACAACAACAAACCTACGGCGGCGGCGGGGAACAGGCAACGACCGGCCCGGCGATGAAGCCGCCGATCCGCTGGCTTCTATTCGCTCGGCGGCTTGCGGTCGTAATTCAGCGGCCGTGCCTTCCAGCTCGTCATGAGGCTGATCACGCCTCGGTACACCGGTCTCGGCAACAGGCTGAGCAGCTTCAGGGGCCAGCTCGTCCGGCGCGGGAATGTGACCTCGAAGCCGCCGGATTTGATACCCCGCACCATGCGCCGCGTCGCTCGGCTGACCGGCATCAGCCCCGGCATGGGCAGCATGTTCTTCTCGGTCAGCGGTGTGTCTATGAAGCCCGGATTCATGACCTGGACGCGCACGTTCATCTTGTCGAAATCGTATTTCAGCGATTCGGCCAGGATGTTGATCGCCGCTTTGGTGCCGCCATAGGCGGCGGTCGTCGGCCAGCCGAAATAAGCGGTGACCGAGCCGACCAGCACGATATGGCCGCGCGCCCGCACGCGCATGCGTTCGACGACCGGCACCAGCCCGTTGATGATGCCGAAATAGTTGACCTCGAAAGACCGGCGAAAATCGCTGACGACGAGAGCCTCGCCAGGCGTGGAAATGTAGTTGCCCGCGTTTAAGACGGCGAGCACGATGGGGCCAAGCTCGTTCTCGATTGCAGCGACGGTTCTTGCCATGCGCGGCTCGTCGGTCACGTCGCAGGGAAAAGCCTTGACCTTGCCTGGCATCTGCGCGGTCTCGACAATCAGCGTGTCGATGGGATCGCCATCGGGTGCCGTTACGGCCACCGCATAGCCCTGGGACGCAAGGTCCCTGGCCAGCGAACGGCCGATGCCGCTGCTGCCTCCCGTGACCCAGGCGACGCCATGCTTCGGGTCGGCCCGATAGAGTGTCATGCTGCGCCCCCGTCGAATTGTTCTTGGCTTTTGCTCTAACCGCGAAGAAATCGAATGAAAAGAGCGGTTTTCGATGCCGGTCCCAAATGAACCGCGCGGATACGCCCGGCACCAGGGAGAGGCCGGCGCAAATGCAGTGCAGAAAATGCGACTGGACCAGGCAAATTCTTGCCTTGAAACCGAAGCTTCGGGTTTCTAGGGTTTCGCCGCAGCTACACAAGGACTCCCGAATGCCCCGCTCCGTGATCGACGCTATCGGCAACACGCCATTGATCCGCCTCAACAGGGCTTCGGAAGAAACCGGCTGCGAGATCCTGGGCAAGGCCGAATTCATGAATCCCGGACAGTCGGTCAAGGACCGCGCCGGCCTGTTCATCATCCGCGATGCCGAAGAGCGTGGGCTGCTCAGGCCGGGCGGCGTCATTGTCGAGGGCACGGCCGGCAATACGGGCATCGGGCTGACGCTGGTCGCCAAGGCGCTCGGCTACCGCACCGTCATCGTCATTCCCGAAACGCAGAGCCAGGAGAAGAAGGACACGATCAAGCTGCTCGGCGCCGAGCTGATCGAGGTTCCGGCCGTGCCGTACAAGAACCCCAACAATTACGTGAAATTGTCGGGGCGGCTGGCTGAGCAAATGGCGCGTTCGGAGCCGAACGGCGCTATCTGGGCCAACCAGTTCGACAATGTCGCCAACCGCGACGGGCACATCCGCACCACGGCGCAGGAGATCTGGAGCCAGACCGGCGGCAAGGTCGACGGCTTCGTCTCGGCGGTCGGCTCGGGCGGAACGCTGGCCGGCGTCGCTTTCGGACTGAAGGCGAAAAGCAAGGACGTAAAGATCGCTCTCGCCGATCCGCTGGGCGCTGCGCTCTACAGTTTCTATACCAGCGGTGAGCTGAAATCCGAGGGCAGTTCGATCACCGAAGGCATCGGGCAGGGACGCATCACCGCCAACCTCGATGGGTTCACGCCCGACTTCTCGTTCCAAATTCGTGATGAGGATGCGTTGCCGATCGTCTTCGACCTGGTCCAGGAGGAAGGCCTTTGCGTCGGCGGTTCGACCGGCATCAACATAGCGGGCGCGATCCGACTGGCGCGTGAACTCGGCCCCGGCCATACCATCGTGACCATTCTTTGCGACTACGGCACACGCTACCAATCGAAACTGTTCAATCCCGAATTCCTGCGCGAAAAGAAGCTGCCGGTGCCCGGCTGGATGGAAGAGAAATCAGATATTTCCGTGCCGTTTGAAAAGGTCGTGTGATGGCGCACAAGACCGAAGCGCTGTTTCGCGACGACGCCTATCTCAGGACGGCCGATGCCGTGGTGGTCGCCGTCAACCAGCGCGGCGGCATCGTTCTGGACCGCACCATCTTCTATGCCACCTCGGGCGGGCAGCCGGGCGATAGCGGCTATCTCCAGCGCGCCGATGGCAGCCGCATCGTCCTGGCCGCTACCATCACCGGGGAAACAAAGGACGAGATCATCCACGTGCCGGCGCCGGAACAAGCCGCGCCTGCGGTCGGCGAGCGCCTGAAGCTCGCAATCGACTGGGAGCGACGTCATCTCTTGATGCGCATGCATGCCGCTTGCCATTTGCTCACCGTCGTCTGCCCGTTTCCGATCACCGGCGCGGCGGTTTCGGAAGACGACAGCCGTGTCGATTTCGACATTCCCGACGCCAGCTTCAGCAAGGAAGACGTGACGGCTGGCCTGATGGGCCTGGTGCGGGCCGATCATCCGATCTTTACCAGGCTGATCAGCGACGAGGAACTGGCCGCCAATCCGGGTCTGGTGAAGTCCAAGAATGTCCGTCCGCCGCTAGGTACCGGCAAAATCCGGCTGGTCTGCATCGGCGAGAATGCTTCGGTGGACAGTCAGCCCTGTGGTGGCACCCATGTCAAAAGCACCGGCGAGATCGGCGAAATCCATATCGGCAAGATTGAGAAGAAGGGGCGTGAAAACCGGCGCTTCCGCATCCGGTTTGGACCGATGCCCCAAACATGATCTCGAAAGCTACGATGTTTTCGGACAAGATCATGCGGCAAGGCAAGACAACGTCTGGTCAATGGCGGCAGGAGAACCACAATGGCTGAAGACAGTCCTTTCACCGTCGACGCGGACTGGTTGCAGGAGCGTTTGGGCCAGCCTGGCCTGACGATTGTCGATGCATCCTGGTATCTTCCGGCGCAAAACCGCGACGCGCGCGCCGAGTATGACGCCGGGCACATTCCGGGCGCCCGCTTCCTGGATCAGGACGCGGTCTCCGATCCGGACGCCGCGCTGCCGCATACGCTGCCGTCGCCGCAGCATTTCGCGCAGTATGTCGGCGCGATGGGCGTTTCGGCAGATGACACGATCATCGTCTATGACGGCCCGGGCTTTTTCTCGGCACCTCGGGCTTGGTGGATGTTCCGGGTGATGGGCGTCTTCCAGACCTATATCCTTGACGGCGGTTTCGATGGCTGGAAAGCGGCAGGTCGGCCGGTGACGGCCGAACCGACCAAAATCGCGCCAAGCGTGTTCCACGCCGATTTCGACGCCGGCCGGGTCGCCAGCCTTGCCGAGATGCGCCGCATCGTCGAAACCCGGGAAAGCCAGATTGCCGATGCACGCGGGGCAGGACGCTTCACCGGCGCGGAGCCGGAGCCGCGCGCGGGCGTCCGTTCCGGCCATATGCCGGGCGCGCGCAACTTGCCTTATTCGGCGCTGTCGGAAAACGGCGTGCTTCTGCCGAAGGAGCGGTTGCGCAAGGTGGTCGAGGACGCCGGCCTCGATCTGTCGAAGCCTATCGTCACTTCCTGCGGCTCCGGCGTTACGGCGGCGGTGATCACGCTTGCGTTGGAAACGCTTGGCCATACCGACAACAGGCTTTACGACGGCTCATGGACCGAATGGGGCGGTCTCTCCGACACACCAGTCGTGACAGGCAAGGAATGACGATGGAAAACGGCGAGCTGAAGGACATCGAAGTCACGGTGACGTTCCTCGAGATGCATGCGCCACCGGCCGTGTCGCCGCCCATGCCCTACAACCGCCAGGTCGCACTCCTGAAAACTAAGGACATTCCGCTGCATTTCTACCGGTACCTGATGGATCGGGTGGGGCGTAAATGGCACTGGGTCAATGTGCTGAGGCTGGATGACGACGAGCTTTCGGCCGGCGTCCACCGCGAGGATCGCGACATCAGGGTGCTCTATCTCGATGGCGCACCCGCCGGTTTTTTCGACCTCAAGCCGCATCTGCCGGAAGAAGTCGAGCTTGCCTATTTCGGCATGATGGAACACGCCACCGGGCAAGGCATCGGCCGCTGGTTCCTGGGATCGGCGATCGCCGCGGCTTGGTCGTATGGACCGAAGCGGGTGACGGTGCAGACCTGCACGCTCGACCATCCTGCTGCCTTGCCGCTCTACCAGAAGCTCGGCTTCGCGCCGGTGGCGCAGAAGAAGGAGACCGTTCACCCTCTGCCCTTCGCCGAGCGCTCGGCCAGCGTCATGCGGCCATAGCGACGCCCTCACAAAAGCTGAACCTCTCGTTCATCCGCGCTTCAGCCTGTCTCTGCCATCTTGCCCGCACATAATACGGGCCGAAGGAGAAAAGACATGCTGACCCGCCGTACCCTTGCCGCCGCGCTGATCGCGGCAATCGCAATGCCCGGTCTCGCCGCCGCGCAGGCGACAACGCCTTCGGCCGCAACCATCGAACGAAAGCTCGAGGCGGCACCCCGCGTGAAGCTGCGCCCGAACGAGCGCGTCACCATCCGTGAGTTCAAGCGCCGGCCGGACCTGCGCCGCATGGCCCGGTCGATCGATATCCAGTCGATCAATTTCGCTTTCGGCTCGGCCGCGATCTCCAGCTCGCAATACGACAAGATCGACACTATCGCCGATGCGTTGCAGCGTATCCTGCGCCGCAACCCCGGGGCGCGCGTCCTCATCGAGGGCCATACCGACGCCGTCGGCTCCTTCCAATCGAACCGGATCCTGTCGGAACAGCGCGCCGCCTCGCTGAAGCGCACGCTGGTGCGCGAGTTCGGCGTGCCGGCCTATGCTTTGGAGACGGTCGGTTATGGCGAGGAATTCCTGCTGGTGCAGACGCAGAACGAAAACTGGCGGAACCGGCGGGTCACCCTCCGTCGCTTTGACGACTTCATTCGCTGAGGGAGTTCCGACAATCCGGTGAAGTTCGCCTTGCCTTGGTCGGCTGGAACAAGCCGACCAAGGGCCAATGATTGTCAGGAATCGGGTGGGAGGCGGGGGCTGATGCGCATAATTTCCGATCAATGACATCGGAGATTTTCGCCATGACCATCCAGTTCAAAGCCTTGCCGACACAAGATGTACGAGCGCTTCAGCGCGGCGGGCCCGATGCCTATGGAAACACGCCCGAGCGTAAGGTCTCCGACGGCGACGGCATGCCATGCCGGCATTGCCTGAAGAACATCGCCGGCGGAGACGACTATCTCATCCTGGCCTACCGGCCATTCCCCAAACTTCAGCCCTATGCCGAGACCGGACCGATCTTCCTTCACGCGCAGGAATGCGAGCGCGCCGCGGAATCTCAGGCACTTCCCGAAATTCTCGAAAGCCCGGACTATATCGTGCGCGGCTACGGCACGGATGACCGCATCGTCTATGGCAGCGGTGGCGTCATTGCGACCGATGCGATCGCCGCGCGCGCCGAGGCTCTCTTGGAACGCGACGAGATTGCCTACGTGCATGTCCGCTCGGCGCGCAACAATTGCTTCCAGTGCCGGATCGAACGTGTCTGACGGGCGCATGTGGCGGTGCGATAGCGGAGCGCTGTCGTACTCCTGTCATACCATTGCGGTACACGGGTAGCCGTCGATCGATTTGTCGACCGCGGATGAACCGGCGGCAAATCTCGACATCGAGGAAGCGGGGCCTTGGCTCCGCTTTTTTGTTTGCCTGAACCTTCCACAGAAATTTTCTGCGCAAAGAAGCATATGGGCTTCGACTATTTGCCTGGAGGGCTCAGTTAAACTTGCAATTGGCGCCGAGACGCAGGTTGCGGCACATGTTTTAAGTCCGAGCCGGGTGCAGGCCTGACAGCCGCCAATCCGGAAAGAAAAAACCCGCCGGGAATGACCGGCGGGCTGACGGGAGGCAGGTATCCTCTCAGGAGAATCAGGCCGCGAGAACCGCCTTCGGTTCGACCAGTTCGTAGCCGAGCGCTTCGGCGACCGCACGGTTGGTGATCTTGCCTCTGTGGACGTTGAGTCCATTGCGCAGATGATGGTCGTCGACCAGCGCCTTCAGGCCCTTGTCAGCGAGCTGAAGGCCATAGTGCAGAGTCGCGTTGTTGAGTGCATGTGCTGAGGTGACCGGCACGGCGCCCGGCATGTTGGCGACGCAATAGTGGATGACGCCGTCGACCTCGTAGGTCGGCTCGGCATGTGTGGTCGCGTGCGAGGTCTCGAAGCAGCCGCCCTGGTCGATGGCAACGTCGACCAGCACCGACCCCTTCTTCATGCCCGAAAGCATTTCGCGCGAGACCAGCTTCGGCGCCGCAGCACCCGGGATCAGCACGGCGCCGACAACGATGTCGGCGGAAAAGCACTCTTCTTCCAGAGCCTCCACGGTCGAGTAGCGGGTATGGACGCGGCCGGCAAAGAGGTCATCGAGCTGGCGCAGGCGCGGGATCGAGCGGTCGATGATGGTGACGTCGGCGCCCAGGCCAGCCGCCATCCTGGCTGCGTGCAGGCCGACGACGCCGCCGCCGAGCACGGTGACCTTGCCGGGCAGCACGCCGGGCACGCCGCCGAGCAGCACGCCGCGGCCGCCATTGGCCTTCTGCAGCGCCGTGGCGCCGGCCTGGATCGACAGGCGGCCGGCGACTTCCGACATCGGCGCCAGCAACGGCAGGCCGCCCCGGTCGTCGGTCACCGTTTCATAGGCGATGGCGGTAACGCCCGAAGCGAGCAGGCCCTTGGTCTGTTCCGGATCCGGAGCAAGGTGAAGATAGGTGTAGAGGATCTGGCCATCGCGCAGTTGGGCCCATTCGTTAGGCTGCGGCTCCTTGACCTTGACGATCATATCCGACTTGGCGAACACATCGGCCGCCGTCTTGGCGATGGTGGCGCCGGCAGCGCGATAGGCGTTGTCGTCGGCTCCGATGCCGGCCCCGGCGCCGGTCTCGACCAGCACCTCATGTCCGTGGGCGACATATTCGCGGACCGAGCCGGGCGTAAGTCCGACGCGATATTCATGATTCTTGATTTCCCGGGGGCAGCCGACGCGCATTTTCTTTTCTCCTGACACGGCCCTTCGGGGCTCGTTCCCTGTATTGACGCAGTCAACCACGAATCGTTGCGTAAGTGTTTGCGAATGCACTTGCAGGAGGGTTCGCTATTCGATAATTGTTGCGTAGAATGCATAAAAATTCGCAGGAATCACGAAGAATGCCGCTCGACAGGATTGATATCGCCATTCTGGAGACATTGCAGAAGGATGGCCGGATGCCGAACGCCGCCCTTGCCGAAAGGGTCGGCCTGTCGCAGTCGGCCTGTTCGCGCCGGCTCGACAATCTGGAGAAATCCGGAACCATCCGCGGCTATCATGCCCGGCTTTCCAATGCAGCACTTGGTCACCAGATGACGGCGATCGTGCACATTTCGCTGTCGGGCCAGTTCGAGAAGACGCTGTCGGATTTCGAGGCTGCGATCAAGCGCTGCCCGAACGTGCTGTCCTGCCACCTGATGTCGGGCGAGTACGACTATATTCTCAGGATCGCGGCCAAGGACCTTGCCGACTACGAACGCATCCACAAGGAGTGGCTGTCGGCGATGCCGCATGTGACGAAGATCAATTCGTCTTTTGCCCTGCGCGAAATCGTCGACCGGACGGCGATGGGCCTGAAGCCCGAAATGGCCTGAATGCGTAGAACCTTGAGCAACTCCAATGCCGAAGCAAAAGGATAGAGGCGAGGCGCACCTCAATAGCAATCTATATCCCTCAAGTATTCGGCTTGACGACCAGATTCTCGAATGGAACAACCGCAACGTCAGGTAATGTGTAGCCTGCGCCTCCGGGCAGGCGACCCATCGTTTGCCATCCGACAATGCCGTCGGTAGGTAGCCCACGAGACTTTTGAAACTCGGCGACTGCCTTCTTGGCAAACGGTGACAACCGGATTTCGCTGTCAAATGTTGCGTCGGGGTTCTTGGGTTTCAAAAACGTATCAATGGCATCGCTGTCGGGGAGCTGAGAGGTGGCATAGCTCACCGTTCCTGCAAGCGCTATCTCGGCGAAAGTGTTCGCCTCGTCCTTGCGGCCTGCCGATCGATATTGGTTGGCGAGCTGCGAACTGAGCTTCGCGGCAGCCCCCCACTGCTCACTAGCGACCGCCTCTCTCAGTTCTACGAAAACAGGTTCGTAGCCTTGGGGAACAACCCATCCATCGGGAATCTGTCCACTGAGAAAACGTTCTGTGTTCTTCGAAATTCCGGAGGGCGTTAGCAGAAACACGATCTGTCCGGTTATCCGACAAGATTCCCAACGCAGACGACCTTGTGGAAAGCGTATGGGGAGCAAAGCTTCCACTCGATATTGTACATCGGCGGAACAAACAGTCTCCGGTATGGCAACCTTTCCCTCGTCGTCCGTATCGGTAATCAACTCCTCCGACGTCGAGGCAGTCTTCCTGTATATGTGAGCTGGCACTCCAACGGGCGGTTTGCCATTCGTCATCACAGCAATCGAAACAGTAATCGTTTTTGCCGATGCGACGTCACTTAAAATCACCAACAAAAGAGGCGTTAGTAAAGCAAACCGCAAAATCATTATCGCCCCCTAGTTATTTTAAGGTTGATATCCTGCGCCGCCTTTTTACTTCCAGATGTGCTTGCGTTCTTGTATGATATAAATAGCATAACGCAGAAAAGTATCCATAAAGCGGATACGACCTCCAAAAAATTGTTGGCAAGAATCGTGTCCAGCGACCAGCTTCTTACCAGCTTTAAATCAATTTTTTGATCTTCCTTCTTGTTTTGGAAATAGAGGACTGGTTCCACATCTTTCGACCTAAGCACAGCTCGTATTTCAAATGCTGTACCGGCTGGCAGGTCGATCTTTTGAGCTATGCTAAGCGAATTTGGCAAGATACCCTCGGTCATAGCCCACGGCGGCACTTTCAACATCTGCGCATAGGTATTTATGTCGGATCCCGGAGTGCCAAAGCATTCATCGTCGCCAGGACAGTCCAGTCCCAAAGTGACATTAGATATTCTAGTCTTTGGAGACACATTCGTGAAACGATACACTATGTATGGCGGCGAAGCATCGCGACCATTTTCACTTGTCTCATAGCGCAGATACGGCGTGGTGCTTATGTGTTCGTAATACGTAGACAGAACCCACGTAATTACCGACATCAAAACCGTAATGACGTAAGGCGCCGATGTACCAAACATCTTATATTCCCCAACGTCCAAATCTATCAAGATCGGAGACTGGGCGCAAAACAAATCTTCGCCGATCAAAAGGCACAAGAGCCAGCCAGTAGCTCTCGGCCTAAATCTCCGTCACCACCTCGCTCATCGGGATATCGTGCGGCTGCGGGTAGATGGTGGCGATTCGCTGCAATTCGTAGCCGACGCCGATGACCAGCGGCTTGAACGGCATCGCCGCCAGCGTTCGGTCGTAGAACCCGCCGCCATAGCCCAGGCGATAATTGCCGGAATCGATGCCGACGATCGGCGAGATGACGATGTCGGGCAAGACCGGTTCGCCCTCGGCCGGGATCGGAATGTTCCACACGCCCTTCTCCAGCCGGTCGCCCGGAACATAGGCCCGGAAGATCAGCGGCTGTGCCTTTTCGATGACGACGGGCAGCGCGGTGCGCCCGCCTCGTTCATTGATGGCGGCCATCCATGGCCGCAGGTCCGGCTCGCCGCGAAACGGCCAATAGAGGCTGACCATGCGGCCGGCGATATCGCCGATCGCCGCGTCGAGGGCTCCGGCGATGCTCTGCGACATCGCCGTTCGCGCATCGGCGGAAACCGCGAGACGCGCCGCGATCAGGCGTTCCCGTTCGGCCTTGCGCCATCGTCTGACGTCGGTCCAATCGGATATCGGCGCGTGAAACGCGGGATCGAGTTCGTGCATGAAGCATGGCGGCGAGGAATATTGCGCCGGACCCTGGTCGTCGTGATCGTTGGCCATGCTTCACCTCATCGCTGTTTTCCATAACGCTATACCCGGCGGGGGGATGCGACATGTGCATTCACGACATGGAACGACGAGTCTCGGGCACGGCCTTCGTGTTGTTGCATTGCACAAAAGCTCCTACATCAAAGGCATGCGATATTGCTGGTCAGGGTGAATGCGATGGATCAAGCCAATCACCATGTCGTCGTCGTAGGGGCGGGGTTCGGCGGCCTCGAATTCACCCGCGCTCTCGCCGGTGCGCCCGTGCGCATCACCATGATCGACAAACGCAATCACCATCTTTTCCAGCCGCTGCTCTATCAGGTCGCAACGACGGCGCTGGCGACCTCGGAGGTCGCCTGGCCGATCCGCCACCTGCTGCGCAAGCGCAAGGACGTGACGACGCTGCTCGCCAATGTCACCGGCATCGACCGAGCCGGAAAGCGCGTGCTGCTCGATGACCGCAGCACCGTCGCCTACGACACGCTGGTGCTCGCCACCGGCGCCCGACATGCCTATTTCGGCCACGACGAATGGGAGCCGTTCGCGCCAGGGTTGAAGACGCTGGAGGACGCCACCACCATCCGACGGCGTATTCTGCTCGCCTTCGAGCAGGCCGAACGGGAAACCGATCCTGCCAGGCGCCAGGCGCTGCTGACGATCGCGATCGTCGGCGGCGGTCCGACCGGTGTCGAACTTGCCGGCACCATTGCCGAACTGGCGCACGACACACTGCGCGGCGAATTCCGCAACATCGACACGCGCGAGACGCGTGTGGTGCTGATCGAGGCTGGCGACCGCATATTGGCCAATTTCGCACCGAAACTGTCCGATTATGCCGGAAAGGCGTTGAAGCGGCTCGGCGTGACGATCGAACTCGGCCGGGCGGTCACGCGCTGCGACGCCGAGGGCGTCGTCTTCGGCGACACGCATCTGCCGGCGAGGACCATATTGTGGGCGGCGGGCGTTGCCGCTTCGCCGGCAGCCGAATGGCTGGGCGCCGCCGCCGACCGGGCGGGAAGGGTGCTGGTTGAACCCGATCTCACCGTGCCGGGCAGCCCCGAGATTTTCGTCATCGGCGACGCCGCTCTCGTGCTGCGGCCCGATGGACGGCCCGTTCCCGGCGTGGCGCCTTCCGCCAAGCAGGAGGGCCGCCATGTTGCCGCGACCATCAAGGCCAGGCTTGCCGGCGATACGAGCGTAAGGCCGTTCCACTACAAGCATGCCGGGGACCTGGCCACGATCGGCAAGCGCGCCGCGGCGATCGATTTCGGCTGGATCAGGCTGACCGGCTGGCCGGCCTGGTGGCTGTGGGGACTGGCGCACATCTATTTCCTGATCGGCTTCCGCAACCGGCTCGCGGTGTCGCTGAGCTGGCTATGGATCTACGTCACGGGCCAACGCAGCGCCCGCCTGATCACGCAGGGCGACGACGACAAGGGCTGATCTTCCGCGCTTGCGCCCGTTCATCCGCGCGTCATCTGTTGCTGATCGACTGACAACTCCGATGCGCGCAACTTCTTGAATGGACTCGAATAGGTTTCAGCGCGAAGTTCGCTTTCGGCCAGGGTCTTTCGTGTCGTCGAAAAGGAGAAAACATGTCGCCGGTCCATTCCGTCTCCCGCCGCGGTCTCCTCGCGGGCGCCGCCGCCACAGGCGCGCTGATTGCGCTTCACCCTTTCTCCGCCCGCGCCCAGGCCAACCAGGCGCATCTCCGGATCATGGAGACCACCGACATCCATGTGAATGTGCTGCCCTATGACTATTACGCCGACAAAGCGAATGACACGATGGGACTGTCGCGCACGGCCTCCCTGATCGACGCGGTGCGCAAGCAAGCCGTTAATTCGATGCTGATCGACAATGGCGACCTGCTGCAGGGCAATCCGATGGGCGACTACATCGCCTATGAAAAGGGCATGAAGGACGGTGACCTGCATCCGATCATGAAAGGCATGAACCTGCTCGGCTACGAGTGCTCGACGTTGGGCAACCACGAATTCAACTACGGCCTGTCCTTCATGGACAAGGTTCTGGCCGGCGCCAATTTCCCCTTCGTCTGCGCCAACCTGATCCGCGGCACCGAGCTTGCCGCGAACCCGCGCGACGACAAGCTCTACCTCAAGCCCTACGTCATCCTCGACAAGAAGATCAGGGACGGTTCAGGCACCGAGCAACCGATCAGGATTGGCATCATCGGCTTCGTGCCGCCGCAGATCATGGTCTGGGATCTCAAGAACCTCGAAGGTAATGTCAGAACGCGCGACATTGTCGAGGCTGCCAAGGCCTGGGTGCCGCAGATGAAGGAAGAGGGCGCCGACATTATCATCGCGCTCTCGCATTCTGGCATCGACATCAAGCAGGGCGATATGATGGAGAACGCATCGTTCTTTGTCGCCGGCGTTGAAGGCATCGACGCGGTGTTCACGGGTCACCAGCATCTGGTGTTCCCTGGCAAGAAGGATTTTCAGGCGCTCGAAGGCGTCGATGCGCAAAAGGGTACGCTGCAGGGCAAGCCGGCCGTCATGGGCGGCTTCTGGGGCTCGCATATGGGCCTGATCGACCTGATGCTGGAGCGCGACGGATCGAAATGGAAGATCGTTTCCGCCACCTCGGAAGCGCGGCCGATCTTCGAACGTGTCGACAACAAGAACAAGCCGACTGTCGCGGACGACAACCGCATCATCGCCGCGCTCGAGCAGGACCATCAGGCAACGCTCGCCTATGTGCGTCGTCCCGTCGGCAAGACCGCAGCGCCGCTCTATTCCTATTTCGCGCTGGTCGCCGACGATCCGTCGGTTCAGGTCGTCAGCCAGGCGCAGACCTGGTACCTCCAGGACATCCTGAAAAACACACAATGGAAGGACGTGCCGCTGCTGTCGGCGGCAGCCCCCTTCAAGGCCGGCGGGCGCAACGGCGCCGACTACTACACCGATGTGCCGGCAGGCGACATCGCCATCAAGAACGTCGCCGACCTCTACCTTTATCCCAACACCGTGCGGGCCGTTGAGATCACCGGAGCGCAGGTCAAGGAATGGCTGGAAATGTCGGCCGGCATCTTCAACCGGATCGAACCTGGCAAGGCCGACCAGGCGCTCATCAACACCGACTTTCCGTCCTACAATTTCGACGTTATCGACGGCGTCACCTACAGAATAGATCTGTCGCAGCCGCCGAAATACGATGCCAAGGGCGGGCTGGCCAATGCTAGTGCCAATCGCATCGTCGGCCTGATGTTCGACGGCAAACCGATTGATCCCAATCAGAAATTTGCCGTTGCAACGAACAACTACCGGGCCGGCGGCGGCGGCAATTTTCCTGACATCGACGCTTCCAAAATTATCTACGAAGCGCCAGACACCAACCGCGACGTCATCGTCCGCTACATCGTCAAGCAGGGCACCATCAACCCGTCGGCGGACGGCAACTGGTCGTTCGCGCCGCTGCCCGGAACCAGCGTCGTGTTCGAGACAGGGCCCAAGGCGAAGGACCTCATCGCCGAAGTGAAGTCATTGAAGATCGAGCCGGTGGGCGCCGGCGAGGCAGGATTCGCGAAATACCGCATCCTTCTCTGATCGCCATTCGCAATTGGCCATTTCTGGATCATGCCCGGCCAGTCGCCGGCGACGAGATCGAAGGCGCGCCGGCATTGATTTGCCAGTTCCAAGTGCCGAGAGTTCACATACCGGACGAGGGTCGACACGGATCCCATCTTTGCCTGGCGGAAACGTCTATGAGCACAGCCGGGCTTATGCGATAGATTAGCCATGCGTTATGTCATCGTCATCGCCGCCGTTGCGTTTTTCCTGATCTGGGACGGTCTCTACAACCAGGGCCGGTACCTCGATATGACGGTGAGGAATGTCTCTCACGTGGTGCGTTACGTCACCGGCAAGGCCTAGTTTCCGTTCAGGTCTCGTGCATCCCGGGCGCGTCGCAAGGACGCGCGGCACCCTGAACGGTTGACCTGACGGTTTCGTCGTCACAAAAGACCCCGGATTTTTGATCGAGGAGGCGGGGTTGATCCGGCATATCGTTTTCTTCAGCGCGCGGCGTGGCGAGGATGTGGAGGCAGTGCGCTCTGGGCTGCTGGCGCTCGGCGGCATTCCCCATTCCAGCCTGTTCGAGGTGACGCTGAACACCAAGGTCGATCCGCTGTCGGATGAGATCGACGTGGTCGTCTACGCCGAGTTCACCGATGCCGCCGCATTGGCCGCCTACAAGGCGCATCCGCTCTATGCGCAGACCACCAGCAGGGTCAAGCCATTGCGCGAACTGCGTTATTCCGCCGATGTGGTGGCCGGAAGCTGATTCGGGCGCCCTTGAACCCCTTTTGCGCAATGATGCACACCGCGCTGGCATGATCCAAACACCACCCACAGGCACTCATCCGCTCGATCACCTCGTGCTGCCGACCTCGAGCCTGGATGTGGCGCGGGCGCGGCTAACGGCCCTCGGCTTCATCGTCGCGCCGACAGGCATCCATCCATTCGGCACGGAAAATTGCTGCGTCTTCCTCGCGGACGGCACCTATCTGGAACCGCTGGCTGTAGGCGATGATCAGGCCGCGATCAAGGCCGCCGGCCAGGGCAATGTCTTCGTCGCGCGCGACCGGCTCTATCGTGACCGCAATGGCAATGAAGGTTTTTCCGCCGTGGTCCTGACCACGGACGACGCCGATGCGGACCATGCACGCTTTGTCGATGCGAGCCTGTCGGGCGGGGACATGCTGGGCTTTTCGCGGGCGTTCACCGACGCTGCCGGCAAAAGCGACATGGCGTCATTCAAACTGGCCTTCGCGTCGACCGGGGGTTCAACCGATGCGTTCCTGTTCGCCTGCCAGCGCGTCAACGCGCCGGAAGTGGACCGCACAGCGCTGCAGGCTCATGCCAACGGTGCCACGGGAATTGTCGAGATCGTGGCGATCAGCGACGAGCCCGCCGAGCAGCGCCGGCTGATTTCCGTGGCAGTAAACGATCCGACGGCTGACGCGCGCGCCTCCATTTTTCGTCTACCTAACGCTATCTTGGCTGTACTCGACCCGGCCTCTTTCACGGCACGCTTTGGCGTGCCCGCCGGTAAGCCGACGCAACTCCGCTTCGCGGCAGTCGTCTTTTCGGTTCGGCGTGCCGCTGTGGCGGCAGGTCTGCTTGCAGCCAATTCCATCAGATACGATATGTCGGGCAGTGATATCGTCGTGCAGCCGACATCCGGGCAGGGCGCGGCCTTCATCTTTCGGGAGATACAATGAGCAACGCCTTGGCGCCCAATTCATCGGTAACCGTCGGCAATGTCGTCTTCGACAACGCAGCACCGCTGTCGCTGATTGCCGGCCCCTGCCAGTTCGAATCACGCCAGCATGCCTTCGACATGGCCGGCGCGATGAAGGAATTGACAGGCAGGTTGGGCATCGGCCTCGTCTACAAGACCAGCTACGACAAGGCCAACCGCACCTCCCTGTCGGCTACACGCGGTGCCGGCATGGAAGCGGCGCTCCCGGTCTTTGACGAGTTGCGCAAGGAATTCTCCTTGCCGGTACTGACCGACGTCCACACCGAGGAACAGTGCGCCATCGTTGCGCCGCATGTCGACGTGCTGCAGATCCCGGCCTTCCTGTCGCGCCAGACCGACATGCTGGTTGCCGCCGCAAGGACGGGCAAGGTGATCAACGTCAAGAAGGGACAGTTCCTCGCGCCCTGGGACATGAAGAACGTGGTGGCCAAGATCACCGGCTCCGGCAACGCCAATGTCTTGACCACCGAGCGCGGCGCCTCGTTCGGCTACAACACGCTCGTCTCCGACATGCGGGCCCTGCCCATTATGGCCGACATCGGCGCGCCTGTGATTTTCGACGCCACCCATTCGGTCCAGCAGCCGGGCGGGCAGGGCGGTTCCTCCGGCGGCGAACGCCGCTTTGTCGAGACCTTGGCCCGCGCGGCTGTCGCCGTCGGCGTTGCCGGCGTCTTCATCGAGACCCACCAGGATCCGGATAATTCGACCTCGTCCGACGGACCGAACATGGTGCCGCTGAAGGACATGCCGGCACTTCTGGAGAGGTTGATGGCGTTCGACCGGGTGGCGAAGGCCCGCTGACCCGGCGCAACTGAAGGTCGTCGCCGCGGAGGGCATATATCGGCCTGCCACGTCAGTGAGAAGTCACCTTCATACAGGCGGAAAAAGTCGAACAGACCGGCGGAAAAGTCGGGAACCTTCGATCTCGCCCCTCATTGTGAAAGTCCAGAGCAACGACAATGAGGAGCACATCATGACAACCCAGGCAGGACACACAGAGGCTATCGCTGCTTCGCGGGTCATCGGCACATCCGTCTATAACACCGAAGGAACGAAGATCGGCAGCATCGAGGACGTCATGCTCGACAAGCTGTCCAACGGCATCATGTTCGCTGTGATCGGTTTTGGCGGCTTTCTTGGCATGGGTGAAAAATATCACGCCATCCCGTGGGCGAGTTTGGATTACGATGAGGATAGGGGCGGCTATGTCGTGCCATTCTCGAAGGACCAGCTGAAAGCCGCTCCCGCCTATTCGATCAACGAGCTGACGGGCGCCGATGGCGAGGCCGCACGTGACGCCTCCTACAATTACTACAAGGTCGAGCCTTACTGGCATTGACCGGCCAGCCTGACGTGAAAAGGCCCCCGCAAAACGCAGCGGGGGCCTTTTACATGATCGCCTGCCGTGCTTACTCCGCGCTGCGGAGGGTCGACAGTTGCACCGCGCCCTGTGGAGGCTGCTGGTTGTCGCAGGACGTCAGGAACGCCGCCGCGATCAGGAACAAACTCACGATACCGCTTAACTCGGACATGGCGAAACTCCTCCTGTTTCGCCCCGCGCAGCCGCCATCATAGACCGGCGGCCATCCTATGGCGCATGACTTATGATGACAGGAATTTGCGCTTCGTGAATCGCGCCGGCGGCAATAATTGGCGGTGGCCCGATTGCCTTTTGCGCCGCTTTGGCTAAGACGGGCGCGACGTTTCGTCAGATCAATCGGGGACATCGCAATGACCGCCATCATCGACATTGTCGGGCGTGAAATCCTGGACAGCCGTGGAAATCCGACCGTCGAGGTCGATGTCGTGCTCGAAGACGGTTCGATGGGCCGCGCGGCCGTGCCGTCTGGAGCTTCCACCGGCGCGCATGAAGCCGTCGAACTGCGCGACGGCGGCGCCCGCTATCTCGGCAAGGGCGTGCTGCGGGCCGTCGAGGCGGTCAACGGCGAACTGTTCGAGGCAATCGGCGGCATGGAAGCCGAAAACCAGATCCACATCGACCAGACCATGATCGAGCTCGACGGCACGCCCAACAAGAGCCGGCTCGGCGCCAACGCTATTCTCGGTGTGTCGCTGGCGGTGGCCAAGGCCGCGGCCGAAGCCGCCGGCCTGCCGCTCTATCGTTATGTCGGCGGCACCAAGGCGCATCTGCTGCCGGTACCCATGATGAACATCATCAATGGCGGCGCCCATGCCGACAACCCGATCGATTTCCAGGAATTCATGATCCTGCCGGTCGGTGCGCCAACGCTGCGCGAAGGCGTGCGCTGGGGTTCTGAGGTCTTCCACACGCTGAGGAAGAAGCTGAAGGACGCCGGCCACAACACCAATGTCGGCGATGAAGGCGGCTTTGCCCCGAACCTGAAGAGCGCGCCGGTGGCGCTCGATTTCATCATGGAGTCGATCGAGCAGGCCGGCTTCAAGCCGGGCGAGGAGATTGCGCTCGGCCTCGATTGCGCCGCGACGGAATTCTTCAAGGACGGCAACTACGTCTATGAAGGCGAGAAGAAGACACGCGATCCGAAGGCGCAGGCGAAATACCTGGCCAAGCTCGCCGCCGATTATCCGATCATTTCGATCGAGGACGGCCTTGCCGAGGATGACTGGGAAGGCTGGAAATATCTGACCGACCTGATCGGCAAGAAGACGCAGCTCGTCGGCGATGATCTCTTCGTCACCAACACGGCGCGCCTGCGCGACGGCATCCGCATGGGGGTCGCCAATTCGATCCTGGTCAAGGTCAACCAGATCGGATCGCTGACCGAGACGCTCGATGCCGTCGAGACCGCGCACAAGGCCGGCTACACCGCCGTCATGTCGCATCGCTCGGGCGAGACCGAGGATTCGACCATCGCCGACCTCGCCGTCGCCACCAATTGCGGGCAGATCAAGACCGGATCGCTGTCGCGTTCCGACCGCATGGCCAAATACAACCAGCTCATCCGCATCGAGGAAGAACTCGGCAAGCAGGCGCGCTACGCCGGCAAGTCGATGTTGAAGGGCTGAGCCGGAGCATCGGACACAGGGATGGCGGTGAGGGGCGGGAATTCCCGCCCTTTTTCGTTGGAGCGCCTGTGGACGCGTCATCCGTAACCGTCCGTTAAGCACAATGGAGCGAAAAAGACCGTGGTCGCCCGAGTTCGCGACTGCGAGGGAACGGACGATGTGGACGCGTCAGCACAAACAGAGAAACACCGGCCGGCTGATCATCCCCTCGCTCTGCGCGGTGTTCCTGGCCTATTTCGGCTTTCATGCCTATCACGGCGAGTTCGGCATCAATTCGAAATACCAGCTGGAGGCCGAGACTGTTGCCCTGCAGGCCCAGCTCGATGCGATCAAGGCGCGCAGGATGGAGCTGGAACGGCGCGTCAAGCTGATGCACGACGGCACGCTGGAGAAGGACATGCTCGACGAGCAGGCGCGTAAGGCGCTGAATTTGTCCCAGGCCGACGAAATCACCATCATGTTGCCGGTCTCGGCAAAGTAACCAATATCAGGTTAATCACCAATATTTTCAATGATTCTAATTGCTTAGTCGCATGCCAGCTATGCAATTTCGACATGGCGGAACACGTTCTCACGTGTTAGCCTCCCCAAAATCAGTGGGGAGAGCTGATCTCCCCTGAGCAGATTTCATCTTGCTCGAGCAGATTTCATCTTGCTCGAAATGTCCGCGAAGAGACGCCAACAGGGAGTGATGCATGGCAACCGCAGCCAGGAAAGCGCCTGCCAAATCGAAATCCGACGGCAAATCGGGCCTTTCCGCGCCCAAACCAGTGGAATTCACCAAGGACGAGGAGCTCGCCGCCTACCGGCACATGCTGCTTATTCGCCGTTTCGAGGAAAAGGCCGGCCAGCTTTACGGGATGGGCTTCATCGGCGGCTTCTGCCATCTCTACATCGGCCAGGAAGCGGTCGTCACCGGTATGAAGATGGCGCTGATCGACGGTGACCAGATGATCACGGCCTACCGCGACCACGGTCATATGTTGGCGATGGAACTGTCGCCGCGTGGCGTCATGGCCGAACTGACCGGCCGCCGAGGCGGCCTGTCGAAGGGCAAGGGCGGCTCCATGCACATGTTCTCCAAGGAGAAGCATTTCTACGGTGGCCACGGCATCGTCGGCGCGCAGGTGTCGCTCGGCACGGGCCTGGCCTTCGCCAACCGCTATCGCGGCAACAACAATGTCACGCTGACCTATTTCGGGGACGGGGCCGCAAACCAGGGCCAGGTCTACGAAAGCTTCAACATGGCCTCGCTTTGGAAGCTGCCGGTGATCTACATCATCGAGAACAACCGCTATGCCATGGGCACCTCGGTATCGCGCTCCTCGGCGGAGACCGACTTCTCGAATCGCGGCGCCTCGTTCAAGATTCCCGGTATCCAAGTCGACGGCATGGACGTGCGTGCTGTCAAGGCCGCCGGCGATCTCGCTACCGAATGGTGCCGTGCCGGCAATGGGCCGCTGATCCTCGAAATGCAGACTTACCGCTATCGGGGCCATTCGATGTCCGACCCGGCGAAATACCGCTCCAAGGAAGAAGTGCAGAAGATGCGCTCCGAGCATGACCCGATCGAGCAGGTCAAAGCGCGGCTGATCCAGAAGAAGTGGGCAAGCGAGGACGAATTGAAGACCATCGACAAGGAGGTTCGCGACGTCGTCGCCGATGCCGCCGAGTTTGCCCAGCACGACGCCGAGCCGGATCCGTCCGAGCTCTGGACCGACATCGTATTGTAACGGGAGGGCAAGGACATGCCGATCGAAATTCTCATGCCCGCCCTTTCGCCGACCATGGAAGAGGGCAATCTTTCCAAGTGGTTGAAGAACGAGGGCGACAAGGTCGTCGCCGGCGACGTCATCGCCGAGATCGAAACCGACAAGGCGACGATGGAAGTCGAAGCTGTCGATGAGGGCACGCTTGCCAAGATCGTGGTTCCCGCAGGCACCGAAGGCGTCAAGGTCAACGCGGTGATCGCCGTGCTGGCTGTCGATGGCGAAGATGTCGACAAGGCCGGCGAAGGCATCGGTGAAGAGCCCGCCAAGACTGAGGCAAAGGCGCCGACACCGGCACCCGCCGCGGCCAAGAGCGAGGCAGCGGCGCCTGTGGCGGCCGCGCCGAAGACGGAAGTCGCCGCCGATCCTGACATACCCGCCGGGACCGAGATGGTCTCGACCACGGTGCGCGAAGCGCTGCGCGATGCCATGGCGGAGGAAATGCGCCGCGACGGCGATGTCTTCGTCATGGGCGAGGAAGTTGCCGAGTACCAGGGCGCCTACAAGATCACCCAAGGCCTGCTGCAGGAGTTCGGACCGCGTCGCGTCGTCGACACGCCGATCACCGAGCACGGCTTTGCCGGCGTCGGGGTCGGTGCGGCGATGGCTGGCCTGAAGCCGATCGTCGAATTCATGACCTTCAACTTCGCCATGCAGGCGATCGACCAGATCGTCAACTCGGCCGCCAAGACGCTCTACATGTCCGGCGGACAGATGGGCGCGCCGATCGTCTTCCGCGGGCCGAATGGTGCTGCGGCTCGCGTCGCCGCCCAGCATTCGCAATGCTATGCCGCCTGGTACAGCCACATACCGGGCCTGAAGGTGGTGATGCCTTATACCGCTGCCGACGCCAAGGGACTGCTCAAGGCGGCGATCCGCGATCCGAACCCGGTCATCTTCCTCGAAAACGAAATCCTCTACGGCCAGTCCTTCGACGTGCCGAAGCTGGACGACTTCGTGCTGCCGATCGGCAAGGCGCGCATCCACAAATCAGGCAAGGACGTCACCATCGTCTCCTTCGGCATTGGCATGACCTATGCGGTCAAGGCCGAAGCGGAACTGCGCGGCATGGGCATCGACGCGGAGATTATCGATCTCAGGACCATCCGTCCGCTCGACTTCGACACCATCATCGCCTCGGTGAAGAAGACCAACCGGCTGGTCGTGGTGGAAGAAGGCTTCCCGCAGAACTCGGTCGGCGACCATGTCGCCAACCAGGTGTCGCAGCGAGCCTTCGATTTCCTCGACGCGCCGGTCATCACCATCGCCGGCAAGGACGTGCCGATGCCCTATGCGGCCAATCTCGAAAAGCTGGCTTTGCCGAATGTCGGCGAGGTCATCGAGGCCGTCAAAGCCGTCTCATATCGCTGAACCGGGCGGGAGGACACAATGCCAATCAACATCACCATGCCGGCCCTCTCGCCCACCATGGAAGAGGGCAATCTGTCGAAGTGGCTCGTGAAGGAGGGCGACAAGGTTTCGCCCGGCGATGTCATTGCCGAGATCGAGACCGACAAGGCGACGATGGAAGTCGAAGCCGTCGATGAGGGCACGGTGGCGAAACTGGTCGTTCCCGCCGGCACCGAAGGCGTCAAGGTCAATGCGCTGATCGCCGTGCTTGCCGCCGAGGGTGAGGACGCAAGTGCCGCCGCGAAAAGCGGTGGCGATGCCGCACCGGCGAAAGCGGAGCCTCCCAAGGCTGAGACATCGAAGACCGAGACTCCCACCTCTCCGTCCGATGGGGGAGGTCGCGCCGCGGGTGAACCC
>NZ_JAIUHZ010000028.1:0-57775 GCF_020165355.1 Mesorhizobium sp. BR1-1-6 | reverse complement strand
GGCATCTGCGCCCGTCAAATGGCTAATATGGTGCGCCACGCGCAAGAATGGGAGCAACCCCGCAATAACACCGAGCGGATTGCTCAACACGCGTCCTGCAACTTCATCGGTCGATGCATCCCCACCTCGTCGGTCACGTGGGCCCTTTGCGATCATGACAGTGAGACCCGAAAGTGCTCTCAACGATGGTGTATTAAGGTCCGCGCATGGGCGGCTGGAAGCCTGAGCGATCAGAGGCACCGGCATGTCTTAATGAGGACGAATACGCCCACTTGCGTAAGGCAGCGCCAAAAGCCTCAGGGCGACCCAGAAGCCGGGCTCAGCCATTGCGGCGAGATCTGACAGAAGTCGCTTCATGTTGCCCCACCCCTGCCCTGACGAATCCGCGGCCGATCATAAACTCGAGACAAGAGTCCGCTCTTGTGGGAGGAGAAGCGGGGTCTTAGCTGCGACTAAGACCCAGCGGCCGGCGCAAGAGCCGCCCAGCGGACCCGATCGCCAGAAAAAAAGTCCGCCCGCGCCATTTGGGCGTCACCGTTTCGCGGCATCGCTGTCGGCCGCGGCGCGAGACAGGAACATCTGCGTCGTCTCGGCGAGGTGGCTCTTGAGCCAATCCGCCATCGCTTCCTCTTCGCGCAGATTGCTCGAAAGTATAGCTGGCGAGCGAGCCCTTCATCACCTCGTCGCCGGCAAACACGCCGCTGATCGACTGGGCCATGGCGGTGAGCTTGCCGCCTGCGTCTTTCATCGCGGAGGATCCCTCTCCGATCCGGTCAAGACAGCTTTTGAGGCGCGAGGCCTGCTGCCGCGTCTCGTCGAGATGCTGACGGATGTGGTTGCGGAGTTCCGGATAGCTTTCGAGGCGTGACAGTTGCCCGGAGAGCATCGTCTCGGCCTGCTCCTCCATGGCGTGAGCGTCTCTCAGCCACTGTATCAACCAGTCGCGCGATTGTGTCATGAAGCTCTCCCTTTGGGTTGCTCGCCCAAACCGCGAGCGGAGAGGATGGTTCCGCCCGGGCTATGGCAGGCTCGGCCAGAGGGCTGTCGACGCGCGGATTAACCACCGACGCGACTTCGAGCAGCGAGCCTCAACTGGCAGAGGGCCGGAGCCTGTAGCTTCTTTAGACCTCGGATAGGTTTTGGCGGTATCTATCGGGAAAAGGAGCGGGAAAGTCATGACCGAGTTCTGGCAGTCACTCCTCGCCAATCTTGCCCTGGTCTCCATCCTCGTGGTCGCCTGGGATCTTGTGGCGGACTTCACCGGGCGTCTGTCGACGCGGATGCAGTCGCTGGTTCTTGGCGTGGTCATGTGCATGGGCGCGATCATTTCCATGGCGACGGGCTTGTCCGTCTCCGGCTTCGTCGTCGATCTCCGCGCCGCCTTCATTGCGGCTGCCGCGTTCTTCGGTGGATGGCCGGCGATGTTCATCGCTACTGCCGGCTCCATTGCCTATCGCATCTATCTCGGTGGACAGGGCGCGAGCGTCGGTGTCGTGGGGATCCTCATCACCGCTATAGTCGGTATTGCGTGGCACCACATCGTTACTGCCCGGTCTCGCACCATGTTCGACATATTCGGACTCGGCGTGTCGGTAGCTTTCGCCGGGCTGATCACGCTCCTGATCATCCCCTCGCAAGTCGTTGCCGACCTGGTGCAGCAGAGCACACTCCCATCACTCGTGTTCCGCTTCCTCAGCACCGTCCTCATAAGCGTTCTGCTGGACCGGCAGCAGCGGCGGCGCGATCTTGCGATGTCCAACATGATCTACCGGGCCATGGTCCGCGAACTCCCGGATTGCCTGAACATTAAGGATGTCGACGGCCGGTTCATCGCCGCCAATCCCGCCACTGCCGAAATGATGCGCGCCGCTTCGGTCGAACAGCTTATCGGCAAGACGGATTTCGATTTCTACTCTAAGGACGTGGCCGAGCGCTTCCGGCAGGATGAGATGGGCGCTCTGGAAGCCGGGCAGACGCTGCGCATCGACCAGCCGGCGGTTTTCCCGGACGGCAGACAAGGCTGGCTCTACACGCTGAAGGCACCGTTCCGCGACGAGACCGGCAAGATCAGCGGCGTCATCACCTACAATCGCGACATCACCGAGCAAAAGCGAAATGCCCAGCTGAAGAACGATTTCATCTCGACGGTCAGCCACGAATTGCGCACCCCACTGACCTCCATCCGCGGCTCACTTGGTTTGATCGCGGCCGGCGTCGCCGGCGAACTGCCGCCCAAGGCCGCCAATCTCGTCAACATCGCCCACACCAACAGTGAAAGGCTGGTTCTTCTCATCAACGACATCCTTGATATGGAGAAGATCGAATCTGGCGTGATCACCTTCAAGATCAGGCAGATGGCTGTCCGCCCGGTCCTGGAACAGGCGATTGCCGCCAGCACCAACTACATGGCCGACAGCCGAATCAGGATCGTCTTGGTCGACGATGCCCCGCGCGCCGAAGCCAACATAGATCCGGATCGCCTGCATCAGGTGATGGCCAACCTGCTGTCGAATGCGATCAAGTTCTCGCACACTGATGGCATCGTCACGGTGAAACTCCATCGTCGTGCCCCCGATATGCTGCGCATCTCGGTCGTGGACCAGGGCGCTGGCATCCCCGAGGCGTTCCGCAGTCGCATATTCGGGAAGTTCGAGCAGGCGGACGCCTCCAGCACTCGCAAGATAGGCGGTACTGGCCTGGGCTTGAGCATCGTCAAGGCCATCACTGAAAAGCTGGGCGGCGGCATCTCCTTCGAAACCGAGGAAGGCAAGGGAACCTCGTTTCACATTGACCTCCCCGAAGCGCACAGGCAGACCGAGAAGCCGGTTTCGGTCGAGCGCCGGGCGCGCAAGCGCGATGGCCGCCTGCGTGTCCTCATCTGCGAGGACGAGCCTGACATTGCTGTGGTGATCGCAGCACTTCTCGATGCAGAAGGCTTTGCCAGCGACGTCGCGCCCGATATCGACACCGCCAAGGCGCTGCTGAGCTCGCGCGACTACGTGGCGCTGACGCTCGACATCAAGCTGGCGGGGGAATCCGGAATCAAGCTCTTCCACGACATACGGGCATCACCGGTGAATTCCGACATTGCGGTCATCGTCATCTCCGCCGTCGCCGACGAGGCCAGGCGCTCGCTGAACGGCAGCGCCGTCGGCATCGTCGACTGGCTGGAGAAGCCGGTGGATTCGAAACGGCTTCACGCCGCTCTTGCCAAGATCGTCGGCCGTAGGGTCGAGCCGAAGCCACAAATCCTGCATGTCGAAGACGATGAGGGCGTGCTTGCGGTGATGTCAGAAGGGCTGGGTTCGGGCGTCTCGATCACCTCGGCGAAGACACTAAAGCAGGCCCAGGAGGCGATCGCCCGCCATCGCTTCGACCTAGTCATCCTGGATATCGCGCTTCCCGACGGATCGGGCCTCGACCTCCTGACCGATCTGCCGCTCGAGACTGCGGTCATCGTGTTCTCGGCGGCGGAACTCGACCAGAAGCTCGGCGATCGGGTGCAGGCGATCATGACCAAGACCAGAGCGTCGGAAATCGATGTGGCAAAGTTGGTACGGAACATGTTGGTTTCGTCCCGCAATGGCACTCGGCCTGCCGCGCACGCCAAGGAGTGATGCTAATGCCCGCAAGGATCCTCTATGTAGACGACGAGGACGATATCCGCGAAATCGCCCAGATGTCGCTGGAGCTCGAGCCGGAATTCGAGGTGCGATCCTGTTCTTCGGGCATGCAGGCGCTGGCCGATGCCGCCGAATGGCGGCCCGACCTCATCCTGCTCGATGTGATGATGCCGGACTTGGACGGACCGGAGACGCTGAGGCGCCTGGCCGAGTCCCGGCCGACGGCGTCGATACCCGTGGTGTTCATCACCGCGCGCACCCAGACGCATGAGGTCGAACGCTATCTGGCTATGGGGGCGGTGGGGGTGATCGCCAAACCTTTCGACCCGCTTGCGCTTGCCGGTGAAGTCAAAAGATTGCTTCTATCGCGCACCTGAGCCGACGTATGGCTTGGCCACCGAGCGCAGTTTGTCTGCACACTGTGCGATGCCGTTCAGGGCTCCTATACCATGTCGCCTTATTCATCTACTGATTGTGCCGAGGTGCAGGCGCAGCGAATCAGGTTGTCTATAATCGTGTGGCATCGGCGGACGTCGATGAGAGAGTCGAGACGAATATTTCTGTCTGCATGGACCGCATTGGCGGATGTCGGTTCATGGGATCACTCCGGGGGGCGACGGAACCGGAGCAAGGCTGGTGAACGGAGCGAAGGCAAGAGTTCTGATTTGCGATGACGATCCCTTGTTGATCGAGCTGATGGAATTCAGGCTCAGGGCAAAGGGATATGAGGTCATCAAAGCAGTAGACGGGGCGGAAGCGCTCTCGAAGGCAGAGCATGAGGCGCCGGATATCATCGTGCTCGACGCGATGATGCCCAAGGCCGACGGCCTGGAGGTCCTTGCCCGCATCAAGGGCGATCCGGCTTTGTCCGAAACCCCGGTCGTCATGCTGACCGCCCGCAAGGGCGAAAGGGACATCGTCTCGGCCCTCGAAAAAGGAGCCGACGACTACCTTGTGAAGCCATTCATCCCCGAGGAGCTTCTGGCGCGGTTGGCGCGTCTGCTCGCGCGAAAGAGCGGGAAACGCTGATGCGGCGCTGCCGGTGCGCAGCCCTTGGCGCATGTCTGATCCTGGCGATCGCTGCGCCCCAGGGCGCGGTGCTGGCGCAGACGGTGGATGAACTTTACGAGTTCGGCGTCAAGGCCAGGCAAGCGCAGCATTTTGACGAGGCGGTGGAGTTTTTACGGCGCGCCCTTGCGCTTAAACCCGATAACGCCGACGCCTTGGTGCAACTCGGTTTTGCCGAACTCGGCCGCGACAATCTGTCGGCAGCGCGCGACGCTTTTTCCAATGCCCTGTCCTTGGCCCCAACCTATCGGGACGCCAGCTTTGGCATGGCTGAGGTCGAGTTCCGCTCGGGCAATCTGGATGCCGCGCTTCCGCTAGCCGAAACGGCCCTGCGGGCCGAGCCCAGCAACGCTGACGCCGCCACGCTTATCGCGAATATCCAGAAGGCGAAGCAAGCCGCCGGCAGTGAGGTGAGACGGTCTCCCGCGGTTCCGGCGCCGACAAAGAAACCGACTAGCCGGCGGCGCGATCCCGTCGCCGGTCTGATGGAGCAGGGCAGACGCCTGCGAGCGGCGGGAAAGCTGCCCGAGGCGGAGAAAGTCTATCGCCGGGCACTGGGACTGGCGCCGAAGAACACCGACATCCTCGTCGCCCTTGGCCTGGTCGTCGGCTCCAGCCAAAGCTTCGACGAGGCGGGGCTTTTCTTCGACCGCGCGCTTGCGATCAAGCCGGGCCTTCTCGACGCGCGGCTCGGCAAGGTGCGCCTGGCGATCTGGCGGGGCGACGCGCCGAGCGCCCGCCGCTTGGTCGATGGCGTGCTGGCCTCAGTGCCAGGCAATGTCGAGGCGCTCGAGCTGGATGCGAGAGTGGCTTTGCTCGAGGCCGATTACACGCGGGCCGGGCAGTCGTTCCAGCGCGTGCTTGCGGCCGATCCGCGCAATGCCGAGGCGCTGGTCGGGCTCGGCGATGTGCGCCGCGCCGAGGGTAAAGAGGAGGACGCGCGGGATGCCTACAGCCAAGCGCTCGCCGTCGAGCCTGGCTCTTTCGATATCGAGCAAAGGCTGGCCGTGCCGCCGCCGCGCAAATGGCGGCTCGACCTCGGCAGCGAGGTGAGCGATCTCACCAGCGGGCTCGGCGACTGGACCGACAGTTCGGCTGGCCTTTCCTATCGGCTGTCGCCGCGCACCACGATTTCCGGTCGCACCCGGCTGGCCACACGCTTCGGCCGCACCGACGTCCAGATCGAAGGTCGTATCGACCAGGCCTTCTCGCCGGCGTTCTCTGCCTATGCTCTGGCGGCGGCAACGCCGGACGCTGATTTCCTCGCGCGCTATTCGATCGGCGCCGGGGCTTCGTGGCAGGTCATGGCGCCGGCAAAGGCGTTCGGCCCGCTTTCGCTCAACATCGACGCCCGCTACGACAATTTCGCCGACACAAATGTCACCAGCATCTCGCCATGGGTGCAGACCTCTATCCTAGACGGCCGCCTGGGGCTTTCCGCCCGCTGGGTTCATGCGCAGGATGATATCGGCACGGGCGCAGACGGTTATGTGCTTCGCGTCGACCTTGCTGCGACACCGCACTTCAACGTGTTCGGCGGTTATGCCGACGCTCCCGAAATCTCCGACGGCACGCTGGTGCCGACGCGCACGGTGTTTGGTGGTGTTTCCTGGGACATCAGCGATCCGCTGACGTTGCGCGCCAGCATCGCGCATGAAGAACGACCGAGATTCGACCGGAATACATTCGGTCTCGGCCTGACCGCGCGGTTCTGACCATGTGGTACATCTGGGATCTCTCCATACTGCTCAGCGCTCTTTCGCTGGTGATCATGCTGTTCCTGATCGCGAGACGCGTCCTGCAGGAGCGCCGGAGCAAGGCTGCGGCCGACCAGCGGCGTCAGCTTCTGACTGCGCTGATCGCCTTCACCGAGAACCGAGACCGCGAGGTGTTGAAAACGACCATTCTTTCGGTATCGGCAGGCGTGGCGATCAATACCGGCTTCGAGTTCATTTCGCTTTTGCGCGGCGAGGAGCACGACGATGTCCTTGCTGCTTTCAAGGAATGTGGCCTGCCGGCCCTTGTCGGCAGGCAACTGGAAAAGGGCAACGGCGCCGAACGCATCCATGCGGCCGAGATGCTGGCGGCGCTGCGCTCGGAAGGTGCGGTGGCAAGCCTGCTTTCCGCGCTCAACCACGACCGCTCGCGCGAGGTCAGGATCGCCGTCGCCATAGCGCTCTGCGATCTGAACAGCCTGCCGCCGCTCGGCATTGCGCTGCGCAAGATCGGCGTGGCCGGGCAGCGCTCGCGACGCCTGATCGAGCTGTTCAGGCGCTTTCCGCACGCGCGCCTGGAGGAACTGGCGGACCATGCCGCGCGCGCCGACGCCGTGCCCTTCATAAGGGCGGCCGCGATCGACGCATTGGCCCGCGCCGGCGGCTTCCGCTTCGCCGATCTCTTCGCCCGCTTGGCCGACGACGCCTCGTCCGAGGTTGCCGCGGCGGCACTGCGGGCGCTCGGCCTCACCGGAAATGCCGACGCGCCGGCGATCCTCTCGACCGCGATGACAAAAGGCGACTGGGAGGTACGCAGCGCGGCCGCCGATGCCGCCGGCCGCCTGGGCCTCGCCGAACTTGGCCGGCCGCTATCCAAGCTGATGGGCGACGAGGTGTGGAACGTGCGCTATGCCGCCGCCAACGCGCTGCGCTCCTTCGGCCAGCCGGGAGAGCGGTTGCTGCGCCAGATTGCCGACAGTGAGGTCTCGCGCAGCCAGCGCACCGCCTCGCTCATTCTTGCCGAGGGACCGGCCGTATGATCGCCGACTGGAGCGACGAGATCGTTCTTGCCGCCACCATCTTGTCTTGGTTCATCATCGGGGCCGGGCTGGCGCAGACGACGATATACCTCCTGCAGCTCATCGTCGCCGGCTATGCATTGTCCAAGCGCCCACCGGTCGCGCGCTCGGCGCTGCTTTGGCACCGCTATGGCGATGTCGCGCCGCCGATCGCGCTATTGGTGCCCGCCTACAACGAGGCCTTGAACGTGGTCGAGAGCGTCCATTCCATGCTGGCGCTCGAATATCCCAATTTCGAGGTCATCGTCATCAACGACGGCTCGAAAGACGAGACCTTGCTGCGCCTCATCGAGGCGTTCAAGCTGGTAAAGTTCCATCGGCCCTATGAGGAGGCGCTCGCGCACAATCCAATCCGCGGCCTCTATTCGTCACCGACGACCGAGCGGCTGTTCGTCGTCGACAAGGAGAACGGCGGCAAGGCCGACGCCCAGAACGCCGGCATCAATGTCTGTCGCGCGCCGCTCTTTTGTGTCATCGACGGCGACTCTATCCTTGAGCCCGACGCGCTGATGCGTGCCGCCCAGCCATTCATCGACGACCCCGAGCGCACCATTGCCGTCGGCGGCACGATCCGCATCGCCAACGGCTCCAGGATCGAGGCAGGCAGGGTGCGCGAGGTCCGTCTGCCACGCCGTCTGTTGCCACTGCTCCAGGTGGTCGAATACCTGCGCGCCTTCCTGATGGCGCGGCTTGCCTGGAGCCGCATCAACACACTGATGCTGGTCTCCGGCGCTTTTGGCATGTTTCGCCGGGCCGAAGTGGTGGCGGTCGGCGGCTTCACCAAGGGTTCGATGGGCGAGGACCTCGACCTCGTCATCAAGCTGCACCGCTATATGCGGGATAAAAAGCGCAAATACCGCATCCAGTTCATTCCGGAGCCGGTGTGCTGGACCGAGGCGCCGGAATCGCTGAGCGTCCTTGCCCGGCAGCGCACGCGCTGGCAGCGCGGCTCGCTCGAATGCTTCTTCCGCTACCGCTCCATGCTCTTCAACCCGCGCTATGGCCGCGTCGGCTTTCTCGGCTTCGGCCACATCTTCATTGTCGACGTTCTGGGACCGGTGGCGGAGGTGCTGGGCTATATCCTCATCCCCGCCTTCTGGCTGCTCGGTGTCCTTTCGGCCGAATATCTTCTGGCCTTCACCTCGCTCATCTTCACCTATGGCGTCTGCGTGAGCGTATGCTCCCTCGTTCTCGAAGAGGCCGAGTTGCAGCGTTTTCCCCGCGCCAGGGACCTCGCGGTATTGACGGCGGTCGCCGTGATCGAGAATTTCGGCTACCGCCAGCTCAACAATTTCTGGCGCGTGAAGGGCTGGTGGCAATTTCTTCGGGCCGACCAGAGCTGGGGTGAGATGACCAGGACCGGCCTGGGCGGCGCGAAGAAGTGAGCCCCGTCTGCTGAGTCACTTCAGCGTCCGCTCGATCTCCGTGATAAGCGCATCGAGTGCGGCGTGCGAGGCCCCATCGTCCGCCTGCTCGATCAGCAATGTCTCCAACGCCGATGCCCGCGCGCTGATCTCCGCAAACCCGAATGTCCCCGCGGCCCCGGCGAGCGAGTGCGCGGTGGGAATCAGGGTGTCGTTGGAGCCCACTGACGGGCCTCTCTGACGCGCCGCCCTCAACTCCGCGAGTTGAGTGGCGCACCGAGCCAGGAAACGCTGTCGTAAGGGGGCGAAGGGATCATTCAGAATGGAAGGGGCCTCCATGGATGGCTTTAGAGGTATTCAAGCAGAAAACTCGGTGGAGTGGAACGAACTGCTTGCGGTCCACGCTCCTGTCAGAGCAGAACCGCGGCGCCCGCTTCAGCCAAATGCAATCTCGCGAGCTGTTACACTAAACAGTAGCTTTGCGCCGCAGGTCAGTCATTGAGCTGGCCCCGACGAGCCAAGAGATTCGAGCGAACAGGAGAACTCGCATGTTCCCACCCAGAACCGACGCCAAGCAGTTATTGGCGATGAGTTTTTGATGTCCAACCGCGGAATGAGCGAGCTGGTCGGCATAGACCTTCTTGAAGGCCGGCGAGCGGGGTGCATTCAACGTATTTTCGAATGTTTGGAGCCTGCTGCGGTATTCGGATAGGCCGACAGGTCGGCGGCCGCAGCACGTCCGCTATCATGCAATTGGCGAAAGTGTAGCATCCTGCCGCCATGAGCTCACGACCGGCAATACGGCTTGCATGGCCCAACAGTTTGCCTAGCCACTCGTCAAGCGCGGGACATCTGAAGCGCAATACGATTTCGTCCTTCCGATTTGGCACGAAAAAGAGCCAGATCGGCGGCATTGACGAAATCCTTCGGCGTTTCGTTCTCGGTGGGCACCGCTGTTGCGACGCCAACGCTGATGGTCACGCGATCCGAGCCGTGGGGTATGTTCAGCTCCCGCACGCTCTGGACGAGCTGCTCTGCGATCGCACTGGATTGTTCCAGTAAAGTGTCGACCAGCACGATGACGAACTCTTCGCCTCCGTACCGCGCAGCGAGATCGGTGGAACGGCCGGAACCGCTCTGGATTACGCGGGCGATTTGCTTGAGCACCTCGTCGCCGGCCATATGGCCATAGGTATCATTGTATCGTTTGAAGTTGTCGGCATCGATCATCAACAGCGACAATGGGGATTGTGCGCGAAAAGCACGCTTCCATTCAGACGCCAGATATTCGTCAAAATAGCGCCTGTTGCCGAGGCCCGTCAGGCCATCGATCCGCGTCAGACGTTCAAGCTCGAGATTAGCACTGATCAGCTGTCGCTGGCTTTCCCTTAGCGCTCGGTATGCAGCTTCTCGCTGGACGTGATCCAGATAGGCCCGCGTGTGATATCGAACGCGTGCAATCAGCTCGATACGATCCGGAAGCTTTACGAGATAATCGTTCGCTCCCGCAGCGAACGCTTCGCCCTTGGTGGCTGGGTCTTCCTTGCTCGACAGCACAATGACTGGTACCGCGCGTGTCGAAGCATGCTTCCGGTATTCTCGCACCAGATGCAGCCCATCGACCCCGGGCATGACGAGATCCTGCAGGATGACGGTTGGCTTTACCTCGTCGGCGACCGTGATCGCTCTCAATGGGTCGGTGCAGAAGTGTAACGAGATATCAGGCTCGCTGGCTAGAGCGCGCCTGACCGCCTCGCAAACCATGATCTGGTCATCGATGAGCAGAACCATGGATGAATAGTTATCTGCAAGTGGTGGGACCAGCTGTGGTTCTAGCGTCATCGGACGAACCCTTTCACCTGGAGCGCTGAAAGGGCTTCGATTATGCGTGAGCCGATCGCACTCAAAGGAAGAATATCAACAGCCGCGCCGACATCGGCGGCGGCCTTCGGCATGCCGTAGACGGCGCTGGTTGCTCTATCCTGCGCGATTGTGAGATGCCCCTTGTCGCGGAGCTGTCTCAACCCGTGCGCACCATCCCTGCCCATGCCTGTGAGCAGGACTCCAATCACCGAGCCAGGCCACCATTGCGCGGCACTTTCGAAGAACACATCTACGGACGGCCGATAAACGCTGTCCTCGGGGCTAGGCGTATAGCCAAGTTGCTGAGCTGACTTGAAAACCAGATGATCCGCGGAACTGGCAATGAGAACGGTGCCCGCTTGAGGACTATCGTTTTCCCGCGCTGGACGGATCGGGAGAGGCGTATGCTGGCCGAGCCAATCAGCAAGGCCTGGAACGAATTGGGCATCGAGATGCTGTACGAGCACGATGGCGGCGGCGAAATCAACGGGAAACGCGCTCAGGACTGCGGCAACGGCGGCCGGCCCGCCAGCAGAGGCACCGATTGCAATTAGCCGTCGAGCTGTCGGCTCAGCCGCACGGGACATCCTCCTTCTTGCCTTGCCCGGCGCATCGCCGATCAGCTTGCCGATCGTTGCTATCTTGTTGGTCAACAGCCGTGCGGATTGCGAGGACGCATCACCTTCGATGCCTACTGAGGGAATATCGACGGCGTCGAGCGCGCCATGCCCCATCGCTTCGTAGACGCCGGCGACGTTGGCTTCGATACTGGCTGTCACCAGCAAGATTGAACATGGGGTTTCCGCCATGATTCTGCGGGTCGCTTCCACCCCGTCCATCTCTGGCATCGCTAGATCCATGAGTATCAGATCCGGCAGATCACGTCTGCAGACCTCGACCGCCTCACGCCCATTGGTCGCAATCCATGCGACTTGGTGTTCGCCGGTCGACATGACCAGCCGGCGCAGAAGTTCAACCGCCATCGGCATGTCGTTGACTACGCCAATTCTCATTCGTTGGTCGCCAATTTCGATCTCATTCAGTCGCCTCGCCGATCATGTCCACGACGGCATGGATCAGCGCCTCGTCCTGAAAGGTACTCTTGGTCAGATAATAGTCGGCACCGGCGTCAAGCCCGCGCGAGCGGTCTTCTTCCCGATCCTTGTATGAAACGATCATGATGGGTGTGTTCCTGAGATGGACGTCCTTTCTGATCAGGCTCACCAGTTCGATACCATCCATGCGCGGCATGTCTATGTCAGTGACGACGAGATCAAAAGGACCAGATCGGACGGCATTCCACCCGTCCATACCGTCGACTGCCACTTCGACGTCATAACCGTGATTGCCCAGCATCTTGCGCTGGAGTTCGCGAACCGTGAGTGAATCGTCAATCACCAGCACGCGCTTGCGTCTGCTCGGTCCGGGACCGCCCGCGGCTCGCCGAAGGGCTCGAAATCCGCTGGACGACGCAAGCTTTTCCACCGATCGAACCAGATCATCGACGTCGAAGATCAGAACAGGCGAACCGTCCTCCATCAGGGCCGCTGCGCTGATGTCCTTGATCTTGGCAAACCGGGAATCGAGAGGTCTGATCACCAGTTCGCGTTCCCCGAGAAAACGGTCGACGATTACGCCGTAGGCGTCCCCCCGACCCGTTTCCACCACGACGACCGAGAGTTCCTCTGCTTCGGACGCAGACTCTCCTCGATCCAGCACCTCGCGCGCTGTCACCAACCCGATCTGTCGATCGTTCAAGCGAAAATGCGGGCGGCCCTGCAGGAGGTTGATCTCCACCCGCTGCAATTTCATTGTCTTGGAGATGGCAGCGAGTGGAAACGCATAGGGCTCCCCATCGACTTCGACGAGTAAGGTGCGCAGGACTGACAACGTCAGCGGCAGTTGCAGTTGAAACCGGGTTCCTCGACCAAATTCCGAGGAGACGCTCGTGATTCCGCGGACCTCCTTCGTCATCGCCTGCACTGCGTCGAGTCCCACGCCACGGCCGGAGACGTCGGACAGGCCAACTTTCATCGAAAAGCCGGGCAGAAAAAGGAATGCCAGCAATTCCGTTTCGCTGAGCGCGTCGGCGCTTTCCCTGGTTGCAAACTGCCGGGCGACGACAGTCTCGCGCAGCTTCGAGAGCTCGATCCCTCTGCCGTCGTCCACCACGGCTATTTGCAGCAGTCCGGCATTGTGCCTCGCTTCGAGCCTGATGAGTCCCTCTTCGGGTTTGCCGGTTGCGAGGCGCTCATCAGGCGGTTCAAGCCCATGGTCTACCGCGTTGCGCAGAAGATGCCCCAAGGGGGCATCCAGCTGCTCGAGGATATCGCGGTCGATGCCGGTCGAGCCGCCTACGATCTCCAGTCGCACCTGCTTGCCAAGTGTACGACCGAGGTCGCGGACCGTTCTTGCGTAGTGTCTCACCCCGTCTTCAAAAGGTCGCATCCGGCTCGCCAACGTCTCCTCGTACAATCGGTTGGCAAGATCGGTGGCTTTCCGATCGACTGAATCCAACTCATCGAGACGCTCCGCCAAGAAGGCTTGGCTCAACCGAAGCTTTCGCTGCGTTTCAACCAGCGCCTCCACCACAGCCGCATCTTTTGCGACCGGCAGCAGCACTGCATCGAGATTGTCGAACGCACTTGCGATGTCTGATTGAAGGCGCTTCAGCCGCAGCAGCCCGTCAGCGAATGGCCTGAGCCGCCGAGCTTCCATCAGCGACTCGCCGGCCAAACCGAGCAATCGGTTCAGGCTGTCTGCCGTCACCCGAACCATTCTATCTGAGCTGATGCTCCCTCGGGCTTGAGCTTTCGGCTCGACAAGGGGGTTCGCTGACGAGGTTGCCGCCGGCTCCTTTCGGCTATGCTCTGGGGTTGCGAAATCAGCTGCCGAATCTTGGGGTGCGGGCTCGGGGAGGGACAGTTCCTCGAACTTCGCCAGAAAGCTTTCGACTTCCGGGTTGACGCTCTCGTTCGATGATCCCGATGCGATCAATTTCAGAAGGTCAGAGCCTTGCAGAAGCGCATCTATATGCTCCTTGCGTACCCTCAGATGCCCACGTTGCGCGGCGACCAAGCAATCTTCCATTGCATTTGCAACTTTGACGGCGGGCGTCAGATCGATAATGCGGGCTGCTCCTTTCAGCGAATGCGCGGCCCGCATGCATTCTTCCAGGGCGTCGGTGGCGACAGGATCGCGTTCGAGCGCTAGAAGGCCGGAGGTCAAAGCCTGTGATTGCGTCTCCAGTTCGGCCTGGAAAAGGCTCAACATCGAAACCTGACTGAAGTCCTCATCTGTCATGCCATGCTCCGATCCATCATCGTGAGCAGTTGTCCCGGGTCGAGACAGCCAACAGCCCGTTCACGCCAGGGCAAAACGGCAACAGTAGCCGCCGACAGAGTCTTGCCGATCGTAGCGGGCACAGCGAGAGTGTCGCGTGCGCGGTAGCGATGTAAGCCGTGGACCTCATCAACCGTGAAAGCAACCCGCTTGTCCCGCTCGCCCACCACGACGAGGCGGCGAAATATCTTGGCTCGTCTGCCTTGTTCCTCCTCCTTGGGTTCGTCGATCCCGAGCAATTCAGCGAGCGACAGGCAAATCAGCAATTCGCCCCGGACATTGGCGATGCCGAGCACTGCACTATTCCTGCGGTGTGGAAGGGAATGAACGGGACGGGATTCAGCCACTTCATGAAAAATGCCAGCTGGAAGCGCCAGCCATTCGTTCCCCAACCGGAAGAGAACGGCCGTCTGCAGCGCTTCATCGTCCGTTGAAACGACCGCTGCACGACCAGCGTCATCAGGCCATTCGCCGCGATATGCCGAGGGCGCCGCACGATCAAGGAGGCGCCGTGCAATCTTCCTATAGGTCGGGCAATTCCGGCAGTGGAGATGCTGCTCCAGTTGGGGACAGGACTTGTCACCCCGAACGCCTATCCGCCGCCAGCAGTCGTCGATTTCAATCTGCTCCACTGGCAGAGCGATCCTTGTCGAAGCCGGCATCAGGTGCCGCTCCTTTTCTGGACCCGGACCAGCCTTCCGGCCAGCGCCTCGGCGCCGCTGTGGTCGCCTTGCTTGCGAAGCAGCAAAGCCAGGTGGACCAGAGCCTCTCGATGATTTGGCGCGAGATAGAGTGCCTTGCGATAGCTTTGCGCGGCCTTGGATGCAGCGCCATCCGCATCCTGAACGAGGCCCAGCAGATAGAAGATTTGCGCGGAAGGACCGAATTTCTCGAGATGGGCGAGGGCGACCTCCTGTGCCTCCTTTACCCGACCCGCATTGGCGATCCGTTCAACCGCGACTAGGCTTTCCGAGACCTGATCAACGGGCTTGGCCAGGGCCGGCGCACTGTTTTCCTTGCCGACGGTCAGTCGTGGCGGAAGAACGGGCTTGCTCTTGTTGAGCTTCGGGGTTGATGTCCGCACCGGGATAGCAGTTGTCGGCGCCGCGGCCTTGATGGGCTCCGATTCCAGGAAGGCAAAGGCCAAGGGCCATTCAGCGGAAATAAAGCCATGCAGCCTTGGAAGTGCTGCTTCCGCGGGACCGACCAGAAGAAGTCCGTCCGTGGCCAAGAGATCTTTCAGGCGGGTCAATGCGCGATCCTGCAGTTCGCGATTGAAATAGATCAGCAAATTCCGACAGAGTAGGATGTCATAGACCTCTTGCCCAAAAATTGCGCGAGTACCGAATAGGTTGCCGACCCTGAAGCGAACCTGTTTCAGCACCGCAGCACTGGGCCGCAACCCACCCTCGACCGCTTCGAAATAGCGGTCCCTGAATTCGAGATAGCTGCCGCGAAAGGAATTGCGCCCGTAGACGGCACGTTCAGCCAACGCGATATTGCGGGTACTGACGTCCACCGCATCGATGTTGAACTCGTGCGCTTCAAAGCCGGCATCGAACATGGCCATTGCGACCGAATAGGCCTCTTCACCGGTTGAACATGGCAGGCTCAAGACTTTTGTCGGCTGAGCACGCTTGTGCACGCGCGCATGCCGCGCCAACATCGTGAACGCTTCTCGGTCGCGAAAGAACCAAGTCTCCGGGATCACCACCGCATTGATCAGCTCCTGCAGCTCCTGCGGGGAACCGGTCAAGTGTTCCCTATAGGCCTGAGGATTGGCAATCCGGCACGCTGCCATCCGGTCTCTGACCGCCTGACGGACCACTGTCGGGCCAACGCTGGCACTGTCCAGTCCAATGGTTTCCATCAGGAGCTTTTCTATTGCGCCGGTCATTAAACACTCATCGCGGCCTGGCGGAGCAATGCGGTACGAATCTCTTCCGAAAGCAGCGCTTCCGCTTTGACCCACTGAATGATCTCCGTGCCATCCGAAGCCACCGGACCAAGATAAGACGGCGTTTCTGGCTCGAGGCCGAACGGCGCGAAGTCGGCAGGGTCTCGCTCGACCGTATCCGTCACCCGTTCCGCGACCAACCCAAGCAGGCGTTGCTCGCCATCTCGCGCCGGGTAGCGCGTAACAACGATCCGGGTGCTCAATAGGCGCTCCGATGGCCGGCCAAGCGCAAGAAGAGTAACATCGATGAGAGGGATGGGTATTCCGTTATAACTGACCAGACCGACCACACCGGTTGGCGCACCCGGCAGAACTTTCACATCGATATAGGGCAGCACCTCTTCAATTTGGTGGACATCGATCAAGTAGCGATCCGAACCCATACTGAAGGCGAGGAATAGCATTATCACCTCCTACTGCCGGCCCGCTATGCTCTCAGCTTGAACCTTGAAATGCTGCTTCGCATGCTACCTGAGACTTGATTGAGCTCGTCGATCGCGAGCGTCGATTGCTGAAGGGACTCGACTGTTTGCTGAGCTGCCTCGCTTAGCTGGGTTAGCGTGTCGCTTATCTGTCCCGCGCCGATCGCTTGTGCTTGCATGCCTTCATTGGCGACTTCGAAACGTGGCACCAACCCCTGGACCTGCTGGATGATGTCGAAGAGTTGCCCGCCGACCTGCTGGATTTCGTGCATGCCCCGGCGGACCTGCTCGGAAAACTTGTCCATGCCCATCACACCGGCAGCAACTGCCGACTGGATGTCTTTGACCATCTGCTCGATATCGTAAGTGGAGACGGCCGTCTGGTCCGCAAGCCTTCGGATCTCTGTCGCCACCACTGCAAAGCCCCGGCCATATTGGCCGGCCTTCTCAGCCTCGATGGAAGCGTTGAGCGACAACAGGTTCGTCTGATCGGCCACTTTGGTGATGGTCGTCACCACCTGATTGATGCTGCCAGCTTTCTCGCTGAGGATTGCGAGTTTGGAATTGATCGCACCCGCCGCGTCCATGACCTGCTGCATGGTTCCTTCCATACGGGTCAGCCCCTCTTGCCCTCCGCCCGCGACGGCAGCCGTTTGCTCGGCAACTGTCGAGACCTCGTTCATCGTGCGAACCAGCTCGTTTGAAGTGGCGGAAATTTCCTTGGCTGTCGCGCGGATCTCAGTCGTGGTCGCGGCGATTTCAGTCGCTGTTGCCTGCTGCTGCTTGGAGGTTGCAGCAATCTCAGTTATCGACGTGCCAACCTGTATGCTGGACCTTTGTACCTGACCAATGAGAGTTGTGAGATCGTCTGCCATTGCGTTGAAGCCGTCGGCAAGCACGCTGAATTCGTCCCGGCGCCTCAGATCGAGGCGTTCGCTGAAGTCGCCTTGCCGTATCATTTGAACCGCGTCGACCAAACGTGTGAGCGGAGCTGTGACAGCGCGAAACAGCTGGTAACCCAAAAGAAGGGCTAGTCCGAGGGCTATCAACAAGCCCACGCTCAAACCGACTTCCGCCGTGCTAACGATTGAGCTGATTCGCTGCGTCGCGCTGTTTGCCTCGCCTCTGTGATCCTCGAGCATGGCTTGCAGAGCGGACTGCAATTTCACAAAGATCGGCTCTACCGTGTTCTTGATGACCGGGCTTTCATTGGGAGTTTCACCTTTCGACAAGGCAGCTCGGCTCGTGTCCAGCACAGCAGTTTCCGCCAGCCGAAATTGGTTGGCGAGTTCTTTGACGACTGCGTAATTCTGCTTGTCGATGTCGGAGACGATCGTTGCTTCATACTCGTCCATCAACCGCCGCACTTGGTCGCGATTGGTCGCGATCGTGCTTTCAAGCGTGCTTTTATCCGACGGGTTGTCCTGGAGGGCATATTCCTGAAGCAGGCTATGTGCCTTCATCTGCCCCATCATGATCTCGGTGCTGTGATAGAGGTCTGGAAGGATGCCCTTCTCGACCTCAGTTGCCTCCCGCTCCGCCTGAAGAAACCAAGCGTACGCGATAACGGCGATCACGGACATAACCACCAGAACGGCAGCGAAACTGACGAGGATGCGGTGGCGTATTGTCAGACTCGTCATGGAACCGGTTCACCTATGGGGGCATCGAGGCCTGCGCGAAAAGCGCTCGTTCCGACGTTTCGAAAAGGTGCGTCGAAAAGCAGCAGTCTTATGCAGAATGGTTTCTTTTCCGTTCCATCGCTAATGATGGCGAAGCGGCTCGCCAGTCGGCGCCCCCAATAAGCGTGGTCAAAGGCATGTCTCGCCGTCGACATAGATAAACCCGACATCGGCTGGGGCGGCACGCACCGTCAAGTGGAGCGTGCATGAGCTGCTTGAGGCCAGGAGTTGAATGACTGCTTAGTCCGCTTGATGCCGAAAGCCGACCTCTCGCTTGCGTCCCCTAATTTCACCTTGAATCCAACGCAAAGTAAAAAAGGGCCGAGCTGAGACACATATGGTGTGCGCGCCGAGCGGACTTTGCGCTGCCGCCCGAGAACCATCTTGGAACGAAGCCAAACGTTCTCTAATTGCAGATGCTGGTGACTTGGAAGGACGCGCACAACGGAAATCCATGGAATTTTCGACGCACTCGCAACATCCAAGCATGAGCGGTGGAGAGAAGTTCTATACTCACCTGTTCGACCCGGGCCTGATGACCGTCCCATGCCGGGGTTGATCCATATGGCGTGGCGTCGCAGGCGCGAACCTTCAAATTTTCCGTGATAAAGAGAATGCTGGATTCAGTAGGCTGACAATTGTAGTGCCGAGAATAGATGAGGCCCGCAATCGCTTGAAGAAATTGGAGTGAAGCTGACCGCTGAACCGGAGGCTGACTGCGGAAGGATCGCTACGAGTTCATCTGCAAGGCGTGGGCGTCACAGCCGGAACGCTTCAGACTCAATCCGCTCCAGCAAATGCCGGGACCAAACATTTAGGCGATCAACCGGGGTGGGCAAGATGTGCCGCGTGCGCAGATATCAGGGCCCTGAATCTGCCGCTCAACAGGCACCTCGCCGCTGGCCAATCGCTCGCCGGTGGAAAACGCGGCCGCGCTGGCTGAGGAAAAACATCTTCGGCTGGGCCGGCGACTCTATGCCATGAAGCCTCCGGCAGGCTTGGACCGCGCGAAAAAAGGCGGCGTCGCCCGACTGGGTCTGTCACACTACACCACGACGGACGAGGTCGACCAAGCCATAGAGGCCGTCGCCCGGCTCGCGGTCTGACGGGGGGCATTAAGTAGGCAAAAAGGGGACCAGCTGTGGCTGCTGTGGGTAATGGGTCCTGGTGTCTTGCTGATTGGGCCAGCTAGCGCGCACTCTCACAGCTATGGTGGCAGAGCATGTCGAATTGGCCTTGTTTGAGCAATCACTCGGCAACATCGAAGGCCTCAATCGACCGTTCTGTGATCGTGTGGCGGACGCTGCGGAAAAAACCGAAGGGTGATGGGGAAGAACGGACAACTTAGATGCGCATCGGTAGACGGGGATACCGCTCTTTTGGTGGCAGAATTGGCTGCCTGGAATGCGTCTCCGCTTGGTGAGCAAGCGAAGATTGATCAACGCGGAGCAGCCAACATCCTGCTGGCGACGCTCCGTAGTTCAGGTCACTTCGGCAGTGGTGGCTGGCGTTCCTGAGCGAGGCTTATGCAGCCTTCTGGCTAACCATCAGCGGGATAGCCGAGTTCCAACGATCCAGATTTCCAGGGCGGCAAATTGCTTGCCCTGTGACGTCCCGTGACTGACGGTCAGGTCTCCCTGCCTGGGCGGGTTGGGCTACAATACCGGCTTCACCAAAGCGGTCGATCTTGCTGGAAGCTTGCTGCCGTTGTCACGGGTTGGGCCATGCCGCATGGCAGCTACGTACAGGCAGCCTTACAGCAGCAGAATGAAAACCGACCACCCTATTCCCGCCTGTACGGCACGCCCAGCATAGCCGGTGCGCTGGTACGCGAGCGACGGATCATCAACGCAACGATCGCCGCAACATAAGGCATCATCAACATATATTGGTAGGGAATGGCGATACCGACGCCCTGGATTTGCAATTGCAGCGCGTCGAGGAAGGAGAACACCAGAGCCGCCACGAAAACCGGGTAGGGGCGCCATAGGCCGGCGATGACGATGATGATGGCCAGCCAGCCGCGCCCGTTGGTCATGTCCGGCACGAAACGCGCCGCCTGGCCGACGGAGAGAAACGCGCCGGCAACGCCCGCCATCAGGCCGCCGAAGAGCACGGCGGCATATTGCACCGGCGCGACCTTTACCCCCTTAACATCGAGGGCCTTGGGATTGTCGCCGGCGCAGCGCACGATCAGTCCATAACGCGTTCGGAACAGGAAGAGCCATACCGCCGGCACCATCAGAAAGGCTATGTAGGTCAGCACCCGCTGGTCAAACAGGATGGGGCCCAGCACGGGAACATCGCTCAGCCCTGGCACCGGCACATCGGCGAAGAAAGGGATGGTCGGCGTCTTGCCGTCGCCAGCGAAAGCGGAACGCAACCAGTATGTGGAAAGGCCGGCGCCGAGCAGGTTGACGGCAAGACCGGTGACGATCTGCTCTACTTTCAGCGTGATCACCAGCACGGCAAAGACGAGAGCCATCAGCGCGCCGGTAAATCCGGCGGCGAGGACGCCCAGCCATAACGACCCGCTTTCATAGGCGGCGAGATAGCCGGTGAAGGCTCCCATCAGCATCATGCCCTCAAGACCCATATTGTAGACGCCGCTGCGCTCGGCGATGAGTTCTCCAAGTGCGGCGAGCAGGAGCGGGGTGCTGATGCGGATGGTGGCCGCCGCCACACTGACCAGGATTGAGGTTTGAAAGAGTGCGTCAAGCACGGCCGACCCTCCGCAGGCGGAAATTGCACGCTGCCCAGCCAGCTAGGAAGAACAAAAGCAGGATCGCCTGGATGGCGTATATCAGCGCCGAGGGCACGCCGGTCTTGATCTGCATGAGCGTAGCGCCGTTGAGCAACGCTCCGAACAGCACCGAGGAAACGACGACGCCAAGCGGATGCAATTGGCCGAGGATGGCCACGATGATGCCGCTGTAGCCGTAACCTGCTATTACGCCTGCCTTCAGGCGGTAATGGACGCCGTAGACTTCCGTGATCCCCGCGAGCCCCGCAAGCGCGCCGGAAACCAGAAGCACAACTATGACCAGCCTTCGAGTATTGGTGCCCTGTACATCGAGCGCGCGCATGTTGGACCCGGCAGCCTTGATCTCATAGCCCAGCGGTGTGCGCGTCAACAGCATGTGAACCAAGCCAGCCGCCACAATCGCCAGCAGGAAGCCGGAATGCAGGCGTGAACCGGAAAACAGCAACGGAAGCACCGAGCCCGGATCGACCTTCGGCGTCTGTTCGAAGAAGGCGCCCGCCTCGCTCCATGGGCCGCGCAGCAGCAGCAGCGAAAGGACATAGACGATGATGTAGTTGAGCATGACGGTCGAGATCACCTCATCGACCGAGAAGCGGGTCTTCAGCACGCCCGCAAGGCCGGCATAGAGTGCGCCGCCGACAATGCCACCGACTATAACCACAGGAATTTGGATGAAAGGCGAAAAGCCGGTGAGATTGTGCTGCGCCCAATAAGCGAACATGGCGCCGGCAAAAACCTGGCCTTCGGCGCCAATGTTCCAGATACGCGCGCGGAAGGCGACACAGGCAGCAAGACCGGTGAAGATCAGGGGCGTTGCCTTGACCAGCGTTTCGCCGGCGGCGCGCAACGAGCCAAAGCTGCCTTTCAGGAGAGCCGTGAAGGCGGCACCCGGGCTGGCGCCCGCGGCGGCGAAAAGCAGACTGCAAACCAAAATCGCCGCGATCGCCGCCAAAGCAAGTGCAACGATGCGCGCGGTCGGCCGCGGTTCCAGCCGGCGCTCGAGGCGCCACTCCACGAGGTTGAAACCGGTCACGCCGCAGCCTCGCTCCCATGGCCGGCCATCAGGCTGCCGATTTCGTCATAGGTGGTTTTTTCCGTATCGAGCACCGCAAGGACGCGGCCGCGAAACATCACACATATACGACTGCTGAGAGCGAAAAGATCCTCCAGTTCCTCGCTCGCAAGCAGGATGGCGCAGCCTTCGTCGCGCTTGTGCAGGAGTTGTCGGTAGACGAATTCGATGGCGCCGACATCGAGGCCGCGCGTCGGCTGGTTGCACAGCAGAAGCCGCTTCGCTTTGGCGAACTCGCGGGCGAGGATGACCTTCTGCGCGTTGCCGCCAGACAATTTGCGAGAGGGTGACGACGGCCCGGTTGCGGCAATCGAATAGGCAGCGATGACCATGCGTGCATTTGCGTCGAGCGCCGCGGTGTCGATAAATGGCCCATTGCGCCAGCGCGTTTGCCATTGTTGGCCGAGTACAAGATTCTCGCCGATATCGAGATCGGCAACGAGCCCGTCGCGGAAGCGGTCGCTGGGCACGTAGCCAATGCCTTTCGCAGCAATCGTCGCCGGTGAGTACGCCTGCAGAGTTTCGCCATCGAGCAAGACCGTGCCGCCGTCGGGCGCGGCGAGGCCTGCGAGGCACTCGAACAGCTCATCTTGGCCATTCCCGGAAACGCCGGCGATGCCGACGATCTCGCCGGCTGCGATGTCGAGCGATGCGTTGTCCGGCACGGGCCTTCCATCGCGCAGGTGCGTGAGCCCACGCACCGAAAGCACCGTCTCGCCGGTCGCTTTCGCATCTGCGGCGCGCGCCGGCGCCGCAACGGAGCGGCCGACCATCATGGTGGTGAGTTGGTCGCGGCTGACGTTCGAGGTTACGACCGTTCCGACCAGTCTGCCCTTGCGAAGCACGCTGACCCGGTCGGATTGCATCACTTCCGACATCTTATGGCTGATCAGCACGACCGACAGATCTTCACTGGTGAGCCGCCGGACGATCGCAAACAGGCGGCGCGATTCCTCGGGCGTCAGCACCGCCGTCGGTTCGTCGAGGATAAGCAGTCTGGCGCCAGTGTAGAGCGCCTTGACAATCTCGACCCATTGCTGTTCGCCGACGGAAAGGTCGCCGACGTGCCGGTGTGGGTTGAGCGAGATGCCGTAGGTGGAGCAGATCGTCTCGATCCTGGACAGAGCCTCAGCCCGGCCGAGCCGCCAGCCGGAGCCCGTGCCTACCGCCACATTCTCCAGCACAGTGAAGCTGGGCACTAAGACGAAATGCTGGTGCACCATGCCGATGCCGGCGCGGATGGCTTCGCCCGGCGAGCCTAGCTGGACGGTCTTGCCGTCCACCCGAATTTCGCCGGCGTCTGGCTGGTAGAGCCCATAAAGGCAGGACGACAGTGTCGACTTGCCTGCGCCATTCTCCCCCAACAAGCAATGCAATTCTCCGGGCATGACGTCGAGCGAGACGTCGTCATTGGCGGCAAGCGCAGCGAAACGCTTCGTCAGGTGCCGAACCGACAGGCGCGGTATCTTGCTCATCTCGGATCGGCCCGGCTTGGCACCACCTCCGGCGTCAGTCCGATTTCGGCTCGTTCACATTGAGCTCGATTTTCTTCTCGCCGCTCTGGATGGCCTTGGCCGTTTCAGCCGCAAGCGCCTTTACGTCATCGGGCATTTTGGCTTCCCAAGCAGGATTGAGGATGAGGTCGCCCGAACCCTGCTGCCAGCTGAACCACCTTGGTTCCTTCGGCGCGTCGAATTTGGCGTTCATGGTCTTTGCCTTCCACCATTCATCGATGATCCAATTAATGTGCGGATCCCATTTGACGATGGTGGAGGCGACGATCGACTTCGGCGCCACTTTCGACATGTCCACATAATTGCCGAAGCAGCCTATGCCGCGCTCCTCACAAACCTCGAAGGCGCCCGACATCTGGTAGATCATGTCCGCGCCGGCGGCGATCTGCGCCGAGGTCGCCTCGTTCGATTTAGCCGGATCGAACCAGGACTGGATGAAGGTGATCTTCTGTTTCACCTTTGGGTTCGCTTCCTTGGCGCCGGTGAAGAAGGCATTGATCTGATCGTTGGTATCTTCGGCCGGGAAGGTGGAGATGGCGCCGATGACATTCGACTTCGTGAGTTTGCCGGCCAGTTGCCCCATCACGTAGGCAGGCTCGTGCGCGTGGACGAATATCCAATAGGCATTGCCGCCGAGTCCGCGATTGCCCGAACCGCTCATGACGAACATCGTATCGGGGAATTCGTCCTTCAGCTTCTCGATCGCATCTGCATAGGCGGTGTCGCCGAACAAGATGTCGTAGTCGCCGGTCTCAGCATAGGTGCGGAACACCTGCTCGGCATTGTCGTAAACGTTCTCGGTATAATTGACCTCGATGTCGAGGCCGTGGGGCTTGGCGGCGATGATCCGGTCCATGGAACTCACGAAGGATGATTCCCACGGTGCTTCCTTGCCCGCCGAAAGAATGCCGGCGATCCTGAGCTTGGTCGGCTCTTCGGCTTGTACGCGGCCGCCCCACAGCCACGTCGCGGCCACGAGCGAAACAGCGACAACAAGGTTTTTCAGCATGGTTCCCTCCCTTTTCTAGCGTTCCCAGTCATGAAGCCGGCTTAACGGATCGACCACCGTCAGGTTTATGCAATCGATCAGGCCGAGATCGGTTATCGCGAAATCGGGAATCGCGGTGATCTGCAGCACGAACATGTACATGAAAGGCCATGGCAGCCTACAGCCGAGCGCGCGCGCGGCGGCGTCGAGCTCCTGCTCTTTCTTCGCCATCTCTGGAGGATCAATGTCCGATACGATTCCGCCGATTGGCAGCGGCAGGAATGACACGATCCGACCGCCGTCCGCCACCGCCTGGCCGCCATTGTTCTCGATAATGTGGTTGATTGCCAACGACATGTCGTGGGGATTGGTGCCCACACAAACGATGTTGTTATCATCAGGCGCCGTCGAAGTGGCGAGTGCGCCGGAGCGCAGTCCGAAGCCTGAAGCGAACGCGACCGGCCGATGGGAAGTGCGGCCGTAGCGTTCGACGACGGTGAGATACTGCACGTCCTGTGATGGATCCGCGTCTATATAGCCGTCGCGGACCGGGAGCACGACATCACGTCGCGTGCGTACGAATATTCTCTCGGGCGTAACGGCGATCGCCAGCACGGCCGCCTTGTCGCCCGCTCCGGGCGCGCGCACCAATAGGTCTTTCTGTGAAACCGGCGCTACCTTGAATGTGTTGGTGACAACGGCGCTGCGGGCAGGCGGCGCAAGATCGTCCACGAGCTTGCCGTCGCGAGCGGCCAGCTTGCCTTTCGCGATGACACCTGAGACATGGAAGTCCGCGATATCCTTGACCAGCAGGATATCGGCGGCGAGCCCGGGCGAGATCGAGCCGACCTTCTGGCCGATGCGCAGCGCCTCGGCGCCGTTGATGGTCGCCATCTGGATGGCGGTGAGCGGCGGAACTCCCATCGCGACCGCCATGCGGATCATGTTGTCGAGGTGGCCGCGGGCCAGGATATCCGAGGCGACCACGTCATCGGTGCAGAAGCTGACCCGGCTCGTCGCGGCTATTCCCATCTCGGTGACCATCCGCAGGTTCTCTTCGAGAAAATGGGAGATCGAAGATTCGCGAATGACGACATGCATGCCTTTGCGCAGCTTCTCCAGCATCTCGTCCGCAGTGTAGCTCTCGTGGTCGGAGCGCACTCCGGCCTGCAGGTAGCTGTTCAATCGATTGCCGCGACACATCGGCGAGCAGCCGAGGATCGGCAGACGGCTCTTTTCGGCGATCTCGACCGCCTGCAGAACGTGCTCATCCATCGTGTCGACGAACTCGCGCACCGTCTCCCATATGCCGACGCATTCCGGCCAGGAATGGGTGGCGCGGTGATCGTCCGGTCCGAAATAATAGCCGACGTTGGAGCGAGGCAGTGTGTAGGGCGTCTTGCATGGTGCGCCCCAGAAGATCTTGAGAGGGGTTGCCTTGGCCTCGTCGAGGAATTCGCGGGCGCCTTCCAGGCCGGACACCACGAGGATCTGGTCCAGGCCCGACACAATCGAAGTGGTGCCGAGCGGCACCACCGCCTTGGCGAAGCTAGTTACCGACATCTTGGAACATTCAACGTGGAGGTGGCCGTCTATCAGGCCAGGGCAGAGGAAATAACCAGTAGCATCGATCATCTCGGTCTCGGGGCCGCGGTACTCCGAGACGTCTCCGACAGCGACGATGCGATCCTTGTAGACGGCGACGTCGGCCGGATAGATCTCACCCGAAGCGACGTTGACTAGTGTGCCGCCGGTGACGATGAGAGTCGATTTATGCTCGGCGCGACCAGCACGGATGAATTCGCGTATGTCGGACAAATTCATCTCCGCTCGTGTGGCCTCGCTCGGGCTTGGGACCAAGCTTGTCTGCGCCAAAAATCCCACCTTGCGCGCTCTGATCCTGTCGTATTAGGGTCGTCCATGCAAATGGCAGTTTCTGGCTAGTTCTGGACGCACCGTTCAAATTCTTGGACGATCGATGGATTTTGAAGCGATCGATTATTTTATCAAAGTGGCGGAGGCGCAGTCGCTCTCGCACGCCGCGAAACTGTATGGACTGCCCAAGTCCAGCCTCAGTCACAAAGTGCGCGCGTTAGAGGATTCGCTCGGTGTCGCACTGTTTGTGCGCGACGGTCGGGAATTGCATTTGAGCGATGCCGGGGCCGAGTTCCTCGACCATGCGCAACGCATCAAGGAAAGTTGCGAAGGAGCCAAGGCGGCGATCGCCGAGGCGGGCCACGATATCGCCGGCACGCTGACGATCGGCTCGACCGGCGAGTTCGGCACTTCCTTCACCTCGGAACTGCTGTTCGCCTTCCGTCAACAGTATCCGCAGGTGAATGTCGACGTGATCTTCCTTTCGCTCGGCTATTTCCTGGCGCCCGAAAAGCACCAGCCTTTCGACGGCATATTCCATTGGGGCGAGCCGGCGAACTCAGACTACATCGCTCGCAAGCTCGGGGAGGCTTCCTTCTGTCTCTACGCCAGCCCGCGCTACATTGAGCAATTCGGGGAACCGTCGACGCCCGCAGACTTGGCGGGCCATGGGGCCGTCGCCTTCCGCCGCCCGAGCGGCGTGCAATCCTGGCACCTCGAGCGCGGCGCGGAAACGGTCGACTTCATGCCGACCGCGCAGTGCATGGCGAACGACTACTGGATGCTGAAATACTTCGCCGTAGCCGGCGAGGGTATCGTCTATCTGCCAGCCTTCTTCACCGAGATCGAGTGCAAGAACGGCGATCTGGTGCCGGTGCTCCCGCAATGGCGCTCGCCACTGGTTCCAATCAATCTGCTCTACATGCGACGCCGGTATGTGTCGCGTAAGTTCGCCGCTTTCCTTGATTTCTGCCTGGACTATTACCGCCAGCGCGCCGCTTACAGTTCGCCAAGATATTGCGTCGAGGTCGTGCGGCCCTTTGCGGGCGCGCGCGCCGGGGGAGAAAACAACAGATGATCCAGAGCTGGTTCGAATGCGCGCCGCAGTTGGTTGATGTCGCCATGGGACGCACGCCGGCCGACATGGTGGTCCGGAACGTGCGCTGGGTGAATGTCCATTCGGGCGAGATCATCCCCGCGACGGACATTGCCATCGCGGTCGGCCGCTTCGCCTTCGTCGGCCCGAATTCCGACCATGCCGTGGGCCCCGAGACGCAGATTATCGACGGAGAGGGCCGCTACGCGCTGCCAGGGCTGTGCGATGCGCATATGCATGTCGAGAGCGGCATGGTTACCGTTACCGAGTTCGCGCGTGCGGTCATCCCGCATGGCACCACCTCGATGTTCATCGACCCGCACGAGATCGCCAACGTCCTGGGCATGCCGGGCGTCAAGCTGATGCACGACGAGGCTGCCGGACTGCCGATCAATGTGTTCGTGCAAATGCCGAGCTGCGTGCCGAGCGCTCCGGGCCTCGAGAACGCGGGTGCCAGCCTCGGTCCCGCCGACGTGCGTGAGGCGATGTCGTGGCCGAACATCGTCGGCCTCGGCGAGATGATGAACTTTCCTGGGGTGGTCGCCGGAAATGGCGACATGCTGGCCGAGATCGCTGCCACTCAGGCGGCAGGCAAGACGGTGGGCGGCCACTATGCCTCGAAGGATCTCGGTCTGCCCTTCCATGCCTATGTCGCCGCCGGTCCGTCCGACGATCACGAAGGCACCAGCCTGGCGGACTGCGTTGCGCGGGTGCGCCAGGGCATGCGCGCCATGTTACGGCTTGGCTCCGCCTGGTACGACGTCGCCGCGCAGATCAAGGCGCTGACCGAGCTCAGCCTGGACTCGCGCAATTTCGTGCTGTGTACCGACGACAGCCATTCCGGCACACTAGTCAATGACGGCCATATGAACCGCGTTGTGCGCCATGCCATCGCCCAGGGATTAAAGCCGATCACCGCGATTCAGATGGCCACCCTGAATACTGCTCAGCATTTCGGCATGGAGCGTGAGCTTGGCTCGATAACGCCCGGGCGGCGCGCCGACCTGGTTTTGACCTCCGATCTCACCGAACTCCCGGTCGAAACCGTCATCGCACGCGGCTGTGTGGTGTCGAACGACGGCAAGCTCGTCGCCGACATCACGCCCTACGACTATCCCGCCTCGACCAAGAACACGGTTCGCTTGGGCAAGAAGCTCTCAGCGGCGGACTTCGACATCGTGGCGCCCGAGGGTGCGAACCAGATCATGGCGCGGGTCATCGGCGTGCTCGAGAACCAGGCACCGACCCGTGCCCTGGAGGCTTCGCTCGGCGCCTTGAATGGTATCGTTCAGATGGATCGGACCGGTGACGTCTGCCAGATCGCGCTGGTGGAACGGCATCACGGCACGGGAAAGGTCATCAACGCGTTCGTTTCCGGCTTCGGTTATGATAAACCATGCGCCATCGCCAGCACCGTCGCCCATGACAGTCATCACATGATCGTGGTGGGTACCGACAAGGACGACATGGCGCTGGCGGCGAATCGGCTGGGACAGGTCGGCGGCGGCGTCGTGCTGTTCAGCGAAGGACGCGAACTTGCGCTTGTCAAGCTGCCGATCGCCGGACTGATGTCTGACCAGCGCGCCGAAATCGTGGCAGAAGAAGCCAATGGCCTGATCGCGGCGATGCTTGCCTGCGGATGCGCCCTCAATAATGCCTATATGCAGCACTCTCTGCTGGCGCTTGTCGTCATCCCGGAATTGCGCATCTCCGACATCGGACTGATCGATGTGTTGAAGTTCCAGCCGACCGAAGTGCTGGTCGCCACGACCGCATGAGGAGGCGGATTTAACCTGACATCACCTTCGTCCTGATCATTTTCGGGTCACTCCTCGTCTCTTCGGCATTCATCCAATAAATCATAGCCCTTCCTCCCGCGCATAGGCAGCAAGAAGGTCCGGAAAGTCATTTTCGGGTTTCGCTTTCAGCAGTGCACGTGTGGTGATTGCATCAATATGATGATCCATCAAGGCAGCAGCCTTGTTCCGGTCGGCCGCGGCCAGGGCGGCAATGATCTCGTGATGCTCGGATACGGCACAGTCGGACGAATGCGGCCGCCCGTAGAGCGACAGGATGAGCGATGAACGCGAAACGAGTTCCGTGACATAGCGCAGCAACAGTTCGTTTCCGGTGAGCGAGGCAAGCAGCACATGAAATTCGCCGGCCAACTGAATCGACGACGCGGCATTGTTGGCTTTGGCCATCTCTTCCGCGTCGACATGAGCTTCGAGCTGTTTGATCTTTTGCGGCGTCAGCTTGCCGATCAGCGTGTCGACCACCAGCGCTTCAAGCGCCCGCCGCACCTCGAATATATTGTGGCCTTCCTCCAGGCTCGGCTGCGCGACGCAGGCGCCCTTGTGCGGGCGCAATTCGACCAGGCCTTCGCCGTTCAGCCTTGCCAGCGCCTGCCTGACAATGGTGCGGCTGACGCCCAGCCGCTCGCCGATCGAATCCTCAGGCAGCTTTGTTCCCGCGGTCAGCGCCTGGTCGAGTATGACGCGCTTCAACGTGCGATAGACCGCGTCGGACTTGGATACGGCGGATTTCGGATTTTTATTGCGAATGTTGATTGTCATGACCGATCCTGAAAATTCATATCCAAGCACACAAGAAGAAAAGCATCCGCAAAGCCGGAGTTTAGAGATGCAAACGGCCCGGCGTCGAGGGCCAATGCCGTCGGCTCGCGTGCCATCAAGGTTTATTCCAATCGTTGTGTGTCGTTTCTGGAGCCCTCATGCCATGAACATCCGATAGCTGGGAGGGAAAATCTCGGCGACCGTCGGATGTCGCCAGGTGCGTTGCGGATAACGCTGGACAAGCCGTTCGAACTGGGCCTGTGCGCGCTGGTGGGCTGCATCGAGATCGAAACCCGGAATGGTTCGGGCGCTCATCACGGTGCGCCCGTCAATGATGACCGTGTGCACATCGCGTCCGCTTGCGGACGTCGTCAGGCAGGCGATCGGATCGAGGACCTGTCCCAGATGGTTGCCGGACAGGTCGAACACGACGATGTCGGCGGCTGCTCCCGCCTGCAAACGTCCCAGGTCCGACCGGCCGAGCGCGTCGGCGCCGCCAATCGTTGCCGCGTCATAGAGATCGGCTGATTTCGGCGTCTCCAGATTGCCCGCCATGACGCGGCCGAGCATCAGGCCGACCTGCATGTTCTGCACCATGTCGGGTGGCCAGGTGTCCGTGCCCATGCCGATGCGCAGACCCTGGCCGCGAAGGCGGGCGAAATTGTCGAGCGCCGCGCCATGCCGCGCCATCACCAGCGGGCAATGCACCAATGTGGCACCCGAACCGGCGATGATTTCGAGATCATCGCCGTCGGCGTGGGTGCCATGCGGCAACAACGCTCTTTCGCTGAGAAAGCGGATGTCCTGGAGCCAGCGGGCGGATGTCGTGCCGAACCGGCGACGCACTGTCTCGATCTCGAATGAAGACTGGCAGCAATGCAGACGGACCGGCACGCCGAGGTCTCGCGCGGCATTGGCGGTCCTGCGCAACAGGTCGGCGGTCCAGAACTCGACACGGTCCGGTGCAAGCATGGTTCGCACCAATCCGCCGAAGCGTCCTTCGTGCTCCAGGCAAAAGGCAACGGCATCGTCCAGACCCTCCGCGCCGCGCTCTTCGTCCACCTCGACGACGATGCCGCCATCCACCTCGATGACGGAATGGCCGGCGCGAAAGGCAGGCCCGAGATAGACGCGAAGGCCCAACTCTGCGGCGCTTTCGGCGGCGGATGCGAATTCGTCCGATGTCTCGTTCCATGCACGATAAAACAGCGATGCGATCGGCAATGCAGTAGTGATGCCGTTGCGGATGAGTTGCGCGAAGGCATAGTGTTTTTGAAACGCCAGCTCCTCGCGCGCCAGCATTTCGACCGGCCCGGCTTCCACATAGTCGCGCGGCCAGACGCGGCCCTTCTTCCAGCCGGGTTGATGATCGAGGCCGAGCACGCCCGTATCCAGGTCCGAAAGCGCATCCAGATCGATGAAACCCGGGCCGATCAGCGCCCTGCCATGATCGATCCGCCGCTTTACAGGCCCGCCGTAGCGATGGCCGACGAAGACGATCCTGCCGTTCTCATGGACGACCTCGCCATTCTCCAGAAGGACATGGCGCCCGTCCCGGTGGCCGACAACCCATCGCGCGGTGAGCAGGACAGGTCCGTCGTCACGCTGGTTCGTCCGACGACTATGCGACATCGGGCAGATCTCCGGCCAGCGCACCGTCACGCACGAGCACGCGGCCGCCGCGGATGACCGTGCGCTTCCGTGGGGTCAGGGCCACGGCTTCCGCCAGGGTCCGCGCGCAAACCAGCACGACATCGCCGTGGCAACCGGGCGAAAGCCCATAATCCGTCAGGCCGATACCTTGCGCGCCGCCAAAGGTGCAAACGCGCGCCGTCTCTTCCAGATCGGCATCGTTGGTCATGCCGTTGCGCTGCGCAAGATATTTGGCCCGCTCCAGCATGTCGCCATTGCCCCATGGCTCCCAGGTGCCCTGGATGCCGTCGGAACCGGATGCCACGACGAGGCCGGACTGGCGCATCATGCGCAGCGGAACCGCCGGCGCGGATGGGCTGCCGACCGTCATGACGGCGATGTCTTCAGCCGCCAGCGCGTCGATCAACGTGTGCTGCCTATGCGTGTCCAGCATGCCGAGACAATAGGCATGGCTCACCATGACGCGGCCCTGAAGGGAGAGCGCCTTGGTCCGTTCGACGATCAGCTCAAGGCAGAAGGCGCCCAATTCTCCCGGTTCGTGCAGATGAATGTCGACCGGCTTGCCGTATCGATCCGCGAGCGCGAAGATTGCGTCCAGGTGGCGAACCGGATCCCGCTCGATCGTTGCCGGGTCGATGCCGCCGACAATATCGGCCCCCGCCTTCAATGCGTCCTCCATCAGCGCCTGCGTGCCTTCGCGTCCCAGCATGCCGCTTTGCGGGAAGGCGACGACCTGCACGTCGACCAATCCCTTGAAGGCTTCGCGCGTTGCAACGACACCCTCGATGTTGGTAATGCCGATTTCCGTATCCACATCGACATGGCTGCGGATATGCGTCACGCCGAAAGCCAGCGTCTGCACGATCTGACGCGCCGATTGCCTGCGCGCATCGATGCCGAGTTCCCGCTTGGCCTTCCTGTCGGCCAGGATCCTGTCGTTGCGCGTGGGTCCCACACGGTTCTGAAACCAGTCCATGCCGACAAGCGTCTTATCGAGATGCGTGTGCGCCTCGACCAGGCCGGGCAGGGCAACCTGTCCAAGCCCGTCGATTTCATGCGCCGCTTTCCCGCTGGTTGCGTGCGCGAACCGACCGTCGCGAATGTAGAGGTCCGTGACAGCGCCGCCCAAGGGCCTGACATTGCGAATGAGAAGGTCTTCGGTCATCTGGGTCTCCCTGTTTGCGCCCCGGAACTCGGCCTATGCCAGCCCGGCGCGTTTCATCATCAGATGGAAGGCTCCTTCGGCGCGATCCAGAATGGCGTCTTCATCGTGATCGACGAGGCGGCGTCCGCGCATGAGGACACGCCCGTCGACGATCGTCGTGTCAACATCCGCGCCGTTGGCGAAGCGTGCCAGCCGCTGCGCGGGGTGTGCCGGCGGCCACAGATGCGGCTGGCGCATGTTGACCAGGATGATGTCGGCGCGCTTGCCCGGGTCCAGCGAGCCGATTTCGTTCTCCATCGACAGGGCACGCGCGCCCTCGATGGTCGCCATCTCCAGCAATTGCATCGGCGGCAGGACCGCATCGTTCCTGAAGTGCCGGGCATGATAGCGGTGCGCCTGGAACATGTTGCGGAACATGTCGAAAGAGCGATCGGGCGCCGCCGCGTCGGTGCCGAGCGACACGGTGACACCCCTTTCCATCAGTTCCGTCGCCGGACAACGGCCCGAGACCGACATCAGAGCACTTGGATTATGCGCCACCTTGGCGTGGCTGCGTTTCAGCGCGGCGATGTCTGCCTCGGTCAGTTCGATGCAGTGCGCCAGCAGCGAATGCTCGTCGAACAGATCGAGCCGTTCCGCATTGGCGGCGATGGAACCGTCGCGATGGCCATCCTGGATGAACAGCACGTTTTTTGCGCGAGCAAGGTCGCGAGCATTGCGGGACAGATTGTATACCGTTTGTTCGTCAAGTTCGCGCCGAGTGAACACCGGGAGAGAGACCGCAATCCGCACCCGGCCATCGCGACCAGCCCAATCATCGATGATTTCCGCGCACACTGCCAACTGGGTTTCCGGCGAAATGGTGATTTCGACAGACGGAACGTATGCGTGGTCCCGATAGACATGGGACGAGGTCGGCCGGTTCGGCCCGACGGCGAGTATCTCGCGCACTCCCATTTCGGCGATGGCGGCAAGATGTGCCCGTGCTGCCCCCGGCGCCTCGGTGCGCATGATGTCCGGCCCGCCGCCAAACAGCAGGGCAGCGGTGGTCGTTCCGCATTTTATGCGCTCAAGGGCCGACAATGTGGCCTCGGCTGCCCAGAATTCCGTATCCGACGCCTCTGCATAGATACGCCCCGCGATAGTCATCCAGGCTTCGGAATCGTCTCCCAGGCCTTTGGTCAGCATGTGACCCGCATGCGCGTGCGTGTCGACGAGACCCGGCATGACAACCATTCCCGAAGCATCGATGCGCGCCACCTTATGATCTGTGGCGGGGGCCGCGCCGTCGCCGGCGGTGACGATCCGGCCATCCTCCACCAGGACATGACCCCTCGAGAAAACCCGGCGCCCCGCATCCATGGTGACGATGACACCGTTTTCTATCAGCAAGGCCTGGGTCATTCGGAATCCCTTTCGGAACGGTCACTTGAGCGGTTTTGCACATGAGAAACGAAATCGAACATGCCTGCCTTGATATTGTGCACAATGTGTGTACGATATCAATGGGGATAAATGGTATCCAATATATCGGAAACTTCGTATACAAATGGGAGAAGAGAATGAGAAAATGCGTTAGGGTCCTGCTCGCCGGACTTGCGATGGTGATGTCGGTGACAGCGCCTTCGCTTGCACAGACACTGCGCTGGTCATCGGCCGGCGACGTCATTTCGTACGATCCGAATGCCCAGGTCGACAGTTTTACCCAGAGCGTCCAGAACATGGTGTTCGACGGGCTGGTGCGCCGCAACAAGGAAATGGCTATCGAGCCTGCGCTTGCGACCTCCTGGGAGATCGTCTCGCCGACGCGCTGGCGCTTCAAGCTGCGGCAGGGCGTCAAGTTCCACGAAGGTCAACCCTTCAATGCCGATGATGTCGTCGCCACCATCCAACGTCAGATCGATCCCGGCGCGCGCAACCGAGAAAACCTCTCCGCCGTAACCGGCGTCGAGAAGGTTGACGACTACACGGTCGACCTGATCCTGCGCGGACCCTATCCGCTGCTCCTGAACGATCTCGTCGCCATCTACATGATGAGCAAGCCATGGATGGAGGAGCACAATGCCCTCAAGCCCGGCAATGCCTCGACGGGGGTCGTCACCTACGCCAGCAATCATGCCAATGGCACCGGCGCGTTCAAGCTGGTCAGCTACGAGCCGGACTCGCGCTCGGTCTTCGCCGTCAACAAGGAATGGTGGGACAAGCCGCAGCACAATCTGACGGGGGTGGAATTCCGCCCGATCGCTTCGAACGCCACGCGCGTCGCGGCGCTGCTTTCGGGCGAACTCGACATGATCGCGCCGGTTCCGTTGCAGGACATCGACCGGGTCGCCAACACCGCCGGCCTGAAGGTTGTCGAGAACCCGTCGCTGCGCGAGATCTTTCTCGGCTTCAGCTTCCGGCCGGAGCTTCATGCAGCGCCCGGCAAGCCCAATCCGCTGCTGAACGTGAAAGTGCGCCAGGCGCTTTGGCACGCGGTCGACCTGAACACGATCCAGAAGCGTTTGATGCGCGGAAAGTCGCGCACCTCCGGCACGCTGGTCGCGCCACAGGTCACCGGCTACGATCAGTCGATCGACGTACCGCTGGACTATGATGTCGCGAAGGCGAAATCCATGCTGGCGGAAGCCGGCTATCCCGACGGCTTCAAGGTTGGACTGGCCTGTTCCAACGACCGCTACATCGCCGACGAACAGATCTGCCTGGCAATCGCGTCGATGTGGGCCAAGATCGGCGTCGAGGCCGACGTGCACGTCGAAAGCAAGACGACCTATTTCCCTCGAATGGATAAGGGCGATCTCGATATCTATATGCTCGGATGGGCCTCGCTACCGCCGATGGATGGCTACAGCGTGCTGCAAGCCTTGCTGGCGACCAATGACGGCAATTATGGCGGCAGCAACCCCAACGGGCTTTCCAACGCCAAGATCGACGAATTGGCCCGTTCGGCATCGACCGAACTGGACGAGGCCAAGCGGGTGGATATGCTGAAGGCGGCCTTCAAGATCACGCATGATGAGGCCCTCTATCTGCCGCTGCACCAGCAGCCGGTCGCCTGGGCGATGAGCGACAAGGTCGACATGCCGCAATTCCCCGACGAGTATGTGCGTCCCTGGTTCGCGCATATGAACTAGGAAAATGCGCCGGTAAGGCGTGCCCGCGCTTGCGAGGGAGCTTTCGCGGACACGCCTGACTCGGTTGGAGCGCCTGCTATCCGTGGTGGATCGCGAGCTGCTCCAGCGGTGGCGCAAGCCCCGCCTGTCTCGATCCGCGCTTCTTGAAAGGTTTTTCCTGATGATCCGGATTCTATCGGTGCGGCTGTTGCAGGCCATCCTCGTGATGGTTGCCGTAACCGCCATCGCCTTCATCATGTTCCGTTTCGTCGGCGATCCGGTCGCCACGATGGTGCGCGAAGGCGCGAGCCAGGCTGAGAAGGATGCCTTGCGCGTCGCTCTCGGACTCGACAGGCCACTTTTCGTACAGTTCCTCGAATTCGTCGGGCGCGCGCTTCATGGCGACCTCGGCACCAGCTTTCGCTACCAGGAGCCTGTCGTCAGCCTGCTGTTGACCAGGCTTCCCGCAACGCTGGAACTGGTCGTGGTCGCGACCCTCCTGTCGCTGTTCATCGGCATCCCGACGGGGGTTCTCTGCGCCCTGAAGCCGAACGGCTTTCTGTCGCGGCTGATCCAGTCGCTGACCCTCGTCGGGATATCCATGCCGACATTCGTCACCGGCCTGCTGCTCATCCTGATCTTCGCCGTCAGTCTGCGCTGGCTGCCGTCCTCGGGGCGTGGCGAGCTTGTCGATCTCGGCTTCTGGAAGACAGGCTTCCTGACGGCCTCCGGCCTCAAATCGCTGATCCTGCCTTCGATCACACTGGCGCTGTTCCAGTTGACGCTGATCATGCGCCTCGTGCGCTCCGAGATGATCGACGTGCTCTCTTCGGACTATGTCCGCTTCGCCTTCGCGCGCGGTCTGCCCCGCCGCTACATCTACGGCCGTCTGGCGCTGCGCAATGCCTTGATGCCGGTCGTGACCGTCACCGGGCTGCAGATCGGACAACTCATCGCCTTCGCCATTGTCACCGAAACCGTCTTTCAGTGGCCGGGCATGGGGCTGCTTTTCACCAACGCCGTCGGCTATCCGGACATCCCCGTCCTCGCGGCCTATCTGCTGTTCGTCGGCTTCCTGTTCGTCGTGATCAACATGGTCGTCGACATGCTCTACGCATTGATCGATCCGCGGCTGAGGACAAAATGATGGCAACGCAGGTATCTCTGTCTCGCAGGCTTCCTCCCATCTCGGTCATGATCGCTGGCTTGATCCTGGTGACCATGCTGGTGCTGGTGATCTTCGCTCCGTTGATCGCACCCATCGATCCGCGCGATGTCTCCTCATATTCGCTGATCGACATGGAAATCCCGCCCGTGTTCATGGACGGTGGCGATCCGCGCTTCCTGCTGGGCACCGACAATCAGGGACGCGATCTGGTCTCGGTCATCCTCTTCGGCCTGCGCATATCGATGCTGATCGGCGCCGGGGCGGTATTGTTGGCCGCTGCCATAGGCGTCACGCTGGGATCGATAGCCGGCTATTTCGGCGGTATCATCGACAGCATCGTGATGCGGATCGCCGATGTTCTGGTGAGCTTTCCGACGATCCTCGTCGCGCTTCTGATCAGCGGCATAGCCCGCGCGCAATTGAGCGCCGATACGGTCTCGAGCTGGGCACCGGTCATCCTGATCTTCGCGATCGCCGTCAACGAATGGGTGCAATATGCCCGCACTGTGCGGGCCTCCAGCATGGTGGAAATTTCCCGCGACTATGTACGAGCCGCCAAGGTCATCGGTCTTCCGTCCCGCCGCATCATGATGCGGCACATCCTGCCCAACGTGATGAGCTCCGTCATGGTGATCGCCACCATCAATCTGGCGGGCGCGATCCTGACCGAGGCGACCCTGTCGTTCCTCGGCGCCGGCATGCCGGCCACCTATCCCTCGCTCGGCACGCTGATCCGCATCGGCAACGAGTTCCTGTTCTCTGGCCTGTGGTGGATCGCCGTTATGCCCGCCGTCGTGCTAGTCGTCCTGGTTCTGGCAGTCAACATAATCGGCGATTACCTGCGCGATCGCTTCAACCCCAAACTGATGGCGAACTGATGGAAAACACAACGCCACACGCACTCGACATCAGGAATCTGCGGGTCGAATATCCGCTTGCCAACGGCAGCATTCTCGCTGCCGTCGACGACATCGACCTGACGATCCGGCCCGGCGAGATACATGCGCTGGTGGGAGAATCCGGTGCGGGAAAAACCACCGTCGGCAATGCGCTGATGGGCTTGTTGCAGGCTCCCGGCAGGATTGCTTCCGGCACCATCACCATAGCGGGCAAGCCGATCGACATCCGAACCGGTCGCACCAAGGGGATCATTCCAGGCCGTGACGTCGGCGCGATCTTTCAGGATCCGATGACAAGCCTGAACCCGCTTTTCACCGTGGAAAGCCAGTTGTGCGAAGGCATGCTGGCGCATCTGAAGATCGGGCGCCGCGAAGCCAGGGCCCGCGCGCTCGAATTGATGAGAGCCGTTGGCATTCCCGAGCCGGAACGCCGGCTGGGCAATTATCCGCATCAATTGTCGGGCGGCCAACGCCAGCGTGTCGTCATCGCCACCGCACTTGCCTGCGACCCAAGGCTGATCGTCGCCGACGAGCCGACGACGGCGCTCGACGTGTCGGTGCAAGCGCAAATCCTCAAGTTGATCCGCGAACTTGCCGATGATCGCCGCGTCGGCGTCCTGCTGGTTACCCACAATATGGGCGTGGTTGCGGAAATTGCCGACCGGGTCACGATCATGCAGAACGGTTGCGTGGTCGAGAGTGGATTGACACACGATGTGCTGACGGCGCCCAAGGCACCTTACGCGCGCACGCTGATCGCCGCTGTTCCGCCGATCGACATTCGCCTTGACCGTTTGCCGGTCCCAAGCGAGGAAACGAAGACAACACTGGAGGCGCGCGAAGCCGTGCGCTCCAAGAACACCGGCACCGCTGCGGGGCGCAACGGCGAAACCGCGCTGACGGTACGCAATCTTTGCGTGGAATACGGCCAGCGCTCGTTCATCCCGGGCCGCAAGGCATCGGTCTTCAAGGCCGTGAAGGACGTCTCCTTCGAGGTGCGCCGCGGCGAAATCTTCGGGCTTGTCGGCGAGTCCGGTTGCGGCAAGACCACGGTCGCCAACACCATTGCCGGTCTCGTGACGCAGAGTTCGGGAACCATAGAGTTTCAGGGCACGGCATTGGCCGCCCGTCGCGACAAGACCGTGCGCCAGTCACTCCAGATGGTGTTCCAGGACCCGTATTCGGCCCTCAATCCAAGGCTGCGGATCAATTCGGCGATCGCGGAGCCAATCCTGTTCTACAAGCTTGCCTCCAGCGCAGCGGAAGCGCGGCTGGACGCCGAGACATTGCTCGAGGCGGTGGGCCTGCCGGCGCAGGCCGGCTCTCGGTTCGCCCATGCCTTTTCAGGCGGCCAGCGCCAGCGCATCGCGATTGCGAGGGCGCTCGGCCCCCGGCCATCGCTGCTGATCTGCGACGAGCCGACCTCGGCGCTCGACGTGTCGGTGCAGGCGCAAATTCTCAACCTGTTGAAGGACCTACGAGATCTTGCCGGGCTGTCGATGCTGTTCATCAGCCACGACCTCGCGGTGATACGGCAGATGTGCGACCGGGTCGCCGTGATGAAAGGCGGCGAGATCGTCGAACTCGCGGATACCGAAACATTGTTCTCCGCGCCCACTCACGAATACACGCGCGAACTCCTGCGCCTCGCGCCTTCGCTCGACCGCATCCTTTGCAGCGAAAAAAGAGAAGCGAGCCTGTGATGGCAGACATTCTGATCAGAAACGGCACCGTCATCGCTGTCGATCCCGATCGGCGGATCATTCCCGATGGCGCCGTAGCCATCGAGGGAGACCGCATCGTGGCCGTCGGCGCTTCGCAAGACGTGGCGCGGGACCATCCGGCGCGCGAGACGATCGACGCCCGCGGCATGGCCGTCATGCCAGGCTTCGTCGACAGCCACGCCCATGCCGGGCACGGGCTGATCAAGACGATGGGCGGCGGCCGCAGCGACCTCTGGTACAGGGCATGCCAAGGTGCCTATACGGTGGGTTCGACGCCGGAATTCTGGCATGCGGAGGCGCAGCTTGCCGCGCTGGAACGCCTGCGTTTCGGCGTGACGACCGGCGTGTCCTTGCTTGGCGGCGGCGATTCGGTCATGCGCACCGACGATCCGGCCTATGGCAACGCCCATATGGAAGGCGTGCTTGGCATCGGCACGCGCTCAGTGGTCGCCGTCGGCACCACGCGCCCGCCGCACCCCCTGACTTATGCACGTTGGAAGGGCGCCAGCCGTACCGATTATCCGGTGTCGTTCGACCAGCAGCTTGCCACCTCGCAAAAGCTGGCCGACCGCTGGCACGGCACCCACGAGGATCGTCTGCATCTCGCCCTGCTGACGCCGACCATGCATCAGGAACATCTCGATGGTCCCGGGGCAGGGGACGCCATCGCGCAATCGCGCAAGGTCAGGCAGATCGCCGAACAGCGCGGCCTGATCTTCACCCAGGATGGTCATACCAAGGGCAGCGTGAAGATCGCCGGGGAGATCGGCATTCTGGGGCCGCGCACACTGCTGTCGCATGCGCCCGCCCTGACTGACGAAGAAATAGCGATCTGCGCCGAAACCGGCACGAGCATCGTGCACAATCCGAGCGCCGTGGCCGCCATTCTCGCGCGCTGCCCGGTCACGGAACTTCTCGACGCTGGCGTCGTGGTGGCCATCGGCTCCGATGCGACCGCGCCGGACCGCTCCGCGGACATGTTCCGTCACATGCAGCAATGCATGCACTATCATCGCACTCATTTCCACGATCCGAGCTGGCTTCCGCCGGGCAAGGCCCTGGAGATGTGCACCATCGACGGCGCGCGTGTCCTGGGCCTCGACCATCAGGTCGGATCGCTGGAGCCCGGCAAGAAGGCCGACGTCATTCTTGTCGACCTGCGGCGCCCGCATCTCTACCCGGCCAACATGCCGGAATTCCGTGTCACCTATTTTGCCAACGGCAACGACGTCCACACCGTGCTGGTCGGCGGACGCGTGCTGTTGCGCGACCGCAAGCCGGTTCATATCGATCAGGATGCCGTGCTCGATGCCGCGCAGCGGGAGACGGAACTGATGATCGAGCGGCTGGGTCTGCGCGATCTGCTCAGGACCCCGGACCGGTTCTGGCGGCACAGCCGCGACACGGATCTGATCGAATAGGCTTCAATATCGAGACAGCCCCATCAGCGATGCGGAACGGCAGCGATGCACGTTCCATCGGACGGCGGCTATAGGAATTTTCGCATGGTACGCATCGGCATCATCAATCCCAATTCGACCGTGTCGATGACGGGATCCATCGCCGTCGCGGCGCGGCTAACCGCGCAGGCCGGCACCGAAATCATCGCAATGCAGAACGACAGCGGCCCGGCTTCCATCGAAGGCCCGATCGATGGCGCGAAGGCGGTCCCGGGTCTTCTCGACCGGATCGAACGGGCCGAGCGCAGTGACGCCGTGGAGGCCTATATCATCGCCTGCTTCGACGACACCGGGCTCGACGCCGCGCGGATGCTGACGCGCAAGCCCGTTATCGGCATAGGCGAGGCCGCCGCCCGCGTCGCCAGCATCGTGGCGAGGCGCTTCACGGTGATTACCACCTTGCCGGTTTCCGTTCCTATTCTCGAGGACAATCTGGTTCGCTACGGCCTTTCGCCATTCGCCACCGTGCGGGCGAGCGGCATTCCCGTCCTGGCGCTGGAAGCGAATGGCGAGGCAGCCTTGTCGATCATCAGCGAAGAAATCCAGGAGGCGCTGCGGGTCGATCGCGCCGACGCCATCGTGCTTGGCTGCGCCGGCATGTCGGATATGGCGCGGCGACTGGCCAGCCTTCACGGTGTCCCGGTCGTCGAAGGGGTGTCGGCGGCTGTCAGGCTCGCGGAATTGCTCGTCGGCCTGGAACTTCATCCCAGGCAGGATGCTTTCGCCACCTCTCGGCGGAGCATGACGGCTTCGCTCGCCGCAGCAACCCGCTCGGCTTCCACGCACAGCGTGTCGGGGGGCTGATGCCGATGGTCAAGCGCAGACTTTTGCTGGGCGTCATCGTCGCCTGCATTCCATTGATAGCGTTGGGGCAGAACATGAATGAGACAAGGCTTCACTCGGCTGCGGCAAATGACGATGTCTCCATGATCAAGATGCTTGTTTCCGAGGGGGCCCGGATCGACGCGCGCGACGAGAACGGCCGCACGGCTCTTCTCGTCGCGACCCACGGCAACAAGGTCAGCGCTGCCAGGACTCTCATCGAGGCTGGCGCGGACGTCAACGCCAAGGACGATATCCAGGATAGTCCATATCTCTACGCCGGCGCACGCGGGCATCTCGATATCCTGAAGATGACGCTTGCGCACGGCGCCGACCTGAAGAGCACCAATCGCTATGGCGGTACCGCGCTCATTCCGGCTGCCGAACGCGGACATGTCGAGACCGTCGGCGCGCTGATCGATGCCGGTATTGATGTCGATCACGTCAACAAGCTCGGCTGGACCGCGTTGCTGGAGGCCATCATCCTCGGCGATGGCGGGCAGCGTCATGTCGAGATCGTGAGGCGGCTGATCGAGGCCGGCGCCAACGTCAATCTCGCCGACAAGGACGGGGCGACACCGCTGCGGCACGCGCGCAGGAACGGCTATGCGCAGATGATAACCCTGCTGGTGCAAGCGGGCGCCAGATGAACAGCGCGAAAATGTCGATGACCGCGCAGCCTGCAACCGACAGGCAATGGACCCTGCTTGCCCTCGTCGTGCTAATCGGGATCAACCTGCGTCCCTTTCTGACGGCGCCGGGACCGATATTGGCCGATATCGTGGCCGACACCGGGATGGGCTATGGCAGCCTGGCCATGCTGACGCTGTTGCCGATGCTGCTGATGGGCCTCGGTGCGTTCGTTGCACCGGGCATCCAGGCGGCCGTCGGAACGCGCCGGGGCCTGCTCGCGGCGCTAACGGTGCTGACAGCGGGCTCGCTGCTCAGGCTTGTCGTGCCCGGCGGCCTGTCGTTGATCCTGACGGCGGCACTTTGCGGGGCGGGGGTGGCCTTCATCCAGGCCGCGTTTCCGGGGATCATCAAGGCAAAGTTCCCGACCAGCACACCCGCCGTGACCGGCCTCTATTCCTGCATGATCATGGGCGGTGGGGCGCTCGGCGCACGTCTGGCGCCCCTGCTCGTCAACAACGGATACGACTGGCGGGCAGCCCTTGCCTGGCTCGCGGCTCCCGCCGCCATTGCGCTGTGCGCGGCATTCCGCGTCCTGTCCGACGCCAAGGCTTCAAGACCCGATCGCGCCTTGACCGGTTTTCTGCTTCGCCGCCCACGGACCTGGGTTCTGATGGCGGCCTTCGGCCTGGTCAACTCCGGCTATTCCTCTATGGTCGCCTGGCTTGCGCCCTACTACCAGGCGCAAGGATGGAGCAGTGCCGCCAGCGGCAACCTTGTGGCCGTGATGGCCATTTGCCAGGCGGCTTCGGCCCTGGTGCTGCCTGTCCTGGCGCGCCGGGGCATCGACCGCCGTCCCTGGCTCTGGCTGACGCTGCTGCTGCAGGCGGCGGGCTTTGCCGGACTTGCGGTTTTTCCCGCACTGTCGCCCGTTCTGTGGGTGGGGATATGCGGGGCCGGTCTTGGCGGAAGCTTCTCGCTTGCAATCGTCACGGCGCTCGATCATCTGCCGCGGCCGGAGCAGGCGGGCGCGCTGGCTGCGCTGATGCAGGGCGGCGGTTTTCTGATCGCCGCGCTTGGTCCATTCGCCACCGCGCTCCTGCATGGCTGGAGCGGGAGCTTCAGCAGCGGATGGATCATGCATCTCGGCTGCGTGACCGTCACAGCGTTTCTCTATCTGCACTTCAACCCAAAACGGTACGCCGACGTCATGAGGGGCTCGGAACAAGAGCAGTGCGAAATGGCAGTTTAACGAAGCGGAATGCAAGTTCTGAACTCAATGACGACGTACGTCTCCGCGGGGTGAGCAGCAGGCGCTTGCGCCGCATCTCGGCCGTGGAGATCGGCTCTGCCGGATCATCGGGGCCGGGCTGGCGCAGACGACGATATACCTCCTGCAGCTCATCGTCGCCCGCTATGCGCTGTCCAAGCGCCCGCCGGTCGCGCGCTCTGTACTTCCCCTCCTCGGCCGACAGTTCTCCATCCGCCAAATCGCAATTGGGGTTGCAGGCGCCCAGACAACAGCCGGGCCGATAAAGTCACACGCCATCGTTGCGAAACTACACAAACATCATCACGATGATCGCTCCGATAACTATCAGGACAAGCCCACCGATAAGCATCGGCAGCAGAGTGTTGTCCGGGTCGATATCAGAATCAATGTCCTTTGTGACCTGTTGATCATTCTTCTTTGGTTCAGCCATGGCCCATCTCACATCCGAGCAAAAACAGCGCGCGTCGAAGCCGCGCAACATTATACGGTCTTGCGTGTCGCCCCGGTGCGAACGGGTGGTATCTGACCGCCGAGGAAGTCTTCGGGCATCAGTGTGATGTCGGCGAGCGTGTAGCGGTCAAGGACGTTCAGGAAGGAGGCTGTCGCTTCGTCAAACATGCCTGAAAGCTTGCAGGAGGCGGTTAGCACACATCGGTTTCCGGTCGCGAAACATTCGACCAGCGCGAAATCCGGCTCGGTTAACCGCACGACATCGCCAATCCGGATCATCTCAGGCCGGCGCCCGAGAATGAGACCACCGGAACGGCCGCGGATTGCCTTCATATAGCCGCCACGGGTCAGGGTGTTGGCGACCTTGTTCAGATGCGTCTTCGACACGTTGAAGGTGCGGGCAACCTCCTCGATCGTTATAAGCCGGCTACCGGCGGCGGCAGTGTACATCAGCATCCGCAATGCATAATCCGAAAAGCTGGTCAGCCGCATGAATCACGGCTCCCTGTCGATCGCTGTGCATTGTAGGAACCACTCACAAACCGGTCGTGCATCACAAGTCTCTCTCGACGATAGGTTCGATGCCGATCGTGGTCTCGCCGCGGTTGAAGGCGATCGCGAGACGGAAACTGTGAGCAATTCGCAGCGCGCGATCCATAAAAAGCGTCGCCACCTCGGCCGGGCAAATGCGACGCACCGTTGTCCGAAACAATATTAGCCAGCGACGGAAATGCGCCGCGCCGAGGCCGGCTATGACCAGGTGCGGCGGCAGTGGCCTGCCGTCGTATCGGGATGTCCGAAGTAGAGTAGCGGACCAGAAGTCACACATCTTCGCCAGATGCTGCGGCCATTTATCTGGCTCGATCCGATCGTGGAAAATGGGGCCGAGAAGGTCATCACGGCGAATTTCGTCATAAAACCCGTGGACTACACCGCGGATCATTGCCTCGTCGAGTATGTTGGGCAATGGCACGCCGTCGACCACGATTGTTCTCTTGCTTCGACCGTTCGCGGTCATTCCGAAGCTCCTGTTTTCTCCGACGCAAGCTGGCTGAAGCCTTGGTTCGCTCTTCGATGTGATCCTCTATATAAGATATATTATCAATCTATCTTATTGCGTGGCAAGACGCCGTGATGCCGCACCAGAAATGGGTCTGTCCGACCAAGCGGCGAATGACGAGCCCTGAATCCTAGGCATTTCCGAACTGCCTGGACATCACCCCAGGCCCGAGGCCGGAAGTATCTAAATTGGCGGGGAATTCCCGATGTGGCTCAGTTTCGAGAGTCGCCAACGCCTCATCAGATGACCGTGCCAGCCGGAGTCGCTCCCGAACCTGAAGTGCGATCTACGACAACGGCAAATCCTTCACGACGGAAATCCTGGCGTCCTCAATTCGCACTCCACTCCATGTCAAACAGGCGGCGATCGCAGGCGCGGATGTCGCGACCGTACCACCAGCGATACTCAGAAACCTCGCCAGACATCCACTCACCGACAAGGGCCTCAAGTCGTTTCTTGCCGACTGGGGAAAGACTGGGCAGGCGATCTTGTAGTTGTGCGCAGTGGAATCGCGGAGGGAAAGCCATCATGAAAACTGCACTCAACTATCGATTAAATTCGTTTGCATGATGTCCGCGAGAGCGGGAGACTGCGGTCTGAGCCACTCAGCCCAGTACATGACGCAGTCGGAATGTCGGCGCGGATAATGCTGAGAATCTGAAGGCGCACTAGCCAGGCAGAAGGTACCCCGAAGCAGTGTGCCGCTTCGCCGCACGAGCGGTTTTGACACGGATCGCCAAGGACGAGAATATGGCTGAAGCTGATACCAAATCAAACGGACCGGATCTGGTCCAGGGGATCGCGCTGTCCGACCTTCTCGATGGCGGAAAGCTTGTCGGCCATTGCGGCGACGAGCAGGTGTTGCTGGTGCGCCGCGGGGCCGAGATCTTCGCCATCGGCGCGACATGCACACATTACGGCGGGCCGCTCGGTGACGGTCTTGTGGTGTCGGATTCCATTCGATGTCCGTGGCACCACGCTTGCTTCGATCTGCGCACAGGCGAAGCCTTGCGAGCGCCTGCCTTCAATCCACTCGCTTGCTGGTCGGTGGAACAGCGCGATGGGCGGATATTCGTGGGCGAGAAACTCAAACGGACGGCGCCGAAGCCGCGCGGCGGAAGCGCGGGCGGGGTCCCCGAGAAAGTCGTCATTGTCGGCGGCGGCGCGGCCGGTTTCGCGGCGGCCGAAATGCTGCGGCGAGAGCAGTACCAGGGCAGCATCGTCATGATCAGCGACGACCATGCGCCGCCCGTCGACCGGCCGAATCTCTCCAAGGACTACCTCGCAGGGAAGGCTCCGGAGGATTGGATTCCGCTGCGCGGCCAGAAATTCTATTCAAAAAACAACATCGACCTGCGTCTCGATACGAAGGCCGTCGATATCGACCTGCGTTCTCGCGAGGTCATTCTGGCTGACGGAAGCAGGAGTCCTTACGATAGACTGTTACTTGCCACGGGGGCCGAACCGGTGCGCCTCTCCATCCCCGGCGCGGATCAGCCACATGTTCACACGCTGCGCTCGTTTGCAGATTGCAAGGTGATCATCGAGCGAGCCACGACTGCGCGCCGCGCCATCGTGCTTGGCGCCAGTTTCATTGGCTTGGAAGTTGCCGCAGCGCTGCGCGCGCGCAATATCGAAGTTCATGTCGTGGCGCCGGATAAACGACCCATGGAACGGGTCCTCGGTCCGCAAATGGGTGACTTCATCCGCGCACTCCATGAGGAACATGGAGTCGTGTTCCATCTCGAGGACACCGCGAGCAGCATCGACGGCAACAAAGTGAAACTAAGCAGTGGCAACATGTTGACGGCGGATTTCGTCGTCGCCGGCGTCGGCGTGCGTCCGCGGACCGGGCTTGCCGAAAGGGCGGGGCTCACTCTTGACCGCGGCGTCGCCGTAAATGCCTTTCTGGAGACGAGCGCACCGGACATATTCGCGGCCGGCGACATTGCGCGGTGGCCGGATCCTCACACTGGCGAGAACATTCGGGTCGAGCATTGGGTGGTTGCAGAGAGGCAGGGGCAAACCGCGGCCCTGAACATGCTCGGCCATCGCGAGAAATTCGCGGCCGTGCCGTTCTTCTGGAGCCAGCACTACGACGTTCCCATCAACTATGTCGGCCATGCCGGGCAATGGGACGAGATTGCTGTCGATGGAGACATCGGTGCCAGGGACTGCCTGCTGCGCTTCAAGCGCGAAGGGCGCACGCTGGCTGTCGCTTCGATCTTCCGTGACATCGAAAGTCTAGGGGCGGAGATGGAAATGGAGCGCCAAATGGCAAGGTAGCAAGCGCTCTTGGGCACCGCGATCCGTAGAGAGCGCAACCCGTATGGCGCAGCGGTGCGTCGCTGTGACTGAAAGGAGTTCGACTTATGTCCACAGTGCAACAGGAACCGAGCACCACCAACGGATTGGACGCGGTTCATTCAAAGATCGTCAAGTTCGCTACCGGTGTGGCCAGGGAAGCGTCCGATGAGGCGCCGACCTCGGTCGAAATCTTTTCGGACAGGGGCCGCTGGTACTGCAGGGTCCGTCGCGGCGATGAGAAGACTCGGCCAATGGGTCCCTATTCCAAACAACAGGCTGAGCGGATCCAAGAGGCTCGGAGACTGTTGATTGCCAAAAGAGGCACCGCTCGGATCATGTTCGAGTAGGGAGGACATTCACGATCACGTCGGCCGGCGTACTTCTCACCACAACCATCGTTCATCATCGACTTTTTTGAAACTGTGCAGGTAGACCTCCGGCTTTGAGGGTTGTCGCGTTGTGAAGCCGCGTTGCGCGGCAGGGTGTCTGTTGACGTTTTCCCCTTGGCCAAGCCGGCATCGTCGCAGCCTCGCCCGAGGGCGCCTCTTCTGGCAATTTTCATCGTTCCACCCACCTGGTAGCCTGATCCTCCAGGCAGGACGGCCTGTCTTCGTCGCCTCGACCAGCCAGGAAAATTTCCGCATCAACAAGATTCTTGTCGGATGGAAGGATAGGCGTGAAGCCAAGCGCGCGGTTACCGATGCCGTGCCCCTTTTTCAAATGGCTCAGGAGGCTGGTATAATCACGATCGAGGATGCCGCGACCGATGAAACCTGGAACAGCCTGAACAATATCGTCGCCTTCCTTTCGAGCCACGGCGTAAGGGCGAAGGCTGACGTGTTTCCGGAAAGATCTGATGGTGGATCAATCGCTGATGTGGCCGATGCGATGCATGCGGATCTGACCATATCCGGCGCCTACGGCCAGCAGGTTCAGGGAGTGGATCTTTGGCGGTGCTACCCGCTCGCGGCTTGAGAATGATCGACTGAACCGGTCATGCCGATTTGATCGTGATACACAAGTCGTGGATGCACATTGTCAAAAGCTGGAAATTCCGCGCGGCTTGAGCGCTCCGGGTTGACCGCCCATCTATAGTGACAAGGCTGTCAGGCAGGCATCGGGTGAGCATGCACTCGTTACTCGCCTTCCGTGGCGATCAACATCCAATTGCGCTTTGTTGACGGGGTGTCACAGGCGAACGTCCACGTATCGATCACCTCAACGATCTGCTGGGGATCGCCGGCGACGATTGCATCGTTGGCCGAGCGTGTAACGCTGACCACGTCGGAAACGAAGCGAACGGCAATCTCAGCGGTGCTATTCTCCGCAAGAGCGTCGACGACCTTTGCTTCCTTCGTGCCAATGAAGGTGAGTTGCAGCATCTCCCCCCGATCCCGGCGGCCGGCAATCGCTCGTCCGAAGATATCGAGCACTTCCGGCCCGACGAGACGCTTCAACGTTGGGATGTCGCTGTCCGCATACGCGCGCAGGATAGCTTCATAAGCCATATTGGCACCGGTCAGAAACGCGGCAAGGTCGAAAGTTGGGTCGATCTCTCGGATCGCATCCAAGCGTGTGTCCGTATAGGATATATCGTCGATACTGCCGGTTCGCTGCTCTGTCGGCGCATCGTCCTGCTTGGCCTTGTCGTTGCCCGAGCGCGGCAGAGTTTGGCCCCAACTGCCCAGCAATGCCCAATAAAACGCTATGATCGCCACGAGCAGGATCTGGTTGTTTGGATCTGTGGTTTCGTTCATGACGTTCTCCCGACAGAATGTCGAAACAGGCGCCGGTTCGGAACCGGAGCGAACACTAGGCAATGCGCGGCAGCTTCTCCCATTGATGGAAGGGCGGCGGCGATGGCAGCTGCCATTCCAGCGTCGTCGCCCCTTCGCCCCAAGGATTGGCGCTTGCCTGGCGTCTTCGGCTGAAGGCCTCGGCAACCGCGATGAAGAAGACGACAAGCCCGGCCGTTGAGATGTAGGAACCGATCGACGAGACGAAATTCCAGCCGGCAAAAGCATCGGGATAGTCGGCGTAACGTCGCGGCATGCCGGCCATGCCCAGAAAATGCTGCGGGAAAAAGACGAGGTTGACGCCGATGAACATCAGCCAGAAATGCAGCTTGCCGAGCGTTTCGCTGTACATATAGCCGGTCATCTTCGGGAACCAGTAGTAGAAGCCGGCAAAGATCGCGAAGACCGCCCCCAAAGACAGCACATAGTGGAAGTGAGCGATCACGAAATAAGTGTCGTGGTACACGCGATCGATACCGGGGTTCGCAACCATGATGCCAGTGACGCCACCAATGGTGAACAGCAGGACGAAGCCGAGAGCCCACATCATGGGTGTCTTGAACTCTATCGATCCTCCCCACATGGTCGCCAGCCACGAAAACACCTTCACGCCGGTTGGAACGGCGATGACCATCGATGCGAAGGCGAAGTAGCGCTGCGTGTCGACCGACAGGCCGGTCGTATACATATGATGCGCCCAGACGACAAAGCCGATCGCGCCGATTGCCACCATTGCATAGGCCATGCCGAGATAGCCGAAGATCGGCTTCTTGGCGAAGGTCGAGATGACGTGGCTGATGATGCCGAAGCCAGGCAGGATCATGATGTAGACTTCGGGATGGCCGAAGAACCAGAACAGATGCTGGTAGAGGATCGGATCACCGCCGCCGGACGGCGAAAAGAAGGTCGTCCCGAAGTTGCGATCGGTCAACAGCATGGTGACCGCGCCGGCGAGCACCGGCAGCGACATGAGAAGCATGAAGGCGGTGACCAGCATCGACCAAGCGAACAGAGGCATCTTGTGCATGGTCATGCCGGGTGCGCGCATGTTGAAGATGGTGGTGATGAAGTTGATCGCGCCGAGGATCGAGGAGGCCCCCGAAAGGTGGATGGACAGAATAACGAGGTCGACGGCGGGACCTGGCTGGCCCTCCGTCGAATAAGGCGGATAGAGCGTCCAGCCGCCGCCATGGCCGAGCGTACCGGGCGCTCCCGGAACGAACATCGAGGTGATGAAGAGGATGAATGACACCACCAGCAGCCAGAACGAGATGTTGTTCAAGCGGGGGAAAGCCATGTCGGGCGCGCCAATCATGATCGGCACCATCCAGTTGCCGAAGCCACCAATCAGCGCCGGCATGAGCACGAAAAAGATCATGACCAGCCCATGGGCACTGACGACGACATTGTAGACGCCCGGATCGCCAAATATCTGCAAACCCGGTTCCTGCAACTCCATGCGGATCAACACGGAAAGCGCCGTACCGAAGACGCCTGCCATGATCGAGAACAGCAGGTAAAGCGTCCCGATATCCTTGTGGTTGGTCGAGAACAGCCATCGGACGAGAAACCGGGGCTTGTGATCATCCAAGGTCGAGGCTGGATTGGACATGATGTGCTTCCTGCTCTCCTCTTCCGGCAGGCAAGACGGCCTCAACCATGGACGGCACCTGCGATCCGCCGTCACACGGGGCTAGGTCTTGCCTGCGCTCTTTCATTCATCCGTGACGACCACATCCATCGGAATGTCGTGCGGCTGCGGATAGATGGTTCGGATCCTGCTACGGGCGTAACCGACGCCGACGACGAGAGGCCGCCTGGGCGCCGCGGCCAGGGTCCGGTCGAAGAAGCCGCCGCCATAACCCAGGCGATAGTTAGCCTCGTCGAAACCGACAACGGGCGCGATGACCACATCCGGTTGGACGGCAGGTCCATGAGAGGGACAAGAATATTCCAGACTCCGCGTTCGAGCGGGTCTCCCGGCCCCCAGATGCGAAACTCCAGCGGCCAGCCTTTCTTGATGACGACTGGAAGCGCAATCCGCCCGCCGCGCTCGATCACCTTTATCGCCCAGTTGCGGAGGTCGGGCTCACCGCGGAACGGCCAATAGCCGCTGACGATCCGCCCGCTCACCCGACCGACGGCCAGGTCGAGAACGGAAGCGATGCGTAAAGACCTCGCATTGCGTTCCTCGGCGTCGATCGCGAGACGCTCATCGATTAGACGCTTGCGTTCCGCCTTGCGCCATCGACAGACATCGGGCCATGCGTCCTGAACGGCCGGCTCAGTGCCGTACCCCGGGACAAGCTCATGCATAAAGCATGGTGGAGAGGCGTATTCTCTCGTCTCCGGACAAACATCCTCCTGATCAGACATCGCACGCTCCATATCCGTTACAGCGGAGACCCTCGCCTACGTGGACGTTGCGCTGCGTAAAACAGGAAGGCAAACGGAATTAAATGCTGTATTGATGCAAGATTATTGCACTAATCGGGAACCAGCATGGACATCGACCGCGCGCGCACGTTTTTGGAAATCGTCCATTCCGGCAGCTTTCTGAGAGCTGCCGACCGACTCCACGTCACCCAGACCACTGTCAGCGCGCGGATACGCACGTTGGAGGAAGAGCTCGGACGTCAGCTCTTTGTCCGCAATCGCAATGGTGCGCAGTTGACGCAGGCGGGCCGGGAGTTCGAGCGGTTCGCGCAATCATTCGTGCAAATCTGGGAACGAGCACGCCACCAGCTCGCCATCCCATCGGGACGGACAAGCGTCGTTGCCCTGGGCGGGGAGCTCAGCCTGTGGAACCCGCTGCTGCTCGATTGGCTGGTCTGGATGAAGAAGGCCAGGCCGGAAATCGCCATCCAAGCCCAGGTCGGCGTGCCGGACCAGCTCCTCGAGCAGCTCAGGACTGGCGTTCTCGACATCGCGGTGCTCTATGCGCCGAAGCTGCTGCCAGGCTTCAGGGTGGAGCTCCTCGTGGAGGAGCAGCTCGTCTTGGTTCGGAGCACGGACAGAGACTCAGAGTTGGACGCCTCAAGGGACTATGTCTATGTCGATTGGGGGCCGCTGTTTGCGGCCCAACATGGCGCCAGTTCCTCTGCCTTCGGCGAGCCGGGATTAATGGTCGGCCTTGGTCCGCTTGGGCTGAGCTACATTCTGCGCGCCGGCGGAATGGGCTATTTCCGTAGGGGCGCGGCAGCGCCCCATATCGAGGCCGGGCAGCTGGAGGTCGTGGAGGGCGCGCCGGAATTCACCTATCCGGCCTATGCAGTCTATCCGGATGCAAGCGCGTCGCGAACCGACGTACAGGAGGCGCTACGTGGATTGAAGCAGGTGGTGAAATGACCGTGTTCTGTCAGTTCCAAATCACTGATCATGCGGCCGGAAAGAAATCCACCGCCATGGATTGATCGAACATGCCTTATCCGTTCCACACCATCGGCCACTCGACCCGGTCGATCGCCGAATTCGTCGCCCTGTTGCGGGTTGGCGAGATTACGCTCGTGGTCGACATAAGGACCATGCGGCGATCGCGGGCGAATCCGCAATTCAACAGCGAAACGCTGCCGGACAGCCTTGCGGATTTCGCGATCGGATATGAGCATATTGCCGAGCTTGGCGGCCTGCGCGGCAGGGCGCACGCCATTCCACCGACGCTCAACGCATTCTGGCTCAACCAGAGTTTTCACAACTACGCCGACTACGCGCTGTCAGCGGAGTTTCATGGCGGTCTGGAGCGGCTTGTGTCCCTTGGCAGGCAGCAGCGGTGCGCCATCATGTGCTCGGAAACGCTTTGGTGGCGTTGCCACAGAAGAATCGTCGCGGACTATCTGATCAGTCGTGGCGAGGCCGTTTTTCATCTGATGGGCCATGACAAGGTCGAGCCGGCGAAGCTCACCGACGGTGTGGAGGCAAGGCTCGACGGAACGCTTGTCTACCCGCTTTCCCAGCGTTCTGGATAGTCGAGGCCTCAGGCGGCCGACGGCCCCGGGTCGTCGAACCCGTCGTTGAAAGCCGCCATGACGCTGTTTTCCGCTTTGGGTTGTGACTCATCAGAGTGATGGGCGACGCGCAAAACCGGTCCGTTCGGTCGCCACGGGTCCGGCGCTGCATCCCCCGCAGCTCCAATCTCTCCCGCCTTGCCGCTTCCGGCTGGTAGACCACTTCATGCACAGTCAGCGTTTCATGGCCGCCCTGCGCGGTCGGAATGGACATGGACTGACCTTCGGCCAGACCAAGCAGCGCCAGGCCGCGCGGGTTGGTGATCGGCAAAAGCATGCCAACCAGACCGCGCATCTCGTCATGTGCGACGATGCGGGTCTCGGCAGGGCCGTCGTTTACACGATAGGTCACTCGGGTGCTGAGCGTCACGACCGTTGGCGGAATGTCTTCTCGAAACATCACAATTGCGCTCGAAATCTTCCGTTGAAGGACAACGGACAAGGCATCGCCGCGGGGATGGCGCTCTTGCATCACTTCAAGAATCGTGAAGTCCTTGGTGGTCAGTTGGCAGCTATCGATGGTGGGCATGGTGCGTCTCCAAGACGGACCCGTGAAAGGGTTCCGGCGTCAAGCATTTGATCGGATGTGGAAGCTACCCCCTGTGCCGGACCAGAACAGGCCGGCGCAGCGCAGGGGTCACACTCCCGCGATCAGGCTGCCTGCGTGATTGAGGAGACGGATGGAAACGCCCATGTCTAGGCGTCTGCCGGGATCGCCGAAGACGCTGGTGCGCGCCGATCGACTGCATCGCCTTCCGCAGCGGGTTGGCCTACGGCAAGCACCGACAGTTCGTGCCGGCGCCCATCGCGCGCTGTCCACATGATCGACTGTCCGGCCGAGAGGCCGATCAGGGCCGTGCCGATCGGCGTGAGGACTGAAACCTTGCCTTCGGAGATGTCCGCGTCGCCAGGAAAAACCAGCGTGACTGTTTTGGCATTGCCAGTATCGGGCTTGAATGTCACCGTCGAACCCATCTGGACGGTGCCGGCGGAGACCCAATCATCGGCGACGATACGTGCCCGCTCGAGTTCGGCGAGCAGTTCATCGGAGGCCTCCGGATTGCGCGCGGCCACGGTGCTCGCAACCGCCGACAGACGCGCATGGTCTGACTGTGAGATGCGGATGTTCGGCTTGCGCCGCGTTTTCGTGTTGTCTTGCATTTGAATACTCGTGCTTCCGCTCGGACCAGCCGCCACGGAGGGTGCCGGAATCGAGCCAATTCGTGAAAATCTTGATGGAACGCCAATGCTCCGGAGGCTTGAGGTCCTGCGGAACCATCCCATGTGGGTAATCGCACCGCCCCTCGGCTCGGGGCACGCATTGGCAGCCGAGCCGGGGGCTACATTCCCGCTATGGGGCAAACCCGGAAAAGAAAATCGCGACGAATTCTGACTGCGGCGTTCATAGGACCATAGTTGGTGAAGCAATCCGGGAAGTCAAGTCAGCCACCTCGGTGCAGTCTGGCGGCTATCAATCCTAAACTAGTCAGGGCGGGCGCCAAGCAACGTTCTTATCACCAGCTCTCTTCCGGCCCGGTTTATCCCGGTCCCGCTGGGTCTTTCTTCAGCCAGCCCGAGAAAGACAAGACGTTCGGCCAAGGCTTTCGATAGAGATGGGTAGGGTCCGCGGTTCATTCGCTTGAGTGCCGTCTGCTCCTCCTTGGTGAGATCGTCCCAGATAACTGTCATGAGAGCCATCTCCCTTGTGTGCACTATCAAGCCGATGCCGATCCTGGATTGTCCAGCGACGGGCTGCGACCATGAATTCATTGGGCCCCGAAGGTCTTGCTTATGGAACGGCATCTGTTCCGACAATGCCGCCTTCATTCTCCAGAACGCCGATCCGCTTGACTTCCGAGCGGTTGAGCTTCAGGCGAACGCCAATACCGCCGCCGTTCTCGGCAATGAAAACGGCGCCGGCGCTTTCAAGCGCGGTTTGCAGCGTGTCGCAGATATCTCGGTCAGGAAGGTTGATCCGGCGCTCGAATTCTTCGATGACCAGCGCATCCACGCCTGAATTGCCGGCGAGCTTTTCACGGGTCCATTCGACCAGTGCGCGAGCGGCACGGCATTGAGCACCAGTGATCATCCTCAAAATCTCCTTCTGGATCGCTTTGGGAGCGAATTGCCGCCTGCTGAAACCCAGGACGCTGGGGGTGCGACGGCCGCGTCCGTAAAAAATGCATATCGAATCCGAAAAGGAAAGGGTTGCGCCCCTCACCGCGATCGGAATCATGATGCAAAATAATTGTGCTGAAGCGGCAATAAATTTCGTTTGTCTTGCAGATAAGGATGAGTGAAGCTCGTGCGTAGCGAAACGACAGATTGGGTGCCAGCCAGCAGGTCTCAACGCTAGGAGACTGTTTGGCGATATCGCGCGAAGGGCACCTTGGGCTCGGCAATGACAATAATGGACAGGCTTGAACACGATTTCGGCAGGATCCTTTCTGGCCCGGACATTCGGCGTCATGTCGTCGGTCGAATGGTATCTGCCAATCGCCCTGACGCAGATGACGGCATCCCAATCGTACCCGTGGACGACAATGCTCTCAAAACGCGGCTGCGCGAGGAACTGCTCCTGCAAGCACGGACCCGGCTGCCGATCACCTATGCAAGACTGGCCAAGAGCATGGTTGGTTCGCAAGCAACAGGCGTGATCCAGGGTGCACTCGAACAACTGATGGACGACGATGCGGACGAAGGCCTGCCATTGCTTGCGGCCGTTGCCGTGAACGCGCTCGATCCTGGTTTGCCCGCTCCCTGGTTCTTCCACAAAGCCGAGGACATGGGGCTGTTCGCTGGCGATCCGGCCGATCTGGAAGCGTACGCTTTCCATGCAAGGGAGTTTTGTCGCGCGATCCATCTCCATGCTGGCAACGGGCAAGGCTCTGGAACGACCTTGCCGCCGGTACTGCCGCCTGCAGGCCGGTGAAGGAGAACGAAATGCTGATCGCCAAGGACGTCATGACGTCGCCGGCCATCGCGGTAGGGCCTGACAGTACGGTGGACGAGGTCGCCGATATTCTTCTGTCGCACGGGATCAGCGCCGTGCCGGTGATCGATCGAGGTGCGCTGCTGGGCATCGTCAGTGAAGGAGACCTGATCCGCCGGGCGGAGATCGGAACAGCACCGCAGGGTCGTTCCTGGTGGCTTCATTTATTCACCAACAACGCGGTTCAGGCGGAAGACTATGTCAAATCTCATTCCGATCATGTGATCGACGTCATGACACAGCAGGTTGCGACGGTGGTCGAGAGTACGCCAGTCGCCGAGATCGCAACCCTGCTTGAGCACAATCGGATCAAGCGTGTCCCAGTGCTGCGCGACGGGCAGGTGGTTGGGATCGTCAGTCGCGCTAATCTGGTGCGAGCGCTGGTCATTGCCAGGAAAGGGTGGCGCGCTCCGGCCTTGCATGACGACAGCAGCATCAGGATGGAGATTGTCGATGCCTTGCGATCCGAATCGTGGCCCTCGAGTTCGGACGTGATCGTGAACAACGGCGTGGTCACCCTGTGGGGAACGTATCTGTCGGAGCAGGAGCGGAAAGCCTCGATCGTCCTGGCTGAAAACACCGCTGGCGTGCGGGCTATCGATGACCATCGCATTCCCTTCGATATGACCTACGGCTTGGTCTGAAGGCCACCGAATGACATTCGTGGTCACCGACAATTGCATCAAATGCAAATACATGGACTGCGTGGAAGTCTGCCCGGTGGACTGCTTCTACGAAGGCGAGAACATGCTCGTCATCCATCCCGATGAATGCATCGACTGCGGCGTCTGCGAGCCGGAATGCCCGGCGAAGGCCATTTTTCCCGATACCGAGCCTGGTCTCGACGATTGGCTCGCGCTGAACGCCGAGTATGCGTTTGTGTGGCCCAATATTGCGATCAAGCGCGATCCACCCGCCGACGCCAAGGCGTTCGACGGCGAAGCGGACAAGCTCGCGAAATATTTTTCGCCGGAACCTGGGTCGGGTGACTGATCAAAATGAACGCATGTGCGCACCAGCCGTCGCCACTTTATCTGGGCATTGACACTGGCGGCACGTACACCGATGCCGTGCTGTGGTCGGAATCCACAGGCATCGTGGCCAAGGCCAAGTCGCTGACCACGCGACACGATCTTGCCGAGGGCATCGCCGGCGCCGCAGACGCTGTTTTGTCCGAGGCAGTCATCGAGCCCAGCGCGATCAAGCTCGTCTCGATGTCGACCACGCTGGCCACCAACGCCCTCGTCGAAGGGCAGGGC
>NZ_JAIUHZ010000027.1:0-68442 GCF_020165355.1 Mesorhizobium sp. BR1-1-6 | reverse complement strand
GCAAGGTTAGCCTGCGAGGACAAGACGTCCATCGACTGGGCGCGCGTGATGCGCGGCATGAATTCCATCGCAAAGGCCGTCACCCCGGCCTTGGCCAGTGCCGCGACGGCGGCATCGTTGCCATAGGGATCCATGATGGCGATGACCGCAGCGCCTGACTTGTAGCTTTTCAGCTCCGCATCCGTCGGCCGGCGCACCTTCAGCACCACGTCGGCCTTGGCAACATCGCCGGCCTCGCCGATCGAAGCGCCCGCCTTGGCGAACTCCTCATCGGGAATGCGCGATCGCGTGCCGGCACCGGCCTCCACAACCACTTCAAGACCCAGGCCGGCCAGCCGTTTCACCGTATCGGGCGAAGCCGCGACGCGCGGCTCGTTCGCATCGAGCTCACGAGGGATGAAAACCGTCTGTCCCACCGCATGATCCTTTCGGCTGGAACCTGTTTGCGCAAAATGTCGGCCGGGGCATCCGGCGACGTCAAAGGCAATGGGGTTTTGGAAAGACTATCGCAGAATGAAGGCGCCGACGGCCATGATCAGGACGAACAGGATAGTCGCCGAGAAGAAGCCGCCCGCGAAGAAACCGAAAGCCATCGCCAGAAGTATGGCGCCGCAGAAGAGTGATCCGTATTTGGCCAGCATGAGGAAGCCCGCATAGGTGCGGTCGTGCTCGGCATAGTCCATCTTCGCGCCCAGTTCGACAGGACCGGTCGGCGTGTGCTCAGCCATAGGAATACCCCTTCGAAGACATCTTTCAGGCACATAGCGAAAAGCCGCGCCGAGAGCAATGGCGCTATTGCCGCATCGCAGCCGACAACTGCCTCAAGGGAAATTTGAAGCAAAGCGCCCCTGCGTTCGGCAGAATCGCCGAACCGCTCCGGCTGCTTGTTTTCGCGCAATCCCGGACGAAGCCGGCTGGCGCGTCAACCGCGCTGTCCGTCTTTAGCCGGCGAGGTGCGGAAACAATCCAAGCAGGCCGGCTATGATCAGGTAGAGCGCGACGATGTAGTTCAGCAGCCGTGGCATGACCAGAATCAGCACCCCGGCGATCAGCGAGATAAGCGGCGTGAGCGCGAGCTGGGAAATATGCATGTCGGGGTCCTTTTGGCAGATACGTCGAAATGAAGACGCGGAGGGTCAACGCGCCGCCGTCATCAAAACGCGGATCTGGCCGGAAAGCTCCGGAGCTTTGCAAAATCAGGGGCCTCAGGCGGCCTCACGATAATATTTCGCCGTCGGCACGATAGACAAGGGCGTCAGCCGATTGATGGCCGGATTGGCGAACATCAACCGCTGTTCCATGGGCGTCGACCTGAAGAATGGGAAACGTTCGAGCGTCAGGCGCATATTTTCGCCGGCGGGGATTTCGAACAGGGCGATCCGGGTAAGAACGCCCGGAAACTCCTTAGCCTCGGTCCTCTGCACGGCATTGAAGTAACGAGAATAAAAATTGGAATGCTCGACCTTGACCGGCGTCAGCACAGAGTTCTGGCCAAAATAGAGCGAGGCCACCATGGCAAGCCTGAGTGTCAGAAACGGCAGCACTCCGGGTGCCGGCGCGGCATCAGGATCGGTTGCGAAGCGGGTTCCGTCGATGAAGGTTTCTCCGCGGGCAAGCCGCTCGATCAGTATTTCCGGATAGGCATCAACGGAGGGCGAATTCGGGTGCTCGATGGAAATGTAATGGAAGCGGATTGTGCTCACCAATTCGCCGTAGCAATAGACACCGAATCGGTAGGAATTGGGTAGATTGTCCCAGCGATCCTCGAACATGCCGCTGGCGAGCGGGCCGCACATGCCGGAGCGCAGATAGGACTTATAGCGAAGCCGGTAAATCGCTTCCAAATCCTCGCCCCCGGTAATGAGGCGATAATCGACATGCTCAAGCAGTTGCATCATCGATCGATTCAGCACCGAATCCCCGGCTGTGCTTACCCCGCCAGACGCATTCCTTGTAGCTGTTGCAGCATCCATCGTCTGTCCTCGAATTCGACCTAGGATAGGCTATTCGAGTTGAAATGAGACACAAGCCGAAATTTAGATCTTGTTGATTTACATTCCGTTAACCTTAATGGCCGGGAGCCGCTTGAGAATATCTTACTGAGCAATCGTCCGAGCGATTGCCACTGAGAGGATGTGGATCATGCCTCCGATACATCTGCGTAGTGAGGAAGACCTTTCAGCAGCATTGCGCAAAGGCAAAATCACGGCGGAACCGTATCCTGTCATCGAACGATTGAGTTCGACATCAAAGAGCATCGTGCGACTCGCAACGCGCGGGGAATCCAATCGAGCGAAGTCGAAAATTACGGCGCTAACGGACCGTCCGTTTACCGGTGCGACGCAGGTCAGCGGCGAATGGCCAGGTGACATTCGACATCGTCTCGATACCCGACGCACTGAGCGCGGCACCGAACAGGAAGCCCTGCACGAGATCCGGTTTCACTTGCAAGGCCAGGATCTTGAGCTGCTCAAAGGTCTCGACGCCTTCGACAGTCACCGAAAGTCCAAGCGGCCGCGACAGATTGACAATGCCCTTCAGCAGCTCCAGCGAACGCTTGCTCTGGGTGACGTCCATCAAGAAGGAGCGATCGATCTTGATCTTGTCGAGCGGCAGCTTGTGCAGATAGCTCAGGCTCGAATAGCCGGTACCGAAATCGTCAAGTGCGATGCGCACACCGATCTGCTTCAGTTCCTCGATATATTGACGTGTCAGCGACTTGTCATCGAGCAGCGCCGTTTCGGTGACCTCGATCTCCAGCCGGCCGGCGGCAAGGCCGGAGCTGGCCAGAGCGTCGCGAACCTTCTGGATGACGTCCCGGTTGCGGAAATCCTTGGCGGAGAGATTGACCGAGACGCTGGTGTGGTCCGGCCATTTGGCGCATTCGGTGCAGGCTGCCTGCAGCACGAAGGTGCTGATCTCGGAAATGATGCCCATTTCCTCCGCCAGCGGAATGAAGATGCCGGGCGAAATCGGCCCGAGGTCGGGATGGTCCCAGCGGCACAGCGCCTCGCAGCTGGCGATGCGCATCGTGCTCATCGCCACGATCGGCTGGTAGACGACGCGCAGGGCCTTGCCTTCCACCGCGCTGCGCAGATCCGCCTTCATCAGCTGGCGGTTGCGGAACGCAGCGTCCATGGCGGCCTCGAACAGCCGCCAGCCGTTCTTGCCGAGCTCCTTGGCCTTATAGAGCGCCAGGTCCGCCTTGACGATCATGGCGTCGACGTCGGTATCCCTGACCCGCGACAGCACGGCGCCGGCGCTGGCCTGGATGCGCAGCCCGTGGCCGGCGACGTCCACCTCCCCTTGCAACGCTGCAAAGATCTCGTCGATCTGAAGGGTCAGATGGCTTTCATCCTCTATACGGTCGAAGAAAACCATGAATTCGTCGCCGCCGAAGCGGCTGACGGTAATGCCTTGTCCCGCAATGGCGGCAAGACGCTCGGCCACCGCGTAGATCAATCCATCGCCGATCGGATGCCCGAGCGTGTCGTTGACACTCTTGAAATCGTCGAGGTCGAGCACGGCAAGGCCGCAGAGGCGGTCACGGTCGCCTGACGCCATCGCCTCGCCGATCAATTCGTGGAAATAGGCGCGATTGGGCAGGCCGGTGAGATTGTCATAGCGCGCCATGAAGCGGATCTTGTCTTCCGCCTCGACGCGTGCCGTCACGTCCTCGAAGGTGATGACCCCGAGTTCCTGGCTGCCTTCGCGGGCGGAGAATTCGTAGTGCTGGCCATTGGCGAGCGAAACCAGGACCTTACGGTCGCGGCCCTCGCGCAATGCACGCGTCAGCTGGGCTTCGATGTAGCGGCAGTCCTTTGGGGCCAGCATGCCGCCCACGACGCCGCGCATCAAGAGACCATGGATTGACCGCCCAAGCAGCGCATCGGCCGATTTGAGCGACATCAGATGCGCGGCCTCGGCATTGGCGACCGCCACCCGACCGTCCGGGCCAAGCATGACGAGGCCATGCGACATGGTATTGAGCGCGCGATCGAATCTGAGCGCGAGCTTCCTCGCTTCCTTGTGGCCGATGACGGCCGAGAAAAGCACATCGCGGACGTGGTCGGCGCTGTTGATCGTGACGAAAGTCAACGGGATGATCATCAGCCCGAGAATGACCGAAGGCACATCCATGCGCAGCAAAAGTGCAAGTGCTGCCGGACCAATGAAGGTCACGGAAAAAACCCGCACCATAATGGGAGAGCCGTAGTTCCGGCCAACAACCGTCACCAAGGTTGCGATGGCCAGCGACGTCGCGGCCAGTTCGGCAAAGGGATCGGGATAGACATAGATCGATATGAAGCACAGCGCGCCCAACGTGAGGCCCTGCACGCTGCCCTTGAGGATGTAGTTGCGCTCCCACCGATGCGCCTCCTGGACGTCGGCTATTACACCGCCTGCCTTCCGGAAGGCGCGAATGCCGAAATAGCGGTAAAGGCAGATGGACAGCAGAACAAAAGAGAAAGCCAGGAACAACGGATTGTTCGTGCGCAAGTAGATCATTAGTCCGAGGATCCAGTAGCACACGCCACCGATCACCAGCATGTGGGCGTTGTCGAACAACGACCGCACAAACTGGATATAAACATCCGATGGGATGTTTTCGGTCTTTGTTCTGCCCATGTCGTCGGCCCAACGCTAGGCCTCGTCATCTCACATCCGCCTTAAGAAAGGCTTAGAACAGCGGTTTTGGGCGGCTTGCCGAGGGTGCGCAAAGCAGGACAGACTGGGAGAATTGGGCTTTAGGTAAACAAGGCCATCACTCGGCGGCCTGGAGTTCCGCCTTCGCTGACGTGCCGGACAGGCGCTCGAGCAGCCTTTGGCGCTCGCCGGCCGCCTTTTGAGCGCTGGCTTGCCGAACATGGCCGTAGCCGCGGATGAGTGCCGGCACGGAGACGAGGGCCGTGGCGGCCTCGATGGTGTCCGGCGCCAGCGAGTTGGCGACGCGTTGCAGGTCGGCCTCATATTGCGCCAATAATTGCCGCTCCATGCGCCGCTCGGCGGTGTAGCCGAACAGGTCGAATGCTGTCCCGCGCAGGCCCTTCATCGCCGCCAGCATGCGGAACCCTTTCATCATCCAGGGACCGAAGCTCGATTTCCTCGGTTTGCCGTCATTGCCGCGACGGCCCAGAATCGGCGGCGCCAGGTGGAATTCGAGTTTTTCGTAACTCTGGAACTGCTTGCCGAGTTCGGCGGCGAAGGAGCCGTCGGTATAGAGCCGCGCCACCTCGTATTCGTCCTTGATCGCCATCAGCTTGAACAGGTTCCTGGCCGCCGCTTCCGTCACGGCGCTCGAACCGGGCGCTGCCTTGGCTTCGGCCGCGCGCAGGGCAGCGATCCTGCCGGCGTAGCGCTTGCCATAGGCGGCGTTCTGATAGGCGGAAAGGAAAGCGATCCGGCGAGCAATGATTTCGTCCAGCGTCTGGGCAATGGTGGCGGGTTGGCCGTCCTTGCCCGGCTGGACGAGGCCACGCACAAAATCCGGCTGATGCGCAGCGCGGCGGCCCCAGCGGAAGGCGGCGATATTCATCCCCACCGCCTCGCCGTTCAATTCGATCGCCTTTTCGACGGCTTGCGCCGACAGCGGCAGACCGCCATGCTGGAAGGCGAAGCCGAGCATGAACATGTTGGCGCCCAGCGAATTGCCGAACAGGGCGGTGGCTGTGCGGGTGGCGTCGAAGAAATGCGCCTTGTCGTCGCCGGCAGCAGTGCGGATCGCCTTCTTCAAGCGCTCGATGGGCAGCGAGAAATCGGCCGAGCGGGCAAACTCGCCCGGCATGATCTCGGCAGTGTTGGCGAGGAAGATGGTGTGGCCCTCGCGCACCGCGGCCAGCACCTTCTTGGCGCCCGAGACGACAAGATCGCAGCCGAGCACGAGATCGGCCTTGCCGGCCGAGACACGGATGGCGTGGATGTCATCGGGCGTGCGGGCGATGCGGACATGGGTGAACACCGAACCGCCCTTCTGGGCAAGCCCGGCCATGTCGATCATGCCGCAGCCCTTGCCTTCGAGATGAGCCGCCATGCCGAGCACGGCGCCGACGGTGACGACGCCGGTGCCGCCGACGCCGTCGATGATCGCTGCCCAGCCCTGTTCGCCGAGCGGGAATTCGGGGGCTGCTGGAACGCCGTCGAGCGGATCGGCCTTGCCGGCGATGCCTTCGGCCTTGCGGATCTTGGCGCCATGCACGGTGACGAAGGACGGGCAGAAACCATTGACGCAGGAAAAATCCTTGTTGCAACTCGACTGGTCGATCCGGCGCTTGCGGCCGAACTCGGTCTCGACCGGCTGGATGGAGACGCAGTTCGACTGGACGCCGCAGTCGCCGCAGCCCTCGCAGACCAGTTCGTTGATGAAGACCCGCTTGTCGGGATCGGGAAAGGTGCCGCGCTTGCGACGGCGGCGCTTTTCGGCGGCACAGGTCTGGTCGTAGAGCAGGATCGAAACCCCGCTGACGCCGCGCAGCTCACGCTGGACGAGATCGAGATCGTCGCGGTGATGGATGGTAGCGCCGGCCGGGAATTCGACCTTGCCGGCATATTTGTCGGGCTCGTCGGTGACGATGGCGATGCGCTCGATCCCTTCGGCTCGCACCTGCCTGGCGATCATGTCCACCGTCAGGCCGCCTTCATGCGGCTGGCCGCCGGTCATGGCCACCGCGTCGTTATAGAGTATCTTGTAGGTGATGTTGGCGCCCGACGACAGCGCGAAGCGGATCGCCAGCGTGCCGGAGTGGTTGTAGGTGCCGTCGCCGAGATTCTGGAAAATGTGGTCGCGCTTGGAAAAGGGCGCCTGGCCGACCCACTGCGCCCCCTCGCCGCCCATCGCGGTGAAGCCGACAGTGTTCCTGTCCATCCACAGCGCCATGAAATGGCAGCCGATGCCGGCCGCGGCGATCGAGCCATCCGGCACCTTGGTCGAGGAATTGTGTGGGCAGCCGGAACAGAAGAAGGGCGTGCGGGAGCCGATGTCCGACGCGTCTGCGAGCATGGCCTGGAACTGGCGCAGCTTCGCCACCCGCGCTGAAATCTCTCCCGACGGACCGATGGTTTTCACGATCCTTTCGCCAAGGGCAATGGCGATCTCGTTTGGGTCGAGCGCGCCCTTGGCCGGAAACAGCCAGTCGCCGCGCTCGTCCTTCTTGCCGACGATGACGGGCTGCGTGGCGGTGCCGTAGAGGCTCTCGCGAAGCTGCACCTCGATCAGCGAACGCTTCTCCTCGACGACGACGATGGTGTCGAGGCCGCGCGCGAACTCGGCAATGTGCTGGAAATCGAGCGGCCAGGGGCAACCGACTTTGAACAGCCGCACGCCGATGCGGCCGGCGGCCGCCTCGTCGATGCCGATATCCTCGAGCGCCTGGCGGACGTCGAGATAGCTTTTGCCGATGGTGATGATGCCGATCCTGGGATTGCGGCCGCCCGAATAGACGACGCGGTTCAGCCCGTTGGCATGGATGAAGGCCGACGCGGCGGCGCGCTTGTACTCATGCAGCCGCTCCTCCTGACCGAGCATGTCGATCTCGTGGCGGATGTTGAGGCCGCCGGGCGGCATGTCGAACTTGGGATTAACGATGTTCAGACGCTCGATCGAGGCATCGACCGAGGCCGTCGATTCGATGTTGTCCTTGACGCATTTGATGGCCGCCCATGTGCCGGCGAAGCGCGACATGGCAAAACCGTAGAGCCCGTAATCGATTATCTCCTGGACACCGGCCGGGTTGAGGATCGGCACCATGGCGTCGACGAACAGGAATTCGGTGGCATGCGCGTTGGTCGAGGATTCGGCCATGTGGTCGTCGCCCATCAAAGCGAGCGCACCGCCATGTTTCGACGAGCCGGCCAGATTGGCGTGGCGGAAGACGTCGCCGGAGCGGTCGACCCCCGGACCCTTGCCGTACCAAACCGAAAAAACGCCGTCATGGGTGCCTTCGCCCAGCAGTTCCGTCTGCTGCGATCCCCAGCAGGCGGTAGCGGCGAGTTCCTCGTTAAGGCCGGGCTGGAAGACGATGTCGGCCTGGGCGAGCTGTTTTTTTGCCTTCCACAGCTGCATGTCGAGGCCGCCCAGCGGCGAACCGCGATAGCCGGAGACGAAGCCGGCCGTGTTCAGGCCCGCGCGGCGGTCGCGCTCGCGCTGCATCAGCAGCATGCGGATGACCGCCTGGGCGCCGGACAGGAAGATGCGTTCCTTCCCCAGGTCGAACTTGTCGTCGAGCGCGACGTCGTGCAGCGTCATCAGGCATTTCCTCTGCGGAGGCCGCGCGGGGGCAGGCAGCCAGCGTCGGGATCGGATGACGCATCCTTTCTCCCCTTGCAAGACAGGTCAAACGAAATCGGACGTGCCAGGCAACGCGCAACGAACGATCCGCCGTCATCCCTTGCCCGGTATGAAATCGCCCCGCGAGCAATGTCCGGGCGTACGAAAATCTCGCTTGCCTTTCGGCTTGGCGGCGAGCGTCAGGTGCCCTTGGAGCAGTCGGGCTTCGGCTCGCCCGGCAGCTTGCCGTCGGGGTGGCCGACGAGATCGGGATTGGCGGTGTAGAGCTGGTCAATGACGAGCGGCCGGTCGGGCAGGATGGACTGGTCTTCGGTGGACATCAGCGTGGTGTCGATCTTCTGCAGGACCGCGCCGTCGGAGCCCTTGATAGCGATGGCGATCGTATAAGGCTTGTTCTTGACGACGCAGGTCAAAGCCGGGCTCTCCAGCGTCACCTTGTCGAGCTTGGGCCAGACCTTCTGCTCGACCACCAACGGCGCGCCGCCGGCCGGATCCTGGAAGCTGGCGACCGCGACCTGGCCCTCTCCCATCGGCCGCAGGGGCCGCAGCGTCACGACATAGGTCGCCCTGGCAAGACGATAGTTGAAGACGAATATCTTGCCCGAAATCTCGAACAACTTGCCTTCACCGTCCTTGGTGGTGTCGCGGCAGGCGCCGAGCGCCATCGCCGCGATCAGCGCCATGCCGAGCAGGGCTGAACGAGAGCTAATCCTGGACATTGTTGACCTCATTGGCCGCCCTGCGGCGGCGATAGTGGCGGCTTGCCTTCTGGCGGTTGCCGCAGACCGCCATGTCGCACCAAAGGCGGCTGGAATTACGGCTGCGGTCGACGAACAGCCAGGTGCAGTTGGGACAGATCCTGAGCCTGGCGACCGTGTCCTCGCGTAGCAGCGACAGGGCGGAAACCGCCAGTGCCGCTTCGAATGCGATCGGCGTTGCCGGATCGCCGAACGGCTTTCCGGGCGCTGCAATCTCGGTCCGGCTGCCGGCAAGACCGCCGGCGCAGGCCCCCAGCAAGCCTGAGAGATGATCGGTGGCGACGGCGCCCCTCAACACGGCGTGGCGAAACAACCGGTCCGTCGCCTCGCGGATCGCCAGCACGACAGGCGCGATTACAGCCGGCGCGGAGACCGCCAGCCGCCTGCCGCCAAGCTCGGCGGCGCGAAAGCCGCTCGCCGCGTCCGCGAAGCGGGCGATCTCGCGCGGATCGTCAAAACGGTCGAAGGTCCTCTCGGGATCGGCACGCAGCACGACGGTGTTAGCCGTGTCGAGCGCGAGCAGGCCGCCGGTGAAGCGGTGCGGGGTCCAGGATACCGTCATGTCCGAAATCTAACCGATAAATGGCATTTGACAAGTTAGATTCGACGATGCAAGTCTGCCCTGAAGCGAGTATTGCCGCTCTCTGTCTGGAGCGTATCGTCGTCCCAAAACCGCTATGCGCTTTGGGCGACATGCCCCGAGGATTTTCGCATGCTGTATCTGTTCCAGCAGGTCCTGAACGGGCTGCATTCAGGCGCACTCTATGCGCTGCTGGCGTTCGGCTATGTGCTGACCAACGGCATCCTGCACCGCACCAACCTGGCCTATGGCGCGCTGTTCGCCTTCTGCGGACAGACGATGATCCTGACCGCCGCCTTCGGCTACCAGGTGCTGTGGCTGACGCTGACGGCGGCGGTGGTGCTCGGCGTCGCAGCGGTTTTCCTCTACGCCGCGCTTATCAGCCGCGTCCTGTCGCGCAGCGTCTTCGAACCGCTGGCCGACCGCTCGCCCAACGCCATCGTGGTGACCACGCTTGGCATCCTGCTGGTCTTATCTGAAGCAAGCCGCATCGCCGCCGACACGCATGATCTGTGGCTGCCGCCTATGCTGGCGCAACCTGTCGTTTTCGCGCAGGATGCCCGCTTCAAGGCGACATTGACGCTGATCCAGCTGCTCGATTGCGCCGTGGTGCTGGGGGCGGTGGCGCTTGCAGCTTGGGGCTTTGCCCATTCGAATTTCGGCCGGCGCTGGCGCGCCGTCTCCGACGATCCCAAGGCGGCCGCCATGTGCGGCGTCGACGTGCGCGCCGTGTTCCGCCACGCAGTGCTGTTCGGCGGTTTCTGCGCCGCGCTGGCCGGCGTCATGGCCGGCCTCTATTACGGCAATGTCAGTTTCGGTTCCGGCCTCGTCTACGGGCTCAAGATCCTGTTCGTGACAGCGGTCGGCGGCTATCTCTCGCCGCCGCGGGCGGCCCTGGGCGCTGCCGCCTTCGGCATGGCCGAGTCGCTGTGGGCGGGCTATTTCCCGGTGGAATGGCGCGACGCGTGGATGTACCTGTTCCTCGTCGCCATGCTGGTGCTGATCGGCGCTGGCCGCGACCAGACCAAGATCGCGTGATCCGCATCAGACTTTGGTTGCATGACGCCTGCCACCGATAAGCCTGTTTCAGCAACGAAACGACCGCCTTAACGCTTTGATTTTGCCCACGAACCCTGCCGGAAGCCGGTTCCGGTTTTCCGAGCCCTGCGCCGCAGCCCTGCGCTTCGTCGGCTTCCTCGTCTCACAACCGCGTTGACAGCGCCGCTCCTGTGTTGACCCGTCCTGCCACGCACGGCATACGGTTAGGCCACAGCGGCGCGGCGTAAAACAACGGGGAGCCGTCGCGCCTCGGACAAAAGGGAGGAATGCATGGCAGGGCTTCTCGCTCTATCCAGGACGATCGACCGTGTGAACGAGTTCATCGGCAAATGGATATCGTGGTTGATCCTGCTGGCAATCCTAGTGAGCGCCGCTAACGCGACCATCCGCAAGGTGTTCGACACCTCGTCGAATGCGTGGCTGGAGCTGCAATGGTACCTGTTCGGCGCCGCCTTCATGCTGGCGGCGGCCTACACGCTGAAGCAGAACGACCATATCCGCATCGACATCGTCTATGGCCTGTTCCCGCGCCGCGTGCAGCACTGGATCGACCTTTTCGGCCATGTCTTTTTCCTGATGCCGTTCGTGACGCTGATGGTGATCTATTTCGTCCCGTATGTGTCGCTGTCGTTCCGCAGCGGCGAAATGTCGAACAATTCCGGCGGGCTGATCATCTGGCCGGCAAAGGCGATCCTGCTGGTCGGCTTCTTCCTGCTAGCGCTGCAGGGCATCTCCGAGATCATCAAGAAGATCGCCATCATGCGCGGCGACATGGACGACCCGACCCCGTTCATATCGGCGCATGAGCAGGCGGAACTCGAAGCCAAGGCACTGGCCGACGAGGTGCGCTCGTGATCGAGTTCATCGCCCAGAACATGGCGCCGATCATGTTCGCCTCGCTGGTCCTCTTCCTGCTGATCGGCTATCCCGTCGCCTTCTCGCTCGCCGCCAACGGACTTTTGTTCTTTTTCATCGGCGTGCTGGTCTCACCCTATTCGGGCGGCTCGATCAATCTCGCCTGGCCGCTGCTGCATGCGTTGCCGGATAATTTCTACGGCAGCCGGGTGATGTCGAACGACACGCTGCTGGCGATCCCTTTCTTCACCTTCATGGGCATCGTGCTCGAGCGATCGGGGATGGCGGAAGACCTGCTCGATACGATCGGCCAGCTGTTCGGGCCGATCCGCGGCGGGCTTGCTTATGCCGTGATCTTCGTCGGCGCGCTGCTGGCCGCGACGACCGGCGTGGTGGCGGCATCGGTCATCGCCATGGGGCTGATCTCGCTGCCGATCATGCTGCGCTACGGCTATGACCGCCGGCTGGCGTCCGGCGTCATCGCCGCGTCCGGAACGCTCGCCCAGATCATCCCGCCGTCGCTGGTGCTGATCGTGCTCGCCGACCAGCTCGGCCGCTCGGTCGGCGACATGTATGCGGGCGCGCTGATCCCCGGCATCGTGCTGACCAGCCTCTACATGCTCTACATCCTGATCATGACGATCGTCCGGCCGAATTCGATGCCGGCGCTGCCGCTGGAAGCACGCACGCTCGGCCATGGCGTCGTGTCGCTGCTGGTGGCGTTGCTGGCGACGGTGGCGATCTCCTACGCGGCCTACCGCTATCTCGCACCGACCCATGGCGACAATGCCGACATCCTCGGCGCCAGCATCGGAGTGGCCGTGATCTATATCGTTGCGATCGCCGATCAGCGCCTGAAAATCAACATGATGTCGCGGCTGGCGCAGCAGGTCGTGATCGTGCTGATCCCGCCATTGGCGTTGATCTTCCTGGTGCTGGGCACCATTTTCCTTGGCATCGCCACTCCAACCGAGGGCGGCGCCATGGGCGCTGTCGGCGCGCTGGCGATGGCGGCGATCAAAGGCCGGCTGTCGCTCGACGTGGTCAAGCAGGCGCTCGCTTCGACGACAAGGCTGTCGTCCTTCGTGCTGTTCATCCTGATCGGCGCGCGCGTCTTCTCCCTCACCTTCTACGGCGTCAACGGCCACATCTGGGTCGAGCATCTCCTGACCTCGCTGCCGGGCGGCGAGGTCGGCTTCCTGATCGGCGTCAACATCCTGGTCTTCGTGCTTGCCTTCTTCCTCGATTTCTTCGAACTGGCCTTCATCATCGTGCCGTTGCTGGCACCGGCCGCCGACAAGCTCGGCATCGACCTGATCTGGTTCGGCGTGCTTCTGGGCGTCAACATGCAGACCAGCTTCATGCATCCACCCTTCGGCTTCGCGCTGTTCTACCTGCGCTCGGTCGCCGCCCGGGTGCCCTATCTCGACCGCTTGACCGGCAAGCAGATCGCGCCGGTGACCACGGGTCAGATCTATTGGGGCGCCGTGCCGTTCGTCTGCATCCAGGTGATCATGATCGGGCTCACCATCGCCTTCCCGCAAATGGTGATGCACTACAAGGGCACAGCGGTCGATTCCGGCACGATCGACTATACGGTGCCGGAGGTGCCGGGACTGACGCCGCTCGGCACGCCGCCGGCCGGGAGCGGCCCCGCACCCGCCACTGGCGCCCCGCCGCCCGCCGCGCCTGCCGCGCCCGACCTGTCGCAACCGCCGAACTTCGGCGACACGGCGCCCGCCAAACCGGCGGCACCACAGCCGGATCTGTCGCAGCCGCCGAATTTCAACTGATGCCGGAGGTCGCAAAACCATGAAAGCGGTACGGCTGGAAGCGGTTGGCAGCATCACGCTGCGCGAGGTCGCCAAGCCGGTTCCCGGGCCTGACGATCTGCTGGTGCGCATCGAGTCCTGCGGCGTCTGCGGCACGGACCGGCATCTCTTCCACGGCGAGTTTCCCTGCCGGCCGCCGGTAACACCCGGACATGAGTTCTCCGGCATCGTCGAGGCAATGGGACATTCCGTGAGCGGCTTCTCGATCGGCGACCGCGTCACCGGCGATCCCAACATCGCCTGCGGACGCTGCCGCCATTGCCATGCCGGCCGCATCAATTTGTGCAGCAATCTCAATGCCATCGGCATCCATCGCGACGGCGGCTTCGCCGACTACGTCGTGTTGCCGCAGAAACAGGCCTTCATCCTGCCCGCGGACTTGAAGCCGACGCACGGCGCCTTCTGCGAGCCTCTCGGCTGCTGCCTGCATGGCGTGGATCTGGCCGAGATCAAGCCCGGCTCCTCGGTCGCCATACTTGGCGGCGGCGTGATCGGCCTGCTCACAGTGCAACTGGCAAGGCTTGCAGGGGCGACGACCATCATCCTGTCGACGCGACAGGCATCACGGCGCGCACTGGCCGAGGAGCTCGGCGCGACGGCAACGGTCGACGCAAGCGCCGCCGACGTCATCGATGCCATCTCCGGGCCAGCGGGACTGGTGCCCGGCGGTGTCGACGTGGTGCTCGAATGTGCCGGTGTCCAGGAAACGGTCGAGCAGTCGCTGCGGCTGGCGAGGGCCGGCGGCACGGTCGTCATTGTCGGCGTGGTGCCGCAAGGCATGAGGGCGGCGTTCGAGCCCTTCGATCTTCTGTTTCGCGAGTTGAAGGTTCTCGGCTCCTTCCTCAATCCCTACACGCACCGCCGCGCCGCCGAGCTGATCGCTTCGGGCGCGATCGAGATCGACCGGCTGATCTCCAGGCAGGTGCCGCTGGAAGAGGCCGCCGCGGTAATCGCCAACCCGCCTGCCGCCGGCGAGGTCAAGGTGGTGGTGGTGCCGGACCGAGGCTGAGTGCCGCTGTCGCTTCGAACCCGTTCGACCCCCGGCCCTGCGGCGCAAGTTTCGACGCCTTCGACTATCGATGTTTCCAGCACCGACGCCCAACGAATAAACCCCGGACTACCGAGTCCGGGGTCTTCGAAATAAGGCAGAAAAACCTTACAGCTTGCCGTTGCGCTGCTGGACCATCATGAAGGTGTCGTAATTGTACTCGGCCACCTGCGCCCAGAGATAGTGCTCCTTACGGAAGCCCTTGATCGAGTCCCAGATCTTCTTGAACGGCGCGTTCGAGGCTTCCATTTCGGCGTAGACCTCATTGGCCTTCTCGAAGCAGGCGGACATGATCTCCTGGCTGAACGGACGCAGTTTGGCGCCGCCGGCCACCAGCCGCTTCACCGCCGCAGGATTGAGATAGTCGTATTTCTGCAGCATGTTGGCATCGGCGGCTTGCGCGGCGGTATGCAGCAGCGACTTGTAAGTCGGCGAAAGTTCTTCGTATTTCGCCTTGTTGAACATCAGGTGGACGGTCGGGCCGCCTTCCCACCAGCCTGGATAGTAGTAGTAGGGCGCGACCTTGTAGAAGCCGAGCTTCTCGTCGTCATAGGGGCCGACCCATTCGGCTGCGTCGATGGTGCCCTTTTCAAGCGCCGGGTAGATGTCGCCGCCGGCGATCTGCTGCGGCACGACGCCGAGCTTCTGCACAACCTTGCCGGCGAAGCCGCCGATGCGCATCTTGAGGCCGGAAAGGTCGGCCACCGTGTTGATCTCCTTGCGGAACCAGCCGCCCATCTGCACGCCGGTATTGCCGCCAGGCAGGCCGAACAAGCCTTGCGTGGCGAGAAATTCGTTGAACAGGTCGATGCCGCCGCCATGATAGTGCCAGGCATTCATGCCGCGCGCGTTGAGCGAGAACGGAACCGCCGCGCCCAGCGCCCAGGTCGGATCCTTGCCCCAGTAATAATATGCCACCGTGTGGCAGGCCTCGACCGTGCCGGCGGTCGTGGCGTCGGCCGCCTGAAGGCCGGGCACCAGTTCGCCAGCGGCGAAGACCTGGATCTGGAAATTGCCGTCGGTGGCTTCCGAAAGCATCTTTGAGAAGACCTCGGCGCCGCCATAGATCGTGTCGAGCGATTTGGGAAAGGACGACGCCAGCCGCCAGGTCACCTTTGGATTGGACTGGGCTATGGCCGGCGCGGCGAGCGTGGCGGCGGCCGCGGCGGCGCCAACGCCGGTCGTCCCGGCCTTGCGGATGAATGAACGACGATCCATGAAGTCCTCCCTTTTGGATCAACAAACCGACGTGCGGCGCATGCTCGATGCCCCGCACGGCTGGGCGAAACAATACACGGGCAAGGAGTCGAGTCCAGCGTGGCGGCCTGATTTGACGGCGTGTGCGCAGGGCCTTGCAACTATAGTCTAACGGGCCGTTTGGTGGCCCATCCGACGGACCGAAACTTGTCATGGAAAAATGTGCTGGGATCGCCTATTTTGAAGGCAGGATTCCCCGGCCCAGATGGAAAACAAAGCCAAAATGCAGCAGCCGCTCGTCGCCATATCGACCGACGTCCGTCAATTCGACAACTACACCTGGCATGCCGCCCCACAGCAATATCTGGAGGCGGCGATAGCCGGCGCCGGCGTGTTTCCGGTGCTGGTGCCTTCGTTCGGCGAGCGGCTCGATTTCGATGAGCTGCTGTCGTCGGTCGACGGCGTCATGCTGACCGGCTCGAAATCCAACGTCGACCCCTCGCTCTATGGCGGCGATGCCAGCGAGGCGAACGGCCCGTATGATCCGGCACGCGACGCCACCACCTTGCCGCTGATTCGCAAGGCGATCGAGCGTGGCGTGCCGCTGCTTGCCATCTGCCGCGGCATCCAGGAGATGAACGTGGCGCTGGGCGGCACGCTGGGCACCGAAATCCAGGAGCGTGAAGGCTCGCTCGACCACCGCGCGCCGGTGAGCGACAATCAGGACGAACGTTTCGCGATTCACCAGACCGTTTCGATCAAGGCGGGCAGTTGCCTGGCCGGTGTGTTTGGGGCCGGCGACATGAAGGTCAACTCGTTGCACCGCCAGGCAATCGGCCGGCTTGGTTCGAAGCTGCAGATCGAAGCCGTGGCCGACGACGGCACCGTCGAGGCGGTCTCTGTAAAGGATGCCCGCGCTTTCGCGGTCGGCGTCCAGTGGCATCCCGAATACTGGGTCAAGTCGGATAGTAACTCGGCCAAGATCTTCCGGGCCTTCGGCGACGCGGTTCGCCTGCATGCGGCTGCCAAAGCCGGCGCCCGCGCGGCGGCGGAGTAATCAGTCGTCGGTGCTCGGGTCCCCGGCGGCCGCCAGCGACAGCAGCGGCAGTGCGGGAGCGTAGGATTCGAATCCGTCGCCATCGGCGACCGCGAAGGTGACGATCGGATCGACGCCGTTGACGCTGAAGGCGACCGTGCCGTCCTCCTGCTCGCGCCAGAATTTCGCCCGCTCGATGCCTGGCATGAGTCGGCTACAGTTCGGAGCCACCGTCAAAAGCGACAGGCCGTCCGAGACGGTGGCGCCGCGTTTGATTGCGCAAACCCCCTCATCACCATTGGCGACCAGCCTGTAGGTGTCGGGCGGCGCGGCCTCTTCAGCGACGCTTTCGCCAGTGCCGCCATGAAACAGCTGAACGCCGCCAAACAGGGCGGCGGCTCCGATCAGTACGGAAAGCGTTTTCATGGTGATCCTCATCCATGCGTACGGACAGGATGAAGAATGATTTCAAAGGGTTAAGCTGACGTTAATAAATATGGCAGCCCGACCGCTCAGCAGCGCGCCTTCACATGCGCGGTCTCGGGCACAGGTGTGATCGACCGGCGCTCGCTGAACCAGGACACCAGATTGTCGACGCACAGATCCGCCATGGCGCGACGTGTGTGCTCCGACGCCGAACCGACATGCGGCAACAGACTGGCATTGGTCGCGTCAAGCAGCGCCCGCGGCACGTTCGGTTCGTCGGCGAAGACATCGAGCCCGGCGGCGGCGATAGTGCCCTTGGCGAGGGCTGTCGCAAGCGCCGCCTCGTCGACCGTGCTGCCGCGCCCGATATTGACGAAGACGCCGTTGGCGCCAAGCGCCGACAGGATCTCGGCATCGACCGCCTTTTCCGTCGAGGCGCCGCCCGGGACCACCGAAATCAGCGTGTCGACTGCTTCGGCGAGGCCCTTCAGCGTCGGATGATAGGGGTAGGACAGGCCCTCGACCCGGCGCCGGTTGTGATAGGCGACGGGCAATCCGAACGCCTCCAGCCGGCGGGCAATGGCGAGCCCGATGCGGCCCATGCCGAAAATGCCGGCGCTGCGGCCGCGCAAGGTAAGCCGGCTCAAGGGATAGTTGCCCTTGCGCTGCCAGCTGCCGTCGCGCAGCCAGGCTTCGGCGCGCGGCAGGTCGCGCACGGTGTTGATCAGCAGGCCGATGGCGGTGTCGGCGACCTCCTCGGTCAGCACATCCGGCGTGTTGGTGACCATGATGCCGTGATCGCCAGCGTGGCGGGCATCGACCGAATCGTAGCCAACACCGAAACTGGCGACGATCTCAAGCTTGGGCAATGCATCCATGAAGGCCGCGCTGATGCCGCCGAACGAGGCGATGGCGCGCACGTTGTCACGCATTTCATCGGTGACCAGGGACGGGTCGGCGCGCTCGATCCCGACACGCCTGAATGTCCGGTCGATGCGCTCGACCGCGTGGTCGTTGAAATGCCCCGGCACCAGGATGGCGACGGTTTGCAGTTGCTCGGGCCTTGTCATGCACGCTCCACCGGCTTGCCGGTCGACTGTCGCACATGCAGTTCCGGCTTGATCAGTTCCTGAGAGGGCCGCACCGTCTGCCCGTTCAGCTTGTCGAGCAGGGCGCTGGCGGCGCGGCGGCCAACCTCGCGCTGACCGTTCCACACGGTGGTCAGCGCCGGCGTGGCGATTGCCGCCTCCTCGAGATCGTCGTAGCCGGTGACCGATATGTCCAGGCCGGGCACCAGGCCGGCGCGCGCGATGCCGTTCATCAGGCCGATGGCGACGAGGTCGTTCCAGCAGCAGGCGGCTGTCGGCTTGTCCTTCAGGGCCAGAAACTGTCCGGCGGCCTCGAAGCCAGCCTGCTTGGTGCGCGGGCCGGGGATGCGCCAGGCCGGCCGCACTTCCAGCCCGGCGGCCTCCATGGCGTTGACATAGCCCTGGTAGCGATCGCGGCCGGTCGAGGTCTGGTCGGTGCCGCCGATCATGGCGATGCGCTTGTGGCCGAGCGAGATCAGGTGATTGGTGGCAAGCCCCGTGCCATAGGCATCGTCGCCGCGAAAAACCGGCACGTCGGCGCCCTCGACGGTGCGCGCGATCAGCACCGCCGGCAGGCCGTTTTCCTCGGCCATCAGAATATCCGAGGCCGGAGTGCCGATGGCCGGCGACATGATGACGCCGTCGGCGCCGAGCTGCAAAAGCGTGTCGATGAAAGTGCGCTGCTTCTCGAGCTGGTCGTAGTGATTGGACAGGATGAAGGTCTGGCGGCTGCGGTCGAGCTCGCTTTCGATCGAGCGCAGTATCTCGGCGAAGAACGGGTTCATGATGTCATGCACGACGACGCCGACAATGCCCGAACGCGAGGTACGCAGGCTGGCGGCACGGCGGTTGTAGATGTAGCCGATGGCGCGGGCATGTTCCTTGATGCGGTCACGGGTGCCGCCTGCCACCAGCGGGCTGTCGCGCAGCGCCAGCGATACCGTGGCCGTGGACACGCCGAGCGCATCCGCGATCGTCGACAGCTTGATCTTCTGTGCCAGCCTTCCCCTCCCCCGTCGTTTTTTAAACTGTTTAAAGGCGGCCTTATGCCACCCTTCGAGGCTAAATCAAAGTTTTTTTGCCAGCGCTTCCGCCTCGACGTCCAGCACCGCACGATTGCGCAGGCGCAGCCGGTGCTCGCGATGGACGATGTAGAGACCGCTGGCGACGATGACGGCGGCGCCGACGAGCGTCCAGCGGTCGGGGAACTGCTTGAAGACGATGAGCCCGGAAAGGATCATCCACACCATCTGCGAATAGGGATAGGGGGCGAGCGCGGTGGTGGTGGCCATGCGATAGGCCTGCACCAGAAGCCAATGACCGACGCCGCCAAAGACGCCGAGCATGAGCAGGATGAACCAGTGCCAGCCATCATGCGGCAGGGAAAACGAGAACGGCAGCATGGGCAGGAGCACCACCGCCGGGGCCAGTGCCGAAAACAGGATGAGGCTTTCCGATGTCTCGGTCGCCGACATGCGCCGGGTCATGATCACATAGAAGCAGTTCGACAGCATCGAGCCGAGCGCGAACAAATGACCGATGCCGAAAACGCCGACCCCCGGCCTTGTGATGATCAGAACCCCGGCGAACGCGGCCAGGATCGCCAGCCACCGCCGCCAGCCCGCCCATTCGCCAAGCAGCGGGCCGGCAAGCGCGGTGATGACCATCGGCCCGAAGAAATAGATCGATGTCGTCTCGGCCAGTTGCAGGGACCGCAGCGCCAGCACGTTGCAAATGGTCGAGCCGAACAGGAACAGCCCGCGCAGGACATGAGCCGGCAGGTTGGCCGGACGGAACCGCGCCGGTTCGCGCCAGCCGCGCAACAGCGCGCCGACCAGCACGACATGCACGGTAAAGCGCACCCAGGCGACGACAAGCGCGGAGACGCCGGCTAGGACGAGGTATTTGCTGCTGGTGTCGAGAAAGGTGAAGAAGACATAGGTGGAAAGCATGCACAGGATCGCCACCGGCGGCGTCGCGCTTTCTGAAGATGTTTGGGGAGCACTCACTTGCAGGCCGAATGGAAAGCTGGGCTGAGGCCCACCTTTGCGGCAATTGCGGGCGTGCGGCAAGCCAAAAGCCGCTGGCACAACAAGAGCTGCGGACAGGCTCAGGCCCGGGTCGTCAGGGATGCATGCGAGCACCCTTGGTGATCTTGTCGACCGTCTTCTTGTCGGCGCGCAATGCGATGCCGACCACCTTGGCGTCTTCCGGCGCGAATTCGGCGAAGACGGCGCGGTTGGCGGCGTCGAACCCGGTCGAGAACATCTCCTCGACATAGAGCGAGCTCGTTACTCCGCGCTCCAGGGCGCGGCTGTGGATTGCGCCGAGTGTCGCCTGGTCGGCGGACAGCACGATGACGGGCTGGATCGACAGCGGGTTGTAGACATTGCCGGCGCGGTCACGATAGGGCTCGCCGATGATATCGGGGAACTGCGCGACGACGCCGCTGGTCAGGAATGCGGTGACGTTGAGCTTTTGCCAGACCGGCAGATCATCCCTGAGCACGATTGCAAATTTCGTATCGAACATGAGACAGTGACCATTCGGGGTTGTGCCCCTTTCAAGGCGAAAGGAAGCGATGTCGCTCGATCTAGGCAGCCAGGCGTTCCAGGGTCTTGGACGTTTGTGCGCGGAGGCTGCGGAAAACTGCATCATTGCCGCCCGCGACCCCGCCGGCATGGAGCGCATCGAGGCGCGATTCCACGGCAGCGCCTTCGACCTGCATCGCCACGACACCTATGCGATCGGGGTGACGCTGCAAGGCGTGCAGAGCTTTCGCTATCGCGGGGCCGCGCGGCATAGCCTGCCCGGCCAGATCATCGTCCTGCATCCCGACGAACTGCATGATGGCGGCGCGGGAACCGAGGACAGGCTGCGCTACAGGATCCTCTATCTGGAACCGTCGCTGATGCTGGACTGCCTCGGTGGCGCATCGTTGCCTTTCGTCAGGCAAGCCGTGGTGGCGGACGAACGCCTGCGCGCGACCTTGCTTTCGGCGCTGGGTCCACTGGAGGAGGAACTCGACGAGCTGTTCGTCGCCGACTTCCTGGCGCAACTGCTGCAAGGGCTCGCCCGCCATGCCGGCCAGCCGGCGAGAGCGGTGCCGGGAACGGCCTGGCGGGCGGCCGCTCTGGCGCGCGACTATCTCACGGAAAACTCTGCCCGGCCCGTGCGATCCGACGAGTTGGAGGCGGTTACCGGGTTCGACCGCTATGCCTTGTCCAGGCATTTCCGCGCCGCTTTCTCCACCAGCCCGCATCGTTTCCTTTTGATGCGCCGGCTTCAGCGCGCGCGGCGCATGATCGCCGCCGGCGAGCCGCTGGCACAGATCGCGGCCGAGGCTGGTTTCAGCGACCAAAGCCACTTCAACAGGCAATTCAAGAAGGCATTCGGCATGACGCCGGGACGCTGGTCTTCGCTGATCCGTGGGTCCGCCGCGGTGGCCTGATCACCGCAACCGGCGGTCAGTCGTCCGACTCGGCGTCGTCGTCGATCAAGGCCAGGTCTTCGTTCGAAAGATTGGCCTCGATGCGGGCAAGAAATTTGAACAGTGCCTTCTGGTCCTTCTTGTCGAGGCCCTTCAGCGCCTGCTTTTCGGTCTTCTTCACCGACTTTTCGATGGCGCGGATGGTCTCGCGACCGGTGTCGGTGAGAAAGATATGCGCCTGGCGGGCATCGGCGTCGGAGGCGCGCTTTTGCAGAAAGCCCTGTGCCTGCAGCCGATTGATGGTTTTGGTGATGGTGGGCGGGCGCACGCCGAGCCGGCCAGCCAGATTGCCCGGGGTTTGGCCATCCTCGCGGTCGAGCGCCAGCATGATCTGGTCCTGGCCGGCATAGAAGCCATGCGCCAGCAGCCGTGCCGCAAGCGCTGTTCTTGCCAGCCTTGCCGCCGAATGCAGCCGGCTCATTGTCGCAGTCTTGTCCGCCTTGGCCATGGTCATCCCTCTTCGGCCATATCGGTGCGGGCAGCATAGACGCAGCCGGCCGGTTGGCAATCGACGATCAAAAAAGATTCCGGCGCCTGAAACAGCTTTGCCGGCAAGCATTGCGGTACCCGCCGTGGCTAATGCCAGATGATTATTTCAGTTAGATGACAAACGACTTTTCGCGAAAGCGATTGCGGTGGATCGGCCCGCCGTGGCCGTCCACAGGCTCTTTCTGCGCACCGATACCGCATGGCCGGCAGGGCGCCGCCAGCCGCCTGCTTCGACGAGACGTTGGCCTATGGATTGGACCGCAGCCATTCGCGGTTTGCCTCGTGCAAAAGCCCGCCGCGCATCCTATATGGAGCCGACAATCCCTTTCGAGGCCGAAATCTTTCAAGGCCCATCCATTCGAGGCAAGCCATGAGCGACGCACAGACGCAGATCCCCGTAACCGTTCTGACCGGCTATCTCGGCGCCGGCAAGACGACGCTGCTCAACCGCATCCTGTCGGAAAACCACGGCAGGCGCTACGCCGTCATCGTCAACGAATTCGGCGAGATCGGCATCGACAACGACCTGATCGTGGAGTCCGACGAGGAAATCTACGAGATGAACAATGGCTGCGTCTGCTGCACGGTGCGCGGCGACCTGATCCGCGTCGTCGAGGGCCTGATGCGCCGGCCCGGCCGCTTCGACGCCATCGTGGTGGAGACCACGGGTCTCGCCGATCCGGTGCCGGTGGCGCAGACCTTCTTCATGGACGACGACGTGCGCTCCAAGACGAAGCTCGACGCCGTGGTGGCGCTGGTCGACGCCAAGCACCTGCCGCTCAGGCTGAAGGATTCCAAGGAAGCCGAGGACCAGATCGCCTTCGCCGACGTCGTCGTGCTCAACAAGACCGACCTCGTCACACCAGAAGAACTGGCCAAGGTCGAAGCGACGATCCGCGCCATCAACCCGGCCGCAAGGATCCATCGCACCACCCGCGCCGGCGTGGCGCTGTCGGAAGTGCTCGACCGCGGCGCCTTCGACCTGTCCAGGGCGCTGGAGAACGACCCGCATTTCCTCGAGGCGCATGACGACCACCATGAGCATGATCATGATCATGACCACGATCATCACCACCACGATCATGACGGGCACGATCATGACGGGCACGATCATGACCACGATGGGCACCACCATCACGCGCACCCATCCGACATCCATGACGTGACGGTGCAGTCGGTTTCGCTGCGCGGGGGCGAGATGGATCCGAAGAAATTCTTCCCCTGGATCGAGAAGGTCACCCAGATGGAGGGGCCGAACATCCTGCGCCTGAAAGGCATCATCGCCTTGAAGGGCGACGACGAGCGTTACGTCATCCAGGGCGTGCACATGATCATCGAGGGCGACCACCAGCGCGCCTGGAAAGACGGCGAGAAGCATGAGAGCCGGCTGGTGTTCATCGGTCGCGAACTGGACGCCGAACGGCTGAAGAAGAGCTTCGAGGCCTGCCAGGCCGCTTGATTTCCGGACTTTATGGCGGTAGCGCTGCCCGCTCTTCCTCCTCCCCTTGCGGGAGAGGGTGGGGCCGCGCCTGGCGCGCCGGCGGCTCCCGAGACGACCAGCAACAATCTGGAATGGACCTGTCCTACATGCCGACCGTCGCCCCGCTTGATCTCGAAGGCCATTGCCTTGCCGCCGTCTTCCTCGGCGACGTGCCGCATTTCGCGCTGGCCGACGGCACCGTCCATCGGCTCGACAATGGCCACAAGACGGTGCAGGCCAATGACGGGCTGCTCGCGGCCTTCCACGATGCCGCCAATGACCGGCTGCTCACCGGCGGCGAAGACGGCAAGGTGTTTGCGGTGAAAGCGGGCGGCGAGGCCAAGGAATTGGCGAGCGCGGGCAAGAAGTGGGTCACCAGCGTCGCCGCTGGCCCGCAAGGCGCCATCGCCTACGCTACAGGCAAGACCGCCTATGTGCGCTTTGCCGACGGCCACACAAAAGAGTTCGCCCATCCGCGTTCGGTCGAGGGGCTGGCATTTTCGCCCAAGGGCATGCGCTTCGGCGTCGCGCGCTACAATGGCGCGACGCTGCATTTCCCGGCCGCCGAGGGCAAGCCGGTGGAGCTCGAATGGGCCGGCGCCCATACCGGCATCACCTTCTCGCCGGATGGCGCCTTCCTGGTCACCACCATGCAGGAAAACGCGTTGCACGGCTGGAAGCTGGCGGACGGCAAGCACATGCGCATGAGCGGCTATCCCGCCAAGGTCAAAAGCCTGTCATGGAGCGTGAAAGGCAAGTGGCTGGCGAGTTCCGGCGCGCCGGCGGCGATCGTCTGGCCGTTTTCAGGCAAGGACGGGCCAATGGGCAAGGCGCCGCTGGAACTCGGTACGCGCGGCAATGCGATGGTGACCTCAGTCGCCTGCCATCCGAGCCAGGATGTCGTCGCCATCGGCTATGAGGACGGCATGGTGATGGCGGTGCGTTTTTCCGACGCCAAGGAAGTGCTGTTGCGTCGCCCCGGCAAGGGCGCCATCACCTCGATGATGTGGGACAGGGAAGAACGCCGCATCGCCTTCGGCAGTGCCGCCGGCGACTGCGGCGTTATCGACATCACGGGTTAGGGGAGTAGGGGAGTAGGGCAATATGGGAGCGGGTTTAGAGCATCCGGGCCGTTGAGCGCCTACCCCACTACTCCACTACTGCGCCAGAGAGGGGTTTCATGCACAGCGCCCACACGTCCATTGGCGGCGTCAGCCGCGACCGCATTGCCGCATTGCGGGATACCGAAGGCGCCAGCTTCCGCAAGGCGCGGCCGAAATCGCAGGCCAAGGCCGGCAACGGCCTGCCCGGCTTCTTCGGTGGCGTGCCGATGCACTGGATGAACGACTGGCCGACGCCGTTTCCGATCCTGGTCGAGAGCGCCAAAGGCGCTACGATCACCGACATCGACGGCAACAGGCTCGACGATTTCTGCCTCGGCGACACCGGATCGATGTTCGGCCATTCGCCGCCGGCGATAGCGCGCGCCATCCGCCGGCAGGCCGGACGCGGCCTGACATACATGCTGCCTTCGGAAGATGCGCTCGCCATTGGACCGCTGCTGCAACAGCGCTTCGGCCTGCCGTTCTGGCAGATCGCCACGACGGCGACCGATGCCAACCGCTTCGCGCTGCGCGTTGCCCGCGCCGTCACCGGGCGAGAAAAGATATTGGTTTTCAACGGCTGTTATCACGGCTCTGTCGACGAGACGATGGTGCGGCTGATCGACGGCAAGCCGGCCAACCGGCCCGGATTGGCCGGAGAATTCCGCGACCTGACCCGCACGGCCAAGGTCATCGAGTTCAACGACGTTGCCGCGCTGGAGGCAGCGCTCAGGGACAAGGATGTCGCCTGCGTCATCGCCGAACCGGTGCTGACCAATTCCTGCATGGTGCTGGCCGATCCCGGTTTCCACGAGGCGCTGCGAAAGCTGACCCGCGCGGCCGGCACGCTGCTTCTGATCGACGAGACACACACGATCTCGACCGGACCGGGCGGCTATTCCGCGAAATACGGGCTGGAGCCGGACCTGTTCGTGCTAGGCAAGCCGATCGCCGGTGGTGTACCGGCAAGCGTATGGGGCATGAGCGAAGAGGTCGCCTCGCGCTACGCCGACTACAACAGGACGAAAGAGCCGGGTTATTCCGGCATGGGCACGACGCTCTCGGCCAATCCTCTGCAATTCGCCGCGATGCGCGCCGCGCTCGAAGAAGTGATGACGGCCGAGAACTACGACCGCATGGATCATCTGGCGCGGCGGCTCGATGCCGGGCTGACCACGGTCATCGACCGCTACCGCCTGCCATGGCATGTCGCCCGCGTCGGCGCCCGCGTCGAATTCATCTGCGCGCCGGGCCCGCTGCGCAATGGGGCGGAGGCGGAGGCCGCGCACGCGCCGGAACTCGAAGCCGCCATCCATGTCGCGCTGGTCAATCGCGGCGTGCTTATCGCGCCCTTCCACAATATGATGCTGATCTCTCCGGCGACCACTGGCGCCCAGGTCAACCGGCTGATCACCGCCTTCGGCGCAGTTGCGGCGGAGCTTGCGGCATGAGACAAGCCACCGAACAGACAGGCGCGCAAGCCAGGCCGGGCTCCATCATGACTTCACCTTCGGGCTCGACGCCCACCGAGGCGCAGGCCTTTCTCGACGCCCATCCTGAGATCGAAGCCTTCGATATCGTGCTGACCGATGCCAACGGCGTCGGCCGTGGCAAGATCGTGCGCCGGCACGAGCTGAAAGCCATCTTCGAAGGCGGCCGGCACATGCCGATCTCGATCCTCGGCCTCGACATCACCGGCGAGGACGTGCACGAGACCGGGCTGATCTGGACCACCGGCGACGGCGATCTGCGCGCCTGGCCGATTCCTGGCACGCTGGTGCCGCTCCACGGGACCAACCCGCCGCGCGGCCAGGTGCTGATGGCGATGTATCATCTCGACGGCGCGCCGATGTCATCGGACCCGCGGCTGGCGCTGGCAAGGCAGGTCGACATATTGGCGTCCAAGGGGCTGTACCCGGCCGGCGCCTTCGAGCTCGAATTTTTTCTCCTCGCCAATGAGCGCGACAGCGACGGCAAGGTGCAGCCGGCGCACGCCGTGCTGGATGGCCGCGTCTCGGGCAAGACCGAGGTCTACTCGGTCGACCATCTGCACGGCATGGAGCCGCTGTTTACCGACATCTATGCCGCGGCCAAGGCACAGGGCATTCCGGCCGAGACCGTGATTTCCGAATATGCGCCCGGCCAGTACGAATTGACGCTGAACTACCGCAAGGATGTGATGCGGGCGGCCGACGACCTCGTCATGCTGAAACGGCTGGTTCGGGCGCAGGCGCGCCGCCATGGCGTCACCGCTTGCTTCATGGCCAAACCGATCGAGAAATATGCCGGCTCCGGCATGCATTTCCACGTCTCGCTGCAGGACAAGGCTAGCCGAAACGTTTTTTCGGAGGCCGGTGGCGAGAGTTGGTCGCTGCCACTGCTGCGCGGGCTGGGCGGCCTGATCCAGACCATGGCGGAATCGATGCTGGTGTTTGCGCCGCACGCCAATTCCTGGCGGCGCTTCGTCTCCCAATCCTATGCACCGGTGGCGCCGACCTGGGGCGTCAACAACCGGTCGGTGGCGCTGCGCGTGCCGGCGGGCGACGCCAGGAACCGGCGCATCGAGCATCGGCCGTCGGGCGTCGACGCCAACCCCTATCTGATCGCGGCAACCGTGCTTGCCGGCATCGTCAAAGGGCTCGACGAAGGCCTCGACCCCGGCCCCGAGACGACCGGAAACGGCTATGAGGCGGCGGTGACGCGCACGACCATGCCGGTCGACTGGCGCGCGGCGATCGAGGCGGCCAGAGCGTCCAGCTTCCTCAAAGGCGCGCTTGGCGAAGACCTGCACCGCACCTTCGTGGCGATCAAGCAGTCCGAATACCTGCGCGTGGCGCGCACGGTCAGCGAGCTGGACTATCACCTCTATCTGCACGAGGTCTGAGCCCTCGGAGGAACCATCGCCCTTCCCGTCCATTTCAGTGTCAGAACCGACAGGACAGGATGATGGCGACCACAGGCCAAACGCATGAAGCGAAGAGGCCGGCCAGGCGCATTTCCGGGCCGTCCGACGAGCCACTGCCAGATGTCACCTCGATCTCGGAGCTGCGTGAGGTAGCGAAGGCTTGCCACCGCTGCCCGCTGTGGCGCGATGCGACGCAGACCGTGTTCGGCGAAGGGCCTGACGGCGCCAAGGTGATTTTCGTCGGCGAGCAGCCCGGCGATCAGGAAGATCTCGCCGGCGCTCCCTTCGTCGGCCCGGCCGGCAGGGTGTTCGACGCCATACTGGACGACGCCGGGGTCGACCGCCAGAAAGTCTACGTCACCAATGCGGTCAAGCACTTCAAGTTCGAGCCGCGCGGCAAGCGTCGCATTCATTCCAAGCCGAACGCCGGCGAGATTCAGGCGTGCCGCTGGTGGCTCGACCAGGAATTCGGACTGATCAAACCGAACCTTGCCGTGGCGCTTGGCGCAACGGCGGCATTGTCGCTGCTCGGCAAGGCGGTTCCGGTGACGAAGATGCGCGGCCAGGCGATCGAGCGGGAAGATGGCATGCGTGTGTTCATCACCATCCATCCATCCTTCATCCTGCGCATCCGTGACCGTGCGGACAAGGAGGCCGAGCGAGAACGGTTCCTTGACGACATGAAGCAGGTGAAGCGGCTGATGGCTGCCTGATCCAAACGATTAGCGAATCAGGATGGCCCTGAGATCGTTGACATTGGTGCCGGTCGGACCGGGCACGAACAGATCGCCGACCGCGTTGAAAGCCGTCCAGGCATTGTTGCCTGCCAGCATCGCCTTGGCGTCGATGCCGGCCGCGCGTATGCGCGCGACCGTGGAACCATCGGCGAAGGCGCCGGCATTGTCCTCCGAGCCGTCGATGCCGTCGGTGTCGGCGGCCAGGGCGTGAATGCCCTTCACATCATTGATGCCGATGGCGAAGGCGAGCAGGAATTCGGAGTTGCGGCCGCCTTTCCCCTTGGCACGCAGCGTCACCGTGGTCTCGCCGCCGGACAGGATCAGCACCGGCTTTGAGAAAGGCCGATTGCGTGTCGCTACTTCGCGCGCGATGGCCGCGTGAACCCCGCCCACCTCGCGGGCTTCGCCTTCGATGGCATCCGAGAGAATGACAGCTTCCATGCCCTGTCGGCTCGCTTCCGCTGCGGCTGCTTCGAGCGACACGCCGGCGGAGGCGATCAGATGCACCTCGTTGCGCGAAAAGCGCTCATCCCCGGGAATTGGTGCATCGGCGGCCGGTGAATTGATATGCGCCATGACCGAGGCCGGCAGGTTCATGCCGTAGGCTGATATCGACGCCAGCGCATCCGCCCGGCTGCCGGTGTCGGGAACGGTCGGGCCGGATGCGACCAGCGCCGGATTGTCACCGGGAATATCGGAGACAACCAGCGACACCATTTTGGCCGGCCAGGCGGCGGCGGCCAGCCGGCCTCCCTTGATGGTGGAAAGATGCTTGCGGATGGTGTTCATCGCCGCGATCGGCGCGCCCGACGCCAGCAGCGCCTCGTTGACGGCGATCTCGTCGGCCAATGTCAGGCCGGTTGCCGGTGACGGCAGCAGCGCCGAACCGCCGCCGGAAATCAGCGCCACCACCAGATCGTCGGCGGTCAGCCCTTGCACCTTCCCGAGCAGCCGCCGCGAAGCCTCGAGCCCGGCGGCGTCCGGCACCGGATGCGCCGCCTCGATGATCTCAATGCGCTCACATTTCGCGTCATAGCCGTAGCGGGTGACGACCAGTCCTTCGAGCGGGCCGTCCCATGCTTTCTCGAAGGCCGCCGCCATCTGCGCCGAGCCTTTGCCGGCGCCGATCACGATGGTGCGGCCCTTGGGCCTGACCGGCAAATGATAGCGGATGGTCTTTTCCGGATCGGCGGCGGCGACGGCGGCGTTGAAGATGGAGGTGAGGAAGGATTTGGGATCGAGAATGGTCATATCCGGCAGCCAGCAGCGTTTCGCGCATTCTTGCAGAGCTGACGTTGCGCCTCACCCCGACCCTCTCCCCGTGAAGAACGGGCATAGGGGGATAGCCAGCGGTGGAGCGTTTCACTTCCACCCGCAGCAGCTACAGCGCAGCTGCTGCGAAGGACGGGCAGGCGGATGAGGGGCGGCGCCGATGTCACGATTTTTCTTCCGGCGGCAATACCAGTTCGCGCTTGTCGAGGCCCAAATGATTACACAGCGCATCGACCACCACGCCGTGATCCTCGCGCTCCGGCAACCCGGAGACGGCGATGACGCCGATGACCCCGACACCCTTGACCGTGACGGGAAAGCCGCCGCCGGCCAGCACGTAGTCAGCAATATCCAGGCCCTCGCCGATCTTGAAAGTGCGGTCGGGGCGCTGCTGTTCCAGCACCATGCGGTAAGTGCTTTTCAGGAACCGCTTGACGACGTTGATCTTGCGCCGCGCCCAGTCGGGATTGGAAGCGTTCGAGCCCGGCATGGCGGCGTAGAACAGCGGCCGGTCGAACGTCCTGATGTCGACTATGACCGGGAGATTCTCGGTGAGCGCCCTGTCGCGGATCGCGGACCCGACACTGAACGCGACTGCCTCGTCGAAGGCGGGAAAGACAAGGACTTCCTCCTGTCTCTTGATCAGAGCGATGTCTTCGGCAACGGCCATGTCGTTCCCCTTTCAACGTCGCCGCACGCTTTGACGGATGGTTGCCGCTGGGTCAAGCCCGGGTCAAGCAAGGAACGCGCCGTCACGTTCTAAATTGCCAAATCGGTTTTTGGCGGCCGACCCGCCACATAGACCTCGCGCACGGCGCGATCATCGCCCAGCGTCTGCAAGAGAAAGAGTTCCTGCGCCAGCGTCTCGACGGTCTCCATCCTGAGCCGCATCGACGACGTCGCCCTGGCGTCCAGCACGACGATATCGGCATCGGTGCCTTCCTCCAGCGTGCCGATCCTTTGCGCCACCGACAGCGCCTCGGCGTTGCCGCGCGTGACCTGCCAGAAGGACTGGAACGGGTTCAGCTTCTCGCCGTTCAGCGCGATCACCTTGTAGCCCTCGTCCATGGTGCGCAGCATGGAATAGTTGGTGCCGCCACCGACATCGGTGGCGGCGGCGATGCGGAGGGCTTTATCGCGGGTGCGGTAGCGCTGATAATCGAACAGGCCGGAGCCGAGGAAAAGGTTCGAGGTCGGGCAGAACACGGCTACGGAGCCGCTGTCCGAAAGCGCGTCCGCTTCCCGCTCCGACAGATGGATGCAATGGCCGAGCAGGCTCTTTCTACCCAACAGCCCGTAATGCTCATAGACGTCGGTGTAATCGCGCGACCACGGATAAAGCTCCTGCGTGAAGGCGATCTCGGCATGGTTTTCCGACAGATGCGTCTGGATGTGCAGGTCGGGGTATTCGCGGCATAGCGCGCCGGCCATCTCCATCTGCTCCGGCGACGAGGTGATCGCGAAGCGAGGGGTGATGGCATAAAGCTGCCGGCCCTTGCCGTGCCACTCCTTGATCAGCGCCTTGCTGTCGTCATAGCCCGATTGCGGCGTGTCGAGCACGCCATCGGGCGCGTTGCGGTCCATCATCACCTTGCCGGCGATGTTGAGCATGTTGCGGTCATGCGACTCGGCGAAGAAAGCTTCTGCGGAGGCCTTGTGCACGGAACAGTAGGCGGCAACCGTCGTGGTGCCGTGGCGCACCATCTCGTCGAGGAATAGCCGCGCGACGCGCCGGCCATGCTGCGCATTGGCGAACTTCGTCTCCTCCGGGAAAGTGTAGGCGTTCAGCCAATCGAGCAGTTCCGCGCCGTAGGAGGCGATGATCTGCATCTGCGGGAAATGCACATGGGCATCGATGAAGCCCGGAAGCAGCAGATGCGGCCGGTGATCAATCCTTCTCGCTGTCTCGCCTGCCTTCCTTTCAACATCGACGTAAGCGCCCGCAGCGACGATCCTGCCGTCGTGGATCAGCAGGCCGCCATCCTCCTCGTAGCGCCAGGCGGAATGATCATCGATGCTTTCAGGCCAGCGCACGAAGGACAGCGTGCGGCCACGCAGAAGTGTCGATGTCATGCTTATTTCCCCGCGCCTTCGAACCAGGCCACCAGCAGCGCCCGCTCCTTGTCGGTGATCTGGCTGACATTGGCGGGCGGCATGGCATGGCTGCGGCCGGCCTGCAGATAGATCTCGCGGGCATGCTCGGCGATGCCGGCGTCGGTATCCAGCATCACGCCCTTGGGCGCATGGTAGATGCCCTCGTAGACCGGCTCCTGTGAATGGCACATCGAGCAGCGGCCGAGCACGGTGTCGCGCACGGCCGGGAAATGGGCCGAGGCGATATAGACTTGCGCCGAGGCGGACGCCTTTGGTTCGCCGGTCAACACCTTCGGCACGGTGGACAACCAGACGATGATGAGGAACAGGACAAGGGCGCCCAGCCAGGTCCAGTGCGGGTTGCCGGCGCGCTTGTGCACGGTGTTGAAGTAGTGGCGGATCAACACGCCGATGATGAACACCAGGGAGGCGATGATCCAGTTGAACTCAGTGCCGAACGCCAGCGGGTAATGGTTCGACAGCATCAGAAACAGCACCGGCAGCGTCAGGTAATTGTTGTGGAGCGAGCGCTGCTTGGCGATCTTGCCGTATTTCGGATCCGGCTTGCGGCCGGCGATGAGGTCGGCAACGACAATCTTCTGGTTGGGGATGATGACCATGAAGACATTGGCCGACATGATCGTGGCGGTGATGGCGCCCAGATGCAGGAAAGCGGCGCGGCCGGTGAACAGATGGGTCAGTCCCCAGGCGATGAACACCAGCACGCAGTAGAGCACCAGCATCAGGCCTGTATCGCTTTTGCCCAGCGGCGAACGGCAGAGCAGGTCATAAACCACCCAGCCGACGCCGATCGTCGCCATCGACAGGACGATCCCGACCGGCACAGACATCGGCAGCACGTTGGGATCGATCAGGAACAGGTCGGCCCCGGCATAGTAGACCACGCACAGCATGGCGAAGCCGGACAGCCAGGTGGCGTAGGATTCCCATTTGAACCAGGTGAGGTGTTCCGGCATCTCGGCCGGCGCGACCAGGTATTTCTGGATGTGATAGAAGCCGCCGCCATGCACCTGCCACTCCTCGCCGAAGGCGCCGACAGGCATGCCCGGTCGCTGGCGCAAACCGAGATCAAGCGCGACGAAATAGAAGGACGAGCCGATCCAGGCGATGCCGGTGATGACGTGCAGCCAGCGCACGGCAAAGCTCAGCCAGTCCCAGAAAATAGCGAAATCCATCATTGAAGTCGTCCCTGCCGATGAAGCGACTTTACGGTGTGGCGCGCAAACGGAAAGAGGCGAGGTGTGCGATGACTTTCAAAAAAAATTGGAAAATACTAGGTTGCTCGCACACAGCTTGATTGAAAGCCCCTGAACCGCATGGCCTATCTCGACAACATCGCTGTCTTCGTCCGCGTGGTCGAGCTCGGCAATCTGTCGGCGGCCGGGCGCGACATGCGCATTTCGCCGGCGGTTGCTTCCAACCGCATCAAGGAGCTGGAGAAGCACCTTGGTGTGCGGCTGTTCAACCGCACGACACGACAATTGATGCCGACCGAGCATGGCACGGTGTTCTACACCGGCGCCAAGCAAGTGCTGGAAGCGATCACCGAGGCGGAGGCCGCGGTTTCGGCCCTTTCCGGTCAGCCGCGCGGCACCATCCGCGTGACCGCGCCGCTCGGCCTCGGCCGCCGCCTGGTCGCCTCGGGTATTCCCGATTTCCACGACAAATATCCTGATATCGAAGTGCGGCTGAGGCTCTCGGATCACAATGTCGATATCATGAAAGAGGGCATCGACGTCGCCTTCCGACTCGGTATCATCGAAGATTCCAGCCTCAGGATGCGCGGCATCATGGAATGCGAGCGGGTGCTGGTCGCGGCACCCAAATATCTGGAGGCGCGCGGAGAGCCGGCCGAGCCGCAGGAACTGATCAGCAGGAAGCACGATTGCCTGATGCTGCGCTATTCCGGCGCGCGCGAATATGTCTGGACCCTGCAGACGCCGAACGGGCCGCAGAAATTCGAGGTGCACGGGCCCTATGATACGGACGATGGCGACGTGCTGACCGGCTGGGCGCTGTCGGGGCGCGGCATCATCAACAAGCCGCGCTTCGAGGTCGAGCCGTTCATCCGCGACCGGCGGCTGAAGATCATCCTGGCCGGCACGCCGCCGACGCCGGTGCAGTTCGCCGCCGTCTATCCGCACAAGAAGCTGCAGGACCCGAAAGTGCGCCTGCTGCTGGATTTCATGGCCGAGCGCTGCCAGCGGCTGATCAAGGACATACTGGTCGGCAAGTGAGCGGCTCCTGGCCCAGTCGCAAGGGTTGCCTTGCGCGAAGGCGAACTTAGGTTCGCGGATGCCGCCTCATGGCCGATGGGCTTTGCGCCGACTGACGAGCTAGCCACAATGCATCTCACCGTTTCGCTCAACATTGCCTCCACGACCGGGCAGGCCGGCGCGCTCACCTTCAGCGACTTGGCCGGCTTCGCGCAGCGGGCGGAAGCGGCCGGGCTGGACATGATTGTTCTCGACGATGCGCCGCCGGGCAGGGCCGGGTCGGGCAACTCGTTCGAAGCGACGACCCTGCTTGCCGCACTGGCGACCGTGACGAGCAGGATCGGGCTGGTCGCCACCGCGTCGATGGTTGCCCACCAGCCCTACAATCTGGCGCGCCGGTTCGCCTCGCTCGATATCATCAGCCACGGTCGCGCCGGATGGAACGCAACGATGGCGCAGGCGCCGAGCGAGGCGGCCAATTTCAGCCGGCCGGATGGATTTTCCAGCGACGAGTTTCGCCGCCGCTCCGAGGAATATATCGGCATCGTCCAGGGCTTGTGGAATGGCTGGGGGGCGGACGCGCTGTTGTTCGACAAAGACAGCGGCCGCTTTCACGATCCCGGAAAAATGCACCAGCTCGACCACAAGGGCGAATTCTTCGCCGTGCGCGGACCGCTGAACGTGGCGCGTTCGCCGCAGGATACGCCGGTTCTGGTCCTGTCCGGCCTGGCGGCAGGCGACCTCGACATTGCCGCGCGCACAGCCGATGTCATCCTGCTGGACGAAAGGCAGGCAGCGCGGCGCAAGGCACGCCATGACGAATTCAGGCGCCGCGTTTCCGCGTCCGGGCGCGAACCGGATGCCGTGAGAATATTGGCTGACATATCCCTCGCCGCCAACGGCGTCGCCGGGCTGGCCGACAGGATGGAGGAAGAATTCCGGGCGAACAATTGCGACGGATTCAACATCCGGCTGTCCGCGCACATTTCAGCGCTCGACGATTTCACCAATCGCGTTCTGCCGGAGCTGCGGCGGCGCGGCGTGATTCGACAGAGCCATGGGGGCACAACGCTGCGCTCGCATCTGGGACTCAGCGGCGGAGGCGACCGATGACCGCGCGCCAGATGAAGCTCGGCGTCTTTCTGTGGGCGACGGGCCACCATATCGCCGCCTGGCGGCATCCCCAGGCCCATGTGAAGGCCGGGATCGACATCGATCATTACGTCGCGCTGGCGCGCACGGCGGAAGCGGCGAAATTCGACCTGTTGTTCTGCGAGGATGCGGCCGGCCTGCGCGAAGCCGATGTCAGCATCGCCAGCCAGACCTCGCGTTCGATCGGCTTCGAGCCGATCAGCCTGCTTTCCGCACTCGCTGTCCAGACCAGCCGCATCGGCCTCGTCTCCACGGCTTCGACCAGCTACAACGAGCCTTACGGGCTGGCACGAACCTTCCTTTCGCTCGACCAGCTGAGCGGCGGGCGCGCCGGCTGGAACCTGGTCACGTCGGCCAGCCCGATCGAGGCCGCCAACTTCGGCGCAACGGGTCTCAGACCCCACGCCGATCGTTATGAACGGGCACGAGAATTCGCCGAAGTCGTCACCAGGCTTTGGCACGGCAAGCTCGGCGCCTCCGGCCATGACGGCCAGAGCTTTTCGGTGTGCGATCCACTCGATTTGCCGCGTTCGCCGCAGGGCGCCCCGGTCATGGTTCAGGCCGGCGCCTCGGATGTCGGCCGCGATCTCGCCGCTCGCACCGCCGATGTGGTGTTCACCGCCGCGCAGACTTTCGCGGAAGCGAAGGCTTTCTACGACGATCTCAAGGGCCGTCTGGCGGCCTATGGACGCCAACCGGACGACATCAAGATCATGCCCGGCGTCGCCCCGGTGGTGGCGGAAACCGAAGCGGAAGCGCGGGCGAAATACGAGGAGCTGCAGGAGCTGATCCCCGATGACGTCGGCGTAGCGCTGCTGTCCAGCTATCTCAGCATCTCCGATCTTCGGCGCTATCCGCTCGACGGGCCGCTGCCCGAATTGCCGGAGAGCGAAGGCATGAAAAGCCGGCAGGCCCTGGTCATCGAGCAATCGCGCCGCGACGGCCTTTCCATCCGCCAGCTTGCCCGCCATTTCGCCGGCGCACGCGGCCATTGGCGCATCGTCGGGACCGCGGTGCAGATCGCAGACGAACTCCAGGCCCGGTTCGAGGGCGGTGCGGCGGACGGCTTCAACGTCATGCCGTCATATTTCCCCGGCGAACTCGATGCCTTCGCCACCCTAGTTGTGCCGGAGCTGCAGCGGCGCGGCCTGTTTCGCAGGGAGTATGAGGGCCGCACACTGCGCGATCATCTGGGCTTGAAGCAACCGGTATAGCCGCGACGTGACCTTACCCGGCCAACGTCCTATCATGCGGCATCTGACGTCCGGCATTTGACGCGGCGCCGTGATTGACCAGCGCCGTCATGATCTCGGCGGCCGCTAGCGCGGCAATGACGGATGGGCGCTTGTCTTTCACGGCGTCACCGCCAATTGGGGAAACGAGGCGGGCAAACTGCGCTTCCGTACCCTCCGCCGATTTCAGCAACCAGTTCCTGAACGTCGCTTTCTTGGTCTTCGAGCCGATCATGCCGACATAGGCGGTGTCGCCACGCTTCAGGGCTTCGGCGACAATCAGGAAGTCCAGCGCATGATCATGGGTGAGGATGGCGAAGGCGCTGCCTGCAGGCGCGTTGCGCACCTCGGCTTCAGGCATCGGGGTCAGCCGCGTCTCGACGGCTTCCGGCATTCCGTCTAGCGCGTCGGCCCGTGTTTCGATGACAACGGCACGCACAGGGAGAAGCGCTACCGCGGAGGCCAGCGCCTGCCCGACGTGGCCGCCGCCGAAGATGTAGACATAAGGCAGTTCAGCCTGCTCGATTTCCGCGGCCGAAATCAGCTCCTGCGCCAACGTCGCATCGACGAGGCGGATCGACACCTCGACGCGCCCGCCGCAGCATTGGCCGATCTCCGGACCGAGCGCCACGTCGAGGATCACGCGGGCGTCGGGGAGGGTCTCTTCACCCTCCCCCTTGTGGATAGGGTTGGACGACGTCGTCGTCGAGGGATCTGTGAACGCCGCTCCCCCGCCCCGTTTCGCTGACGCCGCTTCGCGGCGTCCGCTCGCCGACCCTCCCCGCAAGGAGGAGGGTAAAGAGCCCAGCATCTGCCGTGCCTTGTCGATGGCCATATATTCCAGTTGGCCGCCGCCGATCGTGCCCGATGTCGCTGCTTGCGAGACGAGCATGAAGGCGCCCTTCTCGCGCGGCGTCGAGCCCTTCGTCGCCGCGACCTCGACGAGCGCGACCCGGCCGGTTTGGCCAAGAAAGGCTTTCAGGCTTTGCACAGTCGTGTTCATTTTTTACATTCCCTGTCGGGAAATATAGGCCTTTTCGGCCTGTTTTGCACGTTTTGCCGGAGTCAGGTCTTCGCCTCTTTCTTCAGCCGCTCGATCGCCATCAGCACGCGTTCCGGTGTCGCAGGCGCATCGAGACGTGGACAGATCCTGTGGTCGGCGACGCTTGCCACCGCGTCGGACAGGGCATGCAGCACCGACATGCCGAGCGGGAAGGGCGGCTCGCCGACCGCCTTGGAGCGATGGATCGTCGGCTCACCGGCCTCCGGCCAATCGGCCAGTGTCACGTTGAAGATCTTAGGCCGGTCCGACGCCAGCGGGATCTTATAGGTCGAGGGCGCATGCGTGCGCAGCCGGCCCTTGTCATCCCACCACAGTTCCTCGGTCGTCAGCCAGCCCATGCCCTGGATAAAGCCGCCCTCGACCTGGCCGAGGTCGATGGCGCGGTTCAGCGAGCGGCCCGTCTCGTGCAGGATGTCGGTGCGTTCGACCATGTATTCGCCGGTCAGCGTGTCGACCGAGACTTCCGAGCAGGAGGCGCCATAGGCGAAATAATAGAAAGGACGGCCCTCGCCCTTGTCGCGGTCCCAGTGGATCTTCGGCGTCTTGTAAAAGCCGGCCGCCGAAAGCTGGATGCGGGCCATATAGGCCTGCTTGACGAGGTCGGCGAAAGGTATCTCCTGGTTGCCGATTCGCACCCTGTTGGGCAGGAACAGCACCTGGTCGCGTGGCACCTGGTATTTCTCGGCGGCGAAATCGGTCAGCCGGTCCTTGATCTGGCGGGCGCCATTCTGCGCCGCCATTCCATTGAGGTCGGTGCCGGACGACGCGGCGGTGGCCGAGGTGTTCGGCACCTTGCCGGTGGTCGTCGCGGTGATCTTCACCTGGTCGAGATCGATCTGGAACTCTTGCGCCACCACTTGCGCCACCTTGACGTTGAGGCCCTGCCCCATCTCGGTGCCGCCATGGTTCAGATGCACCGAACCGTCGGTGTAGACATGCACCAGCGCGCCGGCCTGGTTGTAATGCGTGGCGGTAAACGAGATGCCGAATTTGACCGGCGTCAGTGCGAGGCCTCGCTTGATGAAGCGGCTGTTGTTGTTGAAGGCCGAGATTTCGCGCCGGCGCCTTGCATAGCTGGCGCTTTCTTCCAGTTCCGCGACGATGCGGTGGATGATGTTGTCCTCGACCGCCTGGTGGTAGGGCGTGACGTTGCGGTCGGCGGTTCCATAGAAATTCCGCTTGCGGATCTCAAGCGGGTCCTTGCCGACGGCAAACGCCACCTCGTCGATGATACGCTCGGCGCCGACCATGCCTTGAGGGCCGCCGAAGCCGCGAAAGGCGGTGTTCGAGACCGTGTTGGTGTAGAGCGGCGCCGACTGTGCATGCACAGCCGGCCAGAAATAGGTATTGTCGCAGTGGAACAGCGCGCGGTCGGTGACCGGCCCGGAAAGGTCCGCAGAAAAGCCGCAGCGCGCCGCGAACATGAAGTTGACGCCGAGAATATTGCCCTCATCGTCGAAGCCGGCCTCGTAGTCGATGAGGAAATCGTGCCGCTTGCCGGTGGCGATCATGTCGTCATCGCGATCGGGCCGGATTTTCACTGCCCGATGATGCTTCTTGGCGGCGATCGCGGCCAGCGCTGCAAACTGGTTGCCCTGCGTTTCCTTGCCGCCGAAGCCGCCCCCCATGCGACGCATTTCCACGGTAATGGCGTTGCTCGGCACGCCGAGTGCATGACCAACCATGTGCTGGACTTCGCTCGGATGCTGCGTCGAGGAATAGATGGTGACGTCCTGATCCTCGCCGGGAACCGCCATCGCGATATGCCCTTCGAGGTAGAAATGCTCCTGGCCGCCGACGCGCATTTTTCCTTTCAGCCGGCGGGGGGCCTGACGGATCGCAGCAGCCGCGTCGCCGCGTTTCAGCGTCAGAGGCGGCGTGACGAGTTTGTCCCTGGTCGGATCGAGCGCGCCGATGTCGGTGACGAAAGGCAATTCCTCGTATTCGACCCTTGCCAGCCTGGTGGCGCGCCGCGCCTGCTCGCGCGTCTCGGCAATCACGCAAAAGATCGGCTGGCCGAAAAACTGTACCTCGCCGTCGGCGAGTACCGGCTCGTCATGGCGCCCGGTCGGCGAAATGTCGTTCTCGCCCGGCACATCCTTTGCCGTGAGCACGTCGATCACGCCGGGGGCGGCGCGCGCCGCCGACAGGTCCATTTTGGCGATGGTGGCATGCGTGGCCGTGGCCAAACCGAGGCAGCCATGCAGCGTGCCCGCCGGTTCGGGCATATCATCGATGTAAACGGCGCTGCCGCTGACATGCTTGTGCGCGGAATCATGGCGCTGGTCTGTGGCGACGCCGCCGACGATCTTTTCGGCCTTTAAATTGGCGCTGGCGTGCTTGTTCATCATGCCGCCTCGTTGCGCGACACCTGGAACGGTGCCCTGGTGCCGGTGGTTTCGACAAAGAAACGCAGCAACAAGTTTTTCGCCGCCAAAGCCCGATATTCAGCGCTTGCCCGCATGTCGGTGAGCGGCGTGAAATCCGTTGGGTATTCGGTCATCGCCGCCTCGACTGTTTCTTCGGTCCAGGGTTTGCCGAGCAGAGCTTTCTCGACCGCCGCAGCCCGCTTCGGCGTCGCCGCCATGCCGCCATAGGCGATGCGGATATCGGCCACGGTGCCGTCCCTGGCCAAGGTCAGAAAAAACGCGCCGAGGGCGGCGGTGATATCCTCGTCGCGGCGCTTGGTGATCTTGTAGACGCCGAACTTCGTTTCGTTTGCCGGAACCGGCACATGCACGGCCTCGACGAACTCGCCGGCCTGCCGGTCCTGCTTGCCATAGGCGATGAAGAAATCCTCGAGCGGGATCGTGCGCCGCTTGCTTCCACGGCGCAGCGTCAGCCGCGCGCCGAGCGCGATGAATGGCGGCGGTGTGTCGCCGATCGGCGAGCCATTGGCGATGTTGCCGCCGATCGTGCCCATGTTGCGCACCTGTTCGCCGCCGATGCGATCGAACAATGGCCCGAGCGCCGGGATGCGTTTCGACAGCATCGCGAAGGCATCGGAATAGGTGACGCCGGCGCCGATCGAGATCACGTCCTTGTCCTCGGCAATGGCGCACAGCCCGTCGAGATTGCCGATGAAGATGACAGGCGAAATATCGCGCATGTGCTTGGTCACCCAGAGACCGACATCGGTCGAGCCGGCGACGATGGTGGCGCCCGGTTCCTTGTCGAGCACGGCGGCGAAATCGTCAACGTCAGCCGGCACGACGAGCCGCGCCTTGCCGGCGCCGATCTCGATCCGTGCGCCGTCGCCCATCGCCTCGAGTCTGGCCATGATCGACTGACGCTCCAGCGCCAGCGGATCCTTCTGTGCTTTGCCGTAGCTGGAGATGGCGCGAGCCGCGCGCATGATCGCCTCATAGCCGGTGCAGCGGCAGAGATTGCCCTGCAAGGTCTTTTCGATGGCCGCGTCCGACGGCTCCGGTGATTTCATCCACAAGCCGTAAAGCGACATGACGAAGCCTGGCGTGCAGAAGCCGCATTGCGAGCCGTGGAAATCCACCATCGCCTGCTGCACCGGGTGCAACTGGCCCGGCGTTCCACGGAGATGCTCGACCGTCACGACATGGGTGCCGTCCAACGAACCCAGGAAGCGGATGCAGGCGTTGACACTTTCATAGACCAGTTCGCCGGCGGAAAGCCTGCCGACCAGTACGGTACAGGCGCCGCAATCGCCTTCTGCGCAGCCTTCCTTGGTGCCGCGCAGCGATCGGTCGAGCCGCAGCCAGTCAAGCAAGGTCGCGTCAGGCGCCACGGATGACAGCACGACATCCCTGCCGTTGAGGATAAAGCGGATGTCGTTGCGGATCTTGACCTCGGCCACGTCTCAGCTCCCCCTGTAAGTCGAATAGCCATAGGGCGAGACGAGCAGCGGCACATGATAGTGCACGGCATCCGCCATGCCAAAGCGGATCGGCACGGTGTCGAGGAAGGCCGGCTCGGGCAGTTCCGTTCCCTGGCGCCGCAGATAGTCACCAGCGGCGAAAACCAGCTCGTATTCGCCGGTCTGGAAATCCGCGTCGGCCAAAAGCGGTGCGTCGCAACGGCCGTCGGCGTTGGTGGCGACCGTCTTCAGATGCGTCCTGGCCGAGCCATCGATCCGGTAGAGCGCGATCGACAATCCCGCCGCGGGCTTGCCGGTAGCCGTATCCAGCACGTGGGTCGTCAGACGTCCGCCATCGACTTTCGACGTTTCTGCCATTGTCCGCCTCCCATTCCAATACGAACAAACCGGCCGGTACAGCCAAACATTGCTGATGAATTGTGCGCCAATTAAAGGCGATGCATAAGTCCCGGTCGAGCGGAGTGCGACAAAAACACTTTCAAAAATTTTCGGGGGAATGCGAGAAGCACCCTTTCGATATCCTGATCATACTTCGGGCGATGCCCCGTGGGAGGGACGATGCGTTACACCAGAGACATGCGCGGCTACGGAGCCAATCCGCCGGATCCCAAATGGCCCGGTGGCGCGCATGTGGCCGTGCAATTCGTCGTCAATTACGAAGAAGGCGGCGAGAACTGCGTCCTGCATGGCGACAAGGCTTCGGAAGCCTTCCTGTCGGAAATCGTCGGCGCGGCTCCCTGGGCGGGCCAACGCCATTGGAACATGGAATCGATCTACGAATATGGGGCGCGGGCAGGCTTCTGGCGGCTGCTTCGCCTGTTCACCGAGGCCGAGGTGCCAGTGACCTGTTACGGCGTCGCCACGGCACTCGCCCGCTCGCCCGATCAGGTGACGGCGATGCAGGATGCCGGCTGGGAGATCGCCTCGCACGGGCTGAAATGGATCGACTACCGCGACCACAGCGCCGAGGACGAGCGCCGCGACCTCAAGGAGGCGATCCGGCTGCACTACGAAGTGACAGGCACGCGCCCGACGGGCTGGTACACCGGCCGGACGTCGGTCAACACTGTTCGGCTGGTGGCGGAGGAAGGCGGCTTCGACTACGTCTCCGACACTTATGACGACGAGCTGCCCTACTGGTTCGCGGATGACGGGACCGACAGGCCACAGCTCATCATCCCCTACACGCTCGATGCCAACGACATGCGCTTCGCCACGCCGCAGGGCTTCAACTCGGGCGACCAGTTCTTCGCCTATCTGAAGGACAGTTTCGACACGCTCTATGCCGAAGGCAAGGCTGGGCGGCCGCGCATGATGAATATCGGCCTGCACTGTCGCCTCGTCGGGCGGCCGGGGCGGGTGGCGGCGCTGAAGCGCTTCGTCGACTATGTGAAGTCGCACGACAAGGTCTGGCTGGCGCGGCGTATCGACATCGCCAGGCATTGGCGCGAGACCCATCCATACAAGCAGCCGGTGCTGCGCCCTTCGAGGATGGAATTCGAGGCCTTCGTGCATGCTTTCGGCGGCGTTTTCGAACATTCGCCGTGGATAGCCGAGCGCGCCTACGAGCTGGAACTTGGCCCGGCGCACGACAGCGCCGGCGGCCTGCACAATGCGCTCTGCCGCGTTTTCCGCGCCGCAAGCGAAACGGAGCGGCTGGGCGTGCTCAACGCCCATCCAGACCTTGCCGGCAAGCTGGCAAGGGCCAGGCGGCTGACGGCGGAATCAGCCAGGGAACAGGCTTCGGCCGGCCTCGATGCGCTGACCGACAAGGAGCGCGAGCTGTTTTCCAAGCTTAACGCCGCCTACGTCACCACCTTCGGTTTCCCGTTCATCGTCGCGGTGAAGGGCAAGACCAGGCAAGAAATCCTGGCGGAGTTCGAAAGGCGCATCGGCAACAGCCGCGGCGTCGAATTCGAGACCGCCTGCAAACAGGTCGAGCGCATCGCGCTCTTCCGCCTCAAGGACATGCTTCCGCAATAGGTTTGAACCCATGGATACGATCAGAATGCCCGAGCGAACCTATTATGCTCCACATGGCGGCCATTCCGGCCAGAGTGAGCTTCTGACCGGCCGCGCCGTCTTCACCGAGGCCTATGCCGTCATCCCCAAGGGCGTGATGCAGGACATCGTCACCAGCGCCCTGCCATTCTGGGACAAGACCCGCGTCTGGATATTGTCGAGGCCGCTGTCGGGCTTTGCCGAGACGTTTTCGCAGTACATCGTCGAGATCGCGCCCGGCGGTGGCAGCGACCGGCCGGAACCCGATGCCGGCGCCGAGGGCGCCTTGTTCGTGGTCGAAGGCGAACTGACCGTCCTGCTTGCCGGCGAAAGACATGTCTTGCGGCCGGGCGGCTTCGCCTTCCTGCCGCCGTCGAGCGGCTGGACTGTTCGCAACGAAAGCAATGCGGCTGTCCGCTTTCACTGGATACGCAAGGCTTATGAGCCCGTCAGCGGCCTCGAGGTCCCACAAGCCTTCTTCACCAACGAGCAGGACATCGGGCCGACGCCGATGCCCGGTACCGACGGCCGTTGGGCGACGACGCGCTTCGTCGATCCGGCCGACATGCGCCATGACATGCACATGACCATCGTCACCCTCGAACCGGGCGCGGTCATTCCCTTTGCCGAGACCCATGTCATGGAGCACGGGCTCTATGTCCTGGAAGGCAAGGCCGTCTACCGGCTCAACCAGGACTGGGTCGAGGTGGAGGCCGGCGACTATATGTGGCTGCGCGCCTTCTGTCCGCAGGCCTGCTATGCCGGCGGACCGGGAAAATTCCGCTATCTGCTCTACAAGGACGTCAACCGGCACGCCAAGCTCGGCAGTGCCGGGATCGCAGGGCGTGCGCCGTGACCCGCATCGTCGCGCGGCCGCTGACCCGCGAGGGCTTTGCCCCGTTCGGCGATGTCATCGACATGGGCGGCGACAACCACTACCCGATCAATGGCGGCAAGGCCGAGCGCTACCATGATCTGGCGACCGCCGAGGCCGTGGGGCCGAATGCGCGCGTGCTGATCTCGATGGTGCGCGGCACGCCTTACGAATTGCCGCTGGCGCTGACCATGGTCGAGCGTCACCCGCTCGGCAGCCAGGCCTTTGTCCCGCTGTCGCCACGACCGTTCCTGGTCGTCGTCTGTCATGACGGCAAGGACGGTCCGGCCGAGCCGCATGCCTTCATCACCAAGCCAGGGCAAGGCATCAATTATTCACGCAATCTATGGCACGGCGTACTGACGCCATTGGGTGAGCCCCAGGATTTCCTGATCGTCGACCGTGGCGGCGACGGCTCCAATCTCGAAGAATTCCATTTTTCGCACGCCTACGAGATTCATCTCCCCGACGAGATCCTTTGATGACCGACATTTCGCTGATCGACCGCCTGCTCGACGTCATCGAGCACGACATCGTGCCGAAGACGCAGGAAGGCGTCGCCCATGGCAACAAGCTGTTCGGCGCGGCGATCCTGAAGAAAGGCGACCGCTCGCTGGTGCTGGCCGAAACCAACAACGAGATCGAAAACCCGCTCTGGCATGGCGAAGTGCACTGCCTGAAACGCTTCTACGAAATGCCCAAAGCCGAACGTGTCGACACCAAGGAGGCCATCTTCCTGGCCACGCACGAGCCCTGTTCGCTCTGCCTGTCGGCGATCACCTGGACCGGTTTCGACAATTTCTACTATCTGTTCAGCCACGAGGATTCGCGCGACAGTTTTGCCATCCCGCACGATCTGAAAATCCTGAAAGAGGTCTTCACCCTCGATCCCGGCGGTTACAATGCCGAGAACGCCTATTGGAAGAGCTTTTCGATCCGCAGGCTGGTGCGGGCGCTGCCCGAGGCGGAACGCGGGCGGCTGGAGGCGCGCATCGGCAAGATTGCAGCACTTTATGAAGCGCTCTCTGGCGACTACCAGGCCAACAAGGCCGAGAACGACATTCCGCTGAACTGAGGGCACCAAGCAGCGGCACAGGTCGCATATTCCACTGCTCCAGTCGCGAATGGCGATTGAAACTTGCCGCGCCGCGAGGCGTTATGCGCGCCATGAAAACCGTCACCGAGTTTCCCCGCAAGGTCGTCGAATTCCCTGATATGGGCATCGTTATGCCGGATGGCTGCCGGCTGTCGGCGCGGGTGTGGATGCCGGAAGATGCCGGCGACGATCCGGTGCCTGTCATCCTCGAGCACCTGCCCTACCGCAAGCGCGACGGCACCATCTTTCGCGACCAGCTGACGCATCCCTATTTCGCCGGCCACGGCTATGCCTCGATCCGTGTCGACATGCGCGGCAATGGCGATTCCGAAGGGCTGATGGACGACGAATATTCCGAGCAGGAGTTGCAGGACGCCTGCGACGTCATCGCCTGGGCGGCGGCTCAACCCTGGTGCAACGGCAATGTCGGCATGATGGGTATTTCCTGGGGCGGCTTCAACTGCCTGCAGGTGGCAGCCATGCAGCCGTCGGCGCTCAAGGCGGTCATCAGCCTGTGCTCGACCGTTGATCGCTATGCCGACGACATCCACTACAAGGGCGGCTGCCTGCTGCTGGAAAATTTCGGCTGGGCCTCGACAATGCTGTCCTATTCGTCACGGCCGCCGGACCCGCTGCTGGCGGGCGACAACAGATGGCGCGACCTGTGGCTCAGCCGACTGGAGAACCAGTCGTTCCTTTTGCCGCTCTGGCTTGGCCACCAGCACCGCGACGCCTACTGGAAACGCGGCTCGATCTGCGAGGATTTCTCCGCCGTCAAGGCCGCGGTGCTGTCGATCGGCGGCTGGCATGACGGCTACCGCAACACCATCTCGCATCTCGTCGCCAACATCGAGGCGCCGGTCAAAGGCATCGTCGGCCCCTGGATCCACAAATACCCGCATTATGCCGGGCCCCAGCCGGCAATCGGCTTCCTGCAGGAAGCGCTACGCTGGTGGGACCGCTGGCTAAAGGGCGTCGAGACCGGCGTCGAGGCCGACCCGGCCTACCGCGCCTATGTGATGGACAGCGTGCGGCCGGCGCGCTGGCATCCGGAACGGCCGGGCCGCTGGGTGGCGGAGCGGCAGTGGCCTTCGCCCGACATCAAGACGCAAACGATCGAATTGATCCCGGCGGGCGGTAAATCCGTCACCATCGCTTCGCCGCAAAGCTGTGGGCTGGCCGGCGGTGAGTATTTCCCGTTCACCTTCGGCCCGGAATTGCCGGGCGACCAGCGTCCCGACGACGCGCTGTCGGTGTGTTTCGACCAGCCGGAACTCGCCGAGGCGATCGACGTCGTCGGCGCACCGGAAGTCGACGTCCGGTTATCCTGCGACCGCCCGCAGGCCAACATCGCGGTGCGGCTTTGCGACGTGCATCCCGATGGCGCCTCCGAACTGATCTCCTATGGCGTGCTCAACCTGACGCATCGCCTCTCGCACGAATTCCCGCAAGCGCTTGTCCCCGGCGAGAGCGTTTCGGCACGCGTCGTGCTCGACCAGTGCGCCTATCGCGTGCCGGCCGGCCACCATTTGCGCATAGCCGTCTCGAACGCCTATTGGCCCATGATCTGGCCCTCGCCGGAGCCGGTCCGCCTGAGCCTGTCGGCGGCGACGCTGAAGCTGCCGCTGCGCCCGCTGGCGACGGGCGACGAGGTCACGTTCGCCGCGCCGGAGGCTGCTTCCCCCTGGGCAACCGAGACGATCCGCCCGGCCAATTCGGAACGCCGCGTCGACCGCGACGAGAAGACCGGCATCGTCACGCTTTCCATAGAAGACGATTTCGGCGAGGTGCGCGATCTTGCACATGGCCTGGCGAACGGCAGCATCGCCCGCGAGACCTGGACGATCCATCCGGACGATCCGTTGTCGGCTGGGGGACGGACGCATTGGACGCAAACCCTGTCGCGAAGCGGATGGTCGGTGCGCACCGAAACATCGGCCGAAATACGCTCGGACGCCAAAAACTTCATCGTAAGCGCCCGAATTGAAGCTTACGAAGGCGAAAAACTCGTCTTCGAACGCGATTTTGAACAGGCGGTTCCGCGCTCGCTTGTTTGAGCGGCAAGGCATTGGTCCAATTGCGACGTGCCATTTACGCCACGGCATGTCGCATTCGGTCTTGCTTACCGCTTTCCCTTGCGGTCATTATTCCCCTCACAAGAAACAAGAAAACGACCACTAAGGTCGAACCAACAGAGTGAGGAACTCAAAATGTCAAACGAACTGGAATTCCTTAGCCGACGCGTCGCCTCAGGCAAGCTCAGCCGTCGGGATTTTCTCGGCCGGGCGGCAGCGCTCGGCGTCACCGCGACCTTCGCCAACTCACTGCTTTCGAGCGCGGCGCGCGCAGCCGGCCCGGTCAAGGGCGGCACGCTCAAGGCAGGCCTGGTTGGCGGCGAGTCCACCAACAGCCTGGATCCAGCCCTGTTCATGACGCAGGTGCCGTTCGCCTTCGGCAAGATGTGGGGCGAACTGATCGTCGAGCTTTCCCCAGAGGGCAAGCTCGAGAACCGCATCGCCGAGGAGATCGGCTCGTCCGACGATGCCAAGGTCTGGACACTGAAGATCCGCGACGGCGTCGAATTCCACAATGGCAAGACGGTGACCGCCGAAGACGTCGCCGCCACGCTCGAGCGTCATTCGGACGAGAAGTCGAAGTCCGGCGCGCTCGGCTACATGAAAGGCATCGAAAGCATCAAGGCCAGCGGCAAGGAAGTGGTGCTGACGCTGAAGGAGGCCAATGCCGATCTGCCCTACCTGCTCAGCGACTACCACCTGATCGTCCAGCCCAATGGCGGCAAGGACAAGGCCGATGCCGGCATCTCGGCGGGCCCTTACAAGGTCACCACCAACGAGCCCGGCGTGCGCCATGGCGGCGAGCGCTTCGCCAATTACTGGCAGGGCGACAAGATGGGCCATGCCGACCAGATCGAGATCATCGTCATCAACGACGCTACGGCCCGTACGGCCGCCCTGCAGGGCGGCCAGGTCAACATGGTCAACCGCGTCGAGCCGAAGATCGTCGACCTGATCAAACGCGTGCCGGGCGTCACCATCCGCAACCATGCGGGACCGGGCCACTACGTCTTCATCATGCACTGCAATACGGCGCCGTTCGACAACAACGACCTCAGGATGGCGCTGAAGCTGGCGATCGACCGCGAAGAAATGCTGAAGAAGGTGCTGCGCGGTTACGGTTCGCTCGGCAATGATTTCCCGATCAATGCCGCCTACCCGCTGTTCACCGAGATCGAGCAGCGCACATACGATCCGGACAAGGCCAAGTTCCACTACAAGAAGTCGGGGCATGACGGCGCGGTGCTGCTCAGGACCTCCGACGTCGCCTTTCCCGGCGCCGTCGACGCGTCCCAGCTTTTCCAGCAGAGCGCGGCCAAGGCCGGCATCCAGATCGAGCTCAAGCGCGAGCCGGGCGACGGCTACTGGAACGAGGTCTGGAACAAGCAGCCCTTCTGCGCCTCCTATTGGGGCGGACGCTCGACCCAGGACCAGATGTACTCGACCGCCTACCTGTCGACCGCCGACTGGAACGACACGCGTTTCAAGCGCCCGGATTTCGACAAGATGGTGCTGGCGGCGCGCGCCGAGCTGGACGAGGCCAAGCGCAAGGCGATGTATCACGACATGGCCGTCATGGTGCGCGACGAAGGCGGCCTGATCCTGCCGATGTTCAACCAGTTCATCGACGCCACCGGCGCCAAGGTGGGCGGCTGGGTGGACGATCCGCACCAGGAGTTGATGAATGGCTATGCCCTGGCAAAGTGCTGGCTCGAAGCCTGAGCCGGCCTTGCCCAGATGTCCTCACCCATCGTGAAACTGGTGGCCCAGCGCGTCGCGCTGGGCATCCTCCTTTTGTTGGCCGTCTCGGTCCTGATCTTCGCCGGCACACAGATCCTGCCCGGCGACGTCGCGCAAGCCATCCTAGGGCAGTCGGCGACACCGGAATCGCTCGCCAATCTGCGTGAGCAGCTTGGGCTCAACGATCCGGCCTATATCAGGTATTTCCGCTGGCTCGGCGGCGTTTTGACCGGCGATCTCGGGACCGCCATGTCGAGCGGACAGGATATCGCAACATCGATCAAGGGCCGGCTGTGGAACACGCTTTTCCTCGCCTTCTGGGCGGCGATCGTGGCCATTCCACTGGCCATAACGCTTGGCCTGATCGCGGTGCGCTACCGCAACGGCTGGGTCGACAAGCTGATCTCGGGACTGGCGCTCGCCTCGACCTCCTTCCCGGAATTCTTCATCGGCTACTTGCTGGTCTTCTACTTCGCGGTTCAGCATCAGTGGTTCCCCGCCATCTCGACCGTCTATGACGGCATGCCTTTCGGTGAACGCATGCAGGCGATCGCGCTGCCGGCGGCGGCGCTGACGCTGGTGGTGCTTGCCCATATGATGCGCATGACGCGCGCTGCGATCCTAAACGTCATGCAATCGGCCTATGTGGAGACCGCCGAGCTCAAGGGGCTCTCGGCTTTCGCGGTCATCCGCAAACATGCCTTCCCGAACGCCATCGCGCCGATCATCAACGTCGTCATGCTCAACCTCGCCTATCTGATCGTCGGCGTGGTCGTGGTCGAAGTGATCTTCGTCTATCCCGGCATGGGGCAGTATCTGGTCGATCACGTCACCAAGCGCGACGTGCCGGTGGTGCAGGCGGTCGGACTGATCTTCGCCGCCGTCTATATCGGCCTCAACATCATCGCTGACATAGCGGCAATCGTCGCCAATCCGCGCCTGAGGCATCCCAAATGAAGAGGGCGGGCATGCTCGACATCAAACGCATCCCCGTGCCCGCGCTGGTCGGCCTGGTGCTGACGGCCCTGTTCGTGCTGGCGGCCATCTTCGCGCCGTGGCTTGCGCCGCACGGCAATGGCGAGATCGTCGGCGACGTCTGGGAGCCCATGTCGGCGGCGCACTGGCTGGGCACCGACAACCTTGGCCGCGATCTGCTGTCGCGCATGATCTATGGTGCGCGCATCACCCTTTTCATCGCAGTGCTCGCCACGGCGTTGTCCTTCTCGCTTGGCGCCATTCTCGGCTTTTCGGCGGCGGTGTTCGGCGGCTGGTTCGACACGCTGCTGTCGCGCCTCGTCGATCTTCTGATGTCGATCCCGACGCTGATCATGGGCCTTGTCGTGCTCTCGGTGCTGCCGACAAACCTGGTGACGCTGATCCTGGTGATGGGCATTCTCGACTCGACCCGCGTCTACCGCCTGTCGCGCGCGGTGGCCGTCGACATCAACGTCATGGACTATGTCGAAGCCGCCAAGCTGCGCGGCGAAGGCAGCACCTGGATCATCTTCCGCGAGATCCTGCCCAATGCGCTGTCGCCGCTGGTCTCGGAACTCGGCCTGCGCTTCATCTATGCCGTGCTGTTCCTGTCGACGCTCTCCTTTCTTGGCCTCGGCGTACAGCCGCCGGATGCCGACTGGGGCGGCATGGTCAAGGAAAACAAGGACGGCATCGTCTTCGGCATTGCCGCGGCGCTCATACCGGCGGCCGCGATCGCGGCGCTTGCGATCTCGGTCAATCTCGTCGCCGACTGGGTGCTCAACCGCACGACAAGCCTGAAAGGAGGACGCGGATGATGGCCGACAGCAAAGCGAAATCCAGCCCGCTCCTCGATATCCGCAACCTGCGCATCGAAGCCATGGTCTACCCACCGGGCGAAGCGCCAAAGACCATCACGCTCGTCCACGACGTCTCGCTGACCCTGGAAAAGGGCAAGGTGCTCGGCCTGATCGGCGAATCCGGTGCCGGCAAGTCGACCATCGGCCTGTCTTCGATGGGTTATGGGCGCGGCGGCGTGCGCATCACCGGCGGCGAGGTGCTCCTCAACGGCCGCGACATCCTCAAGGGCGGCAAGGAAGGTTTCCGCAGGCTGCGCGGCCGCGAGGTCTGCTATGTCGCGCAGTCGGCGGCAGCGGCGTTCAACCCGGCGCACAGGCTGATGGACCAGGTTGTCGAAGCCACCCTCCTGCACGGCAGGGCGACGCGCGCGGAGGCCGAGAAACGCGCCGTCGCGCTGTTCAAGAAGCTGAGCCTGCCCAATCCCGAAACCATCGGCGAGCGTTTCCCGCACCAGGTCTCCGGAGGCCAGCTGCAGCGTGTGATGACGGCGATGGCGCTGTGCTCGGAACCGGACCTGATCGTCTTCGACGAGCCGACGACGGCGCTCGACGTGACGACGCAGATCGACGTGCTGTCGGCGATCAAGGACGCCATCCGCGACACGCATGTGGCCGCGCTCTACATCACCCACGACCTCGCCGTCGTCGCCCAGGTTTCGGACGAGATCATGGTGCTGCGCCACGGCCGTCTGGTCGAATGGGGCGGCACCCGCCAGATCATCAAGGAACCGCGCCAGGAGTACACCAACGCTTTGGTGTCAGTGCACGAGATCGAACACGCCGAGCAGAAACCCGGCGTCTCGCCATTCCTGTCCGTGAAGAACGTCACCGCCGCTTATGGCGGCGGTCATGTCAAGGTGCTGAAGAACGTCTCCGTCGATATCTATCCCGGCCAGACGCTGGCGGTGGTCGGCGAGTCCGGCTCCGGCAAGTCGACGCTGGCGCGCGCCATCACAGGGCTCCTGCCGCCCGAACAGGGCACGGTGACCTTCGACGGGCGCCCGCTTGCCAACCGGCTTGCCGACCGGCCGAAGGAGGATCTGCGGCAGCTGCAGATGATTTACCAGATGGCCGACGTGGCCATGAACCCGCGCCAGACCGTCGGCACCATCATCGGCCGGCCGCTGGAGTTCTATTTCGGCATGCGGGGACGTGAGCGCGACCGGCGCGTCGCCGAATTGCTCGACGAGATCGAGATGGGCAAAGGCTTCCTCGACCGCTATCCGGCGGAGCTGTCGGGCGGCCAGAAGCAGCGCGTCTGCATCGCCCGCTCGCTCGCCGCCAAACCGAAGCTGATCATCTGCGACGAGGTGACCTCGGCGCTCGACCCGCTGGTGGCCAACGGCATTCTCAAGCTTTTGTTGAACCTGCAGCAGCACGAGAAGGTCGCATATCTCTTCATTACCCACGACCTTGCGACGGTAAGGTCGATCGCCGATTCGATCGCGGTGATGTATCGCGGCGAGGTGGTCCGTTACGGTTCCAAAAGCAAGGTGCTCACACCGCCTTTCGATGCCTATACCGACCTCCTGCTGTCCTCGGTTCCGGAAATGGAGATCGGCTGGCTGGAAAAGGCGATCAAGGGGCGACGCATGGCGAGCGCCGGGAACTAGCCAGCGGTTCGCCAGTCAAGGAGATGACGAACGTCATCCGGATGCAACACTGGAGGGCCAGACGTCCTTCGGACGGCATCGCCTGTGTGCGGTTGTTTCAAAAAGGGGTAGGACATGAAGACTGAACTCGACCATCTCGCTGAACTCGCCGGCCAAGGCCGGATATCGCGGCGTGACTTTCTCGGGCGCACCGCGGCGCTGGGCATGTCGGCGGCGCTGGCAACGACGCTGGCCGGGAAAGCCTTCGCGCAGACGCCGGTCAAGGGCGGCATTCTCAAGGCCGGCCTGCAGGGCGGCGAATCGACCAACAGCCTCGATCCGGCGCTGAACCTCAGCCAGGTCACCTTCAGCTTCGGCAAGCAGTGGGGCGAATATCTGGTTCGCCTCACCCCCGACAACAGGTTGGTCAACCTGATCGCCGAGGACATCGGCGCTTCCCCGGATGCCAAGACCTGGACGATCAAGATCCGCGACGGCATCGAGTTCCACAATGGCAAGACGGTCGGCGCGGAGGATGTCGCGGCCACCATCGAGCGCCACGCCGACGAGAAGTCGAAGTCGGGCGCACTCGGCATTCTCAAGAACATCAAGGGCATCAAGGCCAACGGCAAGGAGGTCGTCGTCACGCTTGCCGACGCCGATGCCGACTTCCCCTATCTGATGGCCGACTATCATCTCGTCATCCAGCCCAATGGCGGCAAGGACGATCCGAACGCGGGCATCAGCGCCGGCCCCTATAAGGTGACCGTCAACCAGCCCGGCGTGCGCCATGGCGGCGAGCGCTTCGCCAATTACTGGCAGGGCGACAAGGCGGGCCATGCCGACCAGGTCGAGATCGTCGTCATCAACGATGCGACGGCGCGGCTGGCGGCCCTGCAAGGCGGCCAGGTGCACATGATCAATCGCGTCGAGCCGAAGGTGGTCGATCTCGTCAAGCGCATCCCCGGCGTCAGCATCGAGAACGTTTCGGGCAAGGGCTATTACCCGTTCAACATGTTCTGCGACACCGCGCCCTTCGACAACGGCGATCTCAGGATGGCGCTCAAGCTCGCCATGGACCGCGACGAGATGCTGGAAAAGATCCTGCGCGGCTACGGTTCGGTCGGCAATGACTTCCCGATCAACGAGGCCTATCCGCTGTTTTCGGCCATCGAACAGCGCAAGTTCGACCCGGAAAAGGCTGCAGCGCTCTACAAGAAGTCGGGCCACAGCGGCTCGATCCTGCTGCGCACCTCCGACGTCGCCTTCCCCGGGGCCGTCGATGCGGCACAGCTCTATCAGCAGAGTGCCGCCAAGGCCGGCATCAAGATCGAGATCAAGCGCGAGCCTGGCGACGGCTATTGGTCGGAGGTCTGGAACAAGCAGCCTTTCTCGCTGTCTTACTGGGGCGGGCGTGCCACGCAGGACCAGATGTATTCCACCGGCTATGTGTCGAACGCCGACTGGAACGACACGCGTTTCAAGCGGCCCGAGTTCGACAAGATGCTGTTTGCAGCGCGCGGCGAGCTCGACCAGGACAAGCGCAAGGCGATCTATCACGACATGGCCGTGCTGATGCGCGACGAAGGCGGATTGATCGTGCCTTTCTTCAACCAGTTCATCGACGCCGCCACCAACAAGATCGGCGGCTTCGCCAAGAGCCCGATCGGCGAGATGATGGACGGCTACGCGCTCGCCGAATGCTGGCTGAACGCCTGACATCAAGTTCCTGCCGAGCACGCCGCGTGTCCGTGCGACACGCGGCGTGCTCGTTCCCCCCACAATCGCATGGAGCAGCTCGTGGCGCTCAAGACCAAACTGTTGCTGATCATCCTCGACGGCGTGCCTTACCGGAACTGGCGCCGGCTGATGGGCAACCTCGAAGGCTGGGTGCAGTCGGGCGAAGCGCGGGTATGGAGGATGCGCTCGGTGCTGCCGTCGACCTCGGCCTGCTGTTATGCTTCGATCCACACCGGGGTGCCGCCGCAGGCGCATGGCATTCTTTCCAACGAGAACCGCTTCCGCGTCAGCCAGCCCGACATCTTCTCGGAGGTCACCGGGGCCGGGGGAATAACCGGCGCGGTCACCCACTCCTACTGGTCGGAGTTCTTCCGTTCCTACCCGTTCGACCTCGTCGAGGACATGGAGTATGACGAGCCGGGCGGGCCGATCACGCATGGCCGCTTCCACACCATGACCGGCTACAACGCGCGCAACCAGATGACGCCGAGCGACGTCGACCTGTTCGCCACGCTGACCATGCTGAGCAGCCGCCACGGCATCGATTACGGCATCCTGCACACTTGCACGCTGGACTCGATGGGCCACCGTTTCGGCCATGACTGTCACGAGATGGACCATGCGTGCTACGCGATGGACGGCATGCTGGCCGCTTTCCTGCCGCGCTGGCGCGACGCCGGCTATGAAGTGATCGTCACCGCCGATCACGGCCAGACCGACCGCGGCCACCATGGCGGCCATGATGAGGAGATGCAGGATTTCGCGCTGTATTATTTCGGCGCCGGCAAGGGACCGGATGCCGACACACTGCTCGACCAGCTGCAGCTGGCGCCGACGGTTCTAAGCCGACTGGGGGTGTCGGTGCCGGCGACGATGAAGGCGAAGCCTTTCCTGAGCTAGCTTCCCCTTCACCCACTGGCAAGGCTCATCTTCTTCGGTTAGCCTCCGCAAATTCCTTGGCGGAGGATGAACCTTTTTGAGCCGATCAGCGACAGAGCAGGCAGGAGCCAGGCGGCTCGATCGGTCATGACCGGCGCGATGGAGACCGATCGCGCGCTTGTCGAGCGGGTCGCGAAGGGCGACCGGGCCGCCGTGCGGCTCCTGTTCATGCGCCACCACGCGCGGATATACCGCTTCGTGGCGCGCCAGACGGGATCGGAAATGATGGCTGACGACATCGCGAACGAGGTGTTCCTCGAACTGTGGCGCCAGGCGCCGGGTTTCGAGGGACGTTCCGAAGTCTCGACATGGCTGCTCGGCATCGCCCGCTTCAAGGCGCTGTCCCTGTTGCGCAAGAAAAAGGAAGACTGGATCGACGACGAGGCCGCAGCCGCGGTGCCCGACGGCGCCGATACGCCCGAGATCGTTGCCATGAAGGAGGACAAGAGCACTGCCTTGCGCCGCTTCATCGATGCCTTGCCGCGCGAGCATCGCGTGGTCATCGATCTCGCCTATTATCAGGGGCAATCGGTGACCGAGATCGGCGAGGTGCTCGACATCCCGGTCGCGACCGTCAAGACCCGCATGTTTTATGCCCGCAAGAAACTCGGCGAAGCCCTCAAGGCCGCCGGTTACGACAGGGGGTGGCCATGAGCGCCGCTGAAAAGATGTCGCGCCGCGACGAAATGGAAACGTTGCTGCCGTTCTACCTGAACGGTTCGCTGGAAGGCTCGGAACTGGAGGCCGTCGAGGAATGGCTGGCCAGCGATCCGACGGCGATGGCCGCCCTTGGCGAGGCGGAGGCTGAATTCTCCAGCACCGCGGCCGCCAATGAGGCGATCCGTCCGCCGGCCGACGCGCTGAGCCGCTTTTCCAGGGCGCTCGATGCGGAGGCTGGCCCGGCGCGCGCCGCCGCCGGTTCGTCCTGGCTGGCGCAGGCCTGGGGCCGTTTCATGGCGCTGCCGGTCGGCGTCGCCTGGGCGGCGGCCGCGGCTCTGCTGGCGCTGGTCATGGTGCAGTCGTTCGTGCAGCCCGGCGGCAAGGACGGCAATTTCGAGATCGCGGGCGCGCAGGACGAGATGGCGAAGATGCCGTTCGCCCTGGTCAAGTTCAAGCCCGACGCGAAAATGTCCGACATCGCCGCCTTTCTCGGCAGCAGCGGCCTGAAGATCCTGGACGGACCGACCGCCGGGGGCGTGTTCCGGCTCGGCATTCCGGCCGCCAACGCGGCCGACTACACCAGGCAACTCGGCCTTGTTGCCGCCCAGCCTTTCACCGACACCGTGATCGAGGGAAGGAAACCGGCCGATGGCGGCTGAGGCGGTCATCCGATTTGCGGCAATTCTTGCGGCAGCGATGACGATCGCCACCGGGCCTGCGTCGGCGCAGGGCAACGACGCCAATGCCAACCGGGGAAAGATCGACTGCCGCAACGGCACCGATGCGGCGGGCGCCGACTGTGGCAAGGACGGCAAGAGCATCAGTGACGGCGCGGCCGGTGCCGTGTTTCTTCCCGCCCTGATCGTCGACCTGTTCCCCAATCCGGCCGCTCCCGCGGCACCGGTGCCGACGCCACGGCCGGACCCGGCGGCGCCGCCCGCCGGCACGCAGGCCGGACTGCCTTCGGGCGGGCCGATCGTCTCGCCAAGCGATCTCATCGCCGTTCAGCCGCCACGCGCCGTGGCCGGCGATTTCGTGCCCGACGAGGTGCTGGTGACCGTCGATGGCGATGCGGGCGCCGTGCAGCAGATCGCCGCTTCCTTCGGCCTCGATGTGCGCTCGCAGCGGCAATCATTTTTGCTCGGCACCACGCTTGTGCGCTTCGGCATTCCCGACGGTCGCCCCGTCGGCGTGGTGCTGGCGCAGCTTGCCGCCGACAGCCGCACGCAGCGGCGTGAGCCCAACCATATCTATTCGCTTCAGCAGGCGGCGGGCATCGTCAACTATGCGTTCGAGCGCATCGCGCTCGACGCCAACCATGCGAGCGGCGAGAACGTCCGCGTCGCGGTAATCGATACCGGCGTCGACGACACCAATCCGACGCTGGCCGGGGTCATCGCCGGCCAGTTCGACGCCATGCCCGACGTGCCGGTCGAAAAGCGCGACCACGGCACTTCGGTCGATGGGCTGATCGCCGGCGTCGGCGCGCTCAGGGGCATGGCGCCCGGCGCCAGGATCTATCACGCACGTGCCTTCGAAGGCGGCAAGTCGACAATGGACGTCATCCTCGCTGCGCTCGACTGGGCGGCCGAGCAGGACGTGCGCATCATCAATATGAGTTTCGTCGGTCCGAAGAACGACCTGCTCGGCATCGCCTGCCGCAATGCACGCGCGCTCGGCATGGTTCTTGTCGCCGCCGCCGGCAACAACGGGCCCAAGGCGCCCTATGGCTACCCGGCCGCCTTCGACGGCGTCATCGCGGTGACCGCCACCGACGCCAGGGATGGGCTGATGCCGCAGGCCAATCGCGGCGCCTATGTCTTCATCTCGGCGCCGGGCGTCGAGATGGTGGCGCCGAGCGGAGCCGGCTCGGATGTCGTCACCGGCACATCGTTCGCCGCCGCGATCGTCTCGGGCGCCATCGCCAATCTCATCCACGCCGCGCCGGACCGCTCGGCCGTCGCCATCGAAAAGGCGCTTGCCGCAACGGCCCGGGATCTCGGTTCGAAAGGGCGGGACGATGACTTCGGCTACGGGCTGCTGGACATCAAGGCCGCCGAGACGGCGAAGGAATGATCCTTGGCAACATGCTCCTAAATTCAATCGGCTATTTGCGATGGCCGAGACGGGACGAATGCTGGACTAAACATCTAGAGGGCCGGACCCAACCGAACGGCGCTTCCATCATAGAAGCGTGACAGCCGAAAGCGGCTGAGATCATGCCCACTCGCGTTACCCTGTATCAGGTCGGAAACGACGCGACCGATTCCAGGTCCGATACCGAAGCCGTGACCACTCATTCCCGTGGCCACGAAAAGACCGACGACTGCCCGGGCGTGATCCACGACGGGGACGACATCGGGCATGGCGTCAATCATGCCTCCCCACCCTGCCTTCAAGCGAACTGTTTCGAACTGTGGAAAAAGGCGTCTGAAATTGCGCTCTACAGAACGGAGGCCGGAGCGTTCAGCGGCCGGGTTGAGCACCCGCATTCTTTCGAAAGGACTCTGGGAATCCGGGGGCCAATCGCGCGGGGTCGACCAGCTATCAGGGTAACCCGATGGAGCGCACGGAAAGTAGCGGGTTCCGAGCGGATTGGCCATGAGGGCGGGAAGATACTTGGTGGCGTGCCGGAATGCGTCAGGCCCCAGGTAAAGCAAATTACTACCTCCCGGGGCGAGCGTGTATCCGCCATCCTGTCGGCGCCTGAAAGCGATGTGTTCGTCCGCTGCCGCACCTGCATAGATTTCAGGCATAGGCTCCGTTGCGGCTACGGTTACCCTGACGCTGAGTTGGGGGATGGAGACGCCGTGTCTTCTCAGGAACAGGGACGACCAGGCGCCGCCCGCGACCAGTACGCTGGAGCTTTCAATGTATCCCGCCTCGGTCCACACTCCTCTGATCCTGCCGGCTGAGATTTCGAGGGTTCGCGCTGCGCAATTCTCTATGATCTTGGCGCCTTTTCGGACGGCAAGACGAGCAAGCGCAGGTACCGCCAACCAAGGCTCCGCGCGCATGTCGGAGGGCGTCGTCATCGCGCCCTTGAACTTGCGCGACATGCCCTTGATGAGTTTCGCGGTTTCGTCCGCGTCCAGGAGGCGAGTGTCGAGCCCATGGATGGCGGCGATCTTCATGAACTCTTCGAAACCGGCCATGTCCTTGTCGGAGTTCGCCAGATAGGTCACACCTGTCTGGTCCAGCCCGATGTCTTCGCCGCATTCCTCAGCCAGTTGCCGCCATAGGCGAAAAGCCTCGATGACAATTGGCAGTTCATCTGCGTCGCGCCCCTGCTTTCGAATCCAGCCCCAATTTCGGGACGATTGTTCGGCCGCAACGCGGCCTTTTTCCAGCAGCGTGACCGGAATGTTCCGCTCCGCCAGGAAAAGAGCCGTCGTTACGCCGATAATGCCGCCACCAATGATGACCACCTCCGAACGCTTCGGCGGTGGGCCAGGATGTTGGATTGGATCCATTTCGGAGAACGGGAATATGGGCAAATTGGGCATCCAGGAGGGCTGGTTGATGGCTTTGGCTTACTGGTTGCCACCCTCTGAAAGCCAAAGCAAGCGCGGTGCAGGCAGACCACTATCCATGACACTGCAATCGATCTTCCGGCAACGCCCGCAAGCGGTCGAACTCGGCCCCTCGGAGCGATTGGCTCTAACCCTAGGCAGGCGCTCCGGCAACCGACCCCCTGATCACCAGGTCGACCGGCCAGACCTCGCCGCGCGGGCCCTCCTCCAGGCCCGATATCCGTGCGGCCAGACGCTCGGCGATGCGGGCGCCGGCGAGCCGGATCGAGGAGCGCGTCGTCGACAGCGGTACGGAGAAATTCTCCGGCTTCAGCCATGGGAAGACGTCGTCATGTGCAATTAATGAGATGTCGCCGGGGATGCTCAGGCCGAGGTCGCGCACGGCGCGCACGACGCCGAGCGCCATGATCAGGCTGGAGCAGGCGATCGCGGTCGGCGCGCCGTCCTGTTCGAGCAGGCGCCGGGCGGCGCGATAGCCGTTCTCCTCGGTCATGGCAACGGAGCAGACATGGCGGTCGCCCAAGGTCAGGCCGCTCGCGGCGAGCGCCCGGCGCACGCCTCGCTCGCGATGCACGGCGAAGGTTTCGCGGTCATCGCCATTGATCAGCGCCAGCCGCCGGTGGCCGAGCTGGACGAGCAGCCGTGCCGCCTCGTGAAAGGCGCCCTCATTGTCGATGTCGAGATAGGGATAATCGAAATCGAAACCTTCGCTGCGGCCATGGATGATGAAGGGTATGCCGAGCGTGTTGACCAGCGCCACGCGCCGGTCGGCCGGCGTCGGCGAGGAGATGTAGACGGCGTCGACCTGGCGGTTGGCGACGATGCGCCGGTAAGTCGTCTCCTGGTCGTCGGCGTCGGCGGGAGACAGCACCAGGTCGAGCTCGTGCGAGCGCGCATAATCGCCAAGGCCGGACAGGAATTCGACGAAGTGTGGGTCGATGTCGACGGCAGCACCCGTCGGCAAGACATAGCCGATCATTCCGGACTTGCCGGTCGCAAGCCGGCGTGCGCTCGGATTGGGGCGATAGCCATGGCGCTTGGCGGCGTCCATGACGCGCCGGCGCGTCTCTTCGTTGACCTCGGGATAGCCGTTCAGCGCCCGGCTTACCGTGGTCTGCGAAAGCGCCAGCATGTGCGCGAGTTGCTTCAGGTTCACGAGAGGCCTCCATGCCTCAAAGCGCTTTTAAATTGAATCGACCCAAGCCCTGCGGCAGGCCCGGCATGTCATGGCGACCATAGGCAGGCTTGGTGCAGGTTTGAAACATAAATTGCTGCTGCACTGCCAAAAAAGCATGCTGCAGCGCGATTTTCCAGGCGCCAGACTCCGGAATTAAATCGATTAAGTTACCACGCCTCTTGACTTCTGGACGATTCAATGGCGAGATCGAAATAGCCAAAGCGCTTTGGAAGACTCTTCGAAAGGTTGCGGTTCCTTTCCGACTGAGTCACAGTCCTGCGGCGTCGGCGGGCGGAATGGAGGTTCCGTCCGGTGTTTGTGACCCACTGGGAGGGAATACCGATGAAGAAAATGCTTTTGCTGGGCGCCGCGCTTGCCGTGCTCGCCCTCGGCGCGCCCGCGCAGGCCGAGCTGAAATTCAAGCCGGGCGAGGACAAGCGTTTCAACTGGGCAAACTACGAAGAGCTCAAGAAAATCGACCTCAAGGGGGAGACCCTGTCGATCTTCGGGCCATGGCGCGGCGAGGACGAGACCCTGGTGCGCGGCGTACTCGATTATTTCTCGGAAGCCACCGGCGCCGAGATCAAATATTCCTCCTCGGAAAATTACGAGCAGCAGATCGTCATCGACACGCAGGCCGGCAGCCCGCCCAACATCGCCGTTCTGCCGCAACCCGGCCTGATCCAGGACCTTGCTTCCAAGGGTCTCTTGACGCCGCTCGGCGACGATACCGCCAAATGGGTCAAGGACAATTACGGCGCCGGCCAGTCATGGGTCGACCTCGGCACCTTCAAGGACAAGGACGGTAAGCCGGGCTTCTTCGCCTTCCCCTACAAGGCCGACGTGAAGTCGCTGGTCTGGTACTCGCCGGACAATTTCGAGGAAGCCGGCTACAAGGTGCCGAAGACGCAGGAAGAACTCGCCGATCTCGAGAAGAAGATTATCGCCGACGGCGGCACGCCGTGGTGCATCGGGCTCGGCTCGGGCGGCGCCACCGGCTGGCCGGCGACGGACTGGGTGGAAGACCTGATGCTGCGCACGCAGTCTCCGGAAACCTACGACAAATGGGTCAAGAACGAGATCCCCTTCAACGACCCGGCCGTGGTCAATGCAATCGACATCTTCGGCAAGATCGCGACCGACGACAAGATGGTCGATGGCGGCGCCAAGGCGGTCGCGGCGACCGATTTCCGCGACAGCCCCAAGGGCCTCTTCGCGGTGCCGCCGAAATGCTACCTGCACCATCAGGCGTCGTTCATCCCGACCTTCTTCCCCGAAGGCACGAAAATCGGCCAGGACGCGGACTTCTTCTACTTCCCGCCCTATGCGTCCAAGCCCGAACTCGGCACCCCCGTGCTCGGCGCCGGAACGCTGGCGATGATCACCAAGGACTCGAAGGCCGCCCGCGCGTTCATCGAATTCCTTAAGATGCCGCTGGCCCATGAGATCTGGATGGCCGAAGGCGGTTTCGTGACGCCGTTCAAGGCGGTCAACAAGGATGCCTATGCCAGCGATGCGCTGCGCAAGCAGGGCGAGATCCTGGCCAATGCCTCGACTTTCCGTTTCGACGGGTCGGACTTGATGCCGGGCAAGATCGGCGCCGGCGCCTTCTGGACCGGCATGATCGACCTGGTCGGCGGCAAGTCGGCGCAGGACGTCGCCACCGACATCCAGAAGAGCTGGGACGCGATCAAATAAGAGCCGTACCCGCGGAAGCCTAGGCTTCCACCTCCCGAGCGTATCCGGGCCAACTGGCCCGGATCCGACCGGCCCCATCGCAACATCCCAGCCCGGCCAACCGGGACGGGTCAGATCCAGTCGTGACAGCGTAGACATTCCGGCATGCGGCGGGCACGGAGCCACACGCTTCCCTGCCTGCTCGCGCTCAACAACGAGATCGGCGCGCGGCGCAATCGCAAGGATCGTTTCCATCCTGGCGGGTCGTGCAGGGAGAGGGACCCATGGCGGCTCAGATTTTCTCGGCCATATTCGTCATCATCATCGGCGTCGGCGGCTGCGTCGCCTATTTCTGGGGCGCCAACAAACTGCTCGACGTCACCTTTCCCTCGCGCGGCGTCTCGGGCGCCGCCGCCGTCGACAATCTGCGCCGGCAGGGGCTGATCCGGCCCTGGCTGTTCGTCGGCCCGGCGATGATCATCCTGACCATCTATCTCATCTATCCGGTGGTCGAGACGCTGCGGCTGTCCTTCCTCGATCGCGGCGGCGCCAATTTCGTCGGCCTGGCCAATTATCAATGGGCTTTCGGCGACCGCGAGTTTCGCAATTCGATCCTCAACAATGTGCTCTGGCTGGCCGTAGTGCCCGCCGCCTGTACCTTCCTTGGCCTGATCATCGCCGTGCTCACCGACAAGATCTGGTGGGGCACGATCGCCAAGAGCCTGATCTTCCTGCCGCTGGCGATCTCCTTCGTCGGCGCCAGCGTCATCTGGAAATTCATCTATGAGTATCGCGGCGAAGGCCAGACGCAGATCGGCATCCTGAACGCCATCATCCAGCATTTCGGCGGCCAGCCGCAGGTCTGGATATCGCTGCCGTTCTGGAACAATTTCTTCCTGATGGTGATCCTGATCTGGATCCAGACCGGCTTTGCCATGGTCATCCTGTCTTCGGCGCTGCGCGGCATTCCGGAAGAGACGCTAGAAGCCGCCGTCATCGACGGTGCCAATCCGTTCCAGATCTTCTGGAAAATCATGGTGCCGCAGATCTGGGGCACCATCGCCGTGGTCTGGACCACAATCACCATCCTGGTGCTCAAGGTATTCGACATCGTCCTGACCATGACCAACGGCCAATGGAACAGCCAGGTGCTGGCCAATCTGATGTTCGACTGGATGTTCCGTGGCGGCGGTGATTTCGGCCGCGGCGCGACAATCGCCATCATCATCATGATCGCGGTCATTCCGATCATGGTCTGGAACATACGCCAGGCCAACAAAGAGACGGGAGGACATTGAGATGACCGTCGCGACCGGAAACTCCTTCGCCAGCCGCTTCGGCGTTCACATCGCCGTCCTGGTCTTCGTTGCGATCTGGACCCTGCCGACGCTCGGCATCCTGATATCGTCGCTGCGCGACAAGGACCAGATCATCGCCTCGGGCTGGTGGAACTCGTTCGCCAGTTCGACCCAGACCGAAGCTGGACGCCTGCCGCCCGCCTCGGCGCAGGTCGAGAAGGACGGCAAGTTCGTCCTCCAGGGCAACATTTTCGGCGATGGCGCCAAGCGCGAGATCAGCGCCTTCGGCGTCAAGTCGGCGGCACCGACGCAATATCCGGCCGGCACATCGGCCGATCTCGGCAACGGCGTTACCTTGCAGCTCAATGCCGACGGCAGCTTCGTCATGACCTCGCCCAAGGCGTTCGAGGGCGACCGCGGCCAGCGCGTCTACTATGCCTCCTCGGCGCCGCCGAAATTCACCACCGACAATTACAGGACCGTGCTGTTTTCGGAAGGCATCGGCCGCTCCTTCATGAACTCGCTGACCGTCACTATCCCGGCGACCGTCATCCCGATCCTGATCGCCGCTTTTGCGGCTTACGCTCTGGCCTGGATGCGCTTTCCCGGGCGCGCGCTTCTGATCGCGGTCATCATCGGCCTGCTGGTGGTGCCGCTGCAGATGTCGCTGATCCCGCTGTTGAAGCTCTATAACGGCGTCGGCGCCTTCTTCGGCGTGCCCTCCAAGACCTATCTCGGCATCTGGCTGGCGCATACCGGCTTCGGACTGCCCTTCGCCATCTACCTCTTGCGGAGCTACATTGCCGGCCTGCCGCGCGAGATCATGGAATCGGCGCGCATCGACGGCGCCAGCGATTTCGAGATATTCGGCAAGATCGTGCTGCCGCTGTCATTTCCCGTGCTGGCGTCCTTCGCCATCTTCCAGTTCCTGTGGGTATGGAACGATCTCCTGGTGGCGATGGTTTTCCTTGGCACGGAGGCGGATCAGATCGTGCTGACCGCCAAGCTCAATGCCTTGCTCGGCTCGCGTGGCGGCGACTGGGAGATCCTGACGACGTCGGCTTTCGTGACCATCATCGTGCCGCTGATCGTGTTCTTCTCTTTGCAGCGCTATTTCGTCCGCGGGCTGCTCGCAGGCTCGGTGAAAGGAGGCTGAAACCATGCAATCCGCTTTGAAAGCCAGTTCGAGGCCCGATCTCGCCGTCGATAGCGACTGGTGGCGAGGTGCCGTGATCTACCAGATCTATCCGCGCAGCTACCAGGACTCGAATGGCGACGGCATCGGCGACCTCAAGGGGATCATCGGGCGGCTGCCCTATATCGCCGCGCTCGGCGCGGACGCCATCTGGATCTCGCCCTTCTTCAAATCGCCGATGAAGGATTTCGGCTACGACGTCTCGGATTACTGCGACGTCGACCCGATGTTCGGCACGCTGGCCGATTTCGACGCGCTGACGGCGGAGGCGCACAGGCTGGGGCTGAAAGTGATGATCGACGAGGTGCTGTCGCACACCGCCGACATCCATCCCTGGTTCAGGGAAAGCCGATCGAACCGCAGTAATCCGAAAGCCGACTGGTACGTCTGGGCCGATCCCAGGCCGGACGGCACGCCGCCCAACAACTGGCTGTCGATCTTCGGCGGATCGGCCTGGCAATGGGACACCAGCCGCCAGCAATATTACCTGCACAACTTTCTCGCGGAACAGCCGGACCTCAATTTCCACAACGGCGAAGTCCAGGACGCGCTGCTCGACGTGACCCGCTTCTGGCTGGAGCGCGGTGTCGACGGGTTCCGCCTCGACACCATCAATTTCTACTTCCACAGCCAGGGGCTGGAAAACAACCCGCCGCTGCCGCCGGAGCAGCGCAACGACCAGACCGCACCCGCGGTCAATCCGTACAACTACCAAGATCACATCTACGACAAGAGCCGTCCGGAGAACCTCGGCTTCCTCGAACGCTTCCGCGCCCTGCTCGACGAATATCCGGCAACGGCCGCGGTCGGCGAGGTCGGCGATTCACAGCGCGGACTGGACGTTGTCGCGGCCTATACAGCCGGCGGCAAGCGCGTGCACATGTGCTATTCCTTCGACTTCCTGGCGCCGGAAAAGATCAGCGCCGCCAAGGTCCGTTCGGTGGTGGAAACCTTCGGCAAGGTTGCCAGCGACGGCTGGTCGTGTTGGGCCTTCTCAAACCATGACGTGATGCGCCCGGCCTCGCGCTGGGCCGCCAACGAAGCCGACCCGACCGCCTATCTCAAGGTTATCTCGGCATTGCTGATGTCCTTGCGCGGCTCGGTCTGCATCTATCAGGGCGAGGAACTGGGGCTCGGCGAAGCCGAATTGCGGTTCGAGGATCTGCAAGATCCCTACGGCATCCGTTTCTGGCCGGAATTCAAGGGCCGCGACGGCTGCCGCACGCCGATGGTGTGGGACGGCAGCGCCAGGAATGGCGGCTTCTCCCAGGCAAAGCCGTGGTTGCCGGTGCCGGCCAAGCACCTGTCGCAAGCCGTCAATGTCCAGCAAGGCGACGAGCATTCGCTGCTCGAACACTACCGGCGCTTTCTCGGCTTCCGCCGTGCCCATCCGGCGTTGGCCAAGGGCGATATCAATTTCATCGAAAGCCAGGGCGACACTGTCGCCTTCACGCGCCGCGCGGGCAACGAGCAGATCGTCTGCGTCTTCAACCTGGGATCCGGGCCGGCGGAGGTTGACCTTGGCGGTCGATCGCTGCAACCTTTGCCCGGACACGGATTTTCGGGACAACAGAGCTCCGGCTCCATCCGCCTCGGCGGCTACGGCGCCTGGTTCGGGCGCATCGACTGAATTCTAGGGACCACTGGAGGGAAACATGGCCGATGTCACGCTGAGGCAAGTGAAGAAATCATACGGCAATCTCAACATTCTGCACGGCATCGACCTCGAGATCAAATCAGGCGAGTTCATCGTCTTCGTCGGGCCGTCGGGTTGCGGCAAGTCGACATTGCTGCGCTCGATCGCAGGGCTCGAGGAGATCACCTCGGGCGAGCTCAGAATAGCCGGCGAGGTGGTCAACGACGTGCCGCCGTCGAAACGCGGCATCGCCATGGTGTTCCAGTCCTACGCGCTCTATCCGCATATGACGGTCTACGACAACATGGCGTTCTCGATGAAGATCGGGAAGGAAAGCAAGGCCGAGATAGACAAGCGCGTGCGCCAGGCGGCAGAGATCCTGCAGCTGACCAGCTATCTCGACCGCCTCCCCAAGGCGATGTCGGGCGGCCAGCGCCAGCGCGTGGCCATCGGCCGCGCCATCGTGCGCAACCCGAAGGTGTTCCTGTTCGACGAACCGCTGTCGAACCTCGACGCCGCGCTGCGCGTCGCCACCCGCATCGAGATCGCCAAGCTCAAGGAATCGATGCCCAACACCACCATGATCTATGTCACCCACGACCAGGTCGAGGCGATGACGCTGGCCGACCGCATCGTGGTGCTGAAGGAGGGCCATATCGAGCAGGTCGGCACGCCGATGGAACTCTACAAGAAACCCGGCAATCTGTTCGTTGCTCAGTTCATCGGCTCGCCGGCCATGAACATCCTGCCGGCGACCATCGACAAATCGGGCAATCCGACCGTCATCAGTCATGTCGGCGGCCGCAAGGCTACGGTGCCGATCGCGACGCCGGCCTCGGCCAAGGGCGCGTCGGTGAGCTTCGGCGTGCGGCCGGAGGACCTGACGATCGCCGGCGGCACGGACTATCTGTTCGAAGGAACGGTGGATTATGTCGAGCAGCTCGGCGAGGTGCAACTCGTCTATGTCGACATCGGCCGCGCCGACCTGCCGCTGGTGACCAAGCTGCCGGGCAATGTCGAGGTCAAGCGCGGGGCGACACTGCGGCTGAGCGCCGACGCCGGAGACCTTCATATCTTCGACGCGGATGGACGATCCTTCGCGCTGCACGAGACGGAAGCGAAAGCGGCCTGAGAGCAGGCCATGAATTAATTGCCGGTCACGCAAAAAAGGAGCGGCGGGCAAAGCCCGCCGCTCCTGTTTGGTGTCAGCTTCGGCTGTTAGTGGCCGAAGAGATTCCGGTCACTGCCCTGAGGGGCGGACTTGTGTTCATCGCCCGACGAATTGAGCAGCTTGTAGACCGGCGAGCCGCTGTCGCGGATCGAAGCCGTGTGCGCATTGTCGACCGAGGTGACGGCAGGCTGATTGGCGCCATTGGAGCCATAGTTGTCGCTGCTGGCGAAAGCGCTGCCCGAAACGGCCAGGACGGCGGCGGCAGCAAGGATGATCTTTTTCATTTCAAGTCTCCTGAATTCTCAAATTCCACCGCAGAGGCGGGCTTGCCCGCCATCTGCTGCAGGATCGGCTGTTAGTTGTTGCCGAAGAGGTTATGGTCGGCACCCTGAACAGGTGCCTGGGCAGCCGGAGCCGACGTCTTGGTCGAAGCGGTGTATGAGCTGTCCGTCGAAGTGGCCGCGGGCTGGTTGGCGCCATTGGAGCCATAGTTGTCGCTGCCGGCAAAAGCGCTGCCCGAAACCGCCAGAACGGCGGCGGCAGCAAGGATGATCTTCTTCATTTCAAGTCTCCTGAATTTTCGAATTTCGCCAGGACGGCGGAAGGCCCGCCGTCAACTGGAGATCGGCTGTTAGTTGTTGCCGAAGAGGTTGCGATCGGCACCCTGAACAGGCGCCTGGGCAGACGGCGCCGACTTCTGGACCGAAGCCGTGTGCGCGTTGTCGACCGAGGTGACAGCAGGTTGGTTGGCGCCATTGGAGCCATAGTTGTCGCTGCTGGCGAAAGCGCTGCCCGACACGGCCAGGACGGCGGCGGCAGCAAGAACGATCTTCTTCATTTCAAGTCTCCTGAATTCTCAAATTTCGCCAGGACGGCGGAAGGCCCGCCGTCAACTGGAGATCGGCTGTTAGTTGTTGCCGAAGAGGTTGCGATCGG
>NZ_JAIUHZ010000026.1:0-74651 GCF_020165355.1 Mesorhizobium sp. BR1-1-6 | reverse complement strand
TCTTCGCCGCCTCGGCCTTTGCCTGCTGCCCTGCATACGTGCCGTCGCTGTATTTGGGCCAGTCGAGCGCCTGGCCATGTTCGACCATCCATGCGGCGACGTCGGTCCGTCCGCACGCTGGCAGTTGGCTACAAAGCGGTTGTAGCGGTCCCACGCCACGAAAGTGCATGTGACCGGCCTCGATGCGGCCAAGAATCCGTCGAGTGCTGCCGCGACATTGGCGCCGCACTGGTAGCGAAAGCCCTTGGCGTCATGGCATCGTTGGGCTGACTCAGGCGCGTCAATGCCGTTCACGCCTACGCGGCGTCCGTGGATCTCTATCGTGTCGCCATCGATGACCGAAGCGACGCCGGCGATCGACGCCGGGCCCGGGCCCGGGCCGGTCCAGTTCGGGAAATTGAGCTCGGGCATGCGGTCGCTGTGCTGCATGACGAACTGCGCCACGAAGGCTGCCATCGCAGCCACGGTCACGAAGATCAGCCGCTTCGGAATGGCCGCCAATTGGCGGGCACGTCGCAGCTTGGCGCTGGTCCGATTGCGCCATTGGGCAGGCCGATTGTCGTGTCGATATTTGTCCAAACCCCACTCCCCGATGAGAGGATGCGGCTATTTTGGCTTGGAGTCCAGAAGCGCCTGTCGGGGCCTAAGCATTCGCTGCTAATCCGTGGGATACTTTGCACCAGAAGCGATAGTCACTTTCGCGACCGTCAAAATGTGCATGTAGCGCGCAGTGTGCTGCCGCAGTCGCCGCGCTCGACCCATAAAGCTCAACGGCCGCCTGCGCCATGCGTCTGGTGTCGGCAAGTTCCCATAGCGTCAACTCACCTTCAAGGCCGGCCAACAGATCGAGCTTTTCGACGTCCATTCAAGCATCGTGCACCGATTTCGCCAGCAGGGCAAACAATGGCGGCGACCTCAGGTCGTCGCCTACCGACAGTCGTTCGCGACCAAAGCCCGTCACTGCTTCTTAGTGACGGGTCTTCTAATGATAGATACCTGATCGCGCTTCCGCCGACACATAACTGTAACGGAGTAATCTGATTATTCATTCCGTGGGACAGTATGAGCAGGGGACTATGGACATGCAGCGTTCTTACAAAGGAACAGCATCGACCCATCTTTTCGGTCGAAATGGCGCAGCATTGGGCGCTTGGGCGAGCGCACGGGGCGTTAAAATCTATCAGCGTTCAAAGACGGTATGGATCGCGGCTGGCGGCCATAGAGGTCGCGATATGGAAGTAAAGGGGCGGTCGCCGGCGATCGCGATTGCACTATGGGTTGAGGCTACCCAGTACAGAGGCTCGATATAGGGCTGCGGCTTGTACAACGACGTACTTGGTGTCGTGCAGAGCCAAGGTGGCCGGCGCCTTACTTTGGGGGGTGGGTGGGGTAACCTGCCTTGGTGAGACGCCGGCCTGGCGGTTGGGGTCCGCCACAAATAGAATATCAGCAAAAATTGAGATTCGATGTTCCGCGATAGCGGAACGTCTGCGCGAGAGATGGCGGCGCTGGTCTCGACTAGTCGATCTCAAGCGGCTCGTGGTCGGGCTGTTCATGCCACATGGCCTGGCGCAGGTCGCGCATGTCGACCTTCTGGCCGCAGATTTTGCAGGTATAGAAGTTGTCCTCTTGGCGAGCCGGATCGCCACCATGCCGATGGCCGGACTTGGGCGGGCCGAGGTCGGATCGCTTGGTCACGGTTGCGCAAAGCTGCCGCCGGCGTCCTTGATAACCTGTGCGGTAGCCGTCGAATTTGACCTCGTGCAACCAGTCGTCACCCTCGGGCGGGGTGTCGACAAGCTCCGCCATGCCAGGGCGTCCATAGGCCTGCGAAGAAGAACAAAGGACGTTCCTCGTTCAGCGCGACCAGTAGTTCCGCTGAACGCCGGTTTCGGGGTCCTTGTCGCCAGGGGTCGGGGAGGGCTCGGCGAAGCTGGTTACGGGAACCACGCAGCGATGCTCGATCCTGACATATTGTTGCCAGTGGCCATATTGCGGATTTCGTATGTTCGTGGTGCCGAAGTCGGCGGCACCTTTCACGCGCTCGGCCGGCGTCGGCATCCCCCAAAGGAGATTGGCCAACTCGCGCTGACCATCCTGCGCGTTGCGAACTACCGGGCCAGGCCTGTTCGGATAGATGTCGATCGACGCTTCCAGGTTGCCGAGGACGTCCCGGAGGACATGCGTCCATTGGGGTATGGCCTCTTGGCTGGTGGTGAGATTTTAGAGCTTGCACATGTTTTGCCCCCCGAGTTGCGCAGGATCTCGGGAACGCTCAAAGGTCCAAGGTCGAGGATGCGTTTGTATTCGCCCGTGCGACGCCAGACACCGCGGATTTTCCACCCTCCCGATCGCGTTTCGGATCGAACATTTCGCCGCCAAAATGGTCAAGGAACGCCTTGGCCGCGGCGGGGTCGGCGAAGCAGTGGATGTGATAGTCCTCATATTTGCCGCTCGGCCATATCGCTTGCCCGTGCCCGATCTGTGGCTTGATGTTGGCGTCCTGGCAGAACTGCGTGATCAAAGTCAGGTTCCGGTCGGTGCAGATGTCATCCGGCAACGCTACCTTGGGACGGCCAATCCCGGTCAATAACCGATGGCGCCGGCGTGACGCGATTGCGTTTCGGCATCAGTGTGAGGTCGGCTTCTCGGTTGCTGCCTCCAGCGCGTTGATTGCGTCGCGCACAGCTCGGCGCTTCGGTTCGGTCGGCTCATCCGGTCGGAGATGGGGAAGGGATAGGGCGGTAAAAGCCATATACAGTCGCCAATCAGGTCGCGCATTGAAAGCTGGTCAACAACCTCGGCAGCAACCCGCCAACCCAGAATAGCGTCCTCCCCGTTCAACGTGTCCTTGCCATCTTGCTGGAGATGTTCGCGAAGCATTGCCAGCGCTGTTGAACGGTCTGCGAATGCGTCTCGGGATCGGTCAGCAACTCCAGGCTGATCGATATGGCCTTGCGGCTCTCCGGCCAGCCGTCACAACAGGCCTCCATTGCTGCCGCATGGGCTTGCCCCCAAGCACTTGCGGCGCGCGACGTCGAATGGTCGGGACCATCTTCGGGCGCACCGTTGATATCCCAACCCTCAACAGCGAAGGCGCCGTAAGCGGCTTCCTCAGGGGTGAAGCCAGCGCGCGCAAGTGCTTCCTCTGCGGCCGCCAAACCTGGCGAAATTCCTCGGGCGACGCGCCCGGAACTGACAGAACGAGGTCCACATCATGCTCCTTTGGTTATCCTGCGGCAGTGAACAAAAAGAGAACATTAGAGTCAAGAGCCTCTTGACGAGTGACACACTGGGCAAGGCGACCCGGCACAAAATGCTCGTCAAGGCGGAATGCAGCTGCGGCAACGTCCGCTACTGCCGTTCAGCCGACTCGATGATGGTCTACGGCGGTGGCATCGACCCGCTGTCACTGAAGTTCGATTGCAGCCGGTGCAAGCCGCAGGTGACGATCACATTGCTGGAACTGCATCCTGAGCATTTGCCGAAGCGCCTGGTGATCCATAAGCCGATGACGGTTGATGGCAAGATCATCTGGCACACCGAGCGGTTTCGGGGATGACAAAGACCAGCCCAGTCCGGACGGAACATTAGCTATCGCTAACGATTGACGTGTGCGGCAGGTGGTGCCCTCCATCGCCTGCTGAAGATCGGCCCCCCGATCGGGCCCGCGTCCTCCGCCGAGGCGCGGGCTTTCGGCGGCTGATCCTGTCTCATCCAAGGGTTTTTGAGGTGGATGCCCGCTCATCAAGATGTGGCTAATATTCTAGAGCGCGACCGCCGCTCTGACTTTTGCGGCGAAACACAGGGACCCGTTCACAGGAGGCAACAGGTGAGGCACGAAACAACGAAAGTCACTGGAGGATGTCTTTGTGGCAGCGTTCGATATGAAGCAGAGGTCTATCTTCAGAACGGCTATATCTGCCACTGCACCATTTGCCAACGCAGCACAGGCCACCCGGCTGAGATTACGGTCTTAGTAAAGGCCGGCACTCTCAGATATTTGAAAAATGGCCCAAAATACTATATTTCGTCGGATGACGGGAAACGTGGGTTTTGTGGGCATTGCGGGTCTCGGATCGTATGGCAGGCATCCAGGTGGAAGGATGACTGGTTGACGAATATCACGGTGGGCACCTTGGACAGGCCGGCCGAGGCCAGGGTCACCAGGCATATCTACACGGACACTCAGTTGCCTTGGTATCGTGTGTGTGAGGAGTTGCCGAAGCTAACTGAGAGTGATGCTGGAAGGCTAATCGAACTTCTCAGAGATGAGTTACGGCCGGAACTGCCGCGTAAGCTTGGCAACGAAGGAGAACTCTAGAGATGTCGATCCGCGATGAATTGCAGGAATTTTTGGACATCTATGTCGCTGCATACCGATCGAACGACGCCGCCGGTTGCGCAGCCATATTCGCACCTGACGGGGAAGTCCATTCGCCTTATGCGCCCCCGGCCCGCGGCCGCGCGGCGATAGAGTCGCTGCACGCCGTATGGACACAAGGCGCAGGCACCAACAAGACGCTTGCCGTAACGGAGGCGGGGAGCTCTGGCGACCTCGCCTGGTGTCTTGCGGCCTACTCAGAAGGTGAAGCGACGGGAAACGGAACATCACTCAGCGTCTTTGAGCGTCAGGCTGGTGGAGGCTGGTTGGTCCGGATGTGCAGTCTCAATTGCAGCGATGTTGGCGAGTGAGCGACAACTGATGACCACATCGTGATACCGGCAGTGGCCTGCCCAGTACAGGGCAGGATTAGTTCGCGTCAGGCGACTTTGGCCGTGCGTTTCGCAGGAGCCTTCTTCTGCGGAACCGGCTTGCGCCCAAGACCCGACGCCTTGGCCAGTGCTGATCGCGTCGCGGCATAGTTCGGCGCCACCATGGGATAGTCGGCAGGTAGGTTCCTCTTAGGGCGATATTCATCGGCCGTCATGCCAAGCTGACGAAGGTGGCGCTTCAGCGATTTGAACTTCTTGCCGTCGTCAACGCAGATGATGAAGTCCGGCGTGACCGACCTCGTTGGATTGACGGCGGGTAATAGCTCTGCGGCAGCGGCTGCCACAGGCCCGCTAAGGTCAGACAATGCCCGGTGAACCGACACAATGAGGCTTGGCAATTCGCTGACTGGCACCGGGTTATTGCTGACATACGCGGCAACAACATCAGCGGCCAATTCAACAACCTCGGGGCGCTATTGATCTGCCCTGGCAATTTTTGGAACTCCTATTGCTTATCGGTATGTGCGTCGTCTCGGCGCAGGAAAGTCTCGCTGACGTAGCGACATTTGCGACGGACTTGGACACGCTAGGAGCCGCACGGGAGTTCTGTGTAGTTGGCCATTTTTTCGTGTGCGCTCCGTGTGCACTGAGAGATCAAAACGTGGCGAAAAAGGGGGGTATTCTGGCGAAAATTCGTATGCACTCGGCAGGTTAACGATTTGATTTTAAAGAAAAATGATGAATCAAGGCCAAGGAGTGGCCGTGGCACCCATGATGGACTGGACGGACCACAGGAAGTCCATGGATCAACCCGAGGTCCAATGAGCGTGTCGTCGAAGGCTTATACGAACGTTCGACGAATTGGTTTGCCGCTGCGCTGCCGTTTACGCATGGTCCACGCCCACTGACGATCGCCGACGCCAGTCGGCAATCAGCGCCAGCTCGCCATTCCTCTGGACGAGGCCGCCGCCCAGTGGCGGCGATCGCCGTACGATCATCACCAGCGGGCACAGACTGATCATACTCGCACCCATCAACACAGATTGTTTTCCAGACAGCGCTCTGCAATAAATTTGTCATGCGCAACCTTCTGCGGGTGGCTACCACCGCCTTGCGAAGATGCCGTAGGCCAGGGACGACACGACGAATATCCTGGGCGTAACGCCCTTGGATCGTGGCTCACTCCACGTGGGTTCCCAACGTCCGGCCTCGCAGCGCACCGCTGCCCTCGCTGGACCCCAACCCGCGGGAGGTTATGCTATGCCCAAAATTCAATCCGATCGCCGTGGCGACAGTGCAGGTTTTGGCGACTTGACGCTCTGGGAGCTGGCCGACCCGGATGCCATGGCTCGGGCAGCTATCGAGCTTTATGGATCGAATGCGTCGACTGCCGCGGCACATTGCGCGCTGACAGCCCATTTCGATGGCCGCACGGGCGACTACCGCTTCTGGTGCACAGTTTTTTCGGAACTCGGTTGTGGCAGGGACCGAGCGGATCAGCATTCAAACAGCGGGATCAAACGCGTCTCTGACCATGCCTGAGACTCAGCATTGCCTGGCCAGACCATAGGCTCACGTGTCGATCGGGAGCCGGTTGGACCGCTTGATCTGGGCAAGGGCAAAGCTGGATTCGATCGAGGCAACGCCATCGAGCCGCGTCAGCTTTTCCTTGAGGAAGCGGTCATAGGCTTGCAGGTCGCGCACCACGATGCGCAGCAGATAGTCGCGCTGCCCGGTCATCAGATAGCAGTCGACGACCTCCGGCCAGCGGCCGATGGCCGTATTGAACCGCTCCAGTTCGTTCTCTCGCTGACGCTCTAACCTGATCGAGGCGAACACCGAGATTGGTAGATCAACGAGATCTTGGTCGATGAGCGCGGCGTAGCCCGTGATAACGCCCCTATCCTCCATCATGCGGACGCGGCGCGCGCAGGGCGAGGCTGAGAGGCCGACCTGATCGGCAAGTTGCTGCGCCGTCATTCTGCCATCGATTTGAAGCGCGGCGATGATCTTGCGGTCGATATCGTCCAGTCGGATTTTTGGCACAGATCAACACTCCTATCATCGATCTTGATCAAAGCAGCTAAACTAGGCGCCATAATCAGGCAAGTTTAGCGACAACTGGCTTTTACCTCGGCCTATGATTTCGATCGGTTCACCAGGAGGCTGGGCAATTGGACGAACGGGAATTGGATGCGCTTTCGGCGCTGGAGAAAAAGGTGCTGTGGCTGTCGACGTGGACGATCCACAACGCCAACCATCTTCGCGAAAGCACTGACGGAGTGAAAGTCGGCGGGCATCAGGCATCATCCGCCTCGCTGGTGACGATCATGACGGCCCTCTATTTTTCAGTGCTGCGGCCGGAAGATCGCGTTGCGGTCAAACCGCATGCATCACCTGTCTTTCACGCTATTCAGTATCTTCTCGGCAACCAGACCAGGGAAAAACTCGAGCAGTTCCGCGCCTTTGGCGGAGCGCAAAGCTATCCATCGCGGACCAAGGACGTCGACGATGTCGATTTCTCCACGGGCTCGGTGGGGCTGGGTGTTGCACAGACGCTGTTCGCCTCGCTCGTGCAGGACTATCTCTTGGCCCGTGACCAAAGCATGTCCCAGGGCCGCATGGTGGCGCTGATCGGCGACGCCGAGATGGATGAGGGCAACATCTTCGAGGCGCTGTTGGAGGGCTGGAAACATGGCCTGCGCAATTGCTGGTGGATCGTTGACTACAACCGCCAGAGCCTCGATGCCGTCCTGCGCGAGGGGCTGTGGGAGCGCTTCGAAAGCATCTTCCGCAACTTCGGCTGGGACGTCGTCATCCTGAAGTACGGGTCCCTCCAGCATGCCGCCTTCACCGAGCCAGGCGGCGGGGCGCTGCGCGACTGGATCGATGCTTGCCCCAACCAACTCTACTCGGCGCTGACTTTTCAAGGCGGCGGCGCCTGGCGCAAACGCCTGCTGGCCGACATTGGCGAAGAGCCGGAAGTCGCGTCACTGCTCGATCGCCGCTCCGATACCGATCTGGCCGCGCTGATGACCAATCTCGGCGGTCATGATTTGCCCTCCCTACTCGATGCCTTCGACACGGCGCGCGGCAACGAGCGGCCGACATGCTTCATCGCCTACACCATCAAAGGTTTTGGGCTGTCGCTTGCCGGTCACAAGGACAATCATGCCGGCCTGATGACCAAGGACCAGATGGCAACGTTTCGTGCGTCGATGTCGGTCGTCGAGGGGCGCGAGTGGAACGCCTTCGAAGGATTGGATATGGGCGAACTGGATCTTCAACGGTTTCTCGATGCTGTTCCATTCGCGGCGAAGGGCAAACGGCGCCGTCACGCCCAGCGCATGCTCGTTCCTGGTCATCTTGTCTCGGAGGCCAAAGGCATCGTCTCCACGCAGATCGGTTTTGGCCGGATCCTGGACGAGATCGCGCGCGCCGGTGGGCCGCTTGCCGATGCGATTGTCACAACATCTCCGGACGTCACGGTCTCGACCAATCTCGGCCCATGGGTGAACCGTCGCGGCCTCTTCGCCAGGGAATCGCTGGCGGACACATTCCGCAACGAACGTATCGCCTCGGCGCAGAAATGGGAGTTCGGCACGTCCGGCCAGCATATCGAGCTTGGCATCGCCGAGAATAATCTGTTCATCCTGCTGTCGGCGCTCGGACTGTCGCATTCGATCTTCGGCAAGCGGCTGCTGCCGATCGGCACGCTTTATGATCCGTTCATCCAGCGCGGTCTCGATGCGCTCAACTATGCCTGCTATCAGGATGCGCGATTCCTGCTCGTGGCCACGCCGTCAGGCATTACGCTGGCACCGGAGGGCGGAGCGCACCAGTCGATCGCCACCCAGCTGATCGGAATGGCGCAGGATGGGCTTGCCGCCTACGAGCCGGCCTTTGTCGACGAGCTGAGCGTCATTATGCGCTTCGCACTCGATTACATGCAACGCGATGGGGACGCGGTGCAATCGGAGCGTACCTGGCTACGCGACGAGACCGGCGGGTCGGTCTATCTGCGGCTTTCGACACGTCCCGTCGAGCAGATTGCGCGCGTCATGACGCCGGAACTCGAACGCGACATCGTCGACGGCGCCTATTGGCTAAGACGTCCAGGCCCGAATGCCGAGCTGATCGTCGCCTACACCGGCGCCGTCGCACCGGAAGCCATCGAAGCGGTCGGTTTGATGGCTGAGGACCGTCGCGATATCGGTCTCCTGGCAGTGACATCAGCCGATCGGTTGAACGCCGGCTGGACCGCGGCAAGCCGCGCACGCGAGCGCGGCCTCATCCATGCAAGAAGCCATGTCGAAAGGCTGCTTGCCGACCTTCCAGCCCATTGTGCGATCATTACCGTCACCGACGGCCACCCGGCGGCACTAGGCTGGCTTGGCTCGGTCTCCGGCCACCGAACGCGCAGCCTTGGCGTCGAACACTTCGGCCAATCGGGGACCATCGATGATCTCTACCGGCATTTCGGCATCGACTCGAATTCGATAGCGACAGCGGGTGACCGGATCATCAATAGCCGGCCGGTGCGCCATTTGCGCGCGCTGGAGTGATATTATCTCAGCCTGGCGCCGCCAGGTTTAGCATTTTCTTCGTTGGCGAGCCCGTCGGGTCTCGGTCATCAGAATATCTGGGAAACGATCCACTCTCCGCCAGAACACCAAATCAGCGAGCGGTCCTTCCGCAAGCTCAGATCCACTTGCGCTTTATCGCGATGCCGAGGGCCTGATAGGTGGTTAGGACGTTGAGTTTGCGGCGAATGTTCTGCAGCTGAAACTCGACGGCTCGCCGGCTGACGTTGCGCAGCGTCGCAATGTCGTCGTTGGTCTTGCCCGCAAGGAGCCATGCGAGGCACTCGAGCTGATAGCTCGTCAAAGGAGAGGCGGCTGCGCTCATCAGCTGCTGATCATCGCGGCTCTGCAGATAGCCATCGACAAAGGCACCAAGCGTCAGAACCGAATAGGGGTCGGCCAACATGGTGGTGTCGGGTTTGCGCTCGCGCGACGAGAAGGTGAAGAGAGCCCGCCTTCCAAAACCATCGAAGATAGGGATAGAGATCCCCGAGCGGATGCCAAAATTCCGGGCTTCGCCGAAGAACGTCCGGTGATGCTTTCTCGCTGGAACGGGCAAGCCGCTCTCCCACCAGGCGTAGGCACCGCGTCTTGGAGAAACCGCTTCAACGACAGGATCCACCTTGGCCAGCCCGCTGTCGAGATAGTGCTTCTGCCACGCCACCGGATAGTTCGACATCCCATACACGTCCGCCTCGTGTACCGAGAGATAGGTGAACCATTCAAACCCCTGCGCGTTGGCGAACCTGCGCAAGGCCTGATCGATGGCAGGCTTGTCGGGCGCCAGTTTCAACCAGTCCCGCAGCATTTCAAACTGTGGCTTCAGAGACTTCATCGGCACTCCTTCTTACTGCCCCAGCCGCAAAAAGGTGCGTCTCATATTGAGGTTCAGGCGGTTGAGATCAACCTCAAAAATGCAACCATCGCTAGCAGACGGGTGAATCTTCGGATTTACCTGGCCGACCTTCGGAAACCCGTAATGGTCCGCCTGCTCGAACGCTGTTTCTTTCGCACTATCGAAACAGCGCGGAGAAAAAGGCATGCAGATAGTTGCGGTCAGGAATGGAGAAAGCAGCGCAGGGGATGGGCTGATTGATCAAATGCACGCGCTGCGCGCGCGGGTGTTCAGAGACCGCCTCGGCTGGAACGTGACGGTCAAGTCCGGGCGCGAAACAGATGAATACGATGCGCTCGATCCGACCTATCTCCTCGCTGTGACCGACGATTTACGCAATGTCGCTGGCTGCGCACGCCTTCTTCCGGCCACCGGTCCGACAATGCTGGGCCAGACGTTTCCGGTCCTTCTCGGTAGCGATCCCATGCCATGCCATTCAGGCTTGATCGAAAGTTCCCGGTTTTGCGTGGACACGGAGCTTGGATCCAGGAACGCGGCCAGAGGCCTCCACAAGACGACGATGGCGCTGTTCGCAGGCATCCTGGAATGGTCATTGGTCAACGGCTATTGCGAAGTAGCGACCGTCACCGACATCCGTTTTGAGAAGATCCTTGGCAGGGCAGGGCTACCTTTCAATCGCCTCGGCTCGCCCCATCCGATCGGCAACACGATCGCGGTTGCCGGCATCGTTCCAGCCACCCTTCAAAATGCGCTTCGCGTTCGGGCGAACGGATATCAGCCCTTCTCCCTGGACGCGCGCCCACTCGCAGCGTGACGGCGGATTGATCCAAGATGCATCCAAGATGATCCTCAAATGATGCCCACTTCGCAATCACACCATCGGCTCGTGCGAAAACTTCGCGAGGCCATGGGCAGCACGATCTGCAACACGCTCGACGACGCGCTCGTCGTCGAGATCATGCTCAATCCAGACGGGCAGCTCTTCGTCGAACGCATCGGCGAACCGATCACGCAGGCAGGCAGGTTGGCGCCGCAGGCGGCCGAGACGATCATTGGCACAGTCGCTCACGCGCTCGGAACGGAAGTGAACCTCAACCGGCCCATCATCTCTGGCGAGCTGCCGATCGGCGGACATCGGTTCGAGGGCCTGTTGTCACCGGTGGTCGCGGCACCCGTCTTCACGATCCGCAAGCGCGCCACGCGGCTCTTCCCGCTCGACAGCTATGTGCGCGACAAGATCATGACCCCATACCAGGCTTCGGTCATTCGCAACGCTGTCGAGAACCGGATGAACATCGTCGTCGCTGGTGGCACGGGGACGGGCAAGACAACGCTCACCAACGCGGTCATCGGCGAGATCGTCAGCCTGATGCCGGAACACCGCCTGGTTATTCTCGAAGACACGGGCGAGATCCAATGCGCGGCAGAAAATGTCGTCGCGCTCCACACGACTGATGCGGTGGACATGAGCCGACTGCTCAAATCCACCATGCGTCTGAGACCCGACCGGATCATCGTCGGCGAGGTTCGCGACGGCGCCGCACTCACGCTGCTGAAAGCGTGGAACACCGGCCATCCCGGCGGTATCGCCACGATCCACGCAAACAGCGCGCTCTCGGCCTTGACCCGCCTCGAGCAGCTGACGGCCGAAGTCAGTTCCAACCCGATGCCCGAAATCATCGGTGAGGCGGTCGACATGGTCATCTCCATCGAACGCACGCCGAAAGGTCGGCGCGTTCGTGAACTGCTGGTTGTCGAGGGCTATCGCGACGGCCGTTACCGCATCGAATCCCACGGCAGCGAAGAGGGGCACCGCCATGTCGCATAGGGCGATCAGGACTTCTGTTGGATTGACGGCCTCTCTTGTCCTGTCGAACAACTCGGCGCTAGCCGCCGGCGGTGGGGGCGGATTGCCTTGGGAGGGTCCGCTTCAACAGATCCAGCAGTCGATAAACGGACCGGTCGCCGGTACAATCGCACTGGCGGCCGTGGCGATCGCCGGTGGCATGCTGATTTTCGGCGGTGAATTGAACGATTTCGCACGGCGACTGGTTTATGTCGTGCTGGTTGCAGGCATCCTTCTCGGCGCAACCCAGATCGTGGGGCTGTTCGGGGCCGGCGGAGCGTCGATCGGCACGGAGCCAGCCGTCGAGGGCAGAGCGACCCAATCTCCCGCGGTTCTCATCGATGGCTGAGCGTTCCAGCCAACTTCACAGCGTCAGGATCCATCGCGCGCTTTCCCGGCCGAACCTTCTGTTTGGCGCGGATCGGGAACTGGTGCTCGTGACGGGCTTGGCAAGCGTCGTTCTGATTTTCGTTGTCCTGACCTGGTTCTCTGCGCTGCTTGGCATCGCGATTTGGGTCGTCATCGTCGGGTTGCTCAGGCTGATGGCAAAGACCGACCCGATGATGCGGACGGTGTATCTGCGACACATCCGTTACAGAGCCCATTACCGGCCGACATCGACGCCCTGGCGGGCCTACTAAATACGGACGGCTGATGATGGTCGCACTCAAGAAATTCCGGCATGCCGACCCCTCGTTTTCCGACCTGCTTCCTTATGCAGGGCTGGTGGACAACGGCGTCCTGCTGCTGAAGGACGGATCACTGCTCGCTGGATGGTATTTTGCCGGCCCGGATTCCGAAAGCTCGACCGATTTCGAGCGCAACGAAGTCTCGCGACAGATCAACGCGATCCTTGCTCGTCTAGGCAGCGGCTGGATGATCCAGGTGGAAGCGGTGCGTGTACCGACCACCGCCTACCCCCCGTGTGAGGACGGCCATTTTCCAGACCCGGTGAGTGCTGCGATCGACGATGAGCGCCGAAGGCATTTCGAGGCCGAAAGCGGCCATTTCGAGAGCCAGCACGCAATCCTTCTCACCTACCGTCCGGCCCAGAAGCACAAATCGGCGCTGGCAAAATATGTCTATTCCGACGACGCCTCCCGCAACGAACGTTTCGCTGATACGGTGTTGAAGTATTTTCGGAACGCAATCCGCGAGTTCGAACAGTATTTGGCGAACGTGCTGTCGATACGGCGCATGGTCACGCGGGAAACAGTTGAGCGCGGCGGAACACGCACGGCGAAGTATGACGAGCTTCTGCAGTTCGTCCGCTTCTGCATCGTAGGCGAGAACCATCCGATCAGGCTGCCAGCGATCCCGATGTATCTCGATTTCCTGGTAACTGCCGATTTCCATCACGGTCTTTCGCCGCTCGTCGACAGCCGTTACCTCGCCGTGGTGGCGATCGACGGTTTTCCGGCCGACAGCTGGCCGGGCATTCTTAACTCTCTCGATCTGATGCCTCTCACCTACCGCTGGTCGTCGCGCTTCATGTTTCTCGATGCCGTCGAGGCGCGTCAGAAGCTCGAACGAACCCGCAAGAAGTGGCAGCAGAAAGTTCGCCCCTTCTTCGACCAACTCTTTCAGACGAACTCCCGGTCGATCGACCAGGACGCCGCCATGATGGTGGCCGAGGCCGAGGATGCGATTGCGGAATCGTCGTCGCAGCTCGTTGCCCACGGCTACTACACGCCGGCTATCGTGATGTTCGACCAGGACGAGCGGCGCCTTCGCGACAAGGCTGAAGCTGTGCGCCGGCTTGTTCAGGCCGAAGGCTTCGGGGCCCGCATCGAGACACTCAACGCGACGGAGGCCTTTCTCGGCAGCCTACCAGGCAACTGGTACGCTAATGTCCGCGAGCCGCTGATCAACACGCGAAATCTCGCGGATCTTATCCCGCTCAATGCGGTGTGGTCGGGCAGTGCTGTTGCACCGTGTCCGTTCTACCCGGAGAATTCCCCGCCGCTCTGCCAGGTCGCGTCCGGCTCGACACCATTCCGGCTCAACCTTCATTCGGGCGATGTCGGTCACACCCTGATCTTCGGCCCGACCGGTTCTGGAAAGTCGACGCTTCTCGGCCTGATAGCAGCGCAGTTCCGAAGATACCAGGGCGCGCAGCTCTTCGCCTTCGACAAGGGATTGTCAATGCTACCGCTGACGCTTGGTGTCGGCGGCGATCATCATGATGTCGGGGCAGGCGAGGGGCTTTCCTTCTGCCCGCTTTCCCAACTTGGGTCCGATGGCGACAGGGCCTGGGCTGCTGAGTGGATCGAGACGCTGATCGCGCTCCAAGGCGTGAAAATCACGCCAGACCATCGCAACGCCATCGCCCGGCAGCTGGCCCTCATGGCGATGTCCCAAGGGAAGTCCCTCTCCGACTTCGTGTCAGGCGTGCAGTTGCGTGAGATAAAGGAGGCTCTCCAGCATTACACGGTCGACGGTCCGATGGGGCACCTGCTCGACGCCGAAGCCGACGGTCTGACGCTGTCGTCCTTCCAGACGTTCGAAATCGAGCAGCTGATGAATATGGGTGACCGAACCCTCATTCCGGTTCTGCTCTACCTGTTCCGCCGTATTGAAAAGCGCCTCACTGGATCGCCCAGTCTTATCATCCTCGACGAGGCCTGGCTGATGCTCGGGCACCCCGTGTTCCGCGACAAGATCAGAGAGTGGCTCAAAGTCCTGCGCAAGGCCAACTGCGCGGTTATCCTCGCAACGCAGTCGATCTCGGACGCCGAGCAGTCCGGCATCATCGACGTGCTGAAAGAATCCTGTCCGACGAAAATCTGCTTGCCGAACGGAGCCGCCCGGGAGCCCGGCACACGCGAATTCTACGAACGGATCGGCTTCAACGAACGCCAGATCGAGATCGTGGCGACGGCGCTCCCCAAGCGTGAATACTACGTCGTCTCGCCCGAGGGACGCAGGCTGTTCGACATGGCGCTCGGACCCGCAACGCTCTCCTTCGTCGGCGCTACCGGCAAGGATGACCTCAGGCGCATTCAGGAATTGCGAGACGTTCACGGCCAGGGCTGGCCCGCAGCTTGGCTCAAGGAGAGAGGAATAAACAATGCCGACACAGGCCTCCAATCGTAGTCGCGGCATCCGGCGAGGCTCACTTGCTCCATTGATTACGGCGCTGGCAACGAGCGCGTTGATGCCTGCTGCGCTGACGCCTGCCAACGCGGGTGCTGCCACGGGCAATGCGACCGAATGGACCCAGTTGCTCAATAACTCAGAACTCGTCGGCCTTGTCGGCCAGTCTGCCGAGCAAATTCAGAACCAAGTCAAGCAAATCACCCAGCTTGCCGAGCAGATCCAGAACCAGATGCGCATTTACGAGAACATGCTGCAAAATACGGCAAAGCTTCCTTCCCACGTTTGGGGTCAAGTCGAGAGCGATCTCGGAAAGCTCCAGGAGATCGTCAGCCAGGGACAGGGGATCGCCTTCTCGATGGGCAACATCGACGATGTCCTGAAGCAGCGGTTCCAAAGCTATGCCGATTTCAAATCCAAACTGCCCGAAGGGCAGGACTTTGCAAGCGCATGGCAAAGTTGGTCCGATACGAACCGCGACACCGTAGCCGGCACACTCAAAGCGGCGAACCTGACCGCGGAGCAATTCTCCAGCGAAGAGGCCACCATGCGCCAGCTCCGTTCTATGTCGGAGTCGGCGGACGGACAGATGAAGGCCCTTCAGGTTGGGCATCAGATCGCCACCCAGCAGGTAGCCCAGACCCAGAAACTGCGCGGCCTGCTGGCTCAGCAGACGACCATGATGGGAACTTGGTATCAGTCCGAGCAGGCAAAGGACGATCTGGCTCAGGCGCGGCGCGCGGAGTTCTTCAAGCGGTCGGAAAGTCCCTCCACGACTGATGGTCAGCAGTTCCGGCCGAACTGGTGAAACAATGAAACGCCTCGCGATTATTGCCGGCACCGGAATCGTTGTTCTTGCGGCCTTGATCTCAACGCTGGTTATTATGCTCCCGCGCGAAGAACAAGCTCAGATTGAGCCGTCCTCAGCGACCGACGATCGCGATTTCCTCGCGCTTCCCGAAAAGCCACGCACCGACGATGGCAAGGCGTTCAAGCCGGATTGGGATTGAATATAGGATGAGTAGGCAACTCGTACCTTGTTGGGTTCTGATCGGCGTGACCTCCGCGTGCCTCGTCACCACCGAACCCGTGGTCGCGCAATCGTTCAACAACGTTGTTGATACGATCCAAGACCGGATCACGAACGCTGCCAAGAGCTGGGAGACAACGATCCTTCAGGCCGCAACCTCATTGTTCTGGCTGCTCGCTTTGATCGAGGTCGGTATTTGTGCTGTGTGGCTTGCGATTAATTCCGCGACTCTCGAAGCCTGGTTCGGTGAACTGGCCAGGCGCATTCTGTTCATTGGCTTCTTCTTGTTTGTGCTTACCACAGGCCCGCAGCTAGCCAAAGATGTGGTCAACAGCCTGTTTCAGATTGGCGGAGGTTCAGGCTCGGTTTCGCCCGCGGACGTCTTTGACGCTGGTCTCAAGGTAGGTGCGTCGCTCTCCGAAAAGGTGTCTTTCGGCCTATTCGAAGATAACGCCCTCGCGACGGCGGCAGTATTTTCAATGGTTGTTGTGGTTATCTGTTTCGGCTTGGTCACCGCAATATTTATCGCTGTGATCACTGAGATGTATGTCGGCCTCCTTGCCGGCATGATCATGTTGGGCTTCGGTGGGTCGTCCTTCACAAAGGACCTCGCAATCCGATACCTGATCTACGCCTTCGGCGTCGGTATGAAGCTGATGGCACTCGTCATGATCGCCAACATAGGATCAGATGTCTTGGTCGGGATTGCTGACGATCCAATGACCGAAGAATCAGCCTACGCCACGACCGCAATAGCTGGAATTGCGGTGATCATCTTCATGGTTGCCATGTACGTGCCGACCATTGTGCAGGGTGTCGTCCAGGGCGTCTCTGTCACCGGCGGCATGGAAGCGATCCGCCACGGCGGTCAAGCGATTTCGGCGGGCCTCGGCGCCGGCACCCTTGCTTATGGAGGGACAAGGGTCGGTATTTCCGCCTACTCCGAAGCCCGGCAATCGGGCGCATCGTTCGGATCTGCCGCGATGAAGGGGGCTTTCTCGGGTGTCGGATCGGCCGGCAGTGCCCTGGCGTCCGCCGCGAGGGACCAGGCGATCGGCGCACCGGGATCTTACGGAACCTCCACTCTTGGTCTGGCCAACGCCAAGCTCGACGCGCCCCGCTCCATCCCCAAACAACGTTCCGGTTCTGGCAAAACCAGCTCAGCACCCAAGAAATAACGTCCTCCCAGTCAATCGAGACCAGCGCAGATGGCAAGACGAGACCATCCCGACAACCCCTATCTCGCCGCTCGCCAGGAGTGGAACGAGCGCTATGGAAGCTATGTGAAGTCTGCGAGCGCTTGGCGCGTCGTTGGCATCACTGGCATGACCATAGCGGTGATCGGCTTCTCCTACGCACTCTATCAGAGTACGCAGGTGAAGCTGGTGCCCTACATCGTCGAGGTCGACAAGCTGGGCGCCGCGGCTGTTGCCGGCTTCCCGCAACAGATCGAGTACGCCGATCCTCGCGTGGTTCGCGCAGCCCTGGGCGGCTTCATCACTTCCTTCCGGTCGGTCACGCCCGATGCGGTCGTCCAGAAGCAGTATATCGATCGCACCTACGCGCTTCTTCGGACCTCTGATCCCGCAACCGAGAAGATCAATAGCTGGTTTCGGGGCAATTCGCCGTTCGAGAAAGCCAAGGCCGCAACGGTCGCGACCGAAGTGAACAACGTCGTCGCCTTGTCGAACCAGAGCTACCAGATCGACTGGACGGAATTCGAGCGTAATCGAAAAGGCAAGGAAACGGCGACCCGCCGTTTTCGAGGCATTGCCACCGTCACGCTTACCCCGCCGCAGGATGAGGAAATCATCCGCTTGAACCCGATCGGATTGTATCTTCGCGATTTCGATTGGACCGCGCAACTATGATGTCCTTGAGGTTTTACACCATGATCCCCTTATCCATGCGAGCGAGTGCCTGCGTTGCGGTGCTCGCTCTAGCCTCAGCATCGATCTGGGCCTCGGCGGCGGCCCAGGAGATGAGCGCCAATGAGACGAAAGGAACCAGCATTTCGGGGAAATGGCGAGGGTCACGAGGTCTCATCACCAAGGGCGCCGATGGCAAGGTGGTCTTCCTCTATGGCGAGGTGCAGCCGTCCATAGTTTGCTCACCGCTCCAAGTCTGTGACGTAGAACTCCAGGCCGGTGAGGTCGTTCGGGACGTGCTGGTTGGCGACACCGTTCGCTGGAAGGTCGAGCCGGCCACATCCGGCGCGGTGGGTGACCAGGCGGTCCATCTGATCCTCAAGCCATCTGAACCCGACCTCGTCTCATCGATGGTCGTGACGACGTCGCGGCGCACCTATCATATCCAGCTCAAGTCGCATCAAACACAATACATGGCCCGCGTCGGGTTCGAATATCCGGACGAGGTCAATCAGAAGTTCGCCGAGATTAACGCGCGGATGGAAGCGACCACGATCCCGGGCGCCGGCGTGCCCGCCGAAAATCTAAACTTTGGCTATCGGACGAGCGGCCGCGCTCGCTGGAAGCCGACACGCGTCTATTCGGATGGAACCAAGACCTACATCCAGTTCCCGTCTTCTTTTGCCGGGCAGGACGCGCCGGTCCTGTTCGTCGTCTCGGGTGGCGAGAACCGGATCGTCAACTATCGGGTGAAAGGCACGATGATGATCGTCGACTACATGGTGGACCGCGCGGTTCTCGTTTCCGGCGTCGGCTGGAAGCAGGAGAAGATCACCATCAAGAGGGGAGGGTGACCATGGCCAGCTTTCGATCGTTAGCACCACTAGCCCGGATTACGGCTGTTTCCGTAATGTGCGCCTGCGCCACTGCTTGCCAGACCCCGGGCGAGGGCGATCTCACGGCAAGCGTCGACAAGGCGGAGCTCTCTTCAACGGCTGCCAATGCGATCGCCGGTGACATGGTGAGCAAGCTCGCGGACGTCGTCGGACCTGGCACCGGAACCATTGTCCTCAAGTCCGATGGTTCTCCCTTCGGCGAGGCCATGAAATTGTCCTTGAAGAGCTCGGGCTACGCAGTGGCGATGGCAGATCAGAAGACGCACGGCAGCAAGCTGATCCATCTCGCCTATGTCGTTGACAGTTTCGAAGGCAGCGTGCTCGCCCGTCTGTCGACATCGACCATTGATCTTGGCAGGGCTTATGCGGTCACGAAATCAGGCGCGACCCCTTCGAGCCCGCTGTCCATCATGCGGCGCGGCTGAGAGGAGGCGCGAATGTCCTCACTCGATATTTCAACAAAGCCATCCGGCGACGGTGATGGCGCTCCCCGCATTCGCCGCCTCAACAGGTTGCCGGTCATCGCAGCAATTGCGCTCGCGATCTTGTTCTTCGGCGTCATCATCTACGGATTGTCGCAACGCGGCCTGTATTTTCGCGGCGGTGACGGCATCGGCTCGGCTTCGAACTCTCCGCCCGCGCGCGACTTCGCCGACCAACTCAAGCGCGGCGTGTCGGACGGCGTCATCGAGGCGCCCGTCGAACCCTCCGTGTTTCGGCCGTCACCACCACCGGCGACCGCCGCGCCGCTTCCAGCCAATCCGTTCAAGCCGGCACCCACGACAAGTCAATCCACCGCCGTGCCGGAACCGGCGGTCGAGCCGGAACGCATCTGGCGCGCGCGCCTCCAGCGTGAACAGGAAGAGCAATATCTGCGCGAGCGGCATCGCCAGCGGATGGCCCGGCTTCAGGCGAATGACGCAGCGTACGATTCTCCGATCAGCGTCGGTATCGGCGATCAACGTAAGCTGGATGGCGACAAAGGGAGCGCTCCCGATACGGTGAGCGCGAATGCATCGCGAGCCGGCGCAACTGACCTTTACGCCGCAGCGATGCGCGCTGGACTGGCCGGCCAGGCCGGATCCGACGCGAACCGGCAAGGCGATAAAGCCGGCTTCTTCAATCAGGATATCAAGGATCTCGGCTACCTACCGAACCGTGTCGTTCCCCAATTGTCCCCGTATGAACTCAAACGGGGGTCGGTCATTCCCGCGACGCTGATAACGGGTGTGAATTCTGACCTGCCAGGCCGCATTACAGCACAGGTCTCTCAAAACGTCTTCGACAGCGCCACTGGACACCATTTGCTCGTTCCCCAAGGCGCGAAGCTCTTCGGCAGGTACGATTCGAGCGTCACCTTCGGCCAGCGCCGCGTGCTCGTCGTCTGGACCGAGGTCATTTTCCCGAACGGTGCGACCCTGCAGATCGAAGGCATGGCCGGCACCGATGCCCAAGGTCACGGCGGCTTCAAGGACAGAGTGAACAATCACTATCTCAGGACATTCGGGTCTGCGATCCTGATCGCGGCGATCGGTGCCGGCGTAGACATGGCGATACCGGAAGATCGCAATGCACTTGGCTCCGAAAACAGTGCCGAAAATTCGGCAAGACGATCTTTCGCAGAAACCTTTGGCCGCGTTGCCGAGCGGGCGATTTCGAAGAACATCGACGTGCAGCCGACGCTCGAAATCCGGCCTGGCTATAAGTTCAACATTCTGGTTGATCAGGACATCGTCTTCCCCCGTGCTTATTCATCCTGAACCATAAGCGTCGGGTCGACCAGAGAAGACGACAAACGAAGGGAGGAGCACACAGCTCACTGCTTCATGTCGTGTGGGCGGGCCGGCTCTGCTCCCATCTTGATGCGCAGAGTCGCGAGGGAATACGCGAAGTCGTTGCCGCCGACATCGATCCGGCGATTGCAGTCGACTGGTCGGAGTGGCTGCCGTCCTACCTGGTATGGATTCCACTCGCGCCTCCGCTTGGTGCGCTCGTGCTGGCGCGGGAGACACCGCTGAACGAGGGAGAGCGGAATCTGCTGGCACTAATGGCGGATGCCTATGGCCATGCGTGGAAGGCGCAGCTCAAAGGCCGGCCTCTTCGCGAAAAGATAACATTCGCACGAAGGGGCCGGCGCAGCGTGGCCGCTGCCCTCGCGCTAGCGCTGCTCATCGGCATCGGTTTTTTGCCGGTTCGCCAGTCGGTGCTTGCGCAGGCCGAGATCGCTCCGCGTGAATCCTTCATGGTCCGTGCGCCGCTCGACGGCGTCGTCGAGAACGTCCTTGTCAAGCCCAACGAAACCGTGGTGCAAGGGCAGACCGTTGTCACCCTCGATCCGAGAAAGCTGCGCAACCAGCTCGAGGTGGCGACCCGCGCTGAGGAGTCGGCGGAAGCCGAGCTGCGCCAGGCGAAGCAGTTCGCGGTCGTTGACCAGAAGGTCCGCGCCTCACTGCCGGTGCTCCAGGGAAAGCTTGACCAGCAGAAGGCCGAGGTCGCCTATCTTACCGAACAGCTCGGCCAGACCGAGATCAAATCGTCACGCTCCGGAATAGCGGTGTACGACGACCCGAACGACTGGATCGGCCGGCCCGTGGCCATTGGCGAGCGCATGATGCTGATTGCCGATCCGGACAAGGTCGAGGCCGAGGCGCGCCTTCCGGTTGCCGATGCGATCGACCTTGAAATCGGCGGACCGGTTTGGCTCTTCCTGAACATCGAGCCCGGGCGGCCGCTGGATGCTGTCCTGACCTTCGTCTCATACAAGGCGCAGCAAGGTGCCGACGGGGTGCTTGCCTATCGCGTGAAGGCACGGCTTGCCCGAGACGAGCAATTGCCGCGGATCGGACTCAAGGGCACCGCAAAGCTCTATGGTCAGCAAGTGCCACTGGCCTATGCGATATTCCGGCGACCGATATCGGCAGCGCGGCAATGGCTGGGGTTCTGAGCCTCGGCGGGGGCGCGCCAACCAGGCGCCCAGTGCCGAACAGCGCTGCTGCCGCGACCGCGCCGTCCGACCTTCCGCCACTTCGCGACGAGCTTGTCCTGGAGCCGGCCGGCCGGGTCAGTGGCGGGGCGCCGAGCTGGACGCTTTACGATCCGGCCGCCAACCGCTTCTACCGCCTCGGCTGGCTGGAGTTCGAAATGCTGTGCCGCTGGCACCTCGGCGACATGCAAGAGATCGCTGACCAGATCGGCCGCGACACAACGCTTCGGCCCACAAAAACCGATGTCGAGCAGTTCTTCCGTTTCCTTGCCAGCGCCCACCTGCTGCGCGAGGCGAGGCCCGAAGGGACGTGGCGTCTCCTCGAGCACAAGGCGGCCAGGAAGCACGGATGGCTCACCTGGCTGCTCCACCACTATCTGTTCATTCGCATTCCGCTCTTGCGGCCGGACCGGATTCTCGAGGCCCTGCTGCCACGACTGGGATGGGTCTACAGCTATGGTTTTTTCGCAACCACGATGTTTGCCGGGCTGATGGGCCTATATCTCGCCGTGCGGCAATGGGATATGTTCAAGGCGTCTTTGCCCTGGTTCTTCTCGCTGGAAGGCGCGGCTTTGGCCGGAGCAGCGCTACTCACGTCCAAGGCCCTTCACGAGCTTGGCCATGGCCTCACGGCCAAGCGCTACGGCTGCCGCGTTCCAAGCATGGGTGTGGCGCTCCTCGTTATGGCGCCGGTCCTCTATACTGACACGAGCGCCGCCTGGCGGCTCAAGGACCGCCGGCAGCGGCTCGCGATCGGCTGCGCCGGTGTGGCGGCCGAATGCTGCCTCGCGGCCTATGCTTTGCTGCTGTGGAACTTCCTTCCCGACGGGATAATCCGCAGCGTGGTATTTGTCTGGGCGACCACCGCATGGGTGCTGACGGTGCTCGTCAACATGTCACCCTTCATGAGGTTCGACGGCTATTACTTGTTCTCGGACCTGATAGAAGTTCCCAACTTGCAGGAACGCTCCTTCGCGCTCGCCCGGCACAAGCTTCGGGAGTTGCTGTTCGACTTTGGCGCTCCGCCACCCGAGGCCTGGTCGGCAGGGATGCGTCGTATCCTTACGATCTATGCTGTCTCGACCTGGCTCTACCGCTTCTTTCTGTTCCTCGGCATCGCGCTCGTGGTCTACCACATGTTCTTCAAAGCGCTTGGTATCCTGCTGTTCGCTGTGGAGCTGTGGTGGTTCCTCGCACGTCCAATCTTCCGCGAGCTGGTCGAATGGGGGAAAAGGCGCAGAAGCAGGCCGTTGAACGCCAGAACCGTTCTCACTTCGACCGTCTTCGCCTGCATTTTCGTTGCGCTGATCATTCCCTGGCGCGGCTCGGTTCATTCACCGGGGATCCTTGCAGCCTCTACCCAGGTCGAGCTGTTCTCGCAAATGCCGGGACGCGTATCGGTGATCCATGTGAGGGTCGGCGACCAGGTGGAAAAGGGCGAGCCCCTCGTTGAATTCACCTCGCCCGAAATCGACTTCAAGGTCGAGCAGGCCAAGCTGAACGTCGATGATCTGGTAAAGAGAATCCGCGCGGCAGCGCAGGATCCGGCTCTGCGCTCCGATGCGCAGCTGCTGGAACGTGAATTGGAGGGAGCCAAAGCGGAGCTTGCCGCCGCCGAGTTCGAGCGGAAACGGCTCGTTATCCTCGCGCCCGCGTCAGGGATTGTGGTGCAGCTTGCGGAGCCCCTCGCAGTCGGCGAATGGGTCAAGGCCGGCGAATCCGTCGGTCTGGTTGCGGATCGCTCGGCTGCTCGCGTCCATGCCTATGTCGTGGAGGCCGACCTCCAGCGCATCGAGGTCGGCAGCGCCGGCTCATTTGTTCCCATTGACCTTGCCTCACCGCGTCTGACGGCCCGCGTGATCGCCATCGATAGCGCCGCAATAGAGACACTGCCCGATGTGGAGCTCGCCTCCGCCCACGGTGGTCCGATCGCAACGCGGCAAGGACCGAACGCGAAGCTGGTTCCGGAAATGTCGCTCTATCGCGTCACCATGGGTGTGACTGGGCCGGCCCCGCTCCAGCATATCATGACGGGGACCGCGATCGTCGCAGCCCGCCGCGCCTCCATTGCCGGCCAGATTTGGCGCAAGATTGCCGGCGTCATCATCCGCGAAAGCGGATTTTGAATTTGCCGAACAGCAGCTGTCCGGCCTACCGCCCGCACGTTGAGCTCTCCGCGCCTTTTTGCAGAACTTGACGCACACAACCGCGTTCAGGCGCCGCGTCTAGTTTCCTAACAGCTGCGTGCCGGCGCCGATATGTGCCCAACGGGTTCGAAGAGTTCGTCGGAGCCCGAGAGGCATTTCCGCAGACGTCAGCCCGTCGATGCAACATCGTTGCCCATGAATGACGGACCAGCGAAAGCGTGTTGATGCAATAGATCCATCGTTGTCTACAACCGAAAAAACCACGCCGGCGTTGGCTGCGGGGCGCCGCTTAGTCCATGCCGGCAGCGCTGATCGCCTTATATTCGTGGAGCAGCCGCGCACCCATACAGCGCAGCGCGCCACGGAAGGTCAGGGTGCGGCAATGGCCGCGCGGAGCCAGGGCGCACAGCCGCTGCCACTTCGGCCGCCAACATGGCAGCGAGCCATGTTGGCCTTGATCCACGTCTCATCGAACAGGGACTGGGGATCGAGGCCGGTCTGCGAGGATCGCAAACGCAAGCGCCTGCTGGCGAGACCAGCGCGCGCCAGATACGCGTTAGTCTTCCAGGTGTCTTTTATAAATTTTGAGTAGAGGCGAAGAGATTCGATTAAGTCGGCTCCGATATCCTGCGCCAACTGGAAATCAGGGCGACCGAGATTCCATCTTGCCATTTGCTATTCATCAGCGCTTCCGCACCTTGATGTCCTGGACCAGTCTTCCGGCAGTGATCGCCCTTGCGGTGCTGTTAACTGCCGGAATTTTTGCCGACCATCAAAATAGCATTGTCACCGAGCAGGCATTGCGCGTTGACGTTGCGAAGGAGATGAACCTCGTTCGCGCCAAACTTGAGGGTAATGTCAACGGAGACCTTCAACTGGCGCGTGGTCTGGTCGCGACGATCGTTACTGAACCGAACATGAGCCAAGCTCGCTTTGCCAAACTGGCAAAGAGCCTCTTTCGCGAGAAGACACAGATCAGAAACATTGCCGGGGCCCCTGACCTGGTCGTCTCGTTGATGTATCCGAGGGAAGGCAATGAAAAAGCGATAGGGCTGGACTTCCGCGAAGACGAAAGGCTGCGCGAGGCAGTACTTCGGGCACGCGATAACAAGCAACTGGTATTAGCCGGGCCGGTAGAACTCAAACAAGGAGGTCAGGCATTCATCGGGCGATTTCCTGTCTTCCTTGACCGTGACGGCCCTCGCGAGACCTTCTGGGGCATAGTGGCCGCCGTGATCGACGTTCAGAAGCTGTACGCGGACAGCGGTCTTTTAGACAAGAACCTGCCAATCGAAATCGCTCTGATCGGTAAGGACGCTCTCGGGAGAAGCGGGGCGCGATTTTACGGTCCCGCGTACGTGACGGAACAAGATCCCGTCACTTCCGAGGTGCGGTTGCCGACAGGGTCTTGGCAGATTTCTGCGATTCCCAAGGGTGGCTGGAACACCACGCCTCGCAACGCCTGGATTTTGCGACTAACAATGCTCATCGGCGGCGCCCTGGTCGTGGTTCCGATCGTCTTGGCGGGGCGGCTTCTCGATCAGCGGTATAAGCATTACGCCGATCTGCGCCGCGGCGAACGACGACTGGCACAGCTTTCAGAGAGGCTGGAGCTTGCGCTTGACGCCTCGCAAATTGGCGTCTGGGAGCAGGATCTCGACTCGGACATTATATTCTGGGACGACCGCCTGAACGAAATCTATGGCAAGTCAGCAGATGGCGAACCAAGGACCTTCGAAGAGTGGTCAAGATCGATCCACCCTGACGATCTCGACGAGGCTAAGCGGGATTTCGCGCAAGGGATCGCAACCGGCATATACTCTTCGCAATATCGTGTGGTGCTTCCCAATGGAGTTGTCCGACACGTCCGCGTGCGTGCCAAGACTTACAGGGACGGCACCGACTACAAAATGGTTGGCGCGGAATGGGACGTGACGGCGGATGTGATCCAGACACGGGAACTGGAACGGGCAAAGGATCTCGCCGAAACGAGGAGTGCTGAGCTTGAGGCGGCGACAGCGCGCAATGAGCATACGGCGCTTCACGACTCACTGACCGGCCTTCCGAATCGCCGCCACCTCGACACGATGCTCGATAGCTATGCCGCCACAGGCTCAACGCCTGGCAGCGGCGCCGCGCTTCTGCATCTTGATCTCGATCGTTTCAAACAGATAAATGGCACGCTCGGCCATGCCATCGGCGACGCCGTGCTGATCCATACCGCAAAGGAGCTGACATCAACTGTTCGCTCATCAGACTTCGTTGCCCGAGTCGGAGGCGATGAGTTTGTGGTAGTCTGCAGACGCGATATCTCAACTGATCAGCTTAAACAGCTGGCCGACCGTATCATACATAGATTGCGGCAGCCGATTCCCTACAAGGACCATCAATGCCGTATCGGCGTTAGCATCGGGATTGCAGTCGATGCGGACGGTCCCATCGACGGCCCACGCCTGATGGTCAACGCGGATATAGCCCTTTACCGGGCCAAGAGTCGGGGACGCAATCGATATGAGTTCTTCACCCAAGACCTCCAGTCTGAGATCATTCGGACCAAACGGGTAGCCGACGAGATCCTCGCAGGGTTGGAACGCAACGAGTTTGTTCCACATTACCAGCTACAGTTCGATGCCAAAACGCTGGAGGTTGCGGGCGTTGAGGCGCTGGCGCGCTGGAACCATCCCGCCGACGGACTTCAGACGCCAGCCGGGTTCCTCAAGATTGCTGAAGAGTTGAATGTCGTTTCAATTATTGACCGACTAGTACTGGAACAAACCCTCCGCGACTTTGATCGCTGGCAGAGGGCCGGCCTCCTGGTTCCGCGCGCTTCGGTGAACGTCTCTGCGAGACGGCTTCAGGACGAGGAGCTGATCAACAGCCTGACGTCACTTTCGATAAAACCAGGAACCGTTTCGTTCGAACTTCTAGAGTCAATCTTCCTCGACGACAACGATGAGCTTATGATCTGGAACGTCAACCAGATCAAGGAACTCGGAATCGACATCGAAATTGACGATTTCGGCACCGGCCATGCGTCGATTGTCAGCTTGCTCAAGCTTCAACCGCGACGGTTGAAAATTGCACGCCAGCTAATTGGTCCAATCGCCAGGTCAGCCCAGCAGCGAGAGGTCGTACGATCGATTGTGCAGATTGGCCGGTCCTTGGGCGTGGAGGTCATCGCCGAAGGTGTCGAGACGATGCAGCAGGCCAAGGTCCTCAAGAATTTGGGCTGTGACATCTTGCAAGGCTATGCGCTGAGCCGACCAATGACCGCACACGGCATCATGAAGTTGTTAAACAACCGGCGAATGCTCGCAGCATCGTGAGATCAACGCGCGCGCGACGAGCATCGGCGCCCGCCAACCCCCGTTGCGGCCCCTGCGCATGACCAAGCGGATGTACTAGCGCCATTTCACGCGCCAGACCAATGGCTTTTCTAACAAGGCAGAGGCTCACGCCAGCCGGGTGGCCTCCATTTCAGGTATTACAATTGAGCGACGCACTGATGCCTCGCGCCGCATGACGCAGGCGATAGCCGCTGGCGTCACTGGCAAGCTTTTGAAGATTGGTCACATCCTTAAGCTTCTGGAAGGGAAGGAAGCAGAACCGAAGGCTCGCGGCTCACTTCGGATACGACAGGCCGGGTAGGTTCTTCCAGGTTCTCATGATCGGCGAGGGGACGAATGCATGTCCTTCGGAACTGCGCGGTTCCTTGCCGAAACGAGCTTTGAAATCAGCGGTGGAACTCGGCCGCATAGGCATCGGATGCCTCGATCGTGCTGATGCCGCGCAGACGCAATTCCTTCACGGTGCGAGCCATCGATCTGGACCAGCTCGCCGATGCGGTGGCGCCGGCCCCGTGGCTGATGCAACCGGCGCTTGCGCTCACGGCGCGACGTCCAAATCCCAGCCTCCGCCATCCATTTGCGCAGCATCTCCTTGCTGACCGCGAGCCGTTCGACCAGCTTCTCGCGCGCAAGCGTCGGTCCAAAGTCGACGTAGTCTTCCCGGATCAGCTCCAGCACGAAGTCGCGAACGCCATCGACAATGTGATTGTTGGAGCGCCGGCCACGCGCCTTGTGCCGGAGAGCCGCAGCGCCATGCGCCTGCAACGTCTTCAACAGCCGCCGGATCTCTTCGACACACCTGCTCGCGTTCGCTCATCAGAACCAGTCCCAATCTGCCGATCGCAGGCAGGATTGGCAAGGCAGGAGCGACATTCCTACTTTGCCAGGTCCCGACATTTTAACTTAGCTGCTACAGCTTATGTGGCGGCGATGTAGAAATGTCGCCGGTTCTGCAAAGTAGAAATGTCGCATTGGCCGTTCCAAAGGGCAGGGTGCAGCAAGTTAGAAATGCGACAATTAGGCGGACCCTGGCGCCGACGGAGCGCCCGATCGGGCGTAAGCTGGTCGGGGTTGCGCAGCCCGATCGGGTGCGGTTCCAGTAGGTTCCCCTCGGCTTTGGCTTTGAGAGCCGCTTCACTCGGCTGCGGCCAACCTTGCCAGTGCCTGTTCTCGCCGCGCGATGACAGCAGGATCGTTCATGAAATCCGTCCTGCGACCCGGCCTCGTTCCGCGCTTCTTGTAGGCGCTCTGCTCGCTGTTGGTCTTGATCTTCGGCGGAGGCCGCGCCTCGTCCTGCTGAGCCTTGATCCAGGTCAGCACTTCGCCGAGCCGCTTGTTCTCGGTGATCGCCGTGTGCGTGACGCGCTGCTCCTTGTCGAAGACGGTGTGGGGCAGGGAACACGCTCTCCACCGAACGTCCAGCCGACCGTCGGCGAACTCGTAGATATCGACGTATTTGCCGACCAGTCCGCACGAAAGCTCGTTCTTCTCCAGCATGATTTGCCTGCGCTCGTAGGAGAATGACAATTGCTGGCCGACATAGCGCTGCTCCCGCTTGCACAGCACGTCACGCAGCCGATCCGGCGCAACATTCAACGCGCGATGCAGATTGTCCGGTCGGGCAGAGACCTTGGCGAACCTCTCGTTGAAGTCGACCATGAACGCCGGTAGGAACGCATTGGCCGCCTCGATGTCCGATATGCCGGCGAGGCGCAGTTCCTTCACAAGACGGTCCTGCAGCGTCCGATTGACCCTTTCGACCCGGCCTTTGGCCTGGCTCGAATTGGCGCACAGGATCTCAATGTTGAGTTCTGACAAGGCGCGGCCGAACTGGGTCATGCCGCGGCCTGCCTTGGCATCCTTCTTGGCGACACGAAACACAGTGTGCTTATCGGAGTAGAATGCGACTGGGCAGCCGTGTGCCTTCAGATAGAGTTCCAGCGCCTCGAAGTAGCTGAAGGTGCTCTCCGACTTCACAAAGCGAAGCTGCTGGAGCTTGCTCGTGGCGTCGTCGATGAAGACGAGCAGGGTGCATGGATCGCCCCGCTCCTCGAACCAACGGTGATCACTGCCGTCGATCTGCACCAGCTCGCCATAAGATTCTCGACGCAAACGAGGCTGATGGAATGTCCGGCGCTGCTTGCGCGACAGCCAGATTCCGGCTTCCGCCATCCATTTGCGCAACGTCTCTCGCGACACGATCAGGCCGTGGTTCGCCGCCAACTTCTCGGCCGCCAAGGTCGGCCCGAAGTCGAGATAGTGTTCCCGAACCAGCCGAACCGCCAACTCACCGATGCCGGCGACATATCGATGGTTCGACGGTCGTCCTCGAGCCTTGTGCCGAAGTGCCGCGGCGCCTTCAGTCCGGAACGCCTTCAGCAGACGCTGGACCTGGCGCGTTGTCATATCCAGGACATGCGCCGCCGAGACAACCGTCATGCGCCGCTCCAAAACCTTCGACAGCACCTCGATGCGTTGCAGCTCGCGCTCGCTCATTAAGATCAGTCCCAACCCGCCGTCTCCCTCGCTCATCGGCGAGCAGGGCGACATTCCTACTTTGCGGAATCAAGACATTTCTATTTTGCGGCAATAGCTTAGAGTTGCATAACATGTATTATGGAACTAACATTTGTGATTACTATTCAGATACTTATGTGAACTTCAACATTTTGGTCGAGCAAGCTAACCGGGAAGCCCGATGAACGGATTCTGACACCGAACTCCGAGCGGTCTGAAATCCTTTTCATTGTCCGTGAGCACGACTAGATCGTGTTGCGTGGCTGTGGCAGCAATCGCGATATCCTCGAAACCGGGAGAGATGCCAGCTCCGCGGGCGACTGCCATAAGTTGCCCGGTTATCGTTGCCGTCTCGAGATCAAGAGGCAGAATGCGGCTACCGTAGTAGTGACGAATTTCTCCCCACCATTCAGCGAGCGCGGCCGCTTTTTTGGTGGCACCGGTTCGCTTGGCGTTCGCAATACCGTCCTCGATCTCAGCCGAGGTGATGACGGACAGCCAAAGGTCGGAGGATCTGTCGACGATCCAGGCAACTAGTCTTTCATCGGAGGGTGTCCTGCGTCTCGAGGGGGCGAGCAAACTGACGACATTCGTATCCAGAAGGTACAACGTCAAAACGCCGGGTCACGCAGAGCTCGTGCGGGCTTTCGGCTTCGCGCTAGCAGGTCACCGTCCTCCAACGGCGAATTTGTAAGCAGCCAACCCAGCGATGGCACACGGGAAAGGCGCTGGTACTCCGCATAGCTGATTACGACAGCCTCTCTTTTGCCGTGACGGGTGACAACCGTCGGGGCGCCTGCAACCGCTTCGTCGACGACATGCGAGAACGTCGCCTTCACATCTTTAAGCTGAACCTCTTTCATCTTGATAACCCTGTGACCAAAGTAGTCATATAACTCATGGAGCGAGCCTTGACAAGAAGGCCGTAGCCTACGCTATCGCCCAGTCCCTCGATACGACCGGCCTTTTCCGTCAGCGATTGACCGCCGAAACGAGCGCCAAGCCGAACAGAGACGCCCAGGCTTGTGCGTTCGCCTCTTGGATCGCGAGGATGCTGGTGCTTGCCGTCCACCAGCCATTCCCGCTCGCGACGATGGCATCCGGGCGATAGAGCATGGATTGTAGCACCGGCCAGACGATGAGCTGCTCGTAGCAGATCAGCGGCGCAACCTTCACGCCCTCGACATCGACGACAGGATTGGCAAAGACATGTGCCCTCGCCCCGCTGCGCTGCCCGACCCACGCGAGCCATGGTTGCCACATGGAGATCGGCACCGGCATGCGCTCTCGATAGAGGATTTCACTTCCCTCGGCCGATATCCGCATCATGACGTTGTCATAGCCACCCTGGTCGACCACGGCGGCCCCAGCAATGACAGTCACGCCGCTCCCAGTCAGCGCCCGTGTCCAGAGCCGTTCGACAGTCGGTGTCCAGAGACCAGCGGCGCTTTCCGGTAGGACAATGATGCGCGCGCCGTCCATGGCCGCTGTTTTGGCGACAATGATCGTCTCGCCTTGTTGTGCATAGCCGGCATAGTGACCGGCCGAACCCCGGAACCGTGTATCGACACTCACCCAACCTTCTGGCGGATTTGGCGGCGTCCAATGTGCGGCGGACCAAGTCCAAAACCCACCCAGCAGCGCGGCCGCGATTGGCCATCGCTTCGTCGCCATGGTGAGCATGAGGATTGCAGCCGCAGCTAGCCCGAACCAACCCCATGCTGGAAACAGAATTCCGGCGGCCGTGATTGGATGCGCCCAGCCGACAACACCGAAGGGCGGGATACTGATCGCCACCGCGGCGATCGCGTAGCGTAGCACGCGCCAGCCCTGGCTCGACGTCCAGAGGACCGCATGGACGGCTACGAAAGCGAGCGACGCAGTAAACCAAAGCGCGATGCCGACCGCGAACTGCGAGCCGTAGAAGTTCGCTACGCCCTGCGGCAGACCCCGCGACGCCGCCAGGAAATAACCTGCGGACGCGCAGGCGGCAACCAGGCGCGAAGGCGAAAGCGCCCACAGCGCAGGAAATGCCATGGCCATCGGAAGAGCAAGCGGATTTCCGCTCCAGCCGATCGCGCCAGCAGCGACACCCCCGGCGATGAGTATCATCGAACAAAGTCGATCAAGGCGTGAAGGTGAGGATCGGTTTCGCAAGGCCGAGAATGCCAGCGGCCGAAACCGGCCCAAAATAGCGCGAATCATATGAACCTGGAAATCTGGAGTAAAGGAAGACCTTGCCGGCCGGAACCACGCCGCCGGCGAAGGCTGGGAGCAACCTGCCCTTGCCATCGACCGCGCGGAGTTCGGAATGATCGAGGAGGCGGCCATCGATATGCACGCGAGCATCGACGGCGATGTCCTGTCCGGCGATTGCCGCGACCTTCTTGATCAGCGGACCGGTTCCTCCGGTGCACAGACCTCGCGGGAGATAGCCGCGCTTGAGCGCCAGTTCGAAGACCGATGCTTCCGGCGGACAGATGAAGATGATGTCACCCACCTTTGCTTCCCGTTGCATCACCTCGATCCGCCAGAGACCAAGCGGATAGCTCCGCGTCATGTTCAGCCGATAACCACCCCATGCTCCGGCCGCGGCGATCAACAGCAGTAGTGCGGCGCCGGCGCCAAGAATGGTGAAAGCGTTTCGACGTTGATGGTGCATCGTCACAAACCAGATTTGAGGGTCGGGCGTTGAACGAGCTTGGCGGTTTCTGCCTGCTTCATTGCCTGGACGGATCGCTCATACGCGGCGAGCTGCTGTGCCGCACGCAAGGTCGGCCAGGCTTCCGCGAGTTTCTTTTTCTCGGCGGCGGGCATACTCGCTGACAGCGTCTTATGGGCTGGACCATCGATCTTTTGTGCGTCCAGTCCCAGCAGGGCGCGCTCCCCGAAACGCTGGCCGAGTGCGGCATTCATCAGATCGATCTCGGCCTTGACCATGCGGTCGGCGAGTGCGAAGCCGAGCGCGGCCGGCAGATCGTTGCGGTCTATCGCATCGCGTACCTGCTCCATGACGACGGTTGCGGACTGAGAAAGCGCCGGTATATCGATCGATGCGCGTTGACGCGCTTCCGTTTCCTTGACCTCAAACCGATTGGAAGCCTCCGACCTAAGGCGGATGTAGCGCTCGATCTCTGTGTTGAGCGCGGCACCTCCTTCGATCGCCATCTGCCGTTCCTGCTTCTCGGCCTTCGAGGCGAAGAGCCCGACATTACCTCGCAACTCGCCGAAAGTTTCGGGGTCGACTGCAAGTCGATCGAGCACGGCGCGATGACGATCGGGCGCTTCGACCACCGCGTCGATTTTCATGGCGTTCGCGGCCGCATGCGGATCCCGATAGATCTGCGCAAAGCGGTCCGACACCTCGCGCCATTGCAGCTTCACTGACGTTTCGGACAAAACATTTTCCTTCACAATCTCAGTGAGCGATTGCACCCATTGCGTCACACCGCGCACCAGTGGTTCGACGACGTTGGTGGGCGCGTTGGCCGTGGAAGCGGGTCTCAGGACCCATGAGCGGGAAGAAGCATTCGGAGCCGACGCTTGCTTGACCGGTCGCAAGCTAGCGCTTGAGGCGAACGCCGCGAGCTTGACACCCAGTCTCGCCACCTTCTCCCTGGCGCGAGCGATGAGACGCAGCTGGTCGTCGAGCAGGGCTCTGGCGACGCGGAACGCATGGAGGCCGCGGTTCATCGCATAGCGAAGAGCATCGAGATATTCGCGCGAGCCGGCATAGTCGAGCGTCGTTTCCTTGGCATTGCGGCGTGACAGGAGCGGGATCAGGCCGCCCGCCTTCTCAAAGGATCGACGCCCGTAATACAGCGCGACATCCTCGCGATGGCGGGTCATGGCAACATAAGAAAGATGCTTGTCGAGCGAGAGCGAGGCGAGCACTTTTACCCGATCAACGGTCGCGCCTTGCGACTTGTGGATCGTCGTTGCGTAGCCGTGATCGATATCGCGATAAAATGTCTGGGCGATCTCGACCCGGCGTCTTTCGTCGCCTACCTCGACGATGATGCAACCCAGCTTCGCCTCGGCGACGCGGCCTATCATGCCGTTCTTCACACCTAGCGAATTCTCGTTTCGCAGGAATACGATCTGGTCGCCGCCTGCGAAGTTCCGTGGTCCCTGTTCGGTCTGGAATCGAAACCCTTCGCCGATCACGCCACGCTCGATAAGTGCCGCGCGGGCCTGCTCGTTCAGCGAACTCACATCGCGGCGAAGGTGCGCGAGGATGATCGACGAGGTTGCAGGATCGAAATCGCGGTTCCAGTCGCCGATCAGCATCTTGATCGCTTCAGCCTTGGTCTGGCTGCCGAGAACCTTGCCACGGGCGCGATAGGCGTTGATCGCATCCGCCGTCCTGCCGCGCGCGAAATCCACGCTCGCTTTGCGCATCCAGTCCTGCTTCTGGCGGCGGACATTTTCGAGCACCACATAGCCGACGCGGTCATGGATCGCTCTAAAAGCAGCGCCCGCTTCGATCGGCTGAAGCTGCTCGCCGTCGCCGACCAGGACGAGCTTGGCCCCGGCGCGGGCGACCGCCTCGACAAACAACGCCATCTGTCTCGATGCGACCATACCGGCCTCGTCCATTACGAAAACCGTCTTGCCGTCGAGGAGGTCAGTACCCCTCCCCCACCGAAGCTCCCATGACGCCAATGTGCGCGCCGCGATTGCCGCTTCCTTTTCCAGGCCTTCGGCCGCCTTGCCGGCGAGCGCCCCGCCAACGACGCGAAAACCTTCGCGTTCCCAAGCCTTCCGTGCCGCTTTCAGCGCGCTCGTTTTTCCCGCGCCTGCGAGGCCGACGATCGCAGCGATGCGGGATGCACCAGTCACATATTCAACCGCGGCGCGTTGCTCGTCGTGCAGATAGGCATGCTCGTGGAACGTGACCGCGAGCGCGTCGTTCGAGACGGCAAAAGTCTCCTCCCCAGACAGGTGCAATGCCTGCCGAGCCATCTCGGCCTCGGTGCGGATCATCGTTCTTGTGGCAAGCCTTTCCGGAATGCGTTCGCCAGTCTCGAAGTCGAGCGTCTCGCGTTGCAGCCGTACCAGCTCGGGGCTAGTCACCAGCCGCGCCATGACGCTCGAGAACCTTGCCGGATCATCGACATAGCGATGCACCAGCTTCGCCAGATCGCGCTCGGCAAAGACGCTGCGTTCGCGCGCGATCATGTCGAGAATGATTTCTGGGCGGCGTTCAATCCGTTTCGCCGATTCTTGTCTCTGCTCCTCGAATATACGCATCCGGTCGAGATCGACGCCGCGCCCCCTGGCTGCCGCCTCCCGGGCGATGTGTGTTGCACCGACGCCGATCTTGGAGGTTGGCACGAGCTCCAGTCTCCGTTCGTCGAAGGAGCGGTGATCGACACGAATGTCGAGCCCTTGCTTGGCGAGATCTCGGTTTTGCAGGGCCGCCCAGGCTTCGCGCCACTCATTCAGGGTCTTCTCATCTCCGGCCCACAGGCGGTAGACAATCTTCCCGCGCGGATTCAGCTTCGATTTGATCCGAAGCGGGTTGCCATCCTCGTCAAGCACCGCGATCCGCTTCGGCCCGAATCCGTCTTGCGCCAGCGGCCTCAGCGTCGTCATGAGATGGATATGCGGATTGCCGGGACTGTCGTGATAGGCCCAATCGGCAACCATGCCGCGCGGAAGAATTTGTTCCGCCACGAATGCCCGCGCCAGCGCGATGTTCTGCTCGCGAGAAAATTCGATTGGAAGCGCCAGATCCATCTCGCGCATGAATTGCGCGTCGGCTCGCTTCTCGAAAGCCTCGACGGCATTCCAGAGGGCCGCGGAAGCGCCTGCCGCGTCGCGCCCGTCGATCAGGCTGCGCAGCCATGCTGGCGCTGCTTCAGGCAAGGCAAACTCGGAATGGGCAAGCCCGTGCTTGTTCGAATAGTCGGCGACCCGCGCCTCCGCCTCGATCTCCATCCGTGCGCAATGCCGGTAGGCGGCGGACGCGACCGCGCTGCGGCCTTCTCCCCGGCCGATGATCTGCGCATGCAAGTGGTAGATGGCCATCCGGCTTCAAAGCTCCCGCCGGGAGCACACCGTCGCGCAAGCGACGTATAAGTGCGCCCTTCAATCCTCTCTTTGTTCGGCGGGATACTGCGGCAGCGCTTGCCGCACGACAGCTTCGGAAATCCGCAGGTGTCGGCACCAGGCTTCACCCTAATGATCGGCTTCTCGAAATGAGCGACATGAGCCGGAGCAAACACCATGAGAAAATCATCGTCGAAGATCAAAGAGGAGATCGAGCGCCTGCACGATCAACTGAAGGCTGCCGAGGCCAAGGAGGCCGAACGGATCGGCCGCATCGCGGTCAAGGCCGGCTTGGGCGATCTCGATATTGACGAGGCGAAGCTCTCGGACGTTTTCGCGGAGATCGCCGGACGATTTCAGGCGGGAAGCGAGAAACGCCGGCAAGCCGCGCCGAAGCCGGCTCGGCCTGCTGAAGGCGATGCTTGAGCGAGTGATGAACATGCAGCGACGGCAGTCGGCGGAGGAGCGCAAGCGCGATACCCGCGAGAAAATCCAACTCGGCGGTCTGGTCGTGAAGGCCGGCCTTCGCTCGGCCGATCGCGCCGTGATCCTGGGTGCTCTCGTCGATCTGGCGCGCCGCACTGACAACCAGATGGAATGGGCGCGCCTGCGCGCAATCGGAAAGGCTGCCTTCGGCAATGATATGGAAGAAACTCGTACTCACAATCGCGCCGGCGGCACTTATGATGGCAACGCTGTGGGGCCTGACCGGGATTGAGACCTGGCTCGCTTCGTTTGGAACATCACGTTCCGCATATCAGTTTCTCGGTAAGGTCGGGCTGGCTCTTCCTTACGCGACGGCGGGCGGCGTCGGACTGATTTTTCTGTTTGCTGCCGCCGGCTCGGCATCGATCAGATCGGCGGGCCTCAGCGCGCTCCTCGGCGCGATGCTCGTGGTGGTGATCGCCGTCATCAATGAAAGCGGCAGGCTCCTTTCATTGTCGGATCGCGTCGCCGAGGGAACGCTGTTGTCATATGCCGATCCTTTTGCGTTCGGCGGCGCAATGGTCGCCTTGGGCGCTGGTATCTTCGCCCTTCGAGTTACACTTCTCGGCAACGCGGCCTTCGTATCACCTGCGCCGAAGCGGATCCCGGGCAAGCGCTCCATCCACGGCGACGCTGACTGGATGAGATTGACCGAGGCCGCAAAACTTTTTCCCGCAGGAGGCGGCATCGTCGTCGGAGAGCGTTATCGTGTCGACCGCGACACAGTTGCCCCCAGATCGTTCAAGGCGAGCGATCACGACAGCTGGGGCAGTGGCGGGCGCAAACCACTGCTCGGCTTCGCGGGCAACTTCGGATCGGGTCATGCGATCGTCTTTGCCGGGTCCGGCGGCTTCAAGACAACGTCGGTGACCATTCCGACCACCCTTCAATGGAGGAGTGGACTAGTGGTTCTGGATCCCTCCAACGAGGTCGCCCCGATAGTTACCGCGCATCGCAAATCGCTCAATCGACAGGTCTATGTCATCGATCCGGGACGTGACGGCACCGGCTTCAATGCGCTCGACTGGATTGGCAGGTTTGGCGGCACGAAAGAGGAGGACATCGCCGCGGTTGCATCCTGGATCATGACCGACAATCCGCGGGTCGACGCCAGCCGAAACGATTTCTTTCGTGGATCGGCGCAGCAGTTGGTGACGGCCCTGATAGCGGACGTCTGCCTCTCCGGGCACACGCCAACCGGGAATCAGACGCTACGCCAGGTCCGGACCAATCTTGCCGAGCCGGAACCAAAACTGCGAACCCGGTTACAGGAAATCTACGACTCGTCGCAAAGCGCATTTGTCCGCGAGAACGTCGCGCCCTTCATCAACATGACACCGGAGACATTCTCGGGCATCTATGGCGCTGCGTCCAAGGAAACGCACTGGCTGTCCTACGAGAACTACGCCGCGCTCGTCTCTGGCAGAAGTTTTGCGACGGACGAGGTTGCAGTGCGAAACACCGACATCTTCATCAACCTCGACCTGAAGACACTCGAGAACCATCCGGGCCTTGCGCGGGTAATCATCGGGTCGCTAATGAATGCCATCTACAATCGCAATGGCGACGTCGAAGACCGCACCCTTTTCCTGCTCGACGAGGTAGCGCGCCTCGGCTACATGCGCATTCTCGAAACCGCCCGTGACGCAGGCCGCAAATACGGAATCAGTCTCCTGATGCTGTTCCAGTCGATCGGGCAGATGCGCGAAGCCTATGGCGGACGCGACGCCTGTTCGAAATGGTTCGAATCCGCCTCGTGGACATCGTTCGCCGCGATCAATGACCCTGAAACGGCCGAATACATTTCGAAGCGTTGCGGCGACACGACGGTCGAGGTCGATCAGACCAGCACTTCCTCACGGATGAACGGCACGTCGAGAACCCGCTCGAAGCAACTCGCCCGACGCCCGCTGATCCTTCCACACGAAGTCATGCAAATGCGCACGGACGAACAGATCGTCTTCACCGCTGGCAATCCGCCACTGCGGTGCGGCCGCGCGATCTATTTCCGGCGCAAGGAGATGATCGCAATCGCTGGCGCGAACAGGTTCGAGCCGAAGAGGAAATGACCCGGCCGATCGGCCACGAATTTTGTTCCCCATGGAAGCTCCGGGGCTTCTCTTCGGCGCAGTTTGGATAGCGCGTTCAGCCCCTCCGCTTCGCCGCCGGCAACGCCGGCGGCGGCCCTTTGGGCAGCCACTTCGATAGCAATCCATCAGCGTAATGAATCATTTGGCTGAGATCGATTCGACGAACTCGTTGGACGTTGTGTGTTTCGGGAGCGAGACTCGCCCCATGCTTAGCTCCGAGACAGGACCGGCCTATCTTCACCGTATCGACGCCGCCTGCAACATGGCGCGGTTCTATTCGCTCTCGATTCAGCCGACCCTGTTCGGTGGTGCGTCGCTCATCCGCAACTGGGGACGGATCGGCACGAACGGCCAAGTCAAAGTCGAAACCTTTGATGACCCGCAAGAGGTCGACGGCGCATTCCTCCGGCTTGAGCGCGCAAAGCGACGGCGAGGTTACGTTGACCCGCGCGCTACCGGTGCCGATTTACCTCGGTGAGTGTTTTGCGGCGTGCGATGAACCCGCGCAGCAGCGGAAGGAAGAATGCCTTGCTGAAGCGGCCGACCGGGGGCTCAGGTTCAACATAAAACGATCGACCGATGATGCCCGTATTGAACTCGTCGAGGATGATCCAAAGACGCATGTCAGGATCAAGCCCTGCTCGTCGTTCCTCGATGGACGGAACCTCAACGGCGAACCTGGCCGGTTACAGCTGCTTGGTACTGATCGGAAAGAACAGCATCAGATCGCCGCCTGGGCGTGCCAGACGAACGCCAACGGCGATCGGCCTGTTCTTACGACCTTCGGTTTCGCCATGGCTGGTTTCGCGTGCCCACAAATATGGACAGCGGATGAGGCACCACGTCTCGATTTGGTCGGTAGCTCATTGCCGCCAGCTTGTTCCACTTCCGAACAGGCTTCAACCGCATCCTCGAACTCGGTGAGCAGGCTATCGGACATCTTTTCGATCGTCCCTGCTGCCCGCGCATCGGCCTGGCTCATCAGCCGCTGAAAGTCCTGGATATTGAGAAGCACCAGACGAGGCTTGTTGCGCTGAGTTATCGTCACCGGGTGGCGTAGCGCTCTGCGATGATATCGCCGGATTTCCGCGACAGGTCACTGGTTGAGTAGGAACCACTTAGCTGGAGCATTTGCCCTCCTGATGATTGCTATATTTGATGTTGTATACGTAAGTCACGTAATTGCTGCGCCCCAGCTGCGGTGGGCCCGACGGAAAATGGCTATTCGTAGGTGCCGTCAGCTACTCATTCTCTGGATTGTGCGTGTCAAACATGAGGAGGCAACAACACAAAAAGGAGCCACCTCCATGGCGACAGCGAACGAAATCGGCGACAAGGTCGCCGCCGACTACCGCCTGAACAAAGCGTAAGCAAAATCGTCGTCGATGGCGTCTTCAAGACGATTGCCGACGCCGCCGCGAGTTCAAGGTGAAGGCGGCGCCGAGCGCGAGGGGCGCAATCCCTCGACGGGCGCCGCCACTAAGATCGCCGCTTCGAAAAAGCTGACTTTCACACCCGCCAAGGACGCGCTCAACGGCTGAACGCTGCTGCCAAGTCAAAGATCGAGGCCCCCGCCGGGTGGCGGGGCCTCGATCTTTGGAGTCTCAGTCCCGGGTCGGCCGCGACCAGATCATCTGGAGGCTTTCCTCGCCTTCCACCTCGATCAGGGTGGCGTAGATCGGAGCGGGGAAGCTCGGGTCGTCCAGTTTGACCGAGAGGTAGCCGCGTTCCGTCTCCTTCGAAGTCTTCTGCCAGGCGGCACCGAACTCGACATTGCCGGCGAGGACGCGGAAGTCGGGAGCCTTGTCACTGGTGCGTTCTGCGCGAACGATCTTGGCCTTGACGTTAAGGTTGAGGGTCTTGATCGTCCCGTTGAAGCCGTTGCCGGTGGAGGTGAAGGTACCGATGGTGGCCATTGTTTCATTCCTTTGGTTTCTCGGGCCGCGCCCATCGCGACCTCGATAAGGGCCGACAGACCGGAGGCGATCGACCTGCACCCCGCAGGGGCCGCAACATCGTGAAGGGCGGATGGAAGAGACTTTCTTGTTCCGCGAGGAATGGACGCGCAGCGACCAGGGGAAGAAAGTCGCGAGCGGCCGTTGCGGGTGTGAGAGCGAGACGGAGCGCAGCGAAGGCGGCCTCCAGTCAGACAGGCCACATCGAAGTCGTAGGTGGGTGTGTCTTGTGTGAAAGCACCGGAATGAAAGCAGGCGATCAGCGTCACCTACCGAAATCGCAGGAATGGCCGGGCATGATCATACCCGCCTCCCGACATGCTCTGGCACATCGGAAAAGGCAGCTCCAACAGGAACGGACCTTCCGCATTACACGGGCCGGTTTGAGAGATAACGGGCGGCACGCCGGAAACAGGAACGAAACGACGCGTGACCGCCACATGCCGGAAAGCTCGCTGCCTGGTCCAGAGCCCCATAACGTCAACAAGAAGCGGGATGTCCACCGATCCGGAGTTGGACCGGCGCCGAGGTCGCGAAGGCCAATCGGGGATAGCAACGATATGCGCGTGCAACATCAAGCTGCCTTCCCGATCTTGTCCATGTTGGGCTGGCGATCGTGCAGAAAGGCGACGGCACTCTGTGCGTGGGCTGCGGCCGAGACAATGAACCGTTTGTCGTTGGAGAGCACCTCGAGCTAGGATGCGAGATCGCTGGTATGGTCCGGGTACGATGCCGAGATCGGCGCAAAGGAAGCAGCTGCCAAATTCGGCAATGAGTTCCTCCCTCGCCCGCTCGCTACGATCCTTCGGATAGCGGCTGACATCGCGATTCACCCGATGGGGTGCCGCCGTCCGGTGGTCAAATTCATCACTCAGCACCGCGACATAGGAACCCGCGTCGCAAAAACTCTCGAATGCCGGTATCTGGATGTGGCTGCTTGTCAGTTGATGCCGGCGCCGGGATTCTCGACCTGTCGTTCAAAGCGCTTCATGAGCGCCTCCTGCTCGGCCCAGATGACTTCGCTCCCGGCAAGCGCGAGCTCCAGAGCGGCCTCGGTCTCGCGGCGCTCGTCGCGGCAGACAGCGTTCCGCAGCTCGGCGCGCAATTCCTCAATGTGTTAATCGATCGACATGTTCGTCTCCTTGACGTTGGTGGAGGGCGACACCGCCGGTCATGATGGGTCGGAGGGGCCAGGGCGCGCAGCGACCGGCGGAGCCGGCGAGTGGGGGAGCCGAAATGCGTCAACTTGTTGGAGATACCACGAAGTCCTTGGGCGCCTTCGGAACGCCATGGCATCCTCGGACGATCTGAGCAGACCTCCCCCACCCGGTTGGCAGCAAAAAAGCGGGGCCGGGCTCGATGCCTGGTTCCGGCTTCACCATTGGTAGGAGGAACCCCGCCTGTGGCGGGGTCCCCTGGCGGGCGATCAGTCCCGGTTTGGGCGGGACCAGATCAGCTGCAGGCCTTCCTCGCCTTCCACCTCGATCAGGGTGGCGTAGATCGGAGCGGGGAAGCTCGGGTCGTCAAGCTTGACCGAGAGATAGTCGCGACCCTCTGCGGAGGTCTTCTGCCAGGCGGCGCCGAGTTCGACATTGCCGGAGAAGATGCGGAAGTGCGGCCCCTTGTCGGAAGGGTTCTCGATGCGGACTAGCTTGGCCTTGACGTTGAGGTTGAGGGTTTTGATCGAACCGCTGAAGCCATTGCCGGTGGAAGCGAAGGTGCCGATGGTAGCCATAAGTCTCATCCTTTGTTGCTCGGGCCGCGCCCATCGCGACCTCGATGACGGTCAGTGGACCGGAGGCGATCGACTGGCACCCGCAGGGCTGGAACGAAGTGGAAGGCGGTCGTGAGAGACTTTCTTGATCCGCGAGGAATGGCCGCGCAGCCGTCAGGGGAAGAAAGTCGCGAAGGCCGTTGCCGGACAAGATCGAGAGCCCGCGATAGCGGGATCGGCCTTCGGTCAGACCAGTCACATCGCGGACGCAGATGGACGTGGCCTTTGTCGAAACCGAAATGAAGACCGGCGTTTCCGTCGACGGCATTATACCCGCAAGTCAGCGACTGTTCGTTCGAGAGCCCCCTCGCCGCCACGGTCAGGCAACGGATCGCCTCCGATCCCAAAGGCGAGAACCGCAGCCCCATTGTCTCGCACCGGCTTCGAAACGGTGATGCACCGGGAGATCAGCGACAGAAGCGCGCGAGCTACGTGCCAGACTGACCCACCCGTTGAAACGACGCTGCGTTTATGGCGCGCAATTTGGGGAAGCGGCCAGCAACTGCCTATCCGGCTCTCGTCTCAAACGGAATCGGCAACCGATAGAGCCGGGCGCACCGGCGGAGGTTCGTTAATCGGCAAGTTTTGGTGCGGAGCCGCATACCTGATAGTCGATCCAGCAGCCGACTCGCGTCGTCCGAGCCGCAGCGGCCGGTCGTTCTTCAAGGAACCTTGATGAGATCGGTTTGCCGAAGCTCACCTGCCGCCGCAAGAATGGGCGTCGAGAAATATTTCGCGCACGCATAATGGGGACTATCCCCGAGATTTAGGCCATCGGCCCCGGACCGATGCCGGTGTCGCTTACGCGCAGGTTCGCCGATATGGCCGGCGTCAGCATCACCGATGCCATCGTCATCGCGATGAAGGAGGCGATCGAGCGCCGGCGTGATGCCGAGAGCCCGCTTCAGACGGCTGCACGTCTGCGTGAAAAACGTGGCGTCTAGCTGCGGAAGGCGGCTAAGAAGCCGCTTCCGCGAGTTTTTCGACGAGCGGAGGATCGAGGTTCGAGACTTGCCGCCCGCGCCCGAGACCACCAGGCTGGCGCTGTCGGCGGCCGCATCAGCCTCCGGATTGTTGACATTGAACTACCGCGCCAGCCGGCGTGACGGTCTTTGGCGAAGGCGAGGATCGAGGCCCAGCGGTTGCCCTACCCGGCCGCGATCAGCTGCTCGCGAATATTGCCGTCCGAGACGATATGGACCGGGAACGGCAAGACTTTGGGCGACACCAGCCGTGCGAGATGATCGTAGACGGCCTGTGGCTCCCAGCCGGTATCGGCGAAAATCGCGCAATCTAGCATGGGGCCGATCTCGCCATGGGCCGCCATCAGGGCGAGCGTGGTGGATTGCACGCTGGCGCCAAGCGACAGCGCGCGCAGGCGCATGGGGAAGGCTCGGCGCCCTCCCCATGATGGTCGGAGCATGCAGCATCACGCCGCCTCCGCGACCTGTGTCGCCCCTGGCTGGAGATCGTGCAGATAGTTGACGGCACGTTGGGCATGCGCCGCCGCGGCGAAAATGAAGCGCGTCTCGTTCTTGAGAATTTCAAGCCAGCTCGCCAGATAGCTTGCGTGATCGGGCCTCGGCTCCAGCTCGGGGACGATGCCGAGATCGGCCGCTAAAAAACAACCGCCCAGATCGGCGACCAGTTCTTCGTGCGCGCGAAAGGAGCGATCCTTGTGGTAGCGCGCGAGATTGCGATCGAGCCGCTTTTCCCCGCCCACCCAATGAGTCAGCTCGTGCCCTAAGGTGGCGTAATAACTCGGGGCATCGCGAAAGCTCTCGAAGGGCGGCATTTGCACGATATCGAGCGCCGGATTGAAAAACGCCTTGTCGCCAGCGTGGCGGATGACGGCACCGGTATTTGTGAAGAAGGCATCCGCATGCTCGATCCGCTCGACCGGATCGGCCCCAGGCGCGGGATTGTCGTAACACTGCGCGGGCAGGTCGTCGATCTGATCGGCGCAGAAAACGGTATAGGCCTTGAGGAAGAGGATGCCGCGTTCGACTTGCTCGCCCTTCGCATCGGTTTCGGTGCGGGTGAAACGGCTGGCGTAAACGACCATCGAGCCGGTCTCACCCTTGCGGACATGACCGCCGAGCTCAATGCTCTGCTTGAACGTCATCCAGGTGGGCGAGACGAACCCCCGCGCCATCGCCTCCGACCAGAGAAGCAGTGTATTGATGCCTTGGTATGGCAGCCCATTGTGGCGGAGCGGTCGCGTGATGCGACCCGTCCTATTTCCCGCGCTCCAGGGCTTCACCCACGGGCGCACCCCCCTTTTTAGATCCGCGACGATCCGATCGGTGATCTTCGCGTAGATATCGAGACGGGGTTTGCTCTCTTTCCTGCTCATTTTCCAAAACCTCCATTCGAGGTCGCGCCAGTCGCGGCCGTCACGAGGTCCGCATGCGCAGGACCGCAGGTTCGCGAACCCGCCGCGAGCGATCGGAAGGAGGAGAGATGTCGTGTGCGGGCCGCAACGTCAGTGAAGGACGGCGCAGCCGTTTCGCGGGGCGAGGACCGAAGCAGGACCAACGTTCGTGACGGCCGCGAGTGGCGCGGCCAGCAGGATCACATTCATTTGTCGGGTTCCTTGGCGACGCACACGCGAAGAGGCCGGTGTCCGCAAGGACACCAGCCTCGATGTGAGAAGATGGGGCGGAGCCGTAGCTCCGGCCGGTGCGGCTAGCCGAGCGCCGCCATCTGGAGGTCGGCTGCCTGCCGGCTGACAGTCTGGCCGGGATTCTCGACCTGACGCTCGTAGGGCTTCCAGGCCTCGCCGACGATATGCTCGTAGGCCGCGACGGCTCCCTCGGCGGCCATGCGCAGGGCGTGGGACTGAAGGCCCATGTCGGCGGCGAATTCGCGCTTGCGCTGGGCGTTGCTGTCGAAGCCGACCGGTCCGTCCAGATCCTCGTCGCGGATGTCGTTGGCGAGCTTGGCCGTGGCGTCTTTCGCCTCGGTGACGGCCTTGGAGTAGAACTGGCCTGCCCCGTAGGCGGAACCGACATAGGAGCCGACGATCCGTTGCAGGTGGATCTGCATCGCCTTGTCGGAAACCCCCTCGGAGAGGGTGTCGGCGCCTTCGATGAGGCTGCGCTCGTGGAAGTCGCGGATGCCGTCGCTGTCGAGGACCGGAAGGCCGAAGCTTTCGGAGATGATTGCGGCCTGGCTGCTGTCCGGACAGCAGAGCCGGGCCATTTCGAGGGTCGTGCCCTTGCGGAGCGGGAGGACGAGGGATTTGGACTTGGGGGAGCGGATTGAACTGGACATTGAGCTTACCTTTCTGGCGATGCCCTTCAGGTGATCGGCCCTCGGCCGTTCTTTCCTGCGGGTGCGGTCAAAAGGAACCGGCGGGAGCTGGGCGCTTCAGGGTCCGGGCCCTGCCAGGCGAGCGAGGTCGGCTTGCGGAGAAGCGGGGGCCAGTTCTTAACTGGTCCCCGCGCGGGACGCGGGCCGGCCTTGCCGAGATCGGCGGGGTTCCGGCCGCTCTGCGGCGCGATAGCGGCCTTGAAGGGGCCAGCCGCTGGTCCAGACCGCAGCAAACCCGCGGGGAAGAGCGGCGAGGGATATCTGCGACACCGGCATGGGGATCGGTAAGCGCCTGGTCGACCCGCACCGCCATGGCGTTCCATGGCCTGCCGCGCTGCCGGGAGGCATCCACGGCATGGCGACGCTGTCGTATCTCGTGGCTCAGCATCATCGCCATGGATGAATGCCGGCCGGTGAGAGAACTATATTCGCGTCACGCACAGAGCTCTTCCGGTTCGAGCTGCGCCCGCAACGCCGCTATGGCGCGTTCCTGGCGTGCCAGTTTGTCGATTCCGGCTGACATTCTGGCGTAATGGCCGCCAGATTGACACGATACCGTTCGAGGAAAGCGCCGGGGTCAGGCGACTTCCCGCGCCGATACGTGGTCTGGCGCCGATGCAATTCCGGTATTAGCGCCGCCACACCTTGATCTACCGGTCGATCATGTCCAGCTGACGCTGGATTTGCCGGCGAGCTTCGTCCATGCGAAAGGGCCGGGCGCGGCGACCTCGCGCGACCATCACGCTGATTTCCCTTGCCAGCTGACAAAGCTCGACGGCCCGCCATAGACGGCGTGGCGCTCCGGATCGATGACGAAGTCGAAGCGGCCGACACGATATTCGCCTGAGGGGACGAGGAAGCGACGTTCCTCGCTGCCCGGCCCGCGTTTGCCGCCGGGAGTGGCGATAACCTCGGTGAAGCCGGATTGCTGCTGTGAGATGATCGCCGAGATGACGATCCAGTCATCGCGGTGCTCCGCGAAGAATGTACGTTCATCCTTCTTCCAGGACTCACCCGGACCAAGCACATTGCCGGTAATCGCCTCCCAGGCGTCCGGGAAGCTGTCCTTCATCGTCTTTTCAGCAGCCCGCCGCTCGAAGGCGGTAAACAAATGAGGAAAGCTGAATGCGACGATCGCCCAGGCCTCATCCTCCTCATAGGCTCCGCCGGCGACGCGGATCAAGTGGTGTATCCTGCGGTTGCGGTCGGGCGAAAGAAGAAACCCGCCATGGCCGGTGGTTGAGTGGAAGACAACGCCATCGGCATAGACGGTCGCTCCCTGCGATTGACCCCACGGCGTATTGGCCGTGGATCGCTCTTCGCGTCGGCCGAGCGCAATCTTCTCGCGTTGGTGTTCGGCGTTTTCCAGAACCTTTACCCGGAACGCATTCTCATCGGCGAGGTCGCCGCTATGACCATAGAAGTCGCGCCGCGTCCATTCGGCGATGGGCCGTCGGATGCGCCAGCCGGTGACAAGGAAATGGCGCCCGTCTCGGGCGGGAGCCATGGCAAAGGCGTGCTCGCCGACAAGTGCAACGACGAGACCATCGGCACTTTTTCCAAAAGAAACCTCCGGACAACCGGGGGCTTCAATGACGTTGGTTTCGAAATCAAGTGCGCTCATGCCGCCGCTCTCCCCTCGATAATGTCCGCCGCTTCCACGTCGGCTCTGATTTCCTGGAGCACGGCATGCGGATAACCGTGGCGGGTCAGCCATTCCTCGGCGGCCGCGCGATTGGCGGCAAGATGGACAAGCTCGGCGTCGTCTCCAGCCCGATCGAGGACGAGGACCGAGCCGATCGCGGGCCGTTCCTTGACCGCGAACTTGAGTTCGCTGTTCACCGAAAAGTTCCGGTGGACGCGCAGGACAATCGTCTCCTGGCTGCCATAGTCGCCGTCGTGGAGCGTGATGGAGGCTGGGATTGTCGTGTTGCCGACACGCGCTTCGGCCTGTTTGCGGATCAGGCGGCCACCAGAGTTGCTGTTTTCCCAGGCGGGAAGCTTCCTTCGATGGCGTTCCGGCGGACGCGGGGAGCCGTCGGAATATATCAGAGTCGAGCCCAGGGGCACGAGGTCATAGATCAACTGAGCGGACATGGTTTCTCCATGATGTCGGGTGGAAAACAGAACCGCCGCCGGTAATGGACCGGCGGCGGGATGATCGTTCAGGAGGAAAGATGTGAGGCTTATTCGGCGGCGACCTTGTAGGCCTCGCGCTGCTCGTCGGCGAGATCCTGGTCGGCCGAAGCCGGAGCTTCATCGGCGTAGTCATGCGCCGGCTCGACTACCGCATTGCCATCGAGCTCGTCCTGGTCCTCCGGCGTGCCGTCGTCTTTAGGCTGCTCGGCGCACTCGTTCTTCTTCAGCCACGACGCGAGCTTGGTCTGGTCGGGACCGAATAGCGCTGACGGATGGACGAAGCGACCTTCCTTGAAGTGCTCGACCAGGGCCGCGCGGGTGTCCTTGACCTTCTTACGAGGAAGGACCGATGTGTCCGCGCACGAGGCCTCCAGCGCCGGTCGCGACAGGCACGAGAGAAAGTCTTCCGTACCCATATTCGGCAGGTAGCCGTCCGCGCCGATCACATCGCCAGCCACACGGGACACGACGCCGCTGTCCGAACGGTTTTCCCTGCACGACAAGACGTCGATCAGGAGCGAGCGCACGGCGACGCGAAGCGTGTCCATGTCGAAGTCGAGCTTGCCCTCCTGGTCGAACAGGCAGGCGGCATGTTCGCCTAGGCCGGCAGCCCCGTAATACGAGATGTCGCGCGTGCCGGACGCCACCGTCACGTTCTGCCCTGCGAACGCCAGAACCAACAGCGCCATCAGCGTGTCGTCATCGATCGGAGCCCGCGACAGCGCTTCATGCAGAGCATCGGTGCGCAGATCACCGATCATCTCGATGCCCTTGCGGGTGACATCTGGACGGGCCTTCACGACGATCGCAGCATCGTCGCCCTCCCCGACCGGCTGTTCGCCCTTCTTCGGCTTCTTCGCCTCCGGCATACGGAAATGCACCGTCTGCACCTTGCCCTCGCGATCGAGGTACAGGGCCGTATGGTCGGACTTGCCCCGCTTGCCATAGACGCGCTCCGCCTTCTTCGGCAGTTCCGGCTGGCCCCAATTGTTGGTCTCGGTGATGACCCCCTTCTTGGGCAGGTTCTGCGTCATCCACTCCTGCTGCGCGCCCAGGAACGCCTCGACGTCGGTGGTGTAGCGGCTGTCCTGATCGGCCGGGGCGAACAGATCCTCGACCCAGGCAATGCCGTAGGCCTGCGCCAGCTCGTCGCCGAAGCTGGCATCGCGGGCATACATGCGGGTCTTCTGCAGGCCCTGTGTCACGCTCCACCAGGACACTTTGGGGTCGGCCTTCGAGGGCTTGTGCTTCTTCCAGACCTCCTTCTGGTCCTCGAGCGAGGCAGAAGCGATGGTGCGCAGCTGGCTCTCATTGGGCATATCGCCCTTGGCCATCTGATCGAGCATCGCCGGCAGGACATTCGCGAGCAGACGAAGCTTGCGGATCTGGCGAACCGGCAGAGCCAGGGCGACGGCGATCGCTTCCTCGGTCCATCCGAGCGCGAGCAAACGCTCGATCGCCCGCCACTGATCGACGGGATTGAGCTGTTCATGCGCAAGCGTTTCGGCGAGCGAGCGCATGGCGCCGCCATCTTCGGCGCGCTCGACCACCAGCACGGCGATCTCTTCAAGCCCGGCGGCAATGGCCTGCTTGACCCGGCGATGGCCGGCATCGATGACGAAGCCGTTGCCGCCATCGGATTCGGGTACAACGACGGGCGGCTGCACGATACCGACGGCGCGAATGGTCGCCAGCAGCAATGCGTCGGCTTGCGGGCTGGACTTGGAACGTCGCGCCTTGTCGGGGTTGCCCTTCAGCGCGCGCGGATCGACAAATTTCAGTTCCATGGAAATGCTCCTTACGGGGTTGCCGGACACAGCCCGTCGCTGCGTCCTTTCTCGTCTTCTTCTCGAAGACACCCCCGGCCCGCGGAGCGAGCGGGCCGGTGCAACTGCGGCCGAGCATCCCTGCCCGGCAGGACAAGCGGGGCTAACAGCCCTGCGAAGGACGACGTGGCCGGGATCGCGAGCGGCGCGGTTCAGCGCAAGCGTCAGCGGTCCGCCCGATCTGCGAGCAGGTTTTCGCCTCCCCTTCCTTTTCAGCCTTCTTCCCAAATTTGGATTGAACTCCGCTATTCCTGACGCTATATTGCGTCATAATAATTGGCATACAGGAATGGAGGTAAGCGTCATGGGACTTGCCCAATATGCTGACGGCGGACTTTTTTCACCGCGCAAAATCGCGGACGCCTTGCGTACTACCAGCGAGGAGATCGCCCGAACCGCCGGTCTCGGAAAGGATGCCATCCAGCGCAAGGACCGCATTGGCTCGGACAAGACGCAGCGACGGCTGCGCGAGATGACGGAGATCGTCAACAAGGTCGAGCCCCGCTTCGGCTCGGCGCTGATGGCCTATGCCTGGTATCGCTCCGAGCCCCTGCCCGGCTTTTCCGGCCTGACCGCGATGCAACTGGTCCGTGATGGGCGCGCCGATGACGTGCTCGACTATATCGACGCGGTCGACGCCGGCGTTCACGCCTGATCCGGTCGATGCATTTCAAGGGGGAACTCTATCGGGCGCTGAATCCGATCTATGCACGCGAGCCGATGTCTGGCCATGGCGCGGAGCTTTACGGTGGCCGTTTCAACCGGAAGGGAACGCCAGCGCTCTATATGTCCTTGTCGGTCATGACGGCGTTGCGCGAAGCCAATCAGGCCGGCAGTTTGCAGCCGACGACACTCGTGTCTTATGATGCGGATATCGAGGCGGTTTTTGACAGCCGCGACCATGAGCGCCTGCGTGCGGAGGGGATGGATGCGGCGGGGCTCGCCGGTACGACCTGGCGCGATCAGATGAAAGGAACCGGAGAGGCGAAGACGCAAGCCTTCGCACGAAGACTTGTCGCGGCTGGCTATCATGGATTGCTCGTCAGAAGCTTCGCCCCCGGAGCGACGGACGACGACCTTAATCTCGTCCTCTGGACATGGAGCGATGTGGCGCCCTGCCGTCTCACCCTGATCGACGATGAAAACCGCCTGTCGCGATAGCGGCGATCGAGGACAGCCCGTTATGGTTAACAAAAAGAAAGGCCGGCCACGCCGCGAGGCGTGACCGGCCAGCACATCGGGAGCAACTGCTCGGCACTGATGAATTCGATGCTGTCATCGCCCCCGAAATGGCGATGCTTGTAGTGAAACCAGTCCGGATTTCCGACCGGATGGCACTCCTCGGAGTAGACGACGAGCGGGCGCTCGCCATCGGGAAGTTTTCCATTTGACATGATGTAGACGCCCTGGTCTCCAACGAGCCAGAGCCCAGGAATCTCGCCCTCGCTCGGCTTCATGCCATAGTACGGATTGCGGACTCCGCCGTTGATTGCGGCATCCGCCTTACCTCGATCGATGACCTTGCGAACGACAACAATCGGAAACGTGAACATCGCCGCCCCTCACGCTGCAACGGCAAAAGGAAGGTGGCGGAGATGGACCGGCAGCTTGGCCGCGATCTCCGCGTCGGTGAGGTCGTTAAGCAGCTTTACGTCGCGGCTTCGGTCGGGACCGAAGAACAGGACCGTCCGCCAGCCGCGCTGTGCGTGCGGAAAACGCCAATCGGCATAGCCGCGATATTCATCGTGGCTCGCGCTCCAGATATGCTCGATCCGCTCTTCGCGTGTCATTGCACGGACGGGCCGGCTCTCCCGCTCCACGATCGCCGCTCGCATGTTTGCGGGCGAACCCTTGTCGGCAAGGTCGCAATAGGCGTGGAAGAACCGCATGCGGTCGTCGACTTTTAACGTGAAAAAGACGCTGGTGATGCTGCCTGTCAGGAATTCGCGCATGGCGAACATCTCGCCCTTGATGAAGAGCGGCGGCGGGATGTTGAACATGTAGGCATGCTCGGGCTGGGCAAGCTCGAACCACTCGCCGCTATAAAGGCTGCCGTTGGCATCCTCGAACCGATTGGAGCGCTGGGCATGGCGATCGAACATGCGGAACATCTGCCGGGGTCGGCGATACCCTGGTAGACTTTACGGATCGGAGAAAAGGGGTTCATTGGCGGGCTCCTTCAGCCTCGTCGGACTGGAGCGCGGCGCATCCTCGGGGATCACCATCATCTTCAGCCCTTCCTGACCCCTCCCCAGCGGCCGCCTCTCCGTCCGGGCGGGTCAAGTGCCGGCAAAGCCGGGCGAAGCTTCACACTTGACGCGGCAGGCGGGCATGCGGCAGCCGGGTCCATTTATTTTCTTCCCCTCTTTGGCCGCATGGCCGGGCTCCGGCGATGAACCGCACGCTCGTCTTAGCCTTCGTCCTTGTCGCTACGGGCGCACCCACGGCCACGGAAGCCGAAGCGCCGCACCGGTGGATCCAGTCTTGGATTGCTCAACAACAGTTCTCGATGCCGACACACCGGAGACAGCAAAACTGTTGCGAGTGCAGTACGGCGGACGCACTCGTGCGCCAGTTACGAGAGACCAACGCCTCTCGGCTGGGCGGGCTATCCTGGCAGACGGAGGAGACGAACGCAGATTGGTCCTGCGGCTGACAGGCGACGAGCCTGTCGACAGAATCATGGTGTGCGGAGAGTCGCTGACCATCGAGTTCCTCTCAGACCTGCTGCGTACGAGGGAAGAGCTCCACAAGCTTCACAGCGACGATCTGGAATGGTTTCGGGGCAAATTCGCTGGCCTGCAGGTAACTTATGCAGACGAACGTACAGGCGGGATTGTCCTTGAAATCTACACTCCAGAGGCTCAGGGGTCGGTGTCGAAGCGCTAAAGCTGGAGGCCGAGTCGCGGCTTGGCGCGCCGTTGCAGATTGAGATGACGACAAAGGTCGGGCTCGCGATCCTCGATCTCGCACCATAAGTGCGGGAGCTCGCTTTCTGCCCGGTCAAGCGGTTGCCGCCTCCTTCAACATCGCATTCCAGTCCTCGGCGAGCGGCCTCAGACGTTCGAAGTCGCAGGAGAGTTCACCGGCAAGCTCACGCAGCCGCGACACGAACGCCTCACCCTGCGTGTTCGCATCGGTGGCCGCGACGAGGCGCGCGTCGGGCCGTTCCCCTAACAGGCGAATGGCGCCATCGGTGGCCGGCGACCAGCCGCCGCCGGTGCTGACATAAAGCGTATCGCGCCGGATCTTCTCGATCGCCGCAAGGCTCATGGCGTCGACGGCCGCTTCGGTCACGCAGATGCGAGTGGCAGGTTTGAACCCGAAACGGAACAAGACCTTGCTGCCGCCGGTGGCAAAGCCGCGCCACTCGGGACCACGCTCCTCCCAGCCGGTAACCGCGCCGTCGGCGCCCTGATGAGCGGCCCACATGCTCCCGCACGGCCCTTCCCGCAGAAGGTTCTGGGCGATGGCTGCGCTGATGACCTCTTCAGGAATGTGCCGCTGGTCGCGCAGATATCGCCAGGTCGCCGATCCGCGCCATGGCTTGCGCCGAGCCGCCCAACGATCCGGTATGGATCGATCAGGTTCCGTTTCAGGCGATTGTCGTTTCCATTCCGGCTCGCGGGGCTCGAAGCCGACCAGGGATGCCACCTTGACAAAGGCTTCCAGAAAATCGCAGCCGCCCAGATGCTGAACCAGCGAATAGACATCGCCCTTGGCGTCGGAGAGCGGGTCAAACCAGCCTTTGCCATTGTGGATGACGATAATGATGTCATCGGCGCGGCGGTACTTCATCGCCTGGCGCGTGCTTTCCTTCAAGTCGATCGCAAAACCGCCCGTCTCCAGCACGGCATCACACCCCACCCGGCTACGCAGTTCTTCGATATCCGCCTTTTCCATTCTGTTCTCCCGGCCGCCTTCGGCCGACCTTTCATCCAGTTATCTTCTCCGCACACTTTGCGGAACACCTTAGCGACCGGCGCGAAGAGCAAAGGCCGCAAGGGCGCGGCTCCGGCTGCGGCGCAGCTTCCCTTGCGGCCTGCCGCTCGTAAGCGACACGCCGGACGAAAGCCGGTTCAGTGAACCGGCTTACTACCCGGGGGGTCGTACAGGTAGAGGCCGTTGACCTCGTCGTCATTGCCGGGGCGTGTCCGCGGCGAAGCCTCACTTGCGCCCTGTCGGGCGCAAGTGGCAGGCAACGATCCCCGCTTAGTGAGCCGGGCGGTACTCGTAGGGATCGTATTCGTGGACCACCGTGCCCTCGTCACCGTCATATTCGCTCGACACCATGACGCCGAACTCGCCATCGACTTGGAAGAGCGTGACCGGGACCATCAAGGTCTGCGCGAGATTGAAGGCATGGTGCTGAGCAAGGGTGAAATTGTGCGACATCGTTTGGCTCCCGTCTTTGGGCGGGGTCCATCCCCGCTCGACAGGCGCCCGACGTGTTCAGGGCATGGCCGCGGTCACCTTGAAGGCGCAGCCGCAGAGGTCGCACGCTTGCGTAGCGAACCCCTTGCGGGTTGATTGTGGAAGGCCAGGACCTGAACCAGGAAAGCCGGACATGAGAGCGGGATTGCACCTCCTCAATGGCGGCCGCCCTGTCCCCCGTCTCACACTCCTTCACGTGCTCGCCCGAGAGCCGTTCATACCGAGCCCGTTCGCCTTCAGTTCAACGTCACTGCGCCATGCCTTCCACCGGCATCACCAAACAGCAGGCGGATGACCAATTTCGGCTGGGCCTGAAGGAAAACCCCAATGGTTCCGATAGCCTTGGGATCCAAGGCTTCATGGGTAACAACCAGCACTCCGGGGGAAAGTGCAAGCAAGCCCTCTAAGTCGTCGGGGCTGGCCGCTTGAGCCCGGGCACCGCGCTCTTGGAGCAGGAGCCCGTGTACTCCAAACATCTAGACTCCCGTCGCATCTTCCCGGTGGCCGAACGGCTATCGCTTGCGAGCCGTGCAAGATGGCGCGCTTCCGGCGTCGCATCGGTACACTTGACTTCGGATGCAATCACCCGTCAGCCGCAGTCGAACTGGCAAGGGGGTGCTGAAGCCGGCGTGATCTATGTCATCAAGGCCTCGGGCTTCGCAATGGACGCCAGCCACTCCGTCGAACACTCTCAATCGCTGGATGCGGCCTCCGTGAGCATGCTTCGGACGGCAGGCGCTAACCGCTGGAAGCCGCCGGTGCCGCGGTCTGATGCTGCCGGCTCAACATGCTCGGCACGCACGCTCGGGGCGATCTGATGGTAGCGGCATATCAGAGGTATGGCTAGCGGTGGAGCGACCAGGAGCCCAATCCGGCCATGTCGGTCAAGCGGATAGCCTCAAGGGTGTCGAGTTCCTTCCTGATGGGCAGTTCTCGATCGGTCTGCTCTTCCGCGTTCCTCCTCCGGGTGTTGCGGCCAAAGAAGGATCGAATGGCAGTCAGCATGTGCGATGTTTCCCCGCGTTCTCGAGAGGTCTATAACATCGCTGCTACAATCCGGTTCCAAGGCAAACTGAAATAAGCGCTAGAGTCCAACGCTTCATAGCTGCCACAGCCGGGATTTCCGCTTGCCGTTTGACAAGGCCCACCCGCCGAGCAGCATCAGCGCACCCCAAATCAAACAACCCGATCTCCCAGTAGACCCACTGGGACCGCGGGACGGTTTCGTTGACATGGTGTGTGCCGAGAAGCTGGTGATCGTCCACTCCCTCGACCAGGTTGAATATGCCAAAGCCCATGAGCATCGTTGCAAGTAGCAACTTTCCTGACCACCCGAGATGAGGTTGGCGCGTCGCACGCCATAGCACAATGAGACCTAGTGCGACGAACACGTATGTGCCGGCGTGGAACCAGCCATCGAGGGACGTGTTGAACCGAAGGTTCTCAAGACTGCCGGCGGGATAGCCGGCTAGTCGCCATATGATGCCACTGGAGCAACTGATGCAGAACGATTCCCTCGAAGAACCAGCCTGAGCCAAGCCCGAGCAGGATCCCGGGCGAGGTCGGGAACCTGTGAGGCTCTTCGTCGCTGTTCCTTTTTCTCCTAAGGGGACCCAACGTCGAGCCCGTACATCACCGTTTTTGCGCTACCGGCGCGTCGTCATCGGATCTTTTCGAGAACCGCTTCAGCTGGCAGACCGAGACGGTGACTGCCACCGGCCTTGTGGTATGGCGACTGGACAGAACGCTATGATGTCAGGAGGCAACTGCGCATGACCGACCAACAACTGATTATCGAAGCATTGGGAGTCTCGTCCAGTTTTGACGTCGCGCTTGAAGCGCGCCGACGCACCGACTTTCTCGGCACCTATCTGCGTGCCTCGAATCTCAACACCTACGTTCTGGGCGTAAGCGGTGGCGTGGATTCGCTTGCCGCCGCTCTTCTTGCGCAACGGGCGGTGGAGGAACTGCGAACGGCAGGATATGAGGCCAGATTCCTGGCCGTTCGGCTTCCATACGGCTTACAGGCCGACGAGAGCGACGCGCAGCGGGCACTGGATACAATACAAGCAGACGAAGTGCGCCGGGTCGACATCAAGCCCGCCGCCGACGCGATGCTGGATTCGATCAAGCTTGCGGGCACCGAACTCGGCGATGCCGGCCGAGAGGACACTTTGCTTGGCAACATCAAGGCTCGTGAGCGGATGATTGCCCAGTTTGCGCTTGCCGGCGCCACCCGAGGGCTGGTCATCGGTACCGATCATGCGGCCGAAGCACTGATGGGTTTCTTCACCAAGTTCGGCGACGGTGCTGCCGACATCCTTCCTCTTTCCGGGTTGAACAAGCGTAGGGTTCGCGCCTTGGCGGCGCATCTGGGCGCTCCGCCTCAATTAGTTGCCAAGGTTCCGACTGCCGACCTGGAGAACCTAATTCCGCTTCGCCCGGACGAAGATGCCTATGGCGTAACTTACGATCAAATCGATGACTTCCTTGAAGGTCGAGAGATCGACGAAGCCGCGCGCACGCGCATATTTCAAGCGCACGCCGGCACCGCACACAAGCGCGCGCTTCCAGTGGCGCCCGTCGCCTCGTCCGGTCCATCACGACAGTAGCCGGACTCTCGGGATGGATGCTCACTATTGCTGCGACCGCCGCCAGATCTTCCACGTCCGATCCGACAGCGTCAGGTGCCGAATCCCGCCCTCGGGCTCACTTGGATTCAGCGAATAAGTTGAGCCGTCCTATCGCGCGCAGTGCATCGGCGGTCGGCCCCGAGGGCGACTCTCGATCGAAACGAGCACTGCGTAGGGACGGTTGTCCGTCGCGGTGATGGCGCCTTTCCGGGCGCGCTGGGTTAAGCGACGTTTGAAAAAATCTGCTGATCCAGGTCGCACGTGGCCAGCCCATAGCGCCACCTGTGATTCGTTGCCTCGCGCCGGCTCTGATAGAACAGCGTCAGTTGCCGGCCCTCTATCATCACAGTCGAGTGCCCGTTCTCTCCCGGCTCGCCCGGATCCAGCACTGGGCCGACGGACACGTAAGGTCCTTCGACGCGATCGGCAATTGCGAAGAATACACGCTGGCGGCTGCCGCGCGGCCCCTCGGGCAGGAAGCAGGTTGCATTGAGCAGCACGCGTCCATCCGGCAACTCGACCAGTTGAGCGCCTTCGATGCCCCATTCATAGTCGGGATGCTCGCGTGCGTTGTGATGCGGAACGTCCAGGTGGTCCAGGATCTTGCCAGCGCGCTTCCATGGTCCGAACCAGGAGTCGGACTGGCTGCGTGCGAGATAGACGTCGGGTTGCGGGACCCTGCTGAATTTCGGCATTCCCGAGTAGACGATGTAGCGCTTGCCGCCGATGACCGCCGGATGGGGATCGTAGATGCCATCTTCATCGGTGTCCGGCAGGGATAATATCGCCGACGTCAAAACAACCCAGTGGAAACCATCATTAGACACCGCATGCTCGCACCGCCCACCCGACTTCATGAATTCGGTCTGGATGAACATGTGGAAAACCCCGCCTTCGTGGATGACACCGGGCGCCGCCACACCCGAGCCGGTGATCGGCAAGGCGATCGGTTCATGCTCGGTCCAGGGGCCACGCGGATCCGGCGCTGTGGCGTGCAGTATCTTCCATTCCTCGCTCGTGACGGTGCCGCTCGATCCGAACATGTGCCAAAGCGTCCCGTCGAATACGGGACAAGGGTCTTTCAGGTCGTCCACCTGCTGTGGGTGAAACAACGGAAAGACGTGCGATTCGAAATTGATCTTCATGTCCACAAACCTCGACCGCCTCTCTCAGCTTCCGACACCCAGGTCCAAACAAACTGATTCGAGGCGTTCGTATTCTAGCAGCGTCGGCTAACACGTGTTGATTTTCCCGCTGGCCTTCAACAGCTGGATAAGTGGCAAAGCGCCACGTTAGGGCGCCGCCGTAGTCCCAATTCCAGCGGATCTCATGCCGCATTCCGACACCTCCTGCGAAGCAGTCGGGCGACCCTGCCTCTGATCGTCGGGGCCGGCGATCGACCTACGCGGGTCAATTAATCCCGTTGGAACAACTTACTGAATCGCAAGTTAGATAGAACTGATGGGCATCAGATGGCAACGTGAAAAATTAACCTACGTTAATTTTCGCGGTTATAACTCGTATTAAAAGGGAAAATATATGGACATCGCGCTTTCAAAAACAAAAAAAAGCACTTCCCAGGCGTATAATTCAGTACTTATCTGCTTTTCACATCTCCGATGGAACTTTGTATTTCAAAGGCCACAGCACCTCATGACCCTCGCCGCCCGGCAGCAACAGGTAATTTACTTCGAAGAACCAGCCTTCGAAGATGTCCGCGGTCCCTTCATGCGCATGAACGACGTAGCTCCGGCAATCAGGGTTGTCACGCCGGTCGTCCCCATTGGAACATCAGCGACAAAGGTGGATGCGATCCAGCGAAGTTTCGTCAATGAACTCGTCGCGCCGGTTCCTCATGACCGGCTGATTGCCTGGTATTACACGCCAATGGCGCTGCGCTTCAGCAGCCATCTTCGCTGCAATGTGTGCATCTACGATTGCATGGACGAGTTGTCCGCCTTCCGGAACGCGCCCGCGGAACTGGCACAGCTGGAAAGGGAGCTGTTCGGCCGTGCCGATCTGGTCTTCACGGGCGGGCAAAGCCTTTATGAGGCAAAGCGCAGTCAGCATCGTTCGATCTTTCCGTTCCCAAGCAGCATCGATGCTGCTCATTTCAGCAGGGCGAGAGGGGGTGGCGACGAACCGGCCGACCAGGCAGGCATTCCCCATCCAAGGGTCGGCTATTTCGGCGTGATAGATGAACGGCTCGACATCGCCCTTGTGGGCCAGACGGCTGCGGCAATGCCCGACATCCAGTTCGTCATGCTGGGGCCGGTGGTCAAGATCGATTCGGCGATCCTGCCACGGGCAGGCAATTTGCATTGGCTCGGTCCCAAGAACTATGCCGACCTGCCGAGCTATCTCCGTCATTGGGCAGGCGGATGGATGCCATTCGCACTCAATGAGGCAACGCGATACATCAGCCCAACCAAGACCCCCGAGTTTCTTGCGGCCGGACTGCCGGTGATCTCCACCGCCATCGTCGATGTCGTTCGCACCTACAGTGCGGCGGGTCTCGTCGAGATCGTCGACGCCGACGATATTGCGATCAAGCTTCGCTGCATGCTGGCCCGCCCCAAAGACCTGCAGGTGAGGGAAGTTGATGCCTACCTCGCCGACAAGTCGTGGGAACGTACTTGGGATGCCATGGCCTCACACATCCAGGGTGTCCAGGCGATGAAAACTGTCGTTCCGCTGCGCAGGAGAGCCTGACAATGTTCGACTGGCTGATCGTCGGAGCCGGCTTTGCCGGCAGCGTGCTTGCCGAGCGCATTGCATCGCAACGCCGCGAAAGTGTCCTGCTCATAGACCGCAGAAATCATGTCGGCGGCAACGCCTATGACTGCTACGACGAAGCGGGACTCCTGATCCATCGCTATGGTCCCCACATCTTCCACACCAACGCGCAATCCATCGTCGACTATCTGTCGCAGTTCACGGCGTGGCGGCCCTACGAACATCGCGTCCTCTCTTCGGTAGACGGCAAACTGCTGCCCATTCCGATCAATCTCGACACGATCAATCGTCTCTACGGACTTGATCTCACCTCCGAGCAACTGGAAGAATTTTTCGCTTCGCGACGAGAAACGGTGGAGGAGGTCCGAACCGCCGAAGACGTGGTGGTCAGCACCGTGGGCAGGGAACTCTACGAAAAATTCTTTCGCGGCTATACTCGCAAACAATGGGGCGTGGATCCGTCCCAACTGAGTAAATCCGTAACGGCACGGGTGCCGACCCGCACGACCCGCGACGACCGCTATTTTGGCGATACGTTCCAGAACATGCCCGCCGGCGGCTATACGCGGATGTTCGAGCGGATGCTGGACAGGCCTGAAATCAAGGTGATGCTGCAGACCGACTATGGCGAGATACGCGACAAGATCGGCTTTCGGCAGCTGATCTATACTGGGCCGATTGATGAATATTTTGATTGGAGGCTCGGCCGTCTGCCTTACCGTTCCTTGCGGTTCGACCATATGACAGTGGATTGCGAACAATTCCAGCCAGTGGCGGTGGTGAACTATCCGCAGACGGAAAACTACACCCGCGTCACGGAGTATAAGCATCTGACAGGCCAACGGCATCCGAAAACCAGCCTCACCTACGAATACCCGACCGATATAGGCGATCCCTATTATCCTGTTCCGAGAGCCGAAAACGAGGAGCTGTACAAACGCTACGAGGCAATGGCGGACGCCTGCCCAAACGTCTGGTTCGTTGGACGGCTAGCGACCTACCGTTATTACAACATGGATCAAGTGGTGGGTCAGGCCTTGGCCACATTCGCGAGGATACAGAAGACCCTGCCGGCCTCGGCTTCGTTGGAGGCGCCGACATTTGCTGTGCTCGCGCCGTAACCATTTGCCGGACGAAGCCGAACGCGATGCCGTTCTACCCGACAGGCCCATGCTGCACGCGTGATGGCCGGGCTTACGCGAACAGAAGGCGCTGGCGCGCCAGCTCGTCCGCAACTGGCTGCCGGATGCTGCGCGAACCATCCGCGTGCACGGTAGAAAACAAGCCGACTTCGGCGTGGCGGGAATTGTCCCACCCCGGATAGGCTGTCACGGGATAAATGCAAATGCCTTGGATGGGGACGCCCAGCTTCATCGCGGCGCGGACCTCATCGCAGACATAATGCAGCCATGCTGGCCCGGCGGATCCTTCGGACCCGGTTTCAGCAATGAACATCGGCTTGCGGAACCTGTGAGCGACCTCGAGCAACATCTCGGACAGCGCCTGATATTCATGGTGGCCCATGGGAATGGTCGGACCGTTTAGATACCATTGGTTGTGAGGATAAAAGTTCAGGCCAATCACGTCGACAAGATCTTGGCTGCCGCCCAGTTCAGGCTCGACCTGTCCCATCAGCATCTCATACGCCTCGAACTGACCTCGCCGGGCGTTCTGCGCGCGTTGCTGTTCCGCTCGGCTGCCGTCGCGAGGCGCGATATGGATCAGCGGCTCAGCCCAGACGAATCGACAGTCGGGGTCGGCCTGTCGCATTGCACGGATGCCCGCGACCGCTGCCTTAACGAGATGCCGTTTGAACCATCCGCGCTTCTTTGGGCCGACACGCGGGAAGTAGCCGACTTCGACGGCCCAGGCAAAGAACGAGATTTCGTTGATTGGACAAAGCAGCGGAGAGGTGCCCGTGAAGGAGCGATGGAACCGCACGGCCTCCGCGGCAAAAGCGGCGTAGGCGTCGATGAATTCCTGCGATCCCTGATCGATGTGATCGGGCGACCCGTAATGAAAAACATCCCAGATCACCTGCACGCCAACGGCACGAGCCGCTTCGATCATGGCCGCCCAACTCGACCAGTCATAGATGCCCGGCGCCGTTTCGATCAGGTGCCAGCGCAACCCGTCTCGGATCGTTCGAAGCCCGAGCTCGGCACAGCTCCGGTAGTCCGCCAAGGCATGGATGTTGTGCGAGGTAGCGCGAACAAGATCGAGCCGGACACCGTCGTTCCGCCTGTGGGAGGAACATTCAAAGCCGGCCATGAAGAAGCTTTCGAAGGTTCGGCCGACCGCTCGGTGTTGACCACCGTCTACCACATCCTGGACCGGGCCGGATCGTTCGGTGGGGGCCGGCCTGGCCATCATGCTCTCTCGCGGGTCTGGCGATTTGCCCGTAGCTCGTTACAGTTCACGGTGCTACGCGATTCGTCGACAGGATCGGCTTCAGGATGCCGACTGGCGCGAGCCTCTGCTTGGCTTCTGTCCTGCTCGTCCATGCCGCGCTTGGCTGTGTGCGGCCAGGCTAGCCTACCCGAGTGTGCCGGCTCCTTGATTGTCATTGATGCATTTCTCCGCTGGCGATCGGCGCCGGAGCTAAACCGCGAGCACAATGCTTTGTTCCGGCTGCGCCCGTTACGAACCCCATGCGGATGATTGTTCCCCGGCGCGTCGCAAACCCCACGGCGGGTCACCGCCTGCACGAGAATGGAACCGGCGACCGTCCCGGTAGTTGGGATGATTATCGGTCAGAGGTTTGTCCATGCTTTCCCCCATCGAGGAGCTCGCGCGTTCCGTCAGGGAGCGGCGCGCGATCCTGTTCGTTGGGGCTGGCGTGTCAATGAGTGTCGGCCTGCCCTCCTGGCGTAAGCTCATTGATCATCTGGTCGAGGACCTGGGCATCGATCACGGCATCATCGCGCCGTCGGACGTCAGCTACCAGACCCTGGCGGAGTTCTACCGGTTGAAGCGGGGCACCATCGGACCGCTGCGAAGCTGGATGGATCGGAACTGGAGTGTCTCGCGTGAGAAAGTGAGACGTTCGGAGATCCACCGCCTGATCGTGGCACTGGACTTCCCGATCATCTACACGACCAACTACGATCGCAACCTTGAGGTCGCCTTCGAGGTCCATAGCCGCGACTACGTGAAGGTCGCAAACGCAAAAGACATCGCCAAAGCCAGCAACGGTATCACCCAGATCGTCAAATACCACGGCGACTTCGACGACGACTCCTCCCTCATTCTGGCCGAGACCGACTATTTCGACCGGCTGTCCTTCGATTCACCCCTGGATGTGAAATTCCGCGCGGATGCATTGGGGCGGACGATCCTTTTCATCGGCTACAGCAGTCGGATATGAACATCCGCCTGCTTTTGCACCGCCTGTGGCAGACCTGGAGGCTGTCCGGCTATGAGACCGACCGCCCCAGATCGTTCGTATTCATGCCTAGCCCGAGCGTCGTCCAGGAGGCGGTGCTGGGTCGATGGGGCATCGAAATGTTGAGCGAAGAGGCGGCTCAGCCTGAACAAGCGTTAGCAGCGTTTCTTTCCAAGCTGCTTGACGCCATGAGGGGTCCATGAGGGGGGACGAACCGGGCACCAGGGCCGCCTTGAGGGCGGGGTGAAGGCGATCACCCCGCGGATCGCTTCATCTTGGTCTTGCGCCAAACAACCGCGCCCTGCCGAAGCGGATTGCACACGTTTCGCGCACGCGCGTCCAACTCGACATGGTCAGGATAAATACTGTCGAACAGAAGGAACATCTGGTTCTGCGGTCGGTTGGGCGAGATCAACGGAGATAATATGAGATGTTTTACACCGACAAGAAATTGCAATTCCCTGTGCGCGTGGAAACGCCCAGCCCGATCTTTGCTCGTGCTTTGCAGCAGGCGATCGGTGGCGTCGAAGGCGAGATACGAGTTGCGCTGCAGTACTTCTTCCAGGCCTGGGGCGCGCGCGGCCCAAGCAAGTATCGGGACCTGCTGCTGAACACCGCCACTGAGGAACTCGCCCACATCGAGATGCTCGCGACGGCCGTGGCGTTGAATCTGGAAGGGGCGCCGCTGTCTTTGCAAGAAGACATTTCAGCCGATACGATCGGCGGCTCCGTGTTGAACGGCATGAACTTCCGCCACATCCTTTCCACCGGACTCGCGGCATTGCCGGAAAATTCAAACGGCGTGCCCTTCAATGCTTCACACGTCTACGCCAGCGGCAATCTCGCCGCCGACATGATCGCCAATGTCACGGCGGAAAGCAGTGGCAGAGTGCTTGCCACACGCCTCTACAATATGACCGACGATCCCGGCATGAAGGAGATGCTGTCGTTCCTGATCGCCCGCGACACGATGCACCAGCAGCAATGGTTAGCAGCCATCGAGGACATGGGCGGGCTCGCGGCTTCACTGCCGGTTCCCAATTCCTTCCCCCAGGAACAGGAACTTCGCGACGTCAGCTATGCATTCGTCAACTGTTTCGTCGACGGCGTGCCGCCGCCCGAGGGCCGTTGGTCGAGCGGCAAATCCATTGATGGCAACGGAGAGTTCACGACCGTCCCGGGCCAGCCGATGGGTGAGGAACCCATGCTTGGCTCCCCCCGCGCGGACAGCGGAGCACAGAGCGAACAGATCGGTTCTACCCAGGGCTCCAGTCGCGCCAGGGGGTCAGACGGCAACGGCGCTCGCGCCTAGTGACACCTTTCAGCTCAGGGCTGACGCCAACGCTTTCTCCCGTGCCGCCAATCCCGGGGGAAAGCACTCTATGGCGTCGCGCCTCTGCTCAGGGTGAAGAAGCCGTGTTGGCGGAACTCACCTGCTGCCCATCACTCGGCCAGCGAAACCATCGTCACCGTCAATCGAACAAATCGATGAGGGGACGCGTGATCATGAGCCAGAAGATGGCGAGCACGGCGGCGAAGGCTGGGAAGCCGAAGACAAACCACAACCGAAACAGCTTGTTGTATCGCTCCGGCGGCGGGTCGCCAGATGTGGCGGCGCGCGCCGCCAGATTGCGCATCTCCATCTGCATCCAAACAACCGGCAGCCAGAACAGGCCGGTCACGACATAAAGCACAATCGACAGCACGATCCATCCCTCCCTCAGTGAATAGCCAGCCTGCCAGGCAAGGGCTACCCCGGTGATCGGCTGCGCGACGACGGCAGTCGCGGTAAAGAGGAAATCAGCGACAACCACGATGCGGGCAACTGCCGCGATCGTTGCGGCATTGCCGGTCCGGTGGGCGAGGAGCATGAAGAAGGCGATCCCCGCCCCTGTCCCAAGCAGCACGGCTGCGCCGATGACGTGCAGATATTTGACCACGAAATAAAGCATCAGCGCTCCTCCAGGATCGCCAGCGCAACGAAGTGCAAAGCGAGGATCGGCAGGATCTTCATCAGCGGGCCGAGTGGCTCGTTCCAGAGATCCGGACGCAGGATGGTGCCGGCGATGGCATAGAACAGCGAGATCGCGATCGCACCCCAAAGACCCGGGCGGCTTGTCGGCCGGAAGGCAATTAGCGCGCCGACAGCCGCGTCGGCGATTGCACCGGCCACGACCGCGGCCTCGGCGTGGGGCGCCACCGCAGTGCCGATCAGCAGTTCGACGCCATTACGCCAGCCTGTCGTGAGCGAGATGATGCCGGTCATGATCCAGAAGAATGGCAGCACAACGAAGATCGCCGGCTTGATGAAATAGAGCCCGGCAAACCATCGCTCCTGGACCGTTGCCGGATCTGCCGCCAATGCTGATGCGAGGCTTGCCGGGTGAATGCCTGTCGTCGCGATCCAAGGCTGCGGATCACCGACAGCGCCTCGCGTGATTTCTTTTTGCGCATTGCTGCGGATCGGCGGTCGCCAGCCGAGCCATCCAGCCAGATCGCCCAGACGATAGAGGCCTCTCGCCGCCCAGCCAGGCACGGTGAATACGGTTGCCTTTTTCCATCCGAACCACTGGCGGTAACGACTGATGAGCTCTGTCATGGTGAGTGCCTCCGGCCCCGCAAGTTCCAGCGTCAAGCGAGTAGGACTCGCGGGCTGGAGGAAGAAAAGAACGGTGGAGACAATGTCATCGAGCTGAACGACTTGCAGGCGGCCGGTATTGGGCATGGCCAGCAACAATGGCAGCGCGGCCAGCCCACGCAACAATGCGCTTGCGCCAAAGACGCCGCGCCCCAGCACCACCGAGGGACGCAGGATCACCCAGCCGACATCGAGCGCCATCAATGCCTTGTCGCCGGCCAGCTTGCTGGCGGAGAAGGCGGACGGCTGATCGCGGTCGACACCGATCGCCGAGAAGTGGATGACCGTCTTGATGCCGGCCCGTTCGCAGGCCCTGAAGAGAGCGGAAGCGGCGATGGCATGGACCTCCTGAACCTTTTCCCGCGCGTTGTCCTGCAGAACGCCGGCGCAGTTGACGACGGCATCGACGCCTGAAAGAGGGGAACTCCAGTCCTCCGGTCGGACCGCCTCCGTCATGTCCAAAATGACGTCCGAACTTTTCGAAGAGCCGGCAGGTCGGGAGCGGCGGAGCACGCGCCGTACTTCGTGTCCCTCCGCCTCCAGGCGCGCGCATAGTGAGGCGCCTATCAAACCTGTAGCGCCGGTGACAAGGATCTTCATCCCTAGAGCCCGGCCAGCACCGGCGCTCGAGCCTCCGGCGGCCTGTTTGCCGGAAGCACGTCTTGTTCGTCGAAGGCCCATTTGTGGCAGGACCAGTACCATGTCCGGTCGACCGGGTTCCAACCGTCGATGCAGCCGGCAATCGAACCGTCTGCCGCCTCGCTGATAGCGAGTTGCTCGCCATCATGGTTGATCACCCGGCCGTCGCCTGGGTCGATCTCATCGATCTCAACAGCTTTGGTGCGACGTTCGAACAGGAGCTGTCTTTTGCTCGACGCCGGTTCCGCGGACATAGGCGCGGCCGCTGCTTGGTCAAGCGCCATCAATTGCCGGACATCCATGACGGACCTCCTCGGCGTGATCCAGTGCGGCTATCTAGGCCGCCTTTTGCATCGCTCTCTCGTTCACACCGGCCTCCCCGAGTTGCGTCAGTGCTTCATCGGTCGCCTTCTCCTCCTTGAGCGACTGTTCAAGCAGCGGAACGGCGTTTTTCAGCCCAAGCAAACCGGCCCAGGTGATCAGCGTTCCATAACGGGCGATCTCATAATGCTCGACGGCTTGCGCGGCGGCCACGAGCCCGGCATCCAGGGCTGGAGCCTGTTGAAAATCCTCCAGGATCTCCTGCCCTTCTTTTATGATGCCGTCGATTGCCGGGCAGGTCTTTCCCTGTGCCCGCTTGCCGAGGATCTCGAACACCTGCTGCAGACGCTCGATCTGGCCTTCCGTCTCATCGCGATGCTTCTCAAAGGCAGCAATCACCTTTTCGGATTCAGCTCCCTTCGCCATCTTCTTCAAGGCGGAAAGGATTTTGCGCTCAGCGTAGTAGATATCCTTCAAGCCGTCGTGGAAGAGATCCTCAAGTCCCTTTGTCTGCGAAGCTTTCTTGGTTGCCATCCTCATCTCCTGCTTGAAAGCGCGCCGGGCGGCACCCCGTTCAAACGAGGCGGCTCCTTGTTTGTTCCGCCGTTTTTCCCCAGCAGACGCCGGCACCCCGTCGGTTGCGAATAAGCGGCATCGACGGCAGTGCCTGAATGCGCACACAATTGGTGTTGTCTCGCCAATGCCGCATTGAGGCTCTTACGGCGCCAATGGGGCACCAGGATGCCGGGGAAGCGACGAATATCCCCGCGAGGGCTGCGCCACGCGCCATCCTGTACGACTGAACGAGGGCGGACCTGTTCACTCGTTTTGCGCAAGATAGCTGTGCATATCGGTTGCGGCGATCGCCGCGTGTCCGAAGGCGACCGCGACCTGGTTGATTTCGTCAACCACATCGCCTGCGGCGTAGAGGCCCGCAATTGCGGTTCGCTGGCGCGAATCCACGACAAGATTGCCGATTTCGTCACATTCCGCGCCGAGGTTGGTGGCCAGCTTCGATCGCATCGTGCAGCCCAATGCGGGATAGATGGTATCGAAAGACAGCGTGTTTCCGGCAACGAGCCTGATGGTCGCCTGATGGCCGGCAGAGCGGATCGAGCCCGGGAGGCACGCGTGCACCTTGATTCCAGCCTTTTTGAGCAAGGCGTCGGCGGCGGGGTCGAGTCGAGTTGTCGTCTCCACCAACATGGTGACGTCACTTGTGTAGCTTCGCATAAACAACGCCTTCTTCATTGCGTGATCTGCCGGGCCCATCACCGCAACCCGTCCGTCGATGACCTCGTAGGCGTCACAGATCGGACACAGCCGCAACGTGCCGGCCTTGATCATATCGGCGGCGTCGGGCGTGTCTGGAAGCGTATCGACAATACCGGTGGCCATGAGCACCGCGCGAGCCCGAATGGGAACCGATGCCGTGGCGATGAAATCGGTCCCACCCCGCTTAATGTCGTGGATCGTATCGTCCACGAGATCGACTCCGCTCAGCAGTGCCTGCTGCCGCAGACGATCAAGCAGCTCAACACCGGCAATACCGTCAGGAAACCCGGGACAGTTGTGGGTTACCGGTATCCACTTTGCGCGGCTTTGGCCGGCATCCACAAGGACGATCCGGCGCCGAAAACGCCCCAGGTAGGTCGCGGCGGTCAGGCCGGCCGGTCCGCCGCCGATGACCAGGCAGTCGTATGATTCGCCAGGACGGATTTCATCGTCTGAAACCACAAGAGAACTCCCGACATGAGCGCGTCATTCCTGGCTGCCACCGCTGAGCGCCTCGTAAACCTCAGAACGCAACCAAACGAAGATCATCGCTCAGTCCTTGAGGCAGCGGGATCCAGCACGTCCGCGACCGCGTCCTTCTTCGCGCGAGGAAGGAGCGTCATCAGAAGAATGAATGCCGAGAGAACGAGACAGGCGGCGTTTGTGATGATGATCGGCCACTCGCCTTTCATGGACCCGAAGATGAGCCAGAGGGCGAACCCTGCTGCCGTAATCGCATACATAGGCGCGGAGATACTGCCCGTGTCTCGCGTCTTTATGATCTTCCAGGCTTGCGGCGTAAAGCTCACCATCGAACATAGTGCCGCGAGATAGCCGACCAGTGTCTCAGTTTCCATGCAATCAAACCGTCGGCGCGCGGTTTTGTTCACGACGGGTGTCTCTAAGTTCAATTTGACCGCTGCCCTGGCACCCTGCAGATGGCTTTAGGGCTTGGCCGTGGAGGACTGATCCGATTCGGGAAGTCGATCTCGAACAGCCTTTTCGGTAGTTTTTGCGGTGGCCTTGACGACCTCACCGACCTTACCGGCTAACGTGTCGGCGGTGCCGCTCGAGCCCTGCCGGTCCGCCTCGCTCTTGACTGTCTCGTAAGCTTCGGCAGCGATCTCTTTCGCTTGCTCCACGCTGTCCTCTAAAGCACTGTTGGCGCTGCCAAGTAGTTTGTCGCGATAGCCGCCGAGTTGCTCGTCTTCCATGGCTGTGCGAGGCAGAAGCACGCCTATAGCCGTACCCGCCGCCAGGCCGAGGACGGCAAGTGCCAGTGGTTCGCGCTCAAATAGTTCCTGCGCGGTTCGACTCGCCTGCACAACCATATCACCCGCACTGGAGCCAAGCTGCCCCACGGTGTTTACAACCTTATCCTTGGTCTCGCCAGCCGCAGTTGCCACCGCTTCGCTTGCATTGCTCGCATTCGCGCCAACGGTACCGCCGGCATCCGAGAGCATCTCTGCGACCGCCGATGGTCCACCATTGGGGATCTCTTGTCCGGAACTCAGCCCTTCCGCAGCCCCCGTCACATCGCTGACCCCGAACGTCCCCCCATCCGTGTCGGCCTGATTGTTGACAGCCTGGGTTGCAGGAGAGCCACCCGCCGAAGCACCGCTGCCAAGCATCAGCCAAGCCAGGCCGGTTCCAACCAGCATCAGGGCCAAAGGGTTGTCGCTGACTTGGGTCTGGAATCTGCTGAGGGCGGCGGTCCCTGCGCCGCCAGCAAACAACCCGGTGAACTCGTCGATCAACTGACCGGGTGTCATTTTGCTGCGGATGGATTCGGCGGTATCGACGACCGCTGCGCGGGCAATCTCGGCTTCGCGTTCGAGTTCGGCTGCCGATTTCTCGCTCATCTCATTTGTCCTTTGATCACACGCGCATCGCTCTTGAGTTGTTCTTGTGTGCGGTCAGGAGCCAATCCGGAAGGCGCAATGCCGGCCATTCCCGTGCGAAGGAGAATCACCCCCAGGATCGCCACGACGACACCGACGAGCAGCGAGGCCCACCCTGCCCCAAGCCCTGCCTTCGCCAAAGCGATCACGAGGGCTTGGAGCAGTACCACCAGCGATGCCAGCAAGCACACGGCACCGCCTACGACTTCGACCGCGCCGTGCCCGGCTTTGCTGACGTTTTCGGATATTTCGGCCCGCAGAAGCCTTGTTTCGGTCTGTAGCAGGGTCGTCACTTGCTGTGTGAGGTCGCTCACAAGGCTCGCGAGACTGCGGCCGTCCTGATCGTTGTTCATCGGTCATGCTCCGTGCTCGGCCAAGAAAGTGGCTGCATTCGTTATGACGTGAGGTCGTCCCGTGGAGAGCTGCCTGTGGTCTTCGGGCGCCTCACAGTCTTTGGGGCGCTACTGCTTTTCAGCCGACCGTCCGCTTCGCTCGAATCAGCGGGTGGCGAGCTTTTGATGAAGCGTCCCAGAGCCAAACCGGCGAGAACCGAGCCGGCGATAAGCACTCCAGAGTTTTCGCGCCCGAATGACCTGACCTCGCCTAACACTTGTTCGACTGGTTTGTCGCGCAACGAGGACGAGAGGCGCTCCAGCCCGCCAGCGGCAGTAAGCACGACCTTCGAAACGGTGGCTTGATCGCTGTTGGCCAGATGCTCACTTGCCGCCCGCAGCGCGCCCCCAAAAGCAGCTAAGCTCGCGCTCATGTCGCGCTGCGTTTCCTGCGCCTTCCCTAACAACGCCTCCTGCGCTTCAGACGTGTACTCGCCAGCTTTGCTTACGACTTCGTCACTGGCGTCGTGAATTAACCGGGTGGCATTTTGGGTTTCTTCCTGGAGCCGGTCGGAGAGCTCGCTCTTTGCCGTATCGAAATCGGATGCTGGACGTCCTGGATCGCCTTCGCGTTGCATAATGGCTCCTAGTGAAAACCGAGGAAGGAGAGAATTGCCAGCACGACTACAACGAGGCCTATCAGATAAATGACGCTGTTCACGGCCTGATTTCTCCATTTTCGTCGAAAGCAAACACGCTGAACCGCGCGATGTTCCATTAGCCAAAACTTTTTTAGCTCCCTTAGATTTACAGACCCCCTGCGAGGGTTGATCGTGCGAGTTGAACGCGAGCACGTCGCCAGGTTTGGAGCCTAAGGGTTACTCGTCACCGGCGCTCTTTGGCTATCCAGTCTGTGGAAACGGCTGGCAAGACTAACGCCTCCTCCGGCTGTCATTTGACCTTCCGCGGGCACAATCTCGAAGAGCCCTGGGCCGAGGTAAGCCCGTAGCCTCGTTCGAAGGTCAGGCGATCAGGGGCCCGGAACAACCGTGTGGCGTCTCGGTTCGGATGGCGAAAAATGGTGAGCCTTTGGGGTGCGACGTCCCAGCGGATTCGCCAGTCGCCTCAACCTATGCAAGGAGCACGGCAGCTTGTCTTTCCGGTTTCAATTCTCACTGAAACGATCATCACGCGTCTGGGTCGGCGGCCTGGTTGCGGCGGTGGCCTTGCTAGCGTTGAACAATCGAGCAGCGACCAAGCAAGCGCTTTCCGTCCGCGCGAAAGGAAGGACCATAGAGGTCGACGGTGTCCGCCTTCGATATGTCGAGGCTGGAAGCGGCAGGGACCTGGTTCTCCTGCACGGGAACGGTTCCGCCGCTGAGGATTTTCAAACCAGCGGCCTGGTAGACAAGGCAGCCAAGCGTTATCGCGTCATTGTCTTCGACCGTCCAGGATTTGGCGGCAGTACACGACCGCGCGATCGTCTGTGGACCGCCGCGGCCCAAGCGGATCTGCTCCGGAGCGCCACGCAGAGGATCGGGGCAGACAATCCTATCGTTCTTGGCCATTCCTGGGGGGCATCGGTCTCCCTCCAGTGGGCGGCCCGGTATCCGGACGAGATTGGTGGCGCGGTTCTCCTCTCCGGCTATCATTTCCCTTCCCCCAGGTTCGATGCCCTGCTTGCCGCCCTGCCGGCACTGCCGATCGTGGGAACCATTATCTGCCACACCGTCCTGCCGCCCGTCGTCAGGCTGATCTGGCCCGTGTTGATGCGCCGCCTGTTCAGGCCGCAACTTGTCCCGCCAGAGTTTTCCGAGGCCTTGCGAGGTCTGGTCACTGCACCGTCTCACCTGCGAACGACCGCGGCGGAGTCTGGTCTGCTGATCCCCGTTGCCGCATTAGCCCCCAAGACCGCAGGGAGGACAAACGCGACGATAGGTATCATGGCCGGCGAAGCCGACAGCCTGCTCGACACCAGCTATCATTCGCAACGCCGGCACAGGGCCTTACCGGGCTCGATGATACGCATCGTTGCAGGTGCGGGTCACATGGTTCATCATGCAGCGCCGCATCTTGTGCTGGAGATGGTGGACAGCATCGCGGCTGCCGGATCGCCGTCACCTGAAAAAGCTTCACACTCTGCTCCTGACTCGAGCGGAAGCCTCGAGCCCGACCGGCCAATCTAAACAGCGCGGCGTTCAGATGGCGCGACTATGCCGATTTTCGCCCGGCTTTGCTTTTGGGACGGTCCTTGATGCCTTCCTTGGCGAGACTCTTGCGAAGAACCGACGCCAGATCGATAACGTTCTCCTTCGGCGGGGGCACCGGTTTGGGCGGCTGCTTGCCCTTGCGTTTTGCGTCGATCAACGCGATGAGCGCATCCTCGTAGGTGTCTTCAAATTTCGACGGATCAAACTTGGTCACTTTTTTGTCGATCAGCAGGCCTGCGATTTCGAGCAGTTCCTGATCGTATTCGTGGCTTTTCAGGTCTTTGAATACGGTCTCTTCCGAGATCATTTCGTCATGGGTCCGCAACTCGGTAAGCAGCATTCCCTTGCCATATGGCTGTATCACGACTTCGCGCCCGCGTTGGTACAGCACCACGCAGGACCGCGCCGCCACACCCTTCTTGGCCATCGCTTCGCGCAGCACTGAGAAGGCCTCGGTGGAGGCGCCGTCGGCAGGGATCAGGTAATAGGGCTTTTCCAGGTAGCGCGTCTCGATATCCTTGATGGCGACAAACTCGTCGACCTCAAGCGTGTGCTCAGACGTCATCTTGAGCTTTTTGATCTCGTCCGGTTCGACCTTGATGAAATCGCCCGCGTCTGCCTCGTAGCCTTTGACTTGGTTTTCGCTATCGACGACATCGCCCGTCTCTTCGTCAACATAGGCAGCCTTGACGGGCAATCCATCTTTCCGATTCAAAATCTTGAAGTGGATTTTCGATGCCTCACTGGTTGCACCCACAAGCTTCACTCCGCACGACACGGACCCGACTTTCAGAAACCCTTTCCAAACTGCTCGTGGGGCCGCCATGCAGTCCTCCTGTCGCGCCGATCCTTGGCACAAACGTCAGCCAGATCGTTCCGTTCCGCCCGCCTGATCAGCATCGACGCGCACGATCGCATCACGGATCGTGCAATCGAGGCGGCCGACCTCCTCATCAATCTCGTCGCGCTTGATGCCAAGCGCTTTTGCGTCCGCGATCAGCTTATGGATCAGTTCGTTGATGACGATTACATCCGCCTTCGCCGTCTCCGGAACGTTGTTCGACAGCCATTGGCGGAGGAAGTTCATGCCCCGGGTGCTCATGCCCCCAACAAGCTTTGAGCCTTTAATAGGTTCCGCTTTATATTGACGAACCGGAGCACCGACCCTGAGTATCGGGAGAGCTTGTAGATCGCTGCGAAGAAGCAGCCCAATTAGCAAGAAAGAGACAACCGTGTTGACCGTGCTGAGCACCAGTTCGTCGAACGGCAGGTGGTGATTGATGACTTCGCTTAGCGCAGTGATCGCTGCGCTTGCCGCCAGCGATACCATCAGCACGAAACCCAGTGCGGCAACCAGGCCGAGACTTGCCGCACGCACCCGCACCAGGCGCGAAAGCGACAGGCCGTCGGTTTTTACCTTCCAGATGTCGTTCAGCGACTGTTGTATCTCACCAAATAGATGTCGAGGCGAGGAAGCGACGGAACACCGTGGAGCAGCGCTTCTGCCTCGCAACCTCAATACTGCCGGGGCACAATGGATATATCGCTTGTCCCGGCAATACACGTGCACACCCCAGTCGCTCAAGCTAGAGAGCCGGCCTCCCCTTCCTTCCGCCGCCTCCAAGCCAGATCGCCACGGCCAGCAATGCTGCCGGCACCGCAATGCGCCACCAACATTGCGGTCGTTGCTGTTGCTATTGCCGCCGGCGAAGCCACCGTGCGCAGCCACTGTGCCAACGCCGCCGCCATTGCAGCAGCCACCGGTCCCGCCCAGTCCGCTACCGCCGCCGCCAAAACCGTCGGACCCAGCTGTACCGCTACCGCCGCCGCCACCGCCCAGTCGAGGCCGACATCGACCGCACCGTCGCCGCCCTTGCCGACCAGTGCCTTGGCATTGGCGATGGTGAGATCGTTGATCGCGACGTTGCCGGACTGCACGAATACGCTACAATGCTGGTTGTCGCCGGAGAGCGTGTGGTTGCCGCCGATGACGGTCACGTCCTTCTGCATGATCGGCAGGTTGGCACGCAAGGTGCTGTCCATGGGTGAACGTGATGCTGTCGCCGTCGTGGGCGTGGATGATAGCACTCCTGAGATCCGTCTCGTCTTGGACAATCCAGTCGGTGGCTCTTGCCGGAAACGCTGTCCACAGCGTGCCTGCTGTTAGAAGGATGCCAGCGTCAGGCGTGTTCCCGACGTCGACAGACAGGTTTGCCCAAGCAGGGCAGCCGTCAAGCGAGTCCGCGTGACATCGACTTTTCTACCCATCTGCCCGGCTCCCGGAATCCCCCGAATTGGAGGATCTTAAAACCGATTCTTTGCCCTCAGACGGTCCAACCCGACCGGCAAAATCGACCGCATCTCGGCTGCCCCGATGGCCACGGGTATTGTTTGTCCGCCTGCAACTTCGTAGGGCCATGGACACCATCGTTCACCAGGTGATGCCGAGCTTGAGCTTGCCGGAATAGCTCTTCACGTTGCCGGAGAACTCGCCCTGGAAGGTGGCTGCGGCGAAGACGCCGGAGGGAGAGGTGTATTGGGCGCCGGCGTCGACGAGCAGGGCGTTGCGGTTGGGCTCGGCGCCACCGATGGTGAAGCTGCTGGCGGGAAGAGCCTGGAAGCC
>NZ_JAIUHZ010000025.1:0-82127 GCF_020165355.1 Mesorhizobium sp. BR1-1-6 | reverse complement strand
CCGCTGAATACGTCAAGATTTGCGACGTCTACGGCGCTGGCTACTTCTACATCCCCGGCACCGAGACCTGCCTGCGCATCGGCGGCTACATCCGTTATGACATCGGCGGCGGCGACGTCGGTTCGTTCAATGGTTCGAAGACTGCGGACCACCAGGACGGCTCGGTAAATGACACCTGGCACAAAAATGCCCGCTTCACGCTGAAGACCTGGACCGGCCAGGAAACCGAACTCGGCACCTTGAAGACCTACACCGAGACCCGCTTCAACTTCGGCAACGACAACGCCATCGAGTTCGCCAACACCGCCCACAACAAGGACGTCTCGCTGAACTTCGCCTGGATCCAGCTCGGTGGTCTCCGCGTTGGTAAGGACGAATCGGCCTTCGATACGTTCGTCGGCTACGCCGGCAACGTGATCCAGGATACGCTGGTTCCTTATGGTGACTTCGACACCAACGTCGTTCAGTACTACTTCGACGCCGGCAACGGCTTCTCGGCCGTGGTCTCGCTCGAAGAAGGCGCGGGCGTTGTCGGCACGATCGACAGCTACGTTCCGCATGTCGTCGGCGGTCTGAAGTGGACGCAGGGCTGGGGCGCCATCAGCGGTGTCGTCGCTTATGACAGCAACTACGAAGAAGTTGCCGGCAAGGTTCGCTTGGACGTGAACGTCAACGACGCACTGTCGCTGTGGGTCATGGGCGGCTACGGCACCGATGACAACCTCAACGACGACGCGGGCAATGTTATCGACGCTCATGGTCGCGGTTTCTACAAGCAGTGGGGCGGCAACTGGGCTGTCTGGGGCGGCGGTACCTACAAGTTCAACGAGAAGACCTCGTTCAACGCGCAGGTGTCGTATGACGATTGGAAGAACCTGGGCATCGCGGCGAACATCGCCTACGACGTCGTCCCGGGCTTCACGGTCACGGCCGAAGTCGACTACCTCAATGCAGGCAGGTTCGACGACGCCGACTTCTCCAACTGGACCGGCGCCGACAAGAAGAGCAGCATCGGCGGTATCCTCCGCTTCCAGCGCTCGTTCTAAGGGCTGGTTCCATACAGGTGAAATCCAGCCCGGGCGCATCAACGCCCGGGCTGTTTTTGTTTCGTGACTGGATCAAGGCAAACAGAAGGAACAGGGGGTAACGGTAGCTGAATAGAGTCCGTGGGATGGTTTCGTGGGATCCGCTGATGGCGGATGAAATCACAACTGCGTGATTCAAATCTCTTGAAAGGACGCTCCCAAGCGGATAGGGCTGAATCTATCCCACTCGGGGGTGTGGCAAATGATGACGACCGAAGCGATTCAAGAGGGCGAGCCCTCCGATCATTTTTCGATGTTTTCTTCTCAGAACTCAAAGTTTAACTACACCTACAATAGGATACGAGAAGTAAAATCGCATAGGGTTGGAGATCTTTTTTCAGCATATCGAGATATATTGTGGGATGATGGGCGACATAAATACAATGTCAGCTCGTTCATCGGCGAGATAGACGAGATTCTGCTCGGGGAGCGTTTCAGCGCCTTTGACCAGAGTACCCTGGACAACCTTATCGGCACCTTGCGCCAGCGCGGCAACAGCAACGCAACCATCAATCGGAAGATGGCTGCCCTCAGCAAACTGCTGCGCAAGGCCTACAAGATGGGAGATATCCACAGCCTGCCCGAGTTCCGCCGCCAGAAGGAGCGGTCGGGACGGATTCGTTTCCTTGAAAGGGACGAGGAGGCCAGGCTGTTTGCTGCCATCAGGAGCCGCAGCGAGGATGCCTACCGGCTTTCCGTCTTCCTGGTCGACACTGGCTGCCGCCTTGGCGAGGCGCTCGGGCTGATCTGGAACGACATCCAGGAGCATCGCGTCTCCTTCTGGATCACCAAGTCCGGCCGAAGCCGCACCATTCCGATGACCGAGCGTGTCAAGGAAGTGATCAAGCTGCCTCCCGGCGAAGGCCGTCGGCCGAAAGGCCCGTTCACCACATTCAGCCAGGCTCAATACCGTGCCATCTGGAACGATGCGAAGGCCGAAGTCGGTCTGGCCGCCGACGACCAGGTGGTGCCGCACATTCTGCGCCATACCTGCGCCTCGCGTCTTGTTCAGGGCGGTATCGACATCAGGCGCGTGCAGATGTGGCTCGGCCACCAGACCCTGTCGATGACGATGCGCTATGCGCATCTGGCCACCAATGACCTCGACGGCTGCGTCACCGTGCTGGAAGTACCCCGGTCTGGCGGCGCCGACAGCGTGAAGGCAGCGCCCGAACCGTCCCCGCGCGCTGCCGCGCGCGGTGCGGCAGACCAGCCGGCAGCCGTGAAGACCACGGCTAAGGCAATGAAGAAGGCCTCAAAGTCCCGATAAGTTCACGCTTTGAAGACGCTGTGGACAACCAATTCCGTGGATCCCCCGATCTGCGGGTTATTTCAGGCATGCTATTCCGGCTTCGGAACCTACCTTGGTCGCCCTGCTGTCGTTTGCCTCGCCGGCAACGGTTTTTAAAGGCGAGTCGGCAGCCGCTCGGCTCTGTCGAGGAAAGCGGCGATGTCGCCCGGCAAGGTTCCGGTTTCGAGAAAAGGGGCGTGACCCTGGCCTTCGACGGTGATCGTCTGCATTGCCGGATGGCGCTCCCGCATCTGCCGCTGTGTGCCCACCGACAGCAAACTCGAATTGGCGCCGCGTATGGCGAGCATGGGAAGGGCCGACAGGGCGTCGAATTGCGGCCACAGCGCCGGCAGCGGCTGCGTCAGGTCGAGATTTGCAACCGTGTCGACCAGCTTCGGGTCGAAATCCGGCAGCAGGCCCTGATCCGTTTCGCGGTAGAGCGCCAGCACCATGCGCTCCCAGTCCGCATCGGCGAGCGCTGAAAAATCCCGGCCGTGAACGCGGCGCTGGGCTGCCACTGCTTCGGCGAAGGTCTTCGGCTTCGGTTTGCGTTCGAGATACGACTGGATATGGGCAAGGCCGGCCGGCTCGATCACCGGTCCGATATCGTTCAGCACGATCGCTTTCAATATGGCCGGCCGCAGCGCACCCAGGACGTGAATGATCAGGCCGCCGCGCGAGGTGCCGACGAAGGCGGCTTCCTCGATTCCCAAGGCCGCCAGTCCGGCAAGAATGTCGCCGGCTTCGACGCCGACATTATAGCGGCTGACATCGGGATCATAATCGGACTGCCCGCGGCCGCGATAGTCAAAGGCGACGACCTTGCGTGGGCTCCCCGCTTTGCCGGCCAAATAGAGCGCGAGTTCGTGGAAGTCGCGTGCATTGCGGGTGAGCCCGGGCAGACAGACGACTGGCCAATGTCGCGAATTTGCGTCGCCATAGATCCGGGCATGGAGCTTCAGCCCATTGGGTCCCGCGTAGAAGAAATCGGAGAAACCTTCGCTCGCCATTGGAATGCTGCCCCTTGCTCTCGCCGGATGGTCCGTCTGCTACAGGCGAGGGAAGGGATGGTCAAATGGAGCAGTTACTTCTCCTCTTGCGGGCCGAAGGTGGCGAGGCCCTTCACTCAGCCAAGGCGAGTGGATCCGCGCGAGGCCAACTCCTCTCGCAAGGAAACGAAAGCCGTCAACTTCGCCCGTTCACAAGATCTCCCACAATGTCATACTTGCCGGAAATGCGCATCTTGTACACCTCGTAGTTCTCCATCACGCGCTGCACATAACTCCTTGTTTCCGTGTAAGGAATCCGTTCGATCCAGTCGACGACGGCGTCGATGTCCTTGCCGCGCGGATCGCCGTATTTCGCCACCCATTGGGCAGCGCGGCTGGGGCCGGCATTGTAGCCGGCGAAGGTCAGCACATAGGAGCCGTTGAAGCGATCGAGCTGCTGGCCGAGGAAGGCTGAGCCCAGCGTCGCATTGTAGCCGGCATCGGTGGTCAGGCGTGCCTGAGAGAATTGCAGCCCGGCCTTCTTCGCCAGTTGCTTGGCGGTTGCCGGCATCAGCTGCAGCAGCCCGCGCGCGCCGGCGCTCGATATGGCGCCGATGTTGAATTCGCTTTCCTGGCGGGCGATGGCATAGGCCAGCGCCTTGCCCGAACCGGAAATATCGGCGCTGTCGGGGATGACCCCCAAAGGATGCGACAGCGCTCCGACGTCGATGCCACGCGCGCCGGCGATCTTGCCGATCTTGAGCGACATGAAGTGGTTGCCCTGCTTTTCCGCCAGCACGGCCAGCAGCGCCAGTTCGCCCGGGCTGGTCAACTGTCCTGCAAGGTCACGATAGAGCGTCTCGGCATAGCGGTCGTAGCCCGCCTCCTGCAATCGCTTGATGGCGGCGACGACCTCGCGGCCCGCGAAACTCTGGCGATCGGCGGCGCTCGGCGTGGGATAGGCGATGTTCAGCGCCGGACGACCAATGCGCTCGGCGGCGAGCTGGCCGTAGAATGTCGTGCCGTAGGCCGCCGCGCGCGCAAAATAATCCTTTGCGTTACCCGGACCACCAACTTCGGCGGCGCGGCCGAGCCAGTAATAGGCGCGCGACAATGTCATCGGCCCCTGCGCAAGGTCGGCAATGCGCGCGAAATGGGTTGCCGAAAGCCTGGGATCGTTCAGGCCGCGCAGCGCGTACCAGCCGGCATGGAATTCGGCTTCGGCGGCGTTCGCGGTGCTTTCGGCCGCATGCATGGCGACGATCTTGTAGGCGGCCTTCATGTCACCCTTGTCGACCAGCTCGCGCGACAGTACCCGGCGCTCCACCCACCAGGCATCCGGGTCGACCAGCGCTTCGCGATCCGTCGGCGCCTTCATCACGATGGCGGCGGCGTCGGCAATATTGTCTTGCTTGCGCAGATATTCGGCTTGCGCGAAGAAATAGCCGGCCGAACGCTGTGAAGCCGGTACCGCCTTGAGCAGCTTGGGGGTGTTCTTGTCGCCCTTGTCGGCCGCCGCCCAGGCGGTGGCCAGTTGCTCCGCTTGCGCCGGGCCGGCGACGCGCTGCGCCGCGCCGACCCGGTCGGCGTAGAACATGCGCTCCATGCGGAATCGGTGATCGGCGGCCGGGATCAGCCCGCCGAACTCCTTGATCAGCGCTGTCTCGTCCTTGGCCTCCAGGATCGCGGTGCGCCAGAACGGCACCAGCACCGAACGCGCCGCCTCTGCCTTGCCCAGGGCCACATAGGCGCGGGCAAGAAGCATCACGCCTTCGAATGTCTGCGGCTGGCTGCCGTCGAACGCCTGCACAACGATGTCGGGGGCGGGGTTCTCGCGATAGAGTGCGCGTTCGCTGTTCTTGCGCAGCGCGGTTGTCCCCGGCCAGTTGGGCAACATCTTCGCTGCGGCCGCAATGTCGCCGCTCGGCACCTTGTCGCCGCCATAAAGCGCGATTGCCCAGGCAAGGATGTGCTGGTCGAGCGAACCGGCGGAAAGGGCATCGCGCGCGGCGCGGGCACCGGGAATGTCGCCCGCCGCCAGTGCGTCCAGACCGCTCTTCAACTGCACGATGCTGGCAGAGGGGGCCGTATCGCGTGGACCCGCATCTTGCGAGCTTTGCATGCCGGGCATCGGAATGGCCGATGTCAACTGCACGTCGACGCTGCCGCCGATCGCCATCTCGGGCATCAGCGCGACGACCGCGCCCAGGAGCGCGAAAAGATGAGGCCGCCTAGTCGGCATCGTTCAGCCTTTACACATCACCAGCAGGCGCGGAAGCTTCGCGACCTGGACCAGACCGTAAACTTAGGTCATGAAGGGCCAGTTAACAAAAGGTTATCGAGGCCGTTCGAATTGCGTTTGCTGGCAGCATGGCAATGCTTGCCGCGCAACCATGTCGAGACTATGGTGCGCCGCCTCGCTTTCGGTTAGAAGGCGCGACATTAAGACCAGAGACGAAAACACCCATGCCTATCGCCCAAAAGTGGCTACCGGTTTTGGGATAACGATATGCGTGAACAAGAAGTCCCAAGGAGTTGGACGAACATGCTGAGAGGCTCGCTGACCGCGCTCGTGACACCGTTCGAAAAGAGCGGGCGTTTCGACGAGAAAGCCTTTCGCGCCTTTGTCGACTGGCAACTTGCGGAGGGCACGACAGGCCTTGTTCCCGTTGGCACCACCGGCGAGTCGCCGACGCTGTCGCATGACGAGCATCGTCAGGTGGTCAAGGTCTGCATCGAGGCGGCCAGGGGCCGCGCCCCGGTCGTCGCCGGCGCTGGCTCCAACAACACCGCGGAAGCGATCGGCCTGGTCCAATATGCCGAACAGGCAGGCGCCGATGCTGCACTTGTCGTCACTCCCTACTACAACAAGCCGACGCAGCGCGGCCTCTATGAGCACTTCGCCGCCGTCGCCAGGGCAACCAAGCTGCCGATCATCATCTACAACATCCCGCCGCGCTCGGTCATCGACATGATGCCGGAGACGATGGGCCGGCTGGCGCACGACTTCAAGAATATCGTCGGCGTCAAGGACGCGACCGGCAAGGTCGAACGGGTTTCCGAGCAGCGTATGACCTGCGGCAAGGATTTCATCCAGCTTTCCGGCGAAGATGCATCCGCGCTCGGCTTCAACGCGCATGGCGGTGTCGGCTGTATCTCGGTGACGGCCAACGTCGCGCCGCGGCTTTGTGCCGAATTCCAGGAGGCGACGCTGTCCGGCGACAGCGCCAAGGCGCTGGAATTGCAGGATCGCTTGCTGCCGCTGCACAAGGCGATCTTTATCGAACCCGGCGTGTCCGGCGCCAAATATGCGCTTTCAAAGCTCGGCAAGGTCGAGAACGTGCTGCGCTCGCCGCTGGTCACGGTCGAACAATCGACGGCCGAAAAGATCGACGCGGCGATGAAGCACGCCGGCTTGATAAATTAGGGATGAGGCGCCACCTCTCCGCATTATGAATCAAGTCAGAAAAGCCGATCCCAACAACAAGACCGTTGCGGAAAACCGCAAGGCGCGGTTTTCCTATGAGGTGCTCGACACGATCGAGGCCGGCCTGGTGCTGACCGGCACCGAGGTCAAGTCGCTGCGCCAGGGCCAGGCCAACATCCAGGACAGCTATGCCTCGGTCGAGGGCGGCGAGATTTGGCTGATCAACTCCTATCTACCGGAATATCTGCAGGCCAACCGCTTCAACCACGAGCCGCGCCGGCGCCGCAAACTGCTGCTCAACAAGCGCGAGATGGCCAGGCTGTCGCAGAGCGTCGACCGCGAAGGCATGACCCTGGTGCCGCTGAAGATCTATTTCAACGACCAGGGCCGGGCCAAGCTGCTGCTCGCCGTCGGTCGCGGCAAGAAGCTGCATGACAAGCGCGAGACGGAAAAGCAGCGCGACTGGTCGCGTGAGAAGGGCAGGCTCTTGAAAGAGCGCGGGTGACCGCCACCAGGCGGTAGCCAAGCGGATAAGTGTTTGGCTTTCAGGGTTCTAGCCAAGGAGCCAGAATACCGGAGGGGACAGTCTTGAAGAACCGGATCATCCTCTGGGGATCGGTCAGCCTGGTTTTTGCAATGCTCATGGTCGCTGGCGGCTTCTTCTATTTCCATGCGTTTTCTCCGGATCGCGGCAAATATCCTGTCAGGGGCATCGACGTTTCGCATCATCAGGGCCGGATCGACTGGCGACGCGTTGCCGCCGCCGATGTCGCCTTTGCGGTCATCAAGGCGACCGAGGGCGGCGATCATGTCGACGATGCCTTTGCCATCAATCTGCGCGAGGCTCGTGCTGCCGGGCTCGCTGTCGGCGCCTATCACTTTTTCACCTTCTGCCGGCCGGGCGCCGACCAGGCGAAGAATTTCATCGCCGTGGTGCCGCACGACCAGCCTTTGCTGCCGCCGGTTGTCGACATCGAGTTCGGCGGCAATTGCCCGCAGCGTCCTTCGCCCGAACAACTCGACACCGAACTCCAGGCCTTCCTCGGTCCCGTTGAAGCCGCCTTTGGCAAGAAAGCCATCATCTATCTGACCGACGATGCAGCAACGGCCTATGCAGGACAGATCGCCGCCCGTCCGCTCTGGCTTCGCTCACTGCTGCTCGAGCCGGGTCGCGACGATTGGGTCTACTGGCAGTACCACAACAGGGGCCGCGTCGAGGGCATCGTCGGTGACGTCGACCTGAACGTCCTGCAAGGCGGTCAGGAGAAACTGTCCGCATTGTTCGCGCCGGCGTTGTAAGCCAATTCCAGACCCTACGAATCCAGGAACGCCGCAATTTCCCTGAAAACGCTGACGAACATCGCTTCGGTCAGCACGCCGGTGTTGGTGTTGTAGCGCGAGCAGTGATAGCTGGAAAACAGCGTGATGCCCCCGGCCTCCTGCCGCCCGCCATGCTTGAAGGGATAGGCGGCGACGCGCTGGCCCAGTGCCCGCACGGTCGACTGGTGCGCGATCGAACCAAGTGTCAGCACGGCCCGCAAATTGGGAAACCGTGTGATCGTCGGCACAAGGAAAGTCCGGCAGGTGGCGATCTCGGCGCCCACAGGCTTGTTCTCGGGAGGCACGCAGCGGACGGCGTTGGTGATTGCCGTTCCAACGAGCTCCAACCCATCGTCAGGCCGCGCCTTGAACTCGCCGCGCGCCAGGCCGTGCGCGATCAACGTGCCGTAGAGCAGGTCGCCGGCATAGTCGCCCGTGAAAGGCCGGCCCGTGCGGTTCGCTCCGCGCAGGCCGGGCGCAAGCCCGACGATCAGCAGCCGGACCGAATCGTCGCCTTCGGGCGGCAGGAAGGTCGGAACCGGCGCGTTGAACCACGATGGCTCGCGTTGCCGCCACTCGGCAATGAAACCATGCAGCCGCGGACAGAGCGGGCAATCGCGATCGGGTTCCGGGGAGGCGGCCAGATGTGCGGCCAACGCAGCCGCCCTCAGTACTCGTCCTCTTCCGTCTCGGCCGGTTCGGGTCGGCGCACCGGCCTTTCGGAGGGATCGCGGCCCACCTCGTTCTTCAGCGTCATCAGGTCGATGAAATGGTCGGCCTGGCGACGCAGATCGTCGGAGATCATCGGCGGCTGCGAGGCCATGGTCGAGACAATCGACACCTTGCGCCCGCGCCGCTGCAGCGCCTCGACCAGCGTGCGGAAATCGCCGTCCCCGGAGAAGATGACATAGTGGTCGACGACATCGGCCAGTTCCAGCGCATCGACGGTCAATTCGATGTCCATGTTGCCCTTGATCTTGCGGCGGCCGGTCGAATCGGTGAATTCCTTGGCCGGCTTGGTGACGACCTTGAAGCCGTTATAGTCGAGCCAGTCGATCAGCGGCCGGATCGAGGAATATTCCTGATCCTCGACCAGGGCGGTGTAATAGTAGGCGCGCAGCAGGTAACCGCGTTTCTGGAAGCTCGACAGGAGCTTGCGATAATCGATGTCGAAACCGAGCGCGCGCGACGTGGCGTAGAGATTGGCGCCGTCGATGAACAGGGCGATCTTTTCACGGGGGTCGAACATGGAAAAATTCCTTTTCGAAATAAGCGGCCGTCAAAACGAAATGCGACTATCAGTAGGGTTCGCAATAAACCGGCTGACCTTACGCTTTTCGAAATAACGCCAGTTTTGTGGCAATCCAAGGGTTCGTTGCCGCACTGCAAGCAATTGTGATCGCCGGCTTGGTACCGGGCGCACCGGAGCTCGACCGAAACCGGTTTCGGGGGAAATCCGACAAAGCAATGACAGATCGTCCGTTCTCCGGCCCCGGCATTCCATAATGCTTGTATTTCCGCGGCGTTCGGGTTATTGACCGCGCCTGTTTTCCATTAAATCCAGGCATGAAAGGGGCAATCCATGGCCCGCGTAACCGTTGAAGATTGCATCGACAAGGTCGACAACCGCTTCGAACTGGTGCTTCTGGCCGGCCACCGTGCTCGTCAGATCAGCCAGGGCGCGCAGATCACCGTCCCGCGCGACAATGACAAGAACCCGGTCATCGCACTGCGCGAGATCGCCGACGAGACGTTGTCGCCGGACGACCTCAAGGAAGACCTGATCCATTCGCTGCAGAAGCATGTCGAGGTCGACGAGCCCGAAGCCGATGGCGAGGCGATCGCCGATCAGACCGGCGCCGCCGTCACGGCCGCCGATACCGATGATGCCGAGGACAACATCGCCTTCGATCGCATGACCGAGGAAGACCTGCTGGCCGGCATCGAAGGCCTGGTGCCGCCGGAAAAGAGCGACGACTACTAAGACTGCTTTGCGGAGGCGCCTGGAACAATCTTCCGGCACTTCCGTCCCGGCAGTTTCGTGGCTATCTATGACATGCGCCGTGCAGCAGTGCGGCGCATGATTCATTTCATCGCCGAGAGATTCCGCCCATGATGCGTCAGTATGAGCTTGTCGAGCGCGTCCAGCGCTACAAGCCTGACGTCAACGAGGCGTTGCTCAACAAGGCCTATGTCTATGCCATGCAGAAGCATGGCCACCAGAAGCGCGCTTCCGGCGACCCCTATTTCTCGCATCCGCTCGAAGTCGCCGCCATCCTCACCGAAATGCACATGGACGAGGCGACGATCGCCGTCGCCCTGCTGCATGACACGATCGAGGACACCACGGCGACCAGGGCCGAGATCGACGAACTGTTCGGGCCCGAGATGGGCAAGCTGGTCGAGGGTCTGACCAAGCTGAAGAAGCTCGACCTCGTCTCCAAGAAGGCCGAGCAGGCCGAGAACCTGCGCAAGCTTCTGCTGGCGATCTCGGAAGATGTGCGCGTGCTTCTGGTCAAGCTCGCGGACCGCTTGCACAATATGCGCACCCTCGACCATGTGCCGGAAGCCAAGCGCCTGCGCATCGCCGAGGAGACGATGGATATCTATGCGCCGCTGGCCGGGCGCATGGGCATGCAGGGCATGCGCGAGGAACTGGAGGAGATCGCCTTCCGCTACATCAATCCGGAAGCCTATCGCGCCGTCACCGCCAGGCTCGCCGAGATTTTCGAGCGCAACAAGGGTGTGCTGTCGGAGATCGAGAAAGCGCTGTCGGCTCTGTTCGAGAAACACGCGATCAATGCAGGCGTCAAAAGCCGGCAGAAGAAGCCGTGGTCGGTGTTCCGCAAGATGGAGGCCAAGGCGCTCTCCTTCGAGCAATTGTCCGACATTTTCGGCTTTCGCGTCGTCGTCGACAATGTCGAGGACTGCTATCGCGCGCTTGGCGCCATCCACACCGCCTGGTCGATGGTGCCCGGCCGTTTCAAGGACTACATCTCAACACCGAAGCAGAACGACTACCGCTCGATCCACACCACAATCGTCGGGCCGTCGCGTCAGCGCGTCGAGCTTCAGATCCGCACCCGCGAGATGAACAAGATCGCCGAATATGGCGTCGCCGCCCATTCGATCTACAAGGATACCGGCGGCAAGGCGAACGGCACGGCCCATTCGATCTCGAAGGAAACCAATGCCTATGCCTGGCTGAGGCGCACGATCGAACAACTCGCCGAGGGCGACAATCCCGAGGATTTTCTCGAGAACACCAAGCTGGAACTGTTCCAGGATCAGGTGTTCTGCTTCACCCCCAAGGGCATGCTGATCGCGCTGCCGAAAGGTGCCACGCCGATCGACTTCGCCTATGCGGTTCACACCGATGTCGGCGACACCTGCGTCGGCGCCAAGGTCAACGGCCGCATCATGCCGCTGATGACGGAGCTGAAGAATGGCGACGAGGTGGAGATCATCCGCTCCAAGGCGCAGGTGCCGCCGGCCGCGTGGGAATCCGTCGTCGTCACCGGCAAGGCGCGCGCCGCCATTCGCCGCGCCACCAAGAACGCCATCCGCAAGCAGTATTCGGGTCTCGGCGCGCGCATTCTCGAACGGGCTTTCGAGCGGGCCGGCAAGAATTTCACCAAGGAAAACCTGAAGCCCGTCCTGCACCGGCTGGCGCGCAAGGACATCGAGGACGTGCTGGCGTCCGTCGGCCGCGGCGAATTGGCGTCCACCGACGTCATGAAAGCCGTCTTCCCCGATTACAAGGACGAGCGCGTCACGCCGGCGGCGCCCAAGCAGCGCGAGGAAGGCTGGTCGAAGATTCGCAACGCCGCCGGCATGCTGTTCCAGATCCCGGGCCGTGCCGCGCGCAAGGACAAGGACCAGCCGCGCGACGGCGCGGTGCCGATCCGTGGCGTGCGCGGCGACCTGCCGGTGCGTTTCGCGCCGGAAGGGGCGGTGCCTGGCGACCGCATCGTCGGAATCGTACAGCCGGGCACCGGCATCACCATCTATCCGATCCAGTCGCCGGCGCTGCAGGCTTTCGACGACCAGCCCGAGCGCTGGATTGACGTGCGCTGGGACATCGACGAGCGCACCAAGGAACGCTTTCCCGCTCGTGTTTCCGTCACCGCCATCAATGCACCGGGATCGCTCGCCGACATCGCTCAGGTCGTTGCCTCGAACGATGCCAACATCCATACGCTGTCAATGGTGCGCACCGCGCCCGATTTCACCGAAATGCTGATCGATCTCGAAGTCTGGGATCTGAAGCATCTCAACCGGCTGCTGTCGCAGCTCAAGGACAATTCGAGCGTCAGCGATGCACGGCGTGTCAATGGCTAACGTGACTGATCTACATGGGGATAGACGGATGAATACGGACGAAGTGCTGGATATTTTTCGCCAGGCTGGTGCTGTCCTGGAGGGGCATTTCATTCTGACGTCGGGTCTGCGCAGTCCGGTGTTCCTGCAGAAGGCGCGCGTGTTCATGCATGCCGATAAGACCGAGCGGCTGTGCAAGGCGCTGGCCGAAAAGATCCGCGCCGCCGTGCCGGGCAAAATCGACTATGTCGTCGGCCCGGCCATCGGCGGGCTGATCCCGGCCTACGAGACTTCGCGCCATCTTGGCGTGCCGGCGATCTGGGTCGAGCGGGAAGGGGGCGAGTTCCGGCTGCGCCGCTTCGAGATCGCGCGCGGCGCGCGTGTCGTCATTGTCGAGGACATCGTCACCACTGGATTGTCTATCCGCGAGACCATCGACTGCCTGCGCGAACTTGGCGCCGAGGTCACGGCGGCGGCCTGCATCATCGACCGCTCCGCCGGCAAGACCGATGTCGGCGTGCCGCTGATCGCCCTCGCCGAGTACGAGGTGCCGGCCTATCCGGCCGATCGGCTGCCGCCGGAACTCGCCGCCATACCGGCGATCAAGCCGGGCAGTCGCAATATCTGAGAGGGGCGGGATGATCATCAGTATCGATCATTTCGTGCTGACGGTGGCCTCACTCGAGGCGACCTGCGCCTTTTACCAGCGCGTTCTGGGCTTTAAGCGCATCGATACGCCGGGCCTGCCGACAGCCCTGGCTTTCGGCAACCAAAAGATCAATGTCCACGAGGTCGGCCGCACCTTCGAGCCGAAGGCGAAGTCGCCGACGCCCGGAGCCGGTGATTTCTGCCTGATCACCGATCGGCCGCTCGGCGAACTCCTCGCCAGTCTCGAAGCCGATCGTGTGGCGGTGGAACTTGGACCAGTAGAGCGGATCGGCGCACGCGGCCGCATGATGTCTGTCTATTTCCGCGATCCCGACGACAATCTGATCGAGGTCAGTGAATATCTGGAATAGCCGCCGTTAAATCCGCGCGAGATCGAGCAGCATTGCGCAGCGCCGGCTCACCGGCATGCCGTGCGCGGCTTCCTGTCTCAGCCACCCGGCGAGCCGCGCATCGATCTGCGCATCCTCCAGGACGCGGAATCCGAACTTTCGGTAGAACGGCACGTTCCAAGCAACATCGCGAAATGTCGTCAGCGTGATCGTTGCAAGGCCGCGCCGCCTGGACTCCTCGATGACGGTCTCCAGCAGGGCTCGGCCGATGCCCGAGCCTTGCCACTCAAAACGAACGTCGAATTCCAGGATATGCAATGCATCGTCCTCAACGCTGGCGCTCAAGAAGGCGATGGCGCGGTCGCGCTTGTCCGTGGCGACCCAGCATGTGCCCTCCGTGGTCAGCGCGCGGTGCCGCTCGACGCTCATATTGCCATCTTCGGCGATCCAGGCGAGGTCCGGTATGGAACGAAACGCCAGCCCGGCGGATTGGTCGATATCGGGCAACTCTTTCGCCTCGTCGTCGCGCGCTGGTCGAATGGTGGCCATGCCGGCCGTCCTTCTTTTCCTCAGTTTCGCCTCAATGGCGATCTTGTTACCCCCTGCGGCAGACCATCGCGGCAGCGTTTCGTTGTTCCGAAGCCAGCCTGTCGCTATATCAAAGTCGTTGTTGCCTTTCTGCGCCCCGGAAGCGCAAGATAAGTTGCTGTGACCCGGCTTGGGGTGGCAGACGGCGGGTATTGGTAGATCAGGAATTGGAATAGAGTGCTTTTTCGACGCCGCGAGCCTGATGGCCTCTTGGAGCGGGTGCGTACCTATCTATGGCCGCGCCGGTCGTTTTCGCGCTCGCTGCAGTACTTTTCCAAGCGCATCCTGCGGCTGAAGGCCACGCCGCATGCGGTGGCGGCCGGCGTCGCCGCTGGCGTCTTTGCTTCGTTCTTTCCGGTGGGTTTCCATTTCGCCATTGCCGCGGTGCTGTGCTGGCTCATCGCCGGTAATCTGGTGGCGGCCGCACTTGGCGCAGTATTCTTCGGCAATCCGCTGACGTTCCCGCTGCTGTGGGGCGCCTCCTGGGAGACCGGCAAGCTGATCCTGCACAGCCGCCTGCCAGCGCACGGCCCGCCAGCACATCTGGGCGAGATGCTGCACAACCTTTCCTTCGCGCAATTGTGGGCCCCGGTGCTGAAGCCGATGCTGATCGGTGCGATACCGCTCGGACTGGCCTTTGGGGTTCTGTTCTACGCCATCACGCGCTGGGGCATGAACGCCTTTCGCGAGCAGCGGCGCAAACGGCTGGCAGAGCGCGCGGCCCGCCATGAGCAATCGTCTCACCCAAACGCAAGCATCGGTTCCACCGCGCGATGATCATCGGCATCGGCAGCGATCTGATCGATATCAGACGCATTGAAAAGTCCTTGGAGCGCCATGGCCAGCGCTTTATCCAGAGAATCTACACTGAGGTCGAGCAAGCCCGCTCCGAAAACCGTCGGGCGCGGGCGGCCTCCTACGCCAAGCGCTTCGCAGCCAAGGAGGCCTGCGCCAAGGCACTGGGCACCGGGCTGGCGCAGGGCGTGTTCTGGCGCGACATGGGTGTCGTCAATCTTCCGAGCGGCGCGCCCACCATGGCACTGACCGGTGGCGCCGAGGCGCGGCTGAACGCGATTCTGCCAAAGGGCCATCGGGCGATGATCCATCTCACCATCACGGATGATTTTCCGCTTGCTCAAGCCTTTGTGATCATCGAAGCGTTGCCCGTCGAACAAGCGCCACATTGATTGCATCTGACCACCGGCATGACGTTGCCCAGCGCGCGCCGAGACTCTATACCATCCAACGCACAATCGAGGACGACATGAGCGTGGCTGAAAAACCCCAGAAGAAATCCGGCGGGCTTGGCGAAACCGTCAGCGTCATCGTCCAGGCGCTTTTGCTTGCCTTGGTCATTCGCACGCTCTTGTTCCAACCCTTTTCGATCCCGTCGGGTTCGATGCGGCCGACGCTGCTCGAGGGCGACTATCTCTTCGTCACCAAATGGTCTTACGGCTATTCCCGTTATTCGCTGCCCTTCGGCCCGGACATCTTCTCGGGCCGCATCTGGGGCTCCGAGCCGAAGCGCGGCGACGTGGTGGTGTTCAAGTTCCCGCCGGACCCGTCCGTTGACTACATCAAACGTGTGGTGGGCCTGCCCGGCGACAAGATTCAGGTGAAGGACGGGCAGCTGTTCATCAACGGCGTCGGAGTCCCGCGCGTGAAGACCGGTCAGATCGACAATCCCGACATCACCGAAAAGGACTATCCGATCGACGTCTATCGCGAGACGCTGCCCAACGGCGTTAGCTACGATACGCTGGATCTGTCGCCGAACTCGATCGGCGACAACACGCGCGAGTTCGATGTTCCGCCCGGTCACTATTTCATGATGGGCGATAACAGGGACAACTCCGCCGACAGCCGATTCTCCGTCGGCTACGTTCCGGCCGAAAACCTGGTTGGCCGGGCCAACCTTGTTTTCTTCTCGATCGCCGGCAAGGCGAGCCCGCTCGAAATTTGGAAATGGCCGTCGCTTATGCGTGCTTCGCGCCTCTTCCACTTCGTTAATTAGGGTCATGGCGGCGACAAGACGGCTGACCGCCGACGCGCTCGCCGAAGCGCTGGTGGAGCGCACGGGCCATGCCTTTGCCGACCGCCGGCGCCTGCAGCGTGCCTTGACCCATGCCAGCGCCCGCGGCGCCAATGCCGGCACCGACTATGAGCGCTTTGAGTTCCTGGGCGACCGGGTTCTCGGCCTCGTGGTGGCCGATATGCTGCTGGCCGCGTTTCCCGATGCGGCGGAAGGCGAATTGTCGCTGCGGTTCAACGCGCTGGTCAATGCCGAGGCGCTGTCGGAGATCGCCGAACATATTGGTCTGCCGGAGCTGATCCGCGCCGGATCCGACGTTCAAGGGCTCGAGGGACGCAAGCGCGTCAATCTGCGCGCCGACGCGCTGGAATCACTGATCGCCGTGCTCTACCTCGACGGAGGGCTGGAAGCGGCGCGCGCTTTCATCCACAAATATTGGCAGCCGCGCTCGCAGGCGTCGGGTGCCGGCCGACGCGACGCCAAGACCGAGTTGCAGGAATGGGCGCATCAGGCGGCAAGCGCCGTGCCCGTCTACCGCATCGATAGCCGCGAGGGGCCGGATCACGATCCGCTGTTCACCGTCAGTGTCATGGTTGGTGGGTTCCAGCCGGCTGTCGGCAGCGGCCGCTCCAAACGCGAGGCCGAGCAGGCCGCCGCCGCCGCCCTTCTGATTCGTGAAGGTGTCTGGATCGATCAGGGAGACGCGGCATGACAGCCACGGAAGACACGGTTCCGGCCGCGCCTGCGGCCGTTACGCATTCCGGCTTCGTAGCGCTGATCGGTGCGCCCAATGCCGGCAAGTCGACGCTGGTCAACCAGCTTGTCGGCGCCAAGGTGTCAATCGTCACCCACAAGGTGCAGACGACGCGTGCCATCGTCAGAGGCATCGCCACGCACGACAACGCGCAGATCGTCTTCGTCGATACGCCGGGCATCTTCAAGCCAAAGCGGCGTCTCGACACGGCAATGGTGACGACAGCCTGGGGCGGCGCCAAGGATGCCGATATCGTGCTGCTCCTGATCGATGCCGAGCGTGGCATTAGAGGTGATGCCGACGCCATTCTCGAACGCCTGAAGGATGTGCGCCAGCCGATGGCGCTGATCCTCAACAAGGTCGACCGCGTCAAGCCGGAGGCCTTGTTGGCGCTGGCGGCAGCAGCGAACGAAAGAGTGCCGTTCAAGCGCACCTTCATGGTTTCGGCGCTGACCGGCTCTGGCTGCAAGGACCTTCTCGATTACCTTGCCGAGGCGCTCCCGGTGGGGCCCTGGTATTATCCGGAAGACCAGATCTCCGATCTGCCGATGCGCCAGCTCGCCGCCGAGATCACTCGCGAGAAGCTCTATCTCAGGCTGCATCAGGAACTGCCCTATTCCTCGCACATCGAAACCGAGAAATGGGAAGAGAAGAAGGACGGCTCGGTGCGCATCGAGCAGGTCATCTATGTCGAACGCGACAGCCAGAAGAAGATCGTGCTCGGCCACAAGGGCGAGACCATCCGCGCCATCGGCCAGGCGGCGCGTATGGAAATCGCCGGCATCCTCGAGCAAAAGGTGCATCTGTTCCTGTTCGTCAAGGTGCGCGAGAACTGGGGCGACGATCCCGAACGCTACCGTGAGATGGGGCTCGAGTTTCCGCACTAGGATGGATGGATAGCAAGTCGAATATCGACGCAGCTTTGGTCAGCCGGTTGATCGCGGCGCAGTTTCCTCGCTGGAGGGATCTTGCGGTTCGGCCGATTGAACCTGGCGGATGGGACAACAGAAGCTTTCGTCTCGGCAACGAGATGACCGTTCGGTTGCCCAGTGCCGCCGCCTATTCCCTGCAAGTGGAGAAGGAACATCGCTGGCTGCCGAGGCTGGCGCCGCTGTTGCCGCTGCCCATCCCTATACCGCTGGCGATGGGAGCCCCGGCCGAGGGCTATCCGTGGCATTGGTCCGTCTACAGATGGATCGAAGGTGAGACTGCAAAGCGGGAGCGTATCGCCAACCTGTCGGAATTCGCGGCGGACCTGGCCGGCTTTCTGGTTGCGCTCAAGCGGATCGACCCGGCTGGCGGACCGGGGCCGGGCCAACACAATTTCTTTCGCGGCGGGCCGCTGAACGTCTATGACGGGGAGACGAGACAAGCGATCGCGGCGCTCGACACCCGTATCAACGCCGGCGCGGCAAGCGCTGTCTGGGAAACGGCTCTTGCCGCCCCTTGGCAAGGCCCGCCCGTCTGGTTCCACGGCGATGTCAGCTGGGGCAATCTTCTGGTTGAACACGGCAGGCTAAGCGCGGTGATCGACTTCGGCACCTCCGGCGTCGGCGAGCCCTCATGCGATCTGGCGATTGCCTGGACATTGTTCGAGGGAAAGAGCAGGGGGGCCTTCCGCGCTGGCCTCGGCGTCGACGACGCGACCTGGGCGCGCGGCCGCGGCTGGGCACTGTGGAAGGCGCTGATCACCGCCGCCGGCGAGATAGACGTCAACTCGGCCGAGATCGAACAATCCTGGCGCGTGATCGACGCGGTGCTGGCCGACCACAAGCGCCGGTAATAATGACCCAAACCGTTGGCTGGTGGCTATCGACCAGGGACGCCGAGGTTCCGTTGGGTCGACTTCTCAGTTGGCCAGCGCGGATTCTTGCAGACGAGTCCGCCGACGTCGGATTGATCTTCCCATCATGGCCTGTGGTCCGTCCCGGCGTGCCCGTGACCCGCTGAAAAGACTCCTTCGAGGGGATCGGCTTCGGTTTCACGTGGCTGGGGAATGGCTAGGTAGAAACGACCATGGAAGTGGCTTTATTTACGCGAAGTTTCTCAAACAATTGGTGTTCGGAGAATATCATCATAAAATTGGAACATACAGGGAATTATTACGGAAATATGACAATGTTCCACTTGTGCGGTGCCGCAGTCTGAAGTGAATTCTCCAGTGATATTTCTGCAACACGGATTTAATCTATGTCATAAATCCCGAATGTTTGTGGAATTGTCATTGAAGGCGGAAGATTGATGGGTATGTTCGCCGCGAAAAGGGGACGCGGTGCGGGCCTTTTTCGTTGTGGTGAGGCGGGAAAATATATCCGCCAACCAAAATCCGAAGCCATTTTTAACTTTGACTGGAGAGGTCAGAAAATGAACATCAAGAGCCTTCTTCTCGGCTCAGCCGCGGCACTGATCGCGGTCTCCGGCGCTCGCGCCGCCGACGCTGTCGTCGTCGCCGAGCCGGAACCCGCTGAATACGTCAGGATCTGCGACGTCTACGGCGCCGGCTACTTCTATATCCCCGGCACCGAGACCTGCCTGCGCATCGGCGGCTATCTCCGCTATGACATAGGCGTCGGGGACAGCGGCACGCTGGATGGCGTCAACAACGTTGCCGATCACATGGACGGCGATAGCCACGACACCTACTACAAGAACATGCGCTTCGCGCTGAAGACCTGGACCGGCCAGGAAACCGAGCTCGGTACGTTGAAGACCTACACCGAGACTCGCTTTCAATTTGGCAACAGCAGCGGCGACTATGAGACTGGCGGCACTGGCTGGCAGGCCGGCAACAAGGCGACGACCCTCAACTTCGCCTGGATTCAGCTCGGCGGCCTGCGCGTCGGTAAGGATGAAACGGCATACGATTCGTTTATCGGCTATGCCGGCAACGTCATCCAGGACACGATCATCCCGTACGGTATCAAGGATACCAACGTCGTGCAGTACTATTTCGACGCTGGCAGCGGCTTCTCGGCCGTGGTCTCGCTCGAAGAAGGTACCGGCGTCAACACGATCGACAGCTATGTTCCGCATGTCGTCGGCGGCTTGAAGTACAAGGGCGACTGGGGTGCGGTCACCGGCGTCGTCGCCTATGACAGCAATTACGAGGAAGTGGCCGGCAAGGTTCGCTTGGACGTCAATGTCGGCAAAGAATTGACGCTGTTCGTCATGGGCGGCTACGGCACCAACGACAACATCAACGACTTCGGCACGGGCCGCACCCAATATAAGCCGTGGGGCGGAAACTGGGCGATCTGGGGTGGCGGCACCTACAAGTTCAACGACAAGACCTCGTTCAACGCCCAGATCTCCTATGACGACTGGAAGAACCTCGGCGTCGCTGCCAACGTCGCATACACGATTGTGCCCGGTTACACGATCACGGCTGAAGTCGATTACCTCAATGCAGGAAAATTCGACGACGCCGACTTCAACAACTGGACCAAGGCCGACAAGAAGAGCAGCGTCGGCGGCATCCTCCGCTTCCAGCGCTCGTTCTAACGGATCGACTGACCCCACCAGACCCGCCCGCAGCTATGCTGCGGGCGGCTTTTTATGCACCCTTGCGAGAGCCAGCCCAGGCACCAAGCCCGTACCTTGATTTCGCCACCCGATCGGTGAAATGCTCCAGGCATGGAATGGCGCGACGAGGGAATCATTCTCGGCACCCGCAAGCATGGCGAAACCAGCGCCATCCTCGAGGTGATGACGCGTGCGCATGGCCGCCATCTCGGCCTCGTGCGTGGCGGGCGCTCGCGCAAGCAGCAGCCTGTTCTCCAGCCCGGCAACCGTGTCGACCTGCTTTGGCGGGCGCGCCTTGATGAGCACCTAGGCACGTTCCAGGCCGAAGCGATCGAGATGAATGCGGCCAGGTTGATGGAGAGTGCGGTCGCCGTGTATGGCCTGCAGACCATGGCCGCGCATCTGCGCCTGCTGCCCGAGCGCGACGCCCATGGCGGCCTCTACGAGGCGCTGTCGGTGATGATCGTGCATCTCGATGACGTCGATGCGGCCGGCGAACTGGTGGCCCGTTTCGAGCTCCTGATCCTCGACGAACTGGGTTTCGGTCTCGATCTCACCCAGTGCGCCGCGACCGGCACGCGGCAGGATCTTGCCTATGTCTCGCCGAAATCGGGCCGAGCGGTGTCGCGGGAAGCCGGCGCGCCCTGGCGCGACAAGATGCTGGCGCTGCCGGCCTTCCTGCGTGGCTCCGGCCTGCGCGCCGATCCGGCGGCGATCCAGGATGCCTTCCGGCTCACCGGCTTCTTCTTCACCCGTCACGTCTACGAGCCGCGCGGCATCGAGCAGCCGGACGCGCGCTCCGGCTTCCTCGCCGCGCTGCGGAAGCACCACACGACAAAAGGCCTGTCGGGAGAAACCGCCGCGAGAGAAATCATCACATGAGCGAAGTGGAACTTTATCCAGGCCGGGTCTCGCCGCTCGGCCTCGGCACCATTCCGCATGCGGACATCCTTGCCTACACCGGCCTGGAACTTTTGCAGCGCATCATCGATGGCAAATATCCGGCGCCGCCGATTTCCTTCCAGCTCAGCTTCGCGCTGACCGAAGTCTCGGAAGGCCGTGCCGTGTTTCGGGGTGTGCCGAACGAGCGCCACCTGAACCCGTTGGGGGGCGTGCATGGCGGCTGGGCGGCGACACTGCTCGATTCGGCGCTTGCCTGCGCCGTGCAGACGCTGCTCGCAAAAGGCGAGGCCTATACGACGGCGGAATTCAAGGTGAACCTGACGCGGCCGATCACGCCCAGGACCGGAGAGGTGGTCTGTGAGGGCAAGGTCATTCACAAGGGCCGCACGCTGGCCGTTTCGGAAGCGACGCTGAAGGACGCCGGCGGCAAGCTGCTGGCTTTCGGCACCGAGACATGCTCGATCTTCCCGGCCTCCAATCTGGCGGCACGATAGGAATCGTCCTAAGGCGCACTGGGCGAGCGGTGATAACAGCGGATGTTATCCGGCATTTTGCCGTTCCACGAAATCGTCCAGGATCGCGCGCTGGCCTTTGAGTATCTTGAGACCGGCCTCCAACTCTGAAAACCAACCGGCCCGGTCCACTTCGGGAAATGCCTTCATGGATCCCGACCGTGGCGGCCACTCCATGGTGAACATGTTGCTTTTGATGGCATCGGTGTCGACGTCGGCCTCGACGCTCCACGCACTCACGATCTTGCCGCCAGGCTGCCGATAACTGCCGACAGGCTGGAAGTCGCCGTTGATGGTGACGCCGAGTTCTTCTTCTGCCTCACGTTGGGCGGCTTTCAACTCGTCCTCGCCTTCGTCGACGAGCCCTTTGGGGATAGACCATGCCCCCTCGTCTTTTCTTGCCCAGAACGGTCCACCCGGATGGACGAGCAGGAACTGGAGGGCCCCGGCGTTTCGCCGGTAGATCAGCAGTCCTGCGCTTCGTTGCGGCATACGTATTCCCATGACATCGCTTGGAGAACCCTTTGCGGCCAAGGTATCATAGGCCATCGGCTGCGGGTTTGGCAGGCAATGTTCCGGAAACCGGCCATTCGCAAGCGATGCCGAGGGCCAATGGGCGCAAGCCGCTGGCTTTCGACGCCGAAACATGCTCGATCTTTCCAGCCGCCGATCCGACGGCCGTTGGCTGGTCGTTTGCAGGCCACATTTGATTGTCAGTAGCAACTGGTCTGGTTTGGGGGAGCCGCCATGTTTGAAAGCCTGATCGGCCTTGTCGCCATCATCGTGCTGTTCGTCATCATTTCGCGCCAGCAGAGCCGCATCGGACTGATCGAGCGTGAGCTAAGCGCACTGCGGAGCCTCGTCCTTTCCGGCGCCGTGCCGCCTCTCGCCAAGCAGTCCGAACCGGCGGCGACCGAGGGCCAGCCGGCCGAAGCCGTTGTTGCTGCGGCCGTGGTCGTTTCGCCAACGGCCAGCGAGGCAGCCACCGGGCAGGCGCTGCCGGCTCTGGAAACCGACGCCGCGACGGACGAGGTCAAGCCGGGACCATGGACACCAGGCGAGGCGGCGCCCAAGGTAGCCGAGCCTGTCGCAGCGGTGAAAGCGCCCGGCAAACCCGATATCGAAACGGCGCTCGGCACCCGCTGGGCGGTCTGGGTCGGCGGTTTGGCACTGGCGCTGGGCGGCCTGTTTCTCATCCGCTACACGATCGAAGCCGGAATTTTCGGCCCCGGTGTGCGGCTGACCATGGCCGGGCTGCTCGGCCTTGTGCTGATTGCAGCCGGCGAATTCATTCGCCGCACCGGCTTCAGGGTGCCCGTGCAAGGCGCCGCAGGCGCCTACATCCCGGCGATCCTGACTGCGGCGGGCGCCTTCATCCTGTTCGGCGCCGTCTATGCCGCACATGGCATCTACGGATTTATCGGGCCGGCGCTCGCCCTCACGCTGCTCGGCGCCATCGGCATAGCGACGATTGCCGCCGCCCTTGTCCACGGCCAGGCGCTGGCTGGTATCGGCCTAGTCGGCGCCATGGTGACGCCGATGCTGATTGCCTCTCAGGCGCCCAATCCCTGGGCCCTGTTCGGCTATCTGGCGATCGTGCTTGCCGCCAGCGGCGTCATTGCCCGCATGCGCGATTGGAAGTTGCTGATGACGGCGGCCTTTGTCGGTACCGGCATCTGGACGATCCTCTACATGACCGATGCGCCGGGCGCGAATTTATCCGTGATCCTGTTCGTGAACACCGTCACGCTGGCCGTGCTCGCCTTCGTCTGGCTCGGCCGCCGCAGCGACGAAGGCGGATCAGCCACGGCTTTCGACTGGCCGTCCGTCGCGCCGGGCCTGTTTGTTGCCCTCTCGGCGCTGGGCCTTTCGGTCGATCCGGCCTTCGTCGCTGCCGGCGATGCCTTGCCGGGAGCCGTCGTGCTCGCCGCGATGGTGGCCGTCGCGCTCTACCGCCCCCCGGCGCTGCCACTGCTCTATGCGGCGGGACTGGTGACGGTGCTGATCTATCTCGGCATCATCCCGCCGACTTCGATCGCTTCTGATTTTTCAGGCGACGTCTTGGGCATCGATGCCGTGCCCCTGGCTACATCGAACGCACTGACCTTGCGCATCGGTGTTGCGCTTGGCCTTGTCTTCATCGGCGCCGGTTTCTGGGCCGCCCGCAAATTTGCCGCCGCGACCCACTTCCGCGCTGCGTCATGGGCGGCGTGGGGCGTCATCGTGCCGTTGGTCGTCCTGCAGGCACTCTGGTTCACGTTCGGCAATCTCGACCGCGATCTTGCCTACGCCGCCGTGGCGGCGCTGCTGGTCGTGGTTTTCGCTGCCGGCGGCGAGTGGATCGCGCGCGGCGAGCAACCGCCGTTGCAGGGCAGGGCGGCCGTATCCTTCGCGCTCGGCGGAGCCGCGCTCGCAGGCCTGCTGATGCTGCATATGGCCTTCAGTTCCGGCTGGACAACCATCCTGCTTGGTGCGGCCGCAATCGTGCCGGCGCTGGCCACACGCTGGCGTTCCTATCCGGTGCTCGGCTGGATTTCGGTCGGCGCGGTCGCGGCGGTGCTTGGACGTGTCATCTTCGATCCGACCGTCGTCGGTGCCGGGTTCCTGTCGACGACCCCGGTTTTCAACTGGCTGCTGCCGGGCTATGGCGTGCCGGCGCTCGCCTTCGCTTTCGCCGCCTGGCAACTGGCCCGCACCACCGACGGCCGGCCGCGCCTGGCCATGGAAGCTTCGGCGGCGCTGTTTGCACTGCTGACGCTTGCCATGCTGGTGCGCCACGCCATGCATGGCGGTGTCCTCAACAGCGATGCGCCCACACTTGCCGAACAGGCCATCTACACGCTGATCGCGATCGGCGCCGGCGCCATACTCGTGGCCATCGACAGGCGCTCGCCAAGTTCCGTGCTGCGCTACGGGTCCATGGCGGCGGGCGTGATCTCGGTCGCCTTCATCGTCGTGCAGCATTTCCTGGTGCTGAACCCGCTCTTCACCGACGAGTCGACCGGGCAGATCCCGGCCTTCAACCTGTTGTTCCTCGCTTATCTCCTGCCGGCGGTCGCAGCCGGCGGGCTTGCGCTCTATGCCCGCAACAAGCGGCCGAAATGGTATGCCGCCATGCTGGCGCTGGTGGCGGCCCTGCTTGCCTTCGCCTATGCCACGTTGTCGGTGCGGCGCCTGTTCAAGGGCGAGTTCATCGGCTTGTGGAGCGGCCTTGGCCAGTTGGAAACCTACACCTATTCGGCACTCTGGCTGATCATCGGCGTGGCGCTGCTGACCGCCGGCGTCTGGCTGAAATCACAGGTGCTGCGCATCGCCTCGGCCGCATTGATCGCGGTCGCCGTACTGAAGGTGTTCCTCTTCGACATGTCGGAGCTGGAGGGTGTGCTTCGCGCACTGTCCTTCATCGGCCTTGGCGCCGTGCTGATCGGCATCGGCCTGTTTTACCAGCGGCTTTTGACCAGGGCGGCGAAAGAGACTTGAGGGTTAGCATTGTTTGAATATTCAAAATGGAATATATGAATATTCCACGGGAGATATTCAAATGCCGCTCTATATCCGCGACGATGAGGTAGATGCTCTGGCGACGAAATTGCAGCGCGAGACGAATGCGCCGAGCAAAACGGAAGCCGTGCGAACCGCGCTTTTGCACGAACTTGAACGAAGCCGCGCCCGCAAACCGCTGCGGGAGAGGATTGCCGTTCTTCAAGCGCAAGCAGCGGCGTTGGGGCCGTCCGACACCACCTTCGACATCAAGGCATTCATGGACGAGATGTGGGAAGACTGATGTTTGTCGACGCATCGGTTGTCGTTGCAATTCTCGCCAAGGAATCGGGTTGGGAGGAATTGCTGAAGCGGATCGCCGACGTCGACGGTCAGCTGTACATTTCAGCGCTTGTTCGGCTCGAAGCTACGCTTGCCCTCGGGCGAGTGAATGCCGGTGCCAAAAAGCCGACTCCCGAAATGCTGTCTGCGGCGCGCGATCTGGTCGATGCGTTCATTGTTGAGATCGACGCTCGCAATGTAGCCATCAACGAGGATATCGGGGGGCGCGCCATTGATGCCAGCATCCGGTACGGCAAAGCGGTCGGTCATCCGGCCGACCTTAATTTTGGTGATTGCTTTTCCTACGCCTGCGCCAAGGCTCTTGATGTTCCGTTGCTCTTTAAAGGCAATGACTTTCTCAAGACCGATTTGGCGTAGTTGGCCTCCTATTGATTGCGGGAATAAACCCGCCGCTTCCATCGTTACATCATTGCTTGGGTGACCGGGGCGGTGGACCGCTTCGCACTGGCTGCTTGCGTCGCGCCGCGAAGGCGCGTTCAATCTGATGAATAGGGCAATTCCGAAACCAGCGGTCATGGACGAAAAGAAGGCAGCAATCCTCGGCGAAATACCGCGCCTGCGCCGCTACGCACGCTCGTTGTTGCGCGACCGCGACGCCGCCGACGATCTCGTCCAGGACTGTCTCGAACGGGCCCTCATGCGGCTCGACAACTGGCAGACGGGAGAAAGCCCCAGGAGGTGGCTGTTTACGATCATGCATCATTTGTTCATTGACCAGATGCGCAAAGTGAACCGGCGCGGCGAAGCCGCGATGCTGTCGCTGGAAGCGGGCGAGGCGGTTGCACAGCCGGCCGAGCAGGTGGAAAGCATCGCCTCGCGCGAGATCGTCGACGCATTGCAGGCGATCAGCCCCGACCGCCGTGCCGCACTCGTCATGGTCGCGATCGAAGGCTTTTCCTATGCCGAGGCCGCCAACATCCTGGGAGTGCCGGCGGGAACGCTGATGTCGCGCATCGCGCGCGGGCGCGAGGAGTTGCGCGGACTGCTGGACGACACGGCACGCCGCCGTTCGATAAGGATCGTCTAGAAATGATCCGCCGCGATTTCTCCGAACGCGACATCCACATGGCACTCGACGGCGAGTTGCCGGCCGATGAGCGCGCCGCCTATGACGCATGGCTCGACGCCACTCCCGAGATGAAGGCGAAAAGCGCCCGTTTCATCGCCGACAGGACGGCATTGCGAGATGCCTTCGCTGGCGTGATCGACGAGCCGGTGCCGGTGCGGTTGCGCAAGGTGGTGCTTGGCGAGACGCCAGCCAGGACGCCAATGCCACGCTCGCGCTGGTGGCTTGCCGCCGCCGCTGCCGGTCTACTGGCCGCGGGCGGGCTTGGCGGCTACTTTGCCGGCAGCGACGGTATTGGCCGGGAAGATCAGGCCGAGGATCAGTTGGCCGAGCAGGCGATCGCCGCGCATGTCATCTATGCCGCCGAGAAGCGGCATGCGGTGGAAGTGCCGGCAAGCGACAAGGATCATCTGCTGACCTGGCTGTCCAACCGGGTCGGATTGAAGCTGGTTGCGCCGGACTTGACCGGCAGCGGGTTCCAACTGGTCGGCGGCAGGTTGCTGCCGGCTGGCGAGAGCAAGGCGGCAATGCTGCTCTATGAAGACGACAAGGGCGAGCGCATATCGCTCTTTGTAACGGCCGAATCGGTGGAGAACGCCAGGGGGACCTACGCTTCGGCGCAAGCCGGCCCGCAGGCCGTCTACTGGCTGGACAAGGGCTATGGCTGCGCTGTCGTCGGCTCAGTGCCGCGCGAGCAATTGGCCATCGTGGCCAAGAGCGCCTACAGCCAGCTTCTGGCCGGCCTGGCGAGTTGAACAGCATCGTTTTTTGGCGCCGCCGCCTACTCGAAAACGGTGACCTGGTTCAAAGCCTTTGTCCTCCCGGGCTGGCGCCAATCTGTCACAATTCGGCCCTAATCGAGGTGCGATAGCGCTGGATGGGCGCTGCCGTTTTGGGCTGGTGTCTGGACGTTTCGAATAGGGCCTTCATCACAACCCAATCGAGGTTTTCCAAGCCCGCATGCCTGCCGAGATTCGCACGGCCCGCGCGACTGACGTCGATGATCTCGCCGCCATCGAGAAAGCTGTTTTCTCCAGCGACCGCATTTCCCGTCGCTCCTTCCGACAGTTCATCGAGCGCGAGACCGCCGAGACGCTGGTCGCCGAAAGAGATGGCCGCGTCGCCGGTTATGCGATTGTGCTGTTTCGCAAGGGCAGCGGCGTGGCGCGCCTTTATTCGATCGCCACCAGTCCCTTTTTTGGCGCCCTCGGCATCGGCCGCCGGTTGCTAGTGGCGGCGGAGGAGGCGGCCTTCGAACACGATCGCATGATGCTGCGCCTAGAAGTGCGGGAGGATAATGCCCGCGCCATCAGCATCTACGAGCGGGCCGGCTACCGCAAGATCGGCCGCGAACCCGATTACTACGAGGACGGCGCCACGGCGCTGCGCTACGAGAAGACCTTGCGCGGCGAACTTCCGGCCGCCACCAGCGTGCCGTTCTACCAGCAGACCTGCGAATTCACTTGCGGTCCCTGCTGCCTGATGATGGCCATGGGCAATTTCGATCACGACTTCGTACCGGACCCGGTCAGGGAAATTCGTCTTTGGCGCGAAGCGACGACCGTCTTCATGATGTCGGGCCCGGGTGGCTGCGAGCCGTTCGGCCTCGCGGTCGCCGGCTATGAGAGCGGCCTTGCGGCCGAGATTTACGTGTCGTTCTACGGCGCGTTGTTCCTCCAGTCGGTGCGCAGCGCGGACAAGCGCCGGGTGATGGAACTGGCCCAGGTCGACTTTCGCCGACGCGCGGAACTTTACGGCATCCCGGTGAATTACCGTTCATTCACCATCGACGACATTCGCGCCGCGATCGCGAAAGGAAAATTGGTGCTGGTGCTGATCAGCGGCTTCCTGATGTTCGGCAAGAAGGTGCCGCACTGGGTGTTGGCCATCGGCGACGACGGTGACCATATCCTGATCCACGATCCCTGGGTTGAGGACGAGAGGCAGGAGACCATCCTTGATGCCGCCAACATTCCCGTGCCTTACGGCATCTTTATGAACATGGCGCAGTTCGGCCGCGACGGACTGCGCGCCGCCATCACTCTGGGGAAGCGCTGATAACAATGACCTGGGTTATCTTAACTGGCCGGCAGAGCGATCTCGACCAGGTGGCGACACCGCACAAGATTATCACCAACCGCGACTATCTCGCGCATCCGGCGCTGTTTCGCGGCCAGCGTCCCAAGGTCATCAACCTGTCGAACAATTACGGCTACCAGAGCCGCGGCTATTATGCCTCGCTGCTGGCGGGTTCGCGCGGCCACAAGGTCATCCCGACCGTAGAAACCATGATCGATCTGTCGGAGCGCAAGCTTTACGAACATGCGCTGCCCGAACTGGAGCTGGCGCTCAACAAGTGCCGCAAGGATCTTGGCGGCGCTTTTCCGGCGAAGGTCTGCATCTTCTTCGGCATTGGCCCGTCCAAGGTGTGGGACCGATTCGCCAAGCTCCTGTTCGACTGGTTCCGCGCGCCGGCGCTCGAGGTCCACATCAAGGACAGCGCCGAGTGGGCCTCGATCCGCAAGATCGGCTTTCATCCCCTTGCGCGCATGACCGAGGAGGAGGAGAGCTTCTTCCTGCAATGCCTGGACACCTATACCAATCGCGAATGGCGCGACACCAAGGGCCGCACGCCGGCGCGCTACACTTTCGCCACGCTGGTCGATCCGCATGAGGAATTGCCGCCCTCGGAAATCTCCTCGCTGCGCTACTGGGCCAGGATCGCCGAAAAGATGGGCGTCGAAATCGAGCCGATCACCAAGAGGGACCTCGCCAAGCTCGCCAATTACGACGCGCTGTTCATCCGCGAGACCACCTCGATCTCCAACCATACCTATCGTTTCGCGCGCCGCGCCCAGCAGGAAGGCATGCCGGTCATCGACGACCCGCTGTCGATGATCCGCTGCACCAACAAGGTCTATCTCAACGAGCTGATGGCCTACAACAAGGTGCCGGTTCCGCCGACCGTGATGATAGCCGGCACTTCCGACCTTGAACTGGCGGCGCAGACGCTGGGTTTTCCGCTGGTGCTGAAGATCCCGGATTCCTCCTTCTCGCGCGGCGTCAAGAAATGCGCCAATTTCGAGGAATTGAAGACACTCGCCACCGAATGGCTGGAGGATTCCGATCTTCTGATCGCGCAGAAATTCATCCCGACCGAATATGACTGGCGTGTCGGCGTGCTCGGCGGCCAACCGCTGTTTGCCGTACATTACCTAATGGCCAAGAAGCACTGGCAGATCGTCAACCACAAGGCCAGCGGCAAGCCCGACCAGGGCGGCATCAAGACCTTCACGCTGAAGGAGACGCCGCCCCATGTCGTCGAGACGGCAGTCAAGGCGGCGCGCTGCATCGGCGACGGCCTCTACGGCGTCGACCTCAAGGAGACCAAGGACGGCGTCTTCGTCATCGAGGTCAACGACAATCCCAACCTCGATCATGGCTGGGAGGACTCCGGCGAGAAGGACGAGGTCTGGGTACGGCTGACGCAATGGTTCCTGGAACGTTTGGAGCGGCCGGGCCGATAATTATCCGATTGGGGCAGAGATGCTGTTTTTGGTGACCGAGGATTTTCGCGGCTGCGACCGCAAGGAGATCTACCGCCGCTTCCGCGATTACGGTCGCCTGAAGCCGAGGAGCTTCTGGTGCACCATAGCTGGATCGCGGCGGACATGAGCCGCTGTTTCCTGCTGGTGGAGACCGACGACGTCACGCTGCTGCAGCGCTGGGTGATCGAGTGGGCGGATCTGGTGGAGTTCGAGATCGTGCCCGTGGCGGCGAACAAGGACATGGTCGAGGCATTGAGCGGGCACCTCTGACCATCGCCGCTTGCTGGCTCAGCGGAGCGCCGGCGAGCCCACCGCGCGCTGGCATTCATCGACCAGCCAGTCACGGAACGCCGCCACGACGTCCCTTCTTGCGCTCCGCTGCGGAATTGTCAGGCAATAGGGCTGGCGCAGCGCAATCGCCTTGGCGACAGGCCGGACCAGCCGGCCGTCCTCCACGGCCTCGGCGCAATAGATCCCTTGCGCCAGCGCCACGCCCAGTCCCGAAATGGCGAGGTCGAGCGCCGCGCGCGAGGAGTTTGCCGACAGGCCGCGCTGAATGCCGCGCCCAGGCGCTATGCCGGCCGCCTCGAACCAACTGCGCCATGAGGGAAAGGATGCGCCGGTCGGTCCCCAGTCGGTGTGGATCAGGGGCAGCCCGGCGAGCGGACCGCCATCCGCCTCCAGCACGCTGGCGAGCTTTGGCGCGCAGACGGGATAGACCGCGTCCTGGACAATGTCCTCGATCGGGTGCTCACGATAGTGCGGACCGTAGGAGAGCCTGAGGTCGATCAGGTCGCGGTCGAACGACACCGGGTCGTCATCGCCCCTGAGAGATATGTCGACGGCACCGTGGATGGCGATGAAGCCGGCAAGGCGCTCGGAAAGCCAGCCCATGGCCATGGACGGCGGGACCGAGACGACGAGCCGCGGGCGGAACGCATCGCCTGCAAGCTGGCGCGAGACGCTGCCGATTTCCTGGAAGGCCATGGTCAATCGAGGCAGCATCTCGACGCCAGCCTCGCTCAGGACGACACGCCGGTTGGCGCGGTGGAAGAGCTTGCGGCCGACTTGCTCCTCGACCATGCGGATGAGCTGGCTGACTGCGGCGGCCGAGACCGAAAGCTCTTCCGCCGCCGCGGCGAAGCTGCCGGTGCGCGCCGCCGCCTCGAAGGCCTGAAGACCTCGCAACGATGGCATTGCAACCATGGCGGTGACCAAAAAGATAAGTTCAGCTTATCTATATTGCAGAAATCCTCGTTGTTAGAAAGGTTTCTTGCTGGGGTATGCTGACCGAATGAATTCAATCAGCCGGGATGCCCCTATGGATCATCGTGACGTGATCGCCTCGCTGACGAATGAGGAGCGCAGCCGGCTAACCGGCAAGTCGGATGGGCCCGGCCTTGTTCAGCTCGCTTTCCACCTCGGCGCGATCCTGCTCCTCGGATGGTTGATCGCCGCCAAGGTGCCGTTCTGGCCGCTGCTGATGCTGCCGCAAGGCATACTGATCGTGTTCCTGTTCACGCTGCTGCATGAGACGGTGCATCGCACGGCTTTCGAAAGTCAATGGCTGAACGACGCAGTCGCGCGCGTCTGCAGCCTCGCGATCGCGCTGCCGGCCGACTGGTTCCGCTATTTCCATTTCGCCCATCACCGTTTCACCCAGGATCCCGAACGCGATCCGGAGCTGGCTTTCCCGAAGCCGGAAACCTGGCGGCAGTACCTGGTCCACGTTTCCGGACTTCCAGTGTGGTTGGGGCATCTGAAGACGCTCCAGGCCAATGCCATGGGACGTTGCCAGGACAGCTACGTGCCCCCAAAGGGGCGTCCGAAGGTACGCGCCGAGGCACGCGCGATGATTGCCTTCTATGCCGTCGTGCTGGTGCTCGCGCTGTGGTTCAAGGCGACGGTGCTGCTCCATGTCTGGATCTTTCCCGCGCTGCTCGGCCAGCCGTTCCTGCGGCTCTACCTGTTGGCCGAGCATGGCCGCTGCCCCTTCGTCGCCAACATGCTGGAGAACACCAGGACGACGCTGACCAACTGGGCTGTGCGCAAGCTTGCCTGGAACATGCCCTTCCATGCCGAGCATCACGCCTATCCGGGCGTGCCCTTCCACCGGTTGCCGGAGTTTCACGCGCTGATCGAGCGGCATCTGAAGGTTGTCGAGCCGGGTTATATCGGCTTCCATGAAAAATACATCGAGACGCTGCGCTGATTTATGGCGTCAGCCGGTCTGGCTGCGCACCGCGCTCGATTTCAACAGGTGCTGAATCTCCGCCGCCTTTGACGGCACGCCGATCAGATAGCCTTGCGCCTCCACGCAGCCGTTTCGGCGCAGCATGTCGAGCTGTGCTTCGGTTTCCACGCCTTCGGCGGTGACGGTGATGCCCAGTTCGGCGCCCAGCCCGATGATGGTGCGCACGATCGCTGCGGTATCGAGATTGCCGATGTCGGAGATGAAGGAACGATCGATCTTGATCTTGTCGACGGGAAAGCGCCTGAGATAGCCGAGTGAGGAATAGCCGGTGCCAAAGTCGTCGAGCGCGATGCGGATGCCGAGTTCACGCAACTGTCGCAGCGTCTTCAGGACGGCTTTGCTCTCGTCCATCAGCACGGTTTCGGTGATCTCCAGTTCCAGTCGTCTGGCCGGCACGCCCGAAAAGGCCAGGGCAGAGATGACGCTGCGAGCAAAGCCGCCGCTTTTGAGCTGCACGGCGGAGACATTGACCGCAATGCGCAGGCCAGGTGGCCAGGCTGCCGCCGTCGCACAGGCCTTTCGCAGCGCCCATTCGCCAAGCGGCACGATCAGCCCGGTTTCCTCGGCGACCGGAATGAATTCGTCCGGCGCCACAGTGCCGCGCGACGGCGAATGCCAGCGCATCAGGGCCTCGGCGCCGACAATCTCGCCCGAAGCTATGGCCATGATCGGTTGGAAATCGAGATCGAATTCCCGGCTCGGCAGCGCCGTATCGAGATCGGCTTCGAGGGCCCGGCGCGCGCGCACCGTGGCATCCATGCCGGGCTCGAAGAAACGGTACAGGTTGCGCCCTTCGCTTTTTGCCCGGTAGAGCGCCATGTCGGCGTTTGTCAGCAATGTATCGGCGTCCCTGCCATCGCCGGGAGAAAGCGCGATGCCAACGCTGACGCCAACATGCATGTCCCGGCTCTTGTCATGAAATGGTTTGGCGATGGCCTCGACAATGCGTTTCGCCAGTTTTTCCGCGCTCGCCAGGCCCTCGACGTTGAATTGGACGATCACGAACTCGTCGCCGCCAAAACGGGCGACGATATCTGCGTCGTTGTCCACGCAGCGCAGCAGTCTTGCGGCCACGCCTTTCAGCAGCCGGTCGCCAGCCGGATGTCCCAGCGTATCGTTGACGACCTTGAAGCGGTCGAGGTCGAGCGAGAAGATTGCCAGCGGTCCCGCGGCCGCATCCTCCAGTGCCCGGTCGAGCCGGTCGCGAAACACCGAGCGATTGGGCAACCCGGTCAGCACGTCGTGATGCGCAAGATGGGTCATGCGCTCCTCGGCAAGCCTGCTCTCGGTCACGTCATCGAAAGTGGCGACCCAGCCGCCGCCGCTCATCGGCCGGCGGGCAACCATCAGCGTTCGTCCGTCGGCGAGCCGGCGGGGGGTCGACCGCGTCTGGCCGGCCAGCACGCGAGCCTCGGTCCTCGAAACTTCGTCCTCGACATCTATGGGCGCATAGACCCCAAGGCGCACCAGCCGTTCGAGGAGTTCGCGGTGAGTCATGCCGAGCGGCAGATCCACCTCGGTCACACCATAAAGCTCCAGGATGCGCTGATTGCGTACGATCAGCCTGCCGCCGGCGTCATACATCAGCAGGCCCTGCGACATGTTCGCGAGCGCCGCGTCGAAGCGGCGATGCTGTTCCTTGAGATCCTGTTCGGCGCGCCGCTGCTCGGTGATGTCTTCGTAGATCGAAACCCAGCCGCCCGATGCCAATGGCCGGTGCGAGATGCTGATGATGCGCCCATCAGAGAGCGCCTCCTCATAGGTCGAGGGTTTCGCTCCATCGATATAGGGCTTGCGGATGGCGTAAAGTTCTTCGGCGCTTTGCGAGGCGATGCCGACATCGACGCTGTGCCGCAGGATGTCGATGAAACGGATCCCCGGCTGCGCCACGTTGGCGTCGAGGCAGAAGATGTTGATATAGTTGCCGTTGCAGATGATCATGCGCTCGTCGGCGTCGAACATGCAAAGACCATGCGACATGTTCTCGACGGCGGCCGAAAAGCGTTCGTTTTGTTCGCGCAGTTCGTCTTCCATATCACGACGATCCACGCCTTCGGCCCCCTGTTCAGGGACGGTCGAACCATCCTTGTCGTCAACGACGGGCATGAGGCGTGCCTGCGGCTCGTGATCGAACACCGCACTGTCGGCTGTTCCGGTTAATTTAGCGTTTTCTACCCTACCGCCGTAGCAACCTTGCGCCGCGACTTCTCGATCGCGGAAAAACGCTTCAGGAAGGCATTCTGTGCCCAGGTTACCGAGCGCGGCGTGAAATCGAAGCGCTCGGCACTGAAGCCGCGTGGACGACCGAAGAACTCGGTCGCCTCCGCGGTCGAAAAGCCGGCGAGCAGCGTTGCCTCGAAATAGGCGGCGATCTGGTCCGCGCGCTTGATCTCCTTGCGCAGGCCGGCGCCTGGTTCCGGCGGCAGGGAGAAGCGCAGATGGATGGCGCGCTGCAAGCGCAGTTCACAGTCCTTGTAGCTGCCGCCCATCACAGATTTGAACGGCGAGATCATGTCGCCGATGACATATTCGGGCGCATCGTGCAGCAATGCCATAAGCCGGGCGTCCGCCGGCGCATCGGGCATCAGGTCGCAAAACAGCGCTTCCACCAGCAACGAATGCTGGGCGACCGAGAAGGCGTGCTCGCCGCGGGTTTGGCCGTTCCAGCGCGCGACGCGGGCGAGCCCGTGGGCGATGTCCGAAATCTCGATATCGAGGGGTGAGGGGTCGAGCAAGTCGAGCCGGCGGCCGGACAGCATGCGCTGCCAGGCGCGTGGCGGCGCACCGATGCGGTCGGCCGCCATCAGGCCTCCTCCGTGCCGGCGGCTTCCTGGGGAAAGCTGAATTTGGCGAAAGGTGGAATGGCCACCGTAACCGGCACGTCTCCGGCCAGGATCGGTTGGCCGGCGTCGAGCGCTGTCTTGACCCTGTCGATACGGGCGATGCCGAGGCCGATCGTGCCGGCATTCGAGCCGAGAGTGCCTACCGATCGCCCGTCGACGGTCAATTCGGCGCCGGCCTCAGGCAAGGCCCGTTCGGCCCTGACGATCAGCACCCGCCGCCTTGCCGTGCCACGATGCTGCATGCGCGAGACGACCTCCTGGCCGACATAGCAGCCTTTCCTGAAGCCGACGCCACCGGTCTCGTCGAGCAGCACGTCATGCGGGAAGGCGTCGCCGAGCTGGTAGTCGGTGCCGCTCTCGGCAATGCCATGCGCGATGCGCAAGGCCTGCCATGCGGCACCGTCGTCAGTCTCTTGAGCGCTGCCATAGGAGCGGGTGACGCTTTCATCGCGAAAGCGCCGGTCGGCCAGCACGGTTGAATCCTTTTGTGAGGGAGCTGACTCATTTCCCCAGGCAATGGAGACAAGCGTCTGTTCGGATTTGGCAATCTCGACCTTGGCGCGCAACTTGTACAGCATCAGCCGGCGTACGAAATCGTCAGCGATGTCGGCGCGGCATTCGAGGCGGAACGCGTTTTCGCCGGCCCGTGAGATCAGGAAGTCAAACAGGATCTTGCCTTGCGGTGTCAAAAGCGCGCCCGGTTTTGCCTCGCCGGCGCCGAGCGCGTCGAGGTCGGTGGTCAGGATGTTCTGCAGGAAGTGTTCGGCATCCGGACCGGAGACGGAGATGAGCGCGCGGTCTTTCAGCAGGGCAAAGGGCATGGGCGGATAAAAGCCTGATCTTGCAAAACGGATGGCCATTACGTAAGCCGCTGACACTTCCCCTGCAAGAGATCGATCAGCATGGCCAACACCTACGACCTCATCCTGACAGGCGGCATGGTGGTCAACCATGACGGCGAGGGGCAACGCGATGTCGGCGTGAAGAATGGGCGCATCGCCGCCATCGGCGATCTGCGCCAGGCCTCGGCCGGCGAGACGATCGACTGCCGGGGCCTGCATATCCTTCCGGGCGTCGTCGACAGCCAGGTGCATTTCCGCGAGCCGGGACTGGAGCACAAGGAGGATCTGGAGACTGGATCTCGGGCGGCGGTGCTCGGTGGCGTCACCGCCGTGTTCGAAATGCCCAACACCAATCCGTTGACGACCAGCGAAGAAACGCTTGCCGACAAGGTCCGGCGCGGCACCGGCCGTATGCACTGCGACTTCGCCTTCTGGGTCGGCGGCACCCGCGACAACGCCAACGATGTCGCCGAGCTCGAGCGCCTGCCGGGCGCGGCCGGGATAAAGGTTTTCATGGGCTCGTCCACCGGCGACCTGCTGGTCGAGGACGATGAAGGCGTCGCCTCGATCCTCAGGAACACCCGCCGCCGCGCCGCTTTCCATTCGGAAGACGAGTTCCGGCTGCGCGAACGCCTTGGCGAGCGCATCGGGGGCGATCCTTCATCGCATCCGGTCTGGCGCGACGAGATCGCCGCCTTGCGCTGCACCGAGCGGCTGGTGCGCATCGCACGCGCCGTCCGTGCCCGCATCCACGTCCTGCACATCTCCACGGCCGAGGAAATCTTGTTCCTCGAACAGCACAAGGATGTCGCCACCTGCGAGGCGACACCGCACCATCTGACACTGTCGGCGCACGACTACAAACGGCTCGGTACGCTGATCCAGATGAACCCGCCCGTCCGTGCCCCGCGCCATCGCGACGGCGTCTGGCACGGAATCGCGCAAGGCATTGTCGACGTACTCGGTTCCGACCATGCCCCGCACACATTGGCCGAAAAAGCAAAACCATATCCGGCATCGCCCTCGGGCATGACCGGGGTGCAGACGCTGGTGCCGATCATGCTCGACCACGTCAACGCCGGCAGGCTGACCTTGCAGCGCTTCGTCGATCTTTCAAGCCACGGCCCGCAGCGCATCTTCGGCATGGCCAGGAAAGGCCGTATCGCCGCCGGCTATGATGCCGATTTCACAATTGTCGACATGAAGCGGCGCGAGACTATCACCAATGCACAAGCCGGCTCGAAGGCCGGCTGGACGCCTTATGACGGCAAGGAAGTCACCGGCTGGCCGGTCGGCACTGTCATTCGAGGCCAGCGCATCATGTGGGAGGGCGAGATCGCGACGCCGGGCCAGGGCAGGGCAGTGGAGTTCTCCGAGGCGTTGCCCGCATAGCCATTTCACATCGTTGGATTTCTTAGGCACGATCCACTAAGTTGAGTGGGTTATGCGCACAGATATCACGCCAATGATTGTCCCCGCTGAGTTTCCGGAGCTACACGCACTCGTCTGGAGCCGCGATGCAACGCGCCCGATTCCTGCCGAGGAAGCTTTCGCCATCTACGAGCGCAACTGGCGGTTTGTCGATCAAGAGCGCCTTACAACATCTGAAAGGCTGCTTATCCAGAACCTGGCGGAAAAATTCGGCCAGGGCATTCTTTTGACCACTGGCTGAAGTTTCGTTTCCTTCCTGATTTCTCCGCAACTGGAATACTAACGGGCCCGATGCAGCCATTCGACGAGGCGATCCGCACGAATAGGCACTCGCGTGTCCGAGTTTCAGTCGCCGGCGACGAAAAACGTCCATTGCCCAGCGGGCGTGATGCCGACGCGGTAGAAGATGTAGGCGCCGAACTGCTTCATGTCGTCGAAGTCACTCGCGGTGACGATCTTGAACAGCTCGACCCGTTGCCTGGCGTCGAGCTTGTCCAGGGGTAGAGCGAAGAAATACGGCCAGACATAGAGCTCTTGTGGCGTCCCGGCATCGACATGGACATAGCCGGCATTGAGCACCTCCTCCAGTATGGCAAGAATCTCCTGGCCATCTTGGTCGCCGGAGAGCCCCTTGAGGAAGGTAATGGCGTCGCCATCTATGTCGGCCAGCGACAGTTGGGTCATGCCGTCGCCCTTGCCGATCAAAGGCCTCAGTCTTTCGATGTCGCCGCTCTCGCAGGCTTCGATGATCAGGTCATGCATGCGCCGCACCGGTTCAGGCAGCTTGCTGAGGTCGTAGACGACCTCCGGCGTGGGCGCGTCGGGATCGACGCGCGGCCTGTTGGTGGCACCGTCGCCGTTCGGCGGGGTGACCGGCTCGGCTTTGTCCGGGGCGGTTGGCTGGCTCGTCGAAGATGGCGTTCCGACCGGATCGGGTATCGGCACGGTGCTTCCCGGCGGCGACACGTCGTCGTCCACCATCGGTTGGGCCGGCGAGGGGAATTCTTCGCGCTTGATCTCGCTCAGCGCATAAGCGGGACTGCTTGTCAGACACGCAACCAAGGGAATCGCGGCACTGCACGCGGCGAAACAGATGCAAAGGACCAAGCCGCGCGGCTCGCCTGACATCGAAAAATTCACTGCCCGTTTCTCCCTGCTTCCGGGCATGATGCCCGAGCGGCATTTGCCGTCAAAGAACCGGACGTCGGTTCAGTGCCGCAGCCGTTCGGGTTCGAAGGCGCCAGCAATCACCTTTTCACGCATGCGGTCGAGCAGGGCAAGGGCCGATGTCTCGCCGTTGGCGCGCAGCATTTCGCCGAACGCGGTTTCAAGCGCCGCTTCGGCGATGATCTCGGGTTCTATGCCTGCCGAAAGACCTTCGGCCCAGGCCTCGCTGTGGCTCTCCACCGCGGTCAGGCGCTTTTCTTCCCTGACCAGCGCGTCGATGTCGTTGACACCATGTTCCATAAGCGATGTCCACCCTTGCAAGCAGCGATCCGTCGATGGATCAGGCTTGATCTGTTCCGTTTACACGCAGCCGCAAATAAGTCTTTGTAAATACGACATTTTTTTGATCGTTCTTTACAGGAGGCCGGTTGCGCTTGCGAAGCTGCATTCAATCCTGGTCAAACTTAGCCGATTAGGCGTGCCTGCGGGGTGAAAACCTTCAGTTTGAGTTAATTCCACATCCGCGCGCTAACGTTTCATTAACGCTGTTGCATAAGCGCAACAAAAGGATTGCACCATGACAGTTCTCGACACAAGCTGGATATGCCCGCAGTCGCCGCCAATGGACCGGATATCTGTTGATGAAGGCCGGATGCGCTCTTGCGAGGGCACTTTGGGCGATATGCGCTAGTTGCCGTAGCGCGAGGCGATGTCGCGCGACAGGGTCTCGCCTTCCTTCATGTAGCGGCCGATGGCTTCGGTCGCCGACGCGGTGCATTGCGTGTAGGTGCCGCCGAATGAGCGGTAGCCGCGATTGAAGCTGGCGATGAAGCGGGCGCGCCGTTGCGGATCCGGGTTCTCCGATTCGAGCAGCTTCTGCATCTCGCCGCGCCACTGGTCGCCCTTTTCGCCGCACAGATTGCGCAGGAAATGCAGCGACCCCAGAACCTCCGCCAGCCGCATCAGCCCCGGTTCGAAGGGTGCCTCCGCGCTGAACGCCGGTCGTGCCGCCACAGGGCTGACGGCAAGGCATGTCGCGAGAAGGAGAGGAAGGCAACGCATAAGTCAATCTGGCCAAACAATTTGCCGCCTGCAAGGCGATTGTGCCGGGCGAATTCCGGATTTCAGGGTCGCTCAGGGGTTTGCGACGGCCGTCCGAGCAGTTCCTCGGCGACCGCGAGCACCGAACCGGCAAGCGGCAGATCAGCCATTTCGGCCAGCGTGTAGAAGGCGGCGGTCTCGGCGTCGTCGCTGGCCACGGCCTCGCCGCCGGCATGGGCCGCACCGAATACCGTCAGCAGGTAATCGACCGGATGCCCGTCGAGCGTGCCGTCGATGAGGATTTCGCGCAGCCGTCGGTAGTTTTCGGCCTGCAATTGCGTCTCCTCCAGCAATTCGCGCCGTGCCGCCTGTTCCAGCGTCTCACCGGCTTCGACCTTGCCGCCCGGGAATGCATAGAACCCTTGCGAGGGTTGTCGCGCCCGCTTGACCAGAAGCACGGCGTCGCCGCGCACAACGGCGACCGAGACCGCGGGAATGACTTTTCGCACTTCGTCCATGGATATCCGATCGCCCTGATTTACGGCAGCCTGTTGTGGACCGGCCGACGCCGGACAGCTTTAGCGGTTGCAGTGCTGCTGTTCTATCGCCACTTTCGAAACCGGACATCAGGACCAATAGACATGTGCGGACGTTTTGCCTTGACCGCGACACCGGACCAGACAGCCGCTTTCCTCGGGCTGGCGGAGGTGGAGCAGTTTCCTGCGCGCTACAATATAGCGCCGACGCAGCCGGTGCTGATGGCGATCTCAGGCCCGCCGCGGGCGCCGGGTTCCAACCTGCCGGACCGCCGGCCGATGCTGGTGCGCTGGGGCCTGATCCCCGCCTGGGTAAAGGATGTCGGCGAATTTCCGCTGCTGTTCAACGCACGCTCCGAAGGCGTGATCGAAAAGGCCTCGTTCAAAGCCGCCATGCGCCATCGCCGGGCGCTGGTGCCGGCATCAGGTTTTTACGAATGGCGCCAGGCGCGGCCCGGAGAGGCGGGCGGCAGGAAGGGGCAGCCTTACTGGATCAGGCCGCGGCATGGCGAGTTGGTCGCCTTTGCCGGGCTGGTTGAAACCTATGCGGAACCGGGCGGCTCGGAGTTGGACACCGGCGCCATTCTGACGGTCGAGGCCAATGCCGACATCGCGCATATCCATGACCGCATGCCCGTGGTGATCGCACCTGAAGACTTCACCCGCTGGCTCGATTGCCGCGGACTTGAGCCGCGCGACGTCGCCGACCTGTTGCGGCCGGCGCAACGCGACTTCTTCGAAGCGATTCCGGTCTCCGACCTCGTCAACAAGGTCGCCAACACCGGGCCGGAGATTCAGGAGAAGGGGGAGATCGGGCCCGAGCCCGAGAAGGTCAAGCGCCGGAAACCCGGCGCGGACGACAGTCAGATGACGCTGTTTTAGCAGGAACTCTGTTCGAGGTGCGGTTTGGCGCCTCGTTCCGACCCTTGGGCCGATCGCGCACTGCTTCAGGCAGCGCGGGGCGATACGATTTTCTGCACCGGCTTTTTCTTCTTCGCGGTGTGGAGCAGGGCGGCGACGATCGCGGCCGGGCCGATTGCGCGATAATGGTTTGCCAGCGCTGGTTGCTTGGCGCGGTTGGCTTCCTGCTTGCTTCGAGGCATGTGTCTCTTCCCAGATAACGTTTCCGTGTCTGCGTTTGGCGGCCGAATCCGACCAAATCGTGACGCAGGTTGATCTAGCCGGAGTATGTTTCATGACTGTGCCGACATGTTTAATAAATGTTTCAGTGGCTGATTCCGTGTGATCGGGCGACGCATTTGCCGGTTCTGGCGTCGTTTTTCTCGGGATAAGCGACTTGACGGCAACACTGGCCAAGGCGATAAAGCCGCCTATGAAAACGTCTTTCGCCATTTGTGGCATTTGCATTATTGGCTAGCTTCGCGCTGGTCCGGACGTTTTCGCCTCATCTTCCCCTAGATTGGACAAACGCCCCGGCCAGCAGGCTGGAGTCCGTTTTGCGCCTCGGCGCGGAGCTGGCTTCATCCAGGCAAAAGTTCTGAACCGGAAAGGCATGGAATGTCTGACGCACCGAAGGGCCTGCGCCTCTACAACACGCTGACGCGCGCGAAGCAGGATTTCGTCCCGATCGACGCGCTGAACGTGCGCATGTATGTCTGCGGTCCGACCGTCTACGACTTCGCCCATATCGGCAATGCCAGGCCGGTGATCGTCTTCGACGTGCTGTTCCGGCTGCTGCGCCATCTCTATGGCGAGACGCACGTCACCTATGTGCGCAACATCACGGATGTCGACGACAAGATCAATGCACGCGCACTGCGCGATTTCGGCAGCGAGATATCAGCCGGCGGACTGTCGCTTAACGAGGCGATAAGGCGGGTGACGGAGAAGACCGCGGGCCAATTCCACAAGGACGTCGCGACGCTCGGCTGCCTGGAGCCAACAGTCGAGCCGCGCGCCACCGAGTTCGTCGAGCCCCGTGCCGACGGCAAGGCAGACATGATCACCTTGATTCAAAGCCTGATCAAACGCGGCCATGCCTATGTTGCCGCAGGCGAAGTGCTGTTCGACACCGCTTCGATGCCCGACTACGGCCAGTTGTCGAAGCGAAATCTCGACGAGCAGCAGGCCGGTGCTCGCGTTGCAGTCGACGCGCACAAGAAGAATCCTGGCGACTTCGTGCTGTGGAAGTTGTCGTCCCCGGAGGAGCCGGGCTGGCAGAGCCCATGGGGCAGGGGCCGGCCGGGCTGGCACATCGAATGCTCGGCCATGTCCGCCGCCTATCTGGGCGAGGTCTTCGATATTCATGGCGGCGGTCTCGACCTGATCTTCCCGCACCACGAGAACGAGATCGCCCAGTCACGCTGCGCGCACGGCACCGATGTGATGGCCAACATCTGGATGCACAACGGCTTCCTGCAGGTCGAAGGGCAGAAGATGTCGAAGAGCCTCGGCAATTTTTACTCGATCAACGAGCTGCTGGAGACCGAAACGTTCGGCGGCCGCAAATGGCCCGGCGAGGTGCTCAGGCTGGCTATGCTGATGACCCATTATCGCGAACCGATCGACTTTTCCGTGCGCAAGCTCGAGGAAGCGGAGAACACGCTGCGCAAGTGGAAACGCGCGGCCGATCTGGCGCCGGCGGTCGGGCAATTGCCGGACGAGGTCGTGCAGGCGTTGTCGGATGATCTCGCCACCTACGCCGCCTTCCAGGTTTTGACCCAGTTGGCCGGCGAGGCGGTCGACTTCAGCGGCGATGGCGAAAACGCCGCAGCGGCCTCGCTGAAGGGTGCGCTTGCCTTCCTGGGTTTCGATGTCGGCGCGGCCAAGGTCGACGAAGCCGCGCTCGCCAAGGCGATCGCCAGGCGCCTGGAATTGATCGCCGCCAAGAACTGGGCCGAAGCCGACCGCATCCGCGACGAGTTGTTGGCGCAAGGCGTGCAACTGAAGGACGGCAAGGACCCGGTCACCGGCGAACGTGTGACGACGTGGGAGGTGAAGCGGTGAGGGCGCTGCAGAGCATCGTTTCAAAGTTGGCGGAGGCTTTGATGACGGCTATCAGCGGTTTCGCTAATCTTCAGCGTGGTGTTGTCTAGCCATGGGGCACGACCTCGTTCCCGCACGCCAGCGCAAGAACGCAAAGTCCATGCGTCGCGTCATGACCGACGCCGAATTAAAGCTATGGAATGAACTTCGCGCTCATCGGCTGATGGGGCTAAGCTTTCGCCGGCAGGTGCCGATCGGCCCCTATATCGTGGACTTTGCTTGTTCAGCTCATCGCCTCATCGTCGAAGTCGACGGCAGCCAGCATGCAGACGCTGAGCACGCGGAACGCGACGAGGCACGGACCGCCTACTTGACATCCAGCGGCTGGACCGCCCTGCGCTTCTGGAATGATGACGTGATCCGCGATATCGACAATGTCTGTCAGCACATCGTGATTGCGGCCGGCCTGGCTGGCGCGGAAGTGCCGGAACCAGCAACGGAGGAGTTCGTTCCATGATCGACCATCTCGGCATCGACGTTGCTGACTTTGACGCTTCGAAGGCTTTCTATGACAAGGCGATGGCGCCGCTTGGCGCCTCGCTGCTCCATATGGTGCCGCTGGAATACACCGGCGGCGCCAAGGTCGGTGGCTACGGCCGCGATCGGCCGGTGTTCTGGCTCCAGGAAGGCAAGGAGGGCCAAAAGGCCCGCCAGCACGTTGCCTTCACCGCGCGCAGCCGCGCCGAGGTTGATGCTTTCCATGCTGCCGCTCTCGCCGCCGGCGGCAAGGACAATGGCGGGCCGGGCCTGCGCCCGCACTATCATGCGGACTACTATGGCGCCTTCGTCTTCGATCCCGACGGCAACAATGTCGAGGCCGTCTGCCATGATGCGGAGTGACCTGCCATGAGCCTCGACAACCGGCCGATCTACACCGGCGGCTGCCAGTGCGGCGCCGTGCGCTTTCGCGTCGAGGGCGCACTCGGCGATGCCTCGGTCTGCCATTGCCGCATGTGCCAGAAGGCGAGCGGCAATTTCTACCTTCCGCTGGTCTCGGTGCGCGGCGCCAAGGTGGACTGGACGCGCGGCGAGCCCAAGCGCTTCCGCTCGTCGAACGCTGCCTGGCGTGGGTTCTGCGCCGAATGCGGAACGCCGCTGACTTTCGAGGCGCCGGACGGCATGGCGCTGGCGATTGCGGCCTTCGACGATCCGGCTGATATCGCGCCGACCATCCAGTGGGGCACGGAGGCAAAGCTGCCTTACGTCGATTCCATTCCAGAATTGCCGGGCGAGGATACGATGGCGGACATGGGTTCGGCCCCCTATCTGGCAGAGCTTGTCTCCTACCAGCATCCCGACCACGACACCGAGCAATGGCCGCCGGAGAAAACATCATGAGCGAGACCATTCGAACCGGCGGCTGCCAGTGCGGCGCCGTGCGCTTCCGCATCAAGGGCAAGCTTGGACGCCCGTCCATCTGCCACTGTCGCATGTGCCAGAAACAGTTCGGTTCCTTTTTCGGCGCCCTGGTGACAGCGCCGAAGGACGGCGTCGAATGGACCCGTGAGGAGCCGAGCTATTTCCAGTCCTCGGTCAACATCGATCGCGGTTTCTGCGCCCGCTGCGGCACGCCGCTGACCTACCGCCAGCCCGGCGGCCTGGAGATCGCCATCGGCGCCTTCGACGATCGCTCCGACCTGGCGCCGCAGATCCAGGTCAATTACGCCGGGCGGCTGCCTTGGGTGGAGACGATCTTCGAACAGCCCGTCCACCAGGATCCAGACTATTACGCAAGGCAGGAGGAGATCATCTCCTTCCAGCATCCCGACCATGAAACGACGGACTGGCCGTCCAAAGGTTTGCAACTATGAGCTCTGAACTGCGCACGCTTTATCCCGAGATCGAAGCTTTCGAGAGCGGTATGCTCGACGTCGGCGACGGCCACCAGGTCTATTGGGAACGCTCCGGCACCAAAGGCGCCAAGCCGGCGGTGTTCCTGCATGGCGGGCCGGGCGGCACCATCTCGCCAAAGCATCGGCGGCTGTTCGATCCCGATCTCTACGACGTCATCCTGTTCGACCAGCGCGGTTGCGGCAAGTCGACGCCGAATGCCTCGCTGGAGGCCAACACCACGTGGCACCTGGTCGCCGATATCGAGCGCCTGCGCGAAATGGCCGGCTTCGACAAATGGCTGGTCTTCGGCGGTTCCTGGGGTTCGACGCTGGCGCTCGCCTACGCCGAGACGCACCCGCAACGCGTCAGTGAGCTCGTCGTGCGCGGCATCTATACGCTGACCCGCCCCGAGCTCGAATGGTACTATCAGTTCGGCGTCTCCGAGATGTTTCCCGACAAGTGGGAGCGCTTCCTGGCGCCGATCCCCGAGGCCGAGCGCGGCGACATGATGGCCGCCTATCGCAAGCGGCTGGTGGGGTCCGACAGAAACGCGCAGATCGAGGCGGCCCGCGCCTGGAGCCTGTGGGAAGGCGAGACGATCACGCTTTTGCCCGAGCCGGAGACCAGCGGACCATTTGGTGAGGACGACTACGCCGTCGCCTTCGCCCGCATAGAGAACCACTACTTCGTCCATGCCGGTTGGCTGGAGGAGGGACAGTTGCTGCGCGATGCCTGGAAGTTGAAGGACATTCCCGGCACCATCGTCCACGGCCGCTACGACATGCCGTGCCCGGCACGCTACGCCTGGGCGCTGCACAAGGCCTGGCCGAAGGCGGATTTTCACCTGATCGAGGGTGCCGGCCATGCCTATTCCGAGCCAGGTATATTGGACCGGCTGATCCGGGCGACGGATGGGTTTGTGGGGAAAAACTGATGTCGGCGCTCACCCCCCTCTGGCCTGCCGGCCATCTCCCCCTCAAGGGGGGAGATTGGCCATCACCTGGGGTTTCGCAAATTTTCAGCGCCGCAGGTGATGGCGGGACATTCGAACTGCCGATCTCCCCCCTTGAGGGGGAGATGTCCGGTAGGACAGAGGGGGGCGTTCAAGCGCCCACAGGACGATGAAAAAGCAACGCCTCTACCTCTTCGACACAACACTTCGCGATGGCCAGCAGACGCCCGGTATCGACTTCTCGGTCGAGGACAAGATCGCCATCGCCAAGCTGCTCGACGAATTCGGCCTCGACTATGTCGAGGGCGGTTACCCCGGCGCCAACCCGACCGACACGGCCTTCTTTAGGGAGAAGCGAACCGCGCAGGCAAAGTTCGTCGCCTTCGGCATGACCAAGCGGGCGGGGGTGTCGGCTTCCAACGATCCTGGGCTTGCCGCACTCGTCCAGTCGCGATCGGACGCCATCTGCTTTGTCGCCAAGAGCTGGGACTATCATGTCCGTGTGGCGCTCGGCTGCACCAATGAGGAGAATCTGGAGTCCATCAAGGCCTCGGTGGAAGCCGCCATTGCCGCGGGGAAGGAGGCGATGGTCGATTGCGAGCATTTCTTCGACGGGTTCAAGGCCAATTCGGATTATGCGCTGGCGTGCGCCAAGACCGCTTATGATGCCGGCGCGCGCTGGGTGGTGCTGTGCGACACCAATGGCGGCACGCAGCCCTCGGAACTACGCGCAACCGTCGAAAGGGTCGTCGCCGCGGGCATTCCCGGCGACCATCTCGGCATCCATGCCCATGATGACACCGGCCAGGCGGTGGCGAATTCGCTGGCCGCGGTCGAAGCGGGCGTGCGCCAGATCCAGGGCACGCTGAACGGCATTGGCGAACGCTGCGGCAACGCCAATCTGATCTCCATCGTGCCGACGCTGGCGTTGAAGCCGGCCTTCGCCGACCGTTTCGAGACGGGGATTTCCGCCGAGGCGCTTACCGGCATTTCGCGCTTGTCGCGCGCCTTCGACGAACTCTTGAACCGCGCTCCGGAGGCGCAGGCGCCCTATGTCGGCGCTTCAGCCTTCGCCACCAAGGCCGGCATCCACGCTTCGGCGCTCGCCAAGGAACCTGCGACCTACGAGCATGTGCCGCCGGAAGCGGTTGGCAACCGCCGCCGCGTCATGGTTTCCGACCAGGGCGGCAAGGCCAATTTCCTGGCCGAGCTGAAGCGGCGCGGCATCGATGTGCCGAAGGACGATCACCGGCTCGACGCATTGATATCGGTGGTCAAGGAGCGTGAGGCCTCCGGCTATGCCTATGAGGGCGCCGACGCCTCCTTCGAGCTTCTGGCACGCAAGATGCTGCACGGTTTGCCCGAGTTCTTCCATGTCACCTCGTTCCGCTGCATGATCGAACGCCGCTTCGATGCCAATGGCCAGTTGAAGACGGTGTCGGAAGCGGTGGTCAAGGTGCTGGTCGAGGGCGAGGAGAAGATGTCGGTGGCCGAGGGGCACGGCCCCGTCAATGCGCTCGACATCGCGCTGCGCAAGGATCTCGGCAAATACCAGGGCGAAATCGCCGATCTGGAACTCGCCGACTTCAAGGTGCGTATCCTCAATGGCGGCACCGAGGCGATCACTCGCGTTCTGATCGAATCGCATGATGCGACCGGTGCCCGCTGGTGGACGGTCGGCGTTTCCGAAAACATCATCGACGCCTCGTTCCAGGCGCTGATGGATTCCATCATCTACAAGCTGATGAAGAACCGGGACATGGCGGGTCTGGTGGCGGCGGAGTGAGATATGGACGTCAACCTCTTCTTCAAAGAGATGTACTCCTTTGAAATTGAAAGGAAGGATAAGTTAGACGGCTCTGTCGGGGTTATGCTGACGGCCGTCACCGGAATTATTGTCTCGATGGTCTTTGTCGTAAGTGATATTGGTGAGAAGAACCCCTATCCGGACAAGAGGATGATACTTTCTCTATTTGCGGTATGTGCATTTGTTTTAGGGGGTTCTATATTATTTCTGCTCATAGGATTTTACGGCAGAACCTACAAATATGTTGATTATCCGAGCGAAATGATGAAATATTATACCGAGTTGGAGTCGTATTATCGAGAGAATAATCAGGCAGCTGAGAGGGAATTTGCTGACGCAGTGACACGTCAATTTGTGTTATTTGGGACGCACAATGCGCGGGCAAATGACGAAAAAACAGAAAATTATTTTCAGGCGAAACGCTGGTTTGCCTGGAGCTTGTTGCCCTTCGCTTGCGGAATCATAACTTACGGTCACTATCTTATTTTTGGCTGAGGAGGGATTGAAATGGGCGATGACAAAGACAAAGAAGACGAACGGCCGCGTGACGAACAGAAACCGCAGCCGCCGCCTGGGCGGGAAATCCGGGAGGGCTATGAGCCACCTCTAGAGAGGTAGCCTACTCACGGTAGAACAAAGCGTTGCGTTGGCAGGCGTGTAGCGGAGCAAGGCACACCGCTTGAACCATCAGCGAAAGTCCATTGATCCATCAGAACTTTGCGATGGTCTTGCCAAGGTTACTGGGCCATAGCGTTGGGCCATGGCCGCTGAAGCAATTACCCAGGACGCAGTTTCAAAAGCCCGCCGCGGCTTCCTGCTGGCGCTGGGTGCCTATTTCTTGTGGGGTTTGCTGCCTTTCTACATGAAAGCGGTTGCGCACCTGCCGCTTGCCGAGGTGATTGCCCACCGCATCGTCTGGTCGGTGCCGATCGCCGCCGCGGTTCTGGTCTGGGCCGGCCGCACGGCGGATTTCAAGGCGGCAATCCGTTCGCCCCGCACGATCGCCATGGCGGCGCTGACGGCGGCGCTGATCTCGGTCAATTGGGGCGTCTACGTCTGGGCGATCGCCGTCGACCGCACCGTAGAAACCGCCCTTGGCTATTACATCAATCCCCTGGTCAGCGTCGTGGTCGGCGCCCTGCTGCTCGGCGAGCGGCTCGATCGGCTGCAGATCGCGGCCGTGGTGCTTGCGGCGATCGCGGTCGCCGTGCTGACGATCGAGGCTGGCAAGTTGCCATGGGTATCGCTGGCGCTGGCCTTTTCCTTCGCCGCCTACGGTTTTTTCCGCAAGACGCTGCCGATCGGCCCCAGCCAGGGTTTTCTGCTCGAAGTGCTTCTGTTGTCGGTGCCGGCCTTGGGTTATATCGCCTGGCTGATCGCCACCGGACAGGACCATTTCGTTTCCGGCAACGGCGTCGATGCGGCGTTGCTGGCCGGTTGCGGGCCGGTGACCGCGGTGCCGCTGCTGCTGTTCGCATTCGGCGCCAGGCTTTTGCGTCTCTCCACCATAGGCATCATGCAATATATTGCGCCGACCATTGTGTTCCTGATCGCCGTGCTGATCTTCAAAGAGCCGTTCGACACCACCCAGGCTGTCGCCTTTGCCCTGATCTGGGCGGCGCTGGCCATGTATTCCTGGTCGATGCTGGCGACGGCGCGCCGGGCTACATCTGCCCGAGCCGCCTGACGAAGAGATAGGTCGCTCCGGCGATCAGCATCGAAACCGCAGTCACCACCCAGAAGCCTATCGGCGTGTTGACCAGCGGCAAGCCGCCGACATTCATGCCGAACAGGCCCGAGATGATCGTCATTGGCAACAGCACCGCGGTCATCACCGACAGCACGTAGAGCAGCCGGTTCGACTGCGTCGTCAGCTTGGCCATCAGCTCGTCCTGCAACAGCCTGGCGCGCGCCTGCAACTGCTCGCCATCATAGTGCAGCGTCTGCGCGCGGTGCGAAAGCCGTGCTGCCATGTCGTTGATCGAATCGGGCAGGTCGTTGCGGTGCGAATGGTCGAGATGGCGAAACAGATTGGTCAGGGTCGCCATCTGCCGGTGGATCACCACCAGGTGCCGGCGCGCATCGACGAGCGCCTGCCGCTCATTGTCCCATGCGTCGCAGACGATGCGGTCCTCGATGCCGTCGAGACTGTCGCCAAGTGCAGCGAGTTCCACCGCCATGCCGTCGAACGACTGGCCCACGACCGCCTCGATCAGCTCGGCCGGCGAGCGAAACTTGCGCGAGCCGTTCTCGATCGCCTTGCGGATATTGTCGACCGACTGCAAGGGCTGCTTGCGGGCGCCGACCAGCATGGTGTCGTTGAGGGCGAAACGGAAATGGCCGAGCCCGCCGGCTTCCGCCGAATAGTCGTGACGCAGGTCCGGCAGGTCGCCGTAGAGCCAGTCATCCTCGAGGTCGATGTGGCAGCCATGGCTGGCGGACAGGAAGGCCTCGCGCACTGGCGCCGGCAGGGCCTGTTCGGCGGCGATCTCGTGGCGTGCGCGCATGTCGGAAAGCTGGTAGCTGCGCCACGTCCAATGCGCGCCGGCGGCATCCTTGGTGCGCAGGCCGTCGGCGGTGAAATGATAGATGAAGAACAGCCCATGCTCGTCTGGCAGGTAGGGCGACAGGTCGGCGCCTTCCGGGGCGAGAGCAGTATCCATGGTGTAGTGCCGGATGCATATTTCGAGCATCGCACCGCTTGGCGGCGCGTGATTGCAACATCTAGCATGGGCGGCGGGGTTTCGTGTGACGGTTCCTTGACAGCCGATCACACTCTCTTGAGCGGCCGCGGCAGTGCGGCGGCGCCTTTCGCCGCCACCGCATTGCGACTGCCACACTTAGCGCTTCGGACCGAAACCGGGATAAGGGTTCAGCGGCACGATTGCGGCAATGTCCATCATGCCGGCCTTGACCAGCGGCAAGCTGCCGAGATGACTGCGCACGTCGGCATCGCTGGCCGCCTCGAACATCATGCCGCTCCCGGGAATGTCGCCACGGTTCCAGACCTGGCGAACCGCGCCCTGGGCATAGAGCGTGCGCCGCTGCTCGGCCTCGCCGGGCAGCAGCGGCGCGAAATCGGCATCGGTGAACTTTTCGGTGTTGCGGGTGAGAAGGGCAAAGAACTGCATGTTGGTCTCCTGTTTGTCAGCGGTTGATGACGGCAGGTATCGCGCTGGATCGTCAGACTGTCCAAGACTGATTAGGGTAAAGTTGAGACCTTTGAGGACTTGATGCCGGAGCAAAAAATGTTCGACTTGCGCCAGATCAGATATTTCGTCGCAGTCGCGGAAACCGGCAATGTCGGTCGCGCCGCCGAACTGCTGCATATTTCGCAGTCGCCGCTGAGCCGGCAGATCATGCAGCTTGAACAGCAGCTTGGCGTGATCCTGTTCGAACGGGTAAAACAGCGCGTCCATCTCAATGCCGAGGGCCGCGCCTTTCTCGCCGAGGCCCGCGCGCTGCTGTCGAACGCGCGCCGGCTGGAGGAACTTGGTCGAAACCTTGCCAGCGGGTCTGTCGGGCGTCTTGCCATCGGTTATGTCGAAGGCGCCGTGCATTCCGGGCTTGTCGCCGCGATGCTGCGCCAATTCCGCCGCGACCGGCCGGATTTTCATCTCCAGTTGAGAAGCCTGCGCTCGGCGGCGCAGATCGAGGAGCTGCGGCAGCGGTCGCTGGATCTGGGCCTGGTCTATTCGCCGCCCGCCGCGGACGATCCCGATGTCGCCAGCATGCCGCTGCGCCACGAGCCGCTGGCGCTGGCGATGCCCGAAGGCGATCCGCTCGCCGAAGTGGCCGATATCCAGCCGCACCATCTCGACGGCCGCGTCTGGATCACCGTCGTGCGCCAGCCCGACGACACCAATCGCGGCCAGTTCCTGGCCGCCTGCGCCAAGGCGGGTTTCCTGCCCGATATCGCCTATGAGACGGCGGACCCGTTGACCTCGCTCGGCCTTGTCAGCGCCGGCCTCGGCCTTGCCACCGTCCAGTCGAGCCTGCGCATCGCCGCGCCGCCCGGGATCCTGTTTCGGGACCTGCCATGGTTTGAGCGCAAGGTCTCGATCCATCTCGCCTGGCGGCGCCAGGATCGGCGGGCGGTAATCGATGATCTGCGGCTGGCCGGCAGTAGGGCAGTAGGGCAGTAGGGCAGTAGGGCAGTAGGGCAGTAGGGCAGTAGGGCAGTAGGGCAGTAGGGCAGTAGGTTCTGTCTTCAGCTACAGCCTTACATCTTGTCTATCACCGACTGCACGCCCTCCGTCGGCGCATCGACCGAGGAGCCTGCCACCATGATGGCGGCGACGATTGCCTCGGGGTCATTGACGACCAGCGGCTTGACCCGCTGTGCGGTGTGAATGAAGCCTTCGGTTGCCATATGGTCGATAAGCGCCAGCATCGGATCCCAGAATCCGCCGACATTGCCGAAGACGATCGGCTTGCGGTGATGGCCAAGTTGCGCCCAGGTCATGACCTCGACGATCTCCTCGACTGTGCCGATGCCGCCCGGCAGCGCCACAAAGGCGTCGGATTTCTCGAACATCTTATGTTTGCGCTCGTGCATGTTTTCGGTGATCACGAGCTCGTCGAGCCGGTCTAGCGCGGTTTCGGTTGCTTCCCTGTTGATCAGGAAGCGGGGAATGATGCCGGTGACCTTGCCGCCGGCCTTGAGCGCGCCTTCAGCGACGGCGCCCATGATGCCTTTGGTGCCGCCGCCATAGATCAGCCTGAGGCCGGAGCGCGCAAGCGATCGCCCGAGCAGGTGACCAGCCTTGACATAGGTTTCATCACGGCCCGGAGACGAGCCGCAATACACGCAGACGGATCGAATCGTATTCATGCCGATGATTGGTGATTGGGTCTGAAAGCGCGGTCAAGCCCTAAGGGCCGAGAAGTCCGGGCTTTTTCTTGTCGGTGATGGTAAAACAGGCTAGACCGGCGTTAGGTGGCTAAGGGGCAGGGAAGTAGATGGCGATCAATCCGTTGAAGGCGTTTCTGTTCGCGGCGGGTGGGACCGTTGCGGTCGCGGGAACCGCCTATGTGTCGGGCGCGCTCGACCCATATTTCAATCGCACGCCGCCGGCGGACGTCGCGGCGCAGGCTCCGCCTGTGGCGCCGAAGCCGGCCAATCCGGGCACGGAAGCGCGGCTGCCGCAGGCTGCGGCACCGTCCGCTCCCACCTCTGAGGCAACCGCGCCTGCCGTCGCGGGTCCGATCGCCCCGACCTTCGACGTGGTGCGCGTTGAAGGCGATGGTTCGATCGTCGTCGCCGGCAATGCGGCGCCCAATTCAAAGGTCGAGATCCTCAACGGTTCGACCGTGATCGGCTCGACGGTCGCTGGTCCCGATGGCGCCTTCGTCATCGTGCTCGATGATCCGCTGAAGCCCGGTGACTATACGATTGCCTTGCGCTCCACCGCCGGCGATGTGGTGACCGCTTCGGCCCAGACGGCCGTCGTCTCCATTCCCGCCAATGCGAGCGGTCAGGTGCTGGCCATGGTCGAGGAACCGGGCAAGCCGGCCGAACTGCTGACCGTGCCCCAGCCGCAGACAACACCGGAAGCGCCTGCAGCCGCGGCTCCGGCGCCAGGCGCGTCCGCCGCCATCGAAGCAACGCCTGCTCCTGCGGCGCCGACAACGCCGCCCGCGCCATCCGTGGCCGAACCCAAGATCGTCGTCGAAGCGGTCGAGATTGACGGCAGCAAGATTTTTGTCGCCGGCCTCGCCGACCCGGGCCGCAAGGTGCGCGCCTATGCCAACGACATCCTGCTTGGCGAAGCGCAGACATCGCCGAATGGCCATTTCCTGGTTGAGGCGAGGCGCGACGTACCGGTCGGCAGTTACACCATCCGTGTCGATGGCCTCGATGCCGACGGGGTGAAGGTGGTGGCCCGCGCCGCCGTACCGTTCGAGCGCGAACCGGGCGAGGCGGTCGCCGCCGTGGCGCCTGCTGGATCCAAGGCGGCCGATGCAAAGTCTGCCGAACCGTCGGCTGCCGCTGAAGCGCCCGCCAACCCGGCGGAACCGGCTCCGGCCGATGCAGTGGCCACGCCGCCTTCCGATGTGGCCGAGACTGTTTCACCTAAGCTCGAACATGCCAACGGCGCCGTGATCATCCGCCGTCACGACACGCTGTGGCGGATTTCGCGGCGCGTTTACGGCTATGGCATGCGCTACTCGACCATCTATCTCGCCAACCAGGACCAGATCCGCAATCCCGACCGCATCTGGCCGGGACAGGTGTTCAAGGTCCCGCCACGGTCGAAGGAAGGCGAGGCCGCCGACCTCAAGGCGATGGGTGACCAGATGACGACGCATTCGGCGAAGACGGAGTAGGCAAGCGTCAGCGGGGCGGCTGCAAGCCGTTCCGAAGCCGATCCTTCGCAGCCCTCCGCCTGCAATCTCCCCATCCGGCCAGCTTGCCTCGTCATCGTTCATCGTCTATCGCCGATGAACGATGACCGAATCCCTGCCTGAACCGGACCGCGCGACGAGCGCGCCAACCTCTTGCACCACCGACAGCCACTCCATCGCGGCCCGCTTCGCCGCGCTCTCGCACCCTGCGCGCATCGAGATCCTGAAACGCCTGTCCGCCAGCGGTTTCTGCTGCTGTCGGGACGTTGTCGACCATCTCGATCTCGCCCAGTCGACCGTCTCGCAGCATCTGAAGATCCTGGTCGAGGCGGGGCTGGTGCGCTTCGCGCCTGACCGCCAGCGCTCGCGCTACGAGGTGGACCAAGCCGCGCTTGCCGGCGTGTCGGCTTCGCTGAGCGCGCTCGTCGTTTCCTGCTCGACCAGCCGCTGACCCTCTCACCCAAAAGGCAAGAAAAGTGGCCGAAAAAACCGTCTCCGCCGATTCCCCGACCTTCAAGACGCTGCTTAACCTCTGGCCCTATATGTGGCCGGCGGATCGTGCCGATCTGCGGGCGCGCGTCACCTGGGCGACAATTCTGCTGGTGGTTGCCAAGCTGACATTGGTCGCGGGACCCTATTTCTTCAAATGGGCGACCGACGCCTTGGCCGGTGACGGCAGATCGACGCCGCCGCTGCCCGCCTTCCTGCTCGCCCCGGTCATGTTGGTTGTCGCCTACAATGTGGTGCGGCTCGTGCAACTCGGCTTCAACCAGTTGCGCGACGCGCTGTTTGCCCGCGTCGGCCAGTACGCGGTGCGCCAGCTTGCCTTCCGCACCTTCGTCCACATGCACCAGTTGTCCCTGCGCTTCCATCTCGAACGGCGCACCGGCGGCTTGTCGCGCATCATCGAGCGCGGCACCAAGGGCATCGAGACGATCGTGCGCTTCATCATGCTCAACACGGCGCCGACCATCCTCGAATTCGCGCTGACCACGGGCATCTTCGCCTACACCTATGGCTGGAAATACGTAGCCGTGGTGGCGGTCACCGTCTGGCTCTATGTCTGGTTCACGGTTCGCGCCAGCGACTGGCGCATTTCGATCCGCCGCGACATGAACGACAGCGACACCGACGCCAACACCAAGGCGATCGACTCTCTGCTCAATTTCGAGACGGTCAAATATTTCAACAACGAGGCCATGGAGGCCGAGCGCTTCGACCGCTCCATGGCGCGCTACGAGATGTCGGCGACGAGAATCTGGACGTCGCTCGGCTGGCTGAATTTCGGCCAGGGCGTCATCTATGGGCTGGGCACGGTCATCGTGATGTGCATGTCCGCGCTCGAAGTGCAACGTGGCACGCAGACCGTCGGTGATTTCGTCTTCATCAACGCCATGCTGATGCAGCTCTCGGTGCCGCTCAATTTCATCGGCTTCATCTACCGCGAGATTCGCCAGGGCCTCACCGATATCGAGCAGATGTTCGACCTGCTCGACGTGCCGCAGGAGATCGTCGACAAATCTGATGCCAGGCCGCTCGCGATCGAGGCCGGCAAGGTCGAATTCCGTGACGTGCATTTCTCCTACGACCCGAACCGCAAGATCCTGAAAGGCATCAGCTTCGAGGTGCCGGCCGGCAAGACCGTCGCCATCGTCGGTCCTTCGGGCGCGGGCAAGTCGACCATCTCGCGGCTGCTGTTCCGCTTCTACGACATCCAGTCGGGCCAGGTGCTGATCGACGGCCAGGATGTCAGGGAGGTGACGCAGGAGAGCCTGCGCGCGGCGATCGGCATGGTGCCTCAGGACACCGTGCTGTTCAACGACACCATCGCCTACAACATCCGCTACGGCCGCATCGGCGCCAGCGAGGAGGAGGTGCGCAAGGCGGCCGAACTCGCCCAGATCGGCCCCTTCATCGAGCGGCTGCCCGAGGGTTACCGCTCGATGGTCGGCGAGCGCGGGCTGAAGCTTTCCGGCGGCGAGAAGCAGCGCGTGGCGATTGCCCGCACCATCCTCAAGGCGCCGCCAATCCTGATGCTCGATGAGGCGACTTCGGCGCTGGACAGCCATACCGAACAGGAAATCCAGGCCGCGCTCGACCTGGTCAGCCGGGGCCGCACCACCATCGTCATCGCCCACCGGCTGTCGACGGTGATCACGGCCGACGAAATCATCGTGCTCAAGGACGGCCAGATCGCCGAACGCGGTACACATGCCGATCTGATGCGCAAGCACGGGCTTTACGCCTCGATGTGGGACCGCCAGCGCGAGGCGACCGAAGCCGAGGAGCGTCTGCGCATCGCCCGCGAAAGCGACGAACTGGGTGTGGTGGTGCGCAGGCGCACGTCGGAGCTGTCGTAGCGGCGTTGGCTATCTCCGTCGCTTTCGCCAATCAGCGTGTGCCCGAAATGTAAGACGGCCATCCCGCGCCAGGCGAGGAAACAGCGACGCCCAGCACCTGACCAGTGCGGGCGTCGCTCGACATGTGGTCGAAGCCGCGCCACTCGGCTGCGGTGATGAACAGCGTCCTGCCGTCGACACCGCCCAGCATGCAGGCGAAGCAGCCGCGATCGGCGGTCACGGTCTGCAGCAGCTCACCGCCTTCGCGTACCTGCGCACAGCGCTTGTTGGGAACATCCGCGTACCAGACCGTCCCTTCGGCATCTAGGCAGATGCCATCGGGATAGCCGTCGACATCGGCCCACACCCGCCGATTAGCCAGAGTGCCGTCGGCGGCTATGTCGAAGGCGGTCAGCCGGTTGGAGTGGGATTCGGCAATGATCAGCGTCCTGTTGTCCGGGGTCACAGCCATGCCATTGGCAAACGCGATATTCCCAGCCACTTGCCTGGCCGTCCCGTCCGGCGTGATCAGCACGATCGTGCCCGGGCCGAAATGCTGGCCGGGTGCCGGCGCCGGGCCGCCGCCATTGACATAGATATTGCCGCGCCCATCGACGACGATCTCGTTCCAGGGGCTTTTCGAAAGGTCGCGCAGATCGGCATGGGTGACGAGCCTGCCATCCACCTCCTGCCTTAGCAGCAGGCCTTCGCGGCCTGAAATCACGAGCAACCTGCCATCCGGCAGCCAGTCGATGGAGTAGGGCAGGACCGCTGGCATGGTGAGCATCACCCTGCTCTTGCCGTCTTCGCTCACGGCGACGATCTCTCCGGTACCCCAGTTGCAGAGCCACAGGCGTCCCTCATGCCAACGCGGCGATTCCCCGAAAGCGAGGCCCATGGTGATAATCTTGGCGTTCTCGGCAACGGATGACATTGGCTGGCTCCTTGGCTGCGTGACCCACGTCACCCTTCCGAAGGCGTCGCGAGGCACTGTCCTGCCAAGGACGGGCGAGCGTATGGCTTGCCGACATTGCGGCCGACAATTCTGAAAGGCTAATACGCGATGGTGATCCCGCCAAATCTGCACATACCTGGGTCTCTTTCAAATCTAAAAGCAGGTGATATTGTCACCTCGGGAACAACCAGCCGCGGTTGCTTTGCGGTCTATGAAAGCATTTTCGATGTTCGGATTTTTCTTTCGCAAGTCTAAAAAAACGTCTGAAAAACTCGCGCCGAATGCTGCCAGGTGGCCACAGGTCAGGCTGCCGCTGCCGGTTTTTGTGCGCCGTTCAACAGTAGAAAAGGCAATCGATAGCCCCTCGGAACTCGTCTTCGCCGTTGAGATTTTCATCCATACCATGACTTATGAAGGGCTCTACCGATATCCGGAGATCAGCCCGAGGGCGATGCAGGTTTCCCACGCAAACTCGTACTCGGCTGAGGTGAAGAATGGCGGGCACAGTCAATTCATCTACAATGGCGCAGAGGAAACCAACGCCATGATTACGAACGCCCGAGTTGGACTCGCTGCTAGCGGTGCGAGCGGCCAATTGGCGACTTTGGAAAAGATGTCCTCCTGGATTGCCGAGCATCCCGATGAGGCGGCCGAACAAACGGGCTTCGAGGGTGGTTGCGACGATTTTCTGGATGCGCTTGACGGTGAGTTCTACCACGCAGATGAGGCTGCACCGATGCAGGGTTTCTTGGCGCGCTGGATCGTCTCGTGGCCTGATCTACAGATTGTCGAAGATGACGACTACAGCGATGTTATACACGGTCTGGTGATGGCCAACCCGCAACGCGAAGCCAGGCTTCTTCATCGTTCGATTAGCAAGCTGGTGCGCCAGATGATCGGCTGGCGCGACGTTGGGGCCGGTCTCGCCTGCGCCAAGGTGTCTCCGCCTGAGGTCAGATTGGGCTTTGGCATGGCAAGAATGCTGGATGTCGGGGGTGAGATGCAGATGGTTTTCCAACTGCGTACCAGTGCGAAGGAGCCTCGGCTATGCGTTGCAACTGAGACGCACGCCGATATCTACGAATACATCGCGGCGGAAGACCCACCGGTCATACGCCCGGGTGAGAATTCTTTGGGAGCCATCGCTCCGCGAGTAGGCAACCGACTTGGCCACGCTGAAGGCTCGGAAATCAAAATGGTTGTCGAATTGGCTGAGCAGTATCATGCCCCGGCTGCTGTCGACCTTCTACTGCGCAAAGCCGGATTCGACCCGACGGACGCCATCGTTTCAGCGAACTCAATCGTGCAAACGGCGGAAGGCGTGGTCGTGAACTGGGTGGTGTTGGCGTCTGACCGGGCCTTCCTCTTGCTGTCTTCGTGGAATGGTAGTGTGCTCTTGCGTGGCAAAGATAACGAAAAGCTTGCCGACGCTACAATCCCGGAACTCGCCGAGCACTTTGATCGTTCCGCTGCTGCGGGCTAGCTCGTCCACCCTCCTTCCCCATTGTCGCGTTGCGGGCAGAGGGTGTTTCGGTTATTGAGGCCGAACCTGAAACAGGGACTGCCCCATCCCATGAGCCTTGTCGATACGGTCAAGAACGCGTTCGTACCGATCCATCGCGAGGGCTATCCGTTCATCGCCGCCTTCGGCGCGGGCACGCTTTTCCTCGGCTATTTCTCCTCGATCCTGTTTTGGATCGGGCTCATCCTCACCGCCTGGTGCGCCTATTTCTTCCGCGATCCCGAGCGGGTGACGCCGGTCGATGACAGTCTGGTGGTGAGCCCCGCCGATGGCGTCATCTCGGCGGTCGGCCCGGCCGTGCCGCCGCGCGAGCTTGGCCTCGGCAATGCCGAAATGACCCGCATATCGGTGTTCATGAACGTCTTTTCCTGCCACGTGAACCGCGCCCCGGTGCGCGGCAAGATTTCCCGTATCGAGCATCGGCCGGGGAAATTCCTCAATGCCGAACTCGACAAGGCAAGCACCGAGAACGAGCGCAACGGGCTGGTCATCGACAGCCCCAACGGCACCGTCGCGGCAGTGCAGATCGCTGGCCTCGTGGCGCGGCGCATCGTCTGCTGGGCCGAGACCGGCGGCTCGATCGCCATCGGCGAGCGTTTCGGCCTGATCCGCTTCGGCTCGCGCGTCGACGTCTTCCTGCCGGAGGCGGCGACACCACGCGTGGCCGTCGGCCAGACGGCGGTCGCCGGCGAAACGGTGCTGGCGGAATTCGGCGGTATCGCCGCCACGCCTCTCGTGCGGATCTCCTGACCGGTGGGCGCGCCGTTCAAGAAATTCGAGGCGCATGCCAGCGGCGGCCCGCGCATCCGCGAAATCCCGATGCGCATGGTGCTGCCCAATCTGGTTACGGTGCTCGCCATCTGTGCCGGCTTGTCCGGCATCCGCTTCGCTTTCGAGAACCGCTTCGAGCCCGCGGTGGTCATGGTGCTGCTCGCCGCGTTCCTCGACGGCATAGACGGCCGGTTGGCGCGAATGCTGAAGGCGACGTCGAAATTCGGCGCGCAGATGGATTCGCTGGCCGACATCGTCAATTTCGGCGTCGCGCCCGCGCTGGTGCTTTACGCTTTCCTGCTCGACCGCGCGGGATCGCCGGGCTGGATTGCCGCCCTTTTGTTCACCATCGCCTGCGGCATGCGGCTCGCCCGCTTCAATGTTCTTGACGAGGAAAAGGCCGAGCGGCCGGCATGGCAGACCGAATATTTCGTTGGGGTACCGGCGCCGGCGGGCGCCGTGCTGGTGATGCTGCCGCTTTATCTGTATTTCCTGCGGCTTGGGCTGGAGCCCGGCCGCCCGGCCGCCTTCATCGCCACCGGCTTCACCGTACTGGTCGCCTTCCTGCTGGTCAGCCGTTTGCCGGTCTATTCGGGTAAGAGCATCAAGGTGCCGGGTGACAAGGTATTGCCCGTCATCCTGGGGGTCGTGCTCTATATCCTGCTCTTGATGACCTATCCCTGGTACACGCTGACGGCCTCCGTCGCCGGTTATCTCCTCTTCCTGCCGTTCAGCGTGCGTGCCTATTCGAAGCGCGCCAGGCTGGAAGGCGAGCAGGTGCCGCCTTCGGATATAGGATAACGCTGTTATCCCTCTTTGAAGGCGACAGAGGGTGCATTGAAGGCCAGCGCTTTGCGCCCGGGCCCTGCGATTTAGGCGAGACGACCCTTCAGGCCGTTCGCCTACGCCGCCGCACTCAGCCCCAGACGATCGATGGCCAGTCTGCGGGCCGACACGTAGTCGGTCTTGCCCGAGCCCAGCGCCGGGATCTCTTCCACCTTGACGATGTCGTTGGGCACCATCAGTTCGGCCGCCCCGGCCTTCTTGCCGAATTGGCGCAGTTCCTCGGCACTCGCATCGTCGGCGGTGGTCACCAGCACGATGCGCTCGCCGCGCCGTTTGTCGGGCACCGCCACGGCGGCATGGCGCTCTTCCGGCCACAGCGACTGCACCAGCATCTCGACCGCACCCAGCGACACCATCTCGCCGGCGATCTTGGCGAAACGCTTGGCCCGGCCGCGAATGGTGATGAAGCCCTCGCGGTCGACCGAGACGATGTCGCCGGTGTCGTGCCAGCCCTCGAGCCGCTGCAATTCGCCCGGTCGGTCGGCGGTCATGTAGCCCATCATCATATTCGGGCCGTCGAGCCACAGACGGCCGGCGCCATCGATGCCGTCGACGGGTTCGAGCTTCATGCGGATGGCCGGCAGCAGCCGCCCGACGGTGCCGTCGCGGCTATGGATGGCGGTGTTGACGGCAACCACGGGCGCGGCCTCGGTCAGCCCAAAGCCTTCGATGATCTCGGCCTGGAAACGCTCGCGATAGGTGCGGCGGGTTTCCGGCTTCACCGCTTCGGCGCCGGCGACGACGAAGCGCAGGCTGGAAAAATCGCCGTCCTTGGCGGTGCGCGCGTAATTGGCGAGGAAAGTGTCGGTGCCGAACATGACCGTCGGCTTCACCTTACGGGCGATCTCGGGGATGATCTTGTAGTGGAGAGGCGAAGGGTAAAGGAACAGCTTTACGCCTGTAACCAGCGGCAGGATGGTGCCGCCCGTCAGCCCGAAGGAGTGGAACACAGGCAATACGTTGAGCAGGATATCGGCCGGCGAGATGGTGATACGGGCTTCCGCCTGCATGGCGTTGGCGTAAAGGTTCTTGTGCGACAGCACCACCGCCTTCGGCGTGCCTTCCGAACCGGAGGTGAACAGGATGACCGCGGGTTTGGCTGCGTCCTGGCGCTGCAGCGGCCAGCGCCACAGCAAGGCGGCGGTAAGCTTTTCCAGCGCCGTCACGCTTGCGCGTGTATCCTCCAGCCAGAGAAATTTCGCGCCGCCCTTTTCGACCGCCGTCACGATATCGCCGAGGTCGGCCTTCTCGATGAAGGCGCGGGAGGAGACGACCGTGCGGATCACCGCCGTGCGGATGGCGGCGGTGACGCTGGCCGGACCAGCGGTGTAGTTGATCATCGCGGCCACCCGCCCGGCCGAGAGCAGCCCGACCAGGGACAGCACCACGCCATTGGCGTTGGGCAGGAGCAGGCCGACCGCTTCGCCGGGCGCCGTCACCGCCTCGAAACGCCTGCCCAGCACGCGCGCGCCGATGAACAGTTTTCGATAGCTGAGCGCGCCCGAGACGACGTCCTCGATGATCGGATGGGATGCGCCGACCCTGGTTGCGGCATCACGCATGGCCAGGAACAGGCCGCGATCGAGATCGGCGGCTGCGAAGCGCGCCTCGGCGAAGCGGTCGAACAGCGCGTTGGTGTTCGAGGCCTGCTCGCGAATGCGCGCCACCAGCTCGGCGATGGTCATTGGTTCCAATGCGCTGATCGACAGGCGCGGGAACCAGCGCCGGGGCACGATGCTGGCCGGCGTCAACGAGACCGGAAGGTCGCGGGCGCCGCCGACGAAGATCGGCACGATGCGGGCATCGGCCTGCATGGCGATGCGGGTGACAGCGCGAAACAGCCGGAACGACTTGACGTCGGGCTCGACCGCGTCCGGCAGGTAGACGGCAAGCCGGCCCTTGCCCTTCAGCACGCGCACCAGCCTGCGGCTGACGAAGACGTGTTCGGCGTTGAAGGCGATGGTGCGGCCAAGCTCGCGCCACGGCTCCAGCCATGGTGCCCTGGCCGAGGCTCCGTCGAGGATGTGCAGCGTGTCGTCAGGCAGCAGCGACAGCATCAGCGCCGGTTCGAAGTGCGACTGATGTGAGATGACATAGATGACTGGCGCCGCCGCATCGCGCGCGATTGCGATGCGGCTGTCGCTGATCCGGTAGGCGAGCTTGAACGGCACGTAGAGCAGCGCCTGGGTAAAGCGCAGGCCGAGGCGGAACTTTTCCATCACCCCGATCAGCAGCCAGGCCACGACCAGACCCGCAAGCAGCGCCAGTGTCAGGATCATGCCGCGTCTCTCCCAACGTTCCTTGCACCTCGGCTCTGCGGCCGCTTCGGCAAGAACCTAGACGATGTGCGGGCAAGGTCAATGAGGAAGGCCTCCTGCGCCTCTCACGAAGCGAGGGGCAAAAGCGGCATCCTTCACGCCGTCTTCAGTCTCCCGCTGATGAAGCGGAATTCCTGCGTTTTGCCGCCATAACCGTAGGCGGCGGCCGGCACTTCGTGGACAAAGGCGTAGCTTTCTTCGTGCACGGACCCGAGCAGGCGCCCAAAGGCGGCGAAGATCGCCTTGAGATAGGCTTCCAGCTCGAGTTTGGTGTTGGTGCCGTCGACCACCTTGATGTCGAGCCAGAACGTATTGGTCCCATGCTCGGCCAGCGACGTGCCGCCGGCGAACCAGTGCTGCGGATCGAGATAAGAGACGGCAACCGCCGTTATGGTCGGATCCTTGCGAAGGTGCGTGGCGGTGAGTTCGGTCGCCTCCTTGGCGATCCTGGCGGACAGCGTCGCGTCGGGCTTCCCGGTGACGCTGACGTTGATGATGGGCATTGTCCTTCTCCTTGGTTCTGGCGGCCTCTGTCAGCCGATGACGCAACCCTGTCACCAACCAGGAAACATGAAAATCGAATTGTTTTCAGAGAATACTTCGATAATATCGAATTATGAAAACGCTCGATCCCGACCTCTTGAGGACATTCCTCGCCTTCGCCGACGGCGGCTCGCTGGCGCAGGCGGCCTCTATCGTCGGCCGTTCACCGTCGGCTGTGACGGCGCAGATGCAGCGTCTGGAAGAGGCTGTCGGCGAACCGCTGCTGGCACCGCAGGGCAGGGGCCGCAGCCTGACGCCGACCGGTGAGGAGCTTGTCGGCCATGCCCGGCGTATCCTTGCAGCGCATCGTGAAGCCTGGCTCGGCCTGAAGGGCGCAAGGGCCGATGGACGCATCGCGATCGGTACGACGCAGGATTTCGCCGACAGCGGCTTGCCCGATCTGCTGCGTGCTTTCGCCGAAAGCCATCCGCGTGTCAGGATCGAGCTGCGCGTCGGCCGCTCCGCCGAGCTGGCGCAAGCCCTTCAGGGCGGTAGCCTGGATCTGGCGATCGTTATGCGGCAAGCTGCGACGCCGGACGAAATCGGCATGCTGCGCGAGCCGATGATGTGGCTCTGTTCGCAAAAAGGACTGGCAGCGCGACAGGACGAGTTGCCGCTTGCACTGCTCGATCCGCATTGCGGCTTCCGCGAAGCGGCTATCTCGGCGCTCGATGCGGCCGGCCGGCGCTATCGCATCGCGGCCAGCAGCGCGAGCTTGGCCGGCCTGCGCACGGCGGTCAAGGCCGGCATCGCGCTGACGCTGCGCACCGCGCGCTTTGCCCATTCCGGCATCGTCGAAGCACCGCGCACGTTCGACCTGCCGCCCGTGCCCGTTGCCGAATTCGCCATCCGGCTGCGCGCCGATGCCGAGAACCCGGCGCGGGATCTGGCCGCACTGCTCGGCACCGGCCTGGCTGTGCCAGGACTTTTTGGCTGACAGCCGCCCGTCGTCCCGCGCGGGGCCAAAGAAAAAGCCGACCTTGCGGTCGGCTTGGAGTAGGACGGACCGAGGGGTTTGGGGGGACTCGGGGGGTGGTCCGTCAGCTCAACAATGCCTGAACGGGATGATGGTTCCGTGACTGCGCAAATTTTTTTGGGCTCGGCTTTCACAACGGCCCTGGCGCTTGTTGCGGCTTTGCCGACAGCCAGTCGCGGCCGGCATGGGCAAAGACCGCGCAAAGCACGATTGCGCCGCCGATCATGCTGGCCATGGGCGGTATCTCGGCCAGGAAAAGGAAGGCAAACAGGATCGCGAACGGCACTTCGGCAGAGCCGAGCAGGCCGGATTCAGCCGCCGGGATGAGCCTCGCGCCTTCCGTCCACAGGATCGAGGAGAGTGCGAAGCTCGAGCCGAAGGCGACGAGCAGCACGGCATCCCTTGCCGAGACGGCAAGCGGGTCGGTGACGAACCAGCCGAGTATGAACAACAGCAGGGCCGAGACCGCGCCTGCCCAGACCGCCGGCGTGTCGCGGAAGGCGCGCACCATGATCATGTAGAGCGCGCTGCCGATCGTCATCAGCAGCGCCAGCCCGTCTCCGAACAGATTGCCAGTGCCGAAGCTCGACCAGACCATGACCGCGACGCCGCAAAGCGAGACGGCGGCGGCTAACATCGTCTGCAGGCGGAAGGGTTCGCGCACCAGCAGGAGGGCGAGCAGCGCGGCAATGAAAGGCGACGTCGCGTAGATGACCGTGACATTGGCGACGAAGGTGAATTTGAAGGCGCAGATGAAGGCGATGCTGGCCAGCGCGCCTTCCACCGCCAGCAGCCAGCCGCGCCAGCCGAGCCGCAGCGTTTGGCGGTTGCCGGAGCGGTGGCGGCGCCACAGCACATAGAGGCTGATCAGGATCGAGCCGACGAAACCGCGCCAGCAGGTGATGGTCAGCGGATCGGCATGGATCGATTTGGTCAGCACGCCGGTCAATCCGAACACCGCCGCCGACGACGACACCAGGATGATGCCAAGTGTCCGTTCTGCGGTGTCGGTGGCGGCTGCTACATCGGTCATGAAAGCCAATTTACGTGGTTCTGTCCTGACATCGTAGTGTCAGCAGTCTGGCCCGTCACAGCCGTTTGCGGAAATGCTCGCCGCCGACGATCAGGAGCCCTGCGGTGATGATGAGAGCAGCGCCGAAAAACACTTCGCGACGCGGCACGTCGCCCCAGATGGCGAAGCCGAGCGCGAAGGCCCACAACAGCGAAGTGTATTCCAGCGGCGCGATGATCGAGGCCGGCGTCCGTTTCATGCCTTCGAAGAGAAGATACTGCGCCAAGCCGCCGAGCGCGCCGACGCTGGCAAGCAGAAGCAGTTCGCTCCAGCCGGGCATCTTCCACCAGAGCAGCGCGGGCACCGCCGAGAATATCAGGAAATAGAAATTGTTGAGCATGAGCTGGATCATCGAGCGCTCGGCAAGTGCTGTCTTGCGCAACAGCACGATGGCGACGCCCCACAGGAAAGCGGCGGCCAGCACCAGCAGCACCGGCACGGACAGGCCGAGATGGGCAGGGTCGCAGGCGACAAAGACGCCGGCGAAGCCGATCGCCACCGCCAGCCAGCGTAGCATGGGCACTTTTTCGCCAAGCATCACCACCGAAAGCACGATGACGATGATCGGGGCCGCGTAATAGACGGTGGTCAGTTCGGCGAGCTGCAGGCTGCGCGCGGCATTGTAATAACAAAGCCACGCCGCCAGGGTGAAGACGCTGCGCAACAGCATCAGCCACACGATCGGCGACCGCGCCGTCTCCGCATAGAGATGCCGTCCGCCGATCGCCGCGCAGGCGGTCAGTATGGTGATGCTGCGGAAGAACAGGATCTGCCAGACGCTCATGCCGGCTACCAGCAGCTTGATCGAAGCGTCCTGCGTCGAAAAAAGCAAATAGGCGGCGCCGGTCAGGAGGATACCGGCGAGAACCCTTTCGCGTGTTTCGAGAATGGCGACATCGGCCATGCGACAAGCGGCCTTGTGTGAAAACGGCTCCGGCCCCTGTCGGCTCCGCTCCCGCCAGCTATAGGGGCGAAACCTTGCATGGCGCTGCTCCAGCGCCGTGCTTGCGTTGGGGCAGGGCCGATCCCGATGCGGCTTCTGGCGCGGCGCGACTGATTGGTTTAGCATCGTCTCACAAAGCCGGCGCGTAAGGTTCGGCGAGCCAAGGGAACGGTGCGGATCAGGAAGCCAGCGCTCGCATAAGAGACGCCATTCGCATCATGCGCGGTGGGCCTGACAGCTGGCACTTACGGATATCGAAACGCCGACATCAGGGGGAGAACGCAATGCAGAAACTGCAATCGCAAGGCGTCCATCACATCACGCTGGTCGGCGCCGGTCGCCAGACATCGATCGATTTCTGGGAAGGCGTGCTGGGCATGCCTTTCATTTTCGAGCAACCCAACCTCGACAAGGCAGCCGAAAGCCATCTCTATTTCGATCCGGGCGACGGGCGGCTGATCACCATCTTTACCGACGAGACCCGCACGCCGGCAAAGCGCCGCACCCCGACCGATACCGGCTGCGTCCACCACATCGCCTTCGCCGTGTCGCGCGTGACCTTCCTGCAGGCGGTCGCCCGGCTTGACGAGCGCGCCATCAAGCACAGTGGCGTCAAGGACCGCGGTTTCATGGATTCGATCTATTTCGAGGATCCGCTTGGCCTGCTGATCGAACTTGCTTCCTACCGTTTCGAGCCGCCGGCCGGCTTTGGCCATGCCGACGTGCTGATGGAAGCGCACAAGCTGCGCGTCGCGCGCGGCGACTACAACATCGCCGAGGCGCATCTGGCCGACGCCATCCAGGCGCTGGTCGAGCGCTCGCGCGCGACATTGTCGGCCGACAGGGCGCCGCGCAATCCATATTGATTTTTGAATAAGCAAAGGGAGGAACACATGGCAAAGACAGCGACGAAGGGTGCGAGGAAGCCGGCGGCTAAGGGCACACCAAAGGCTATGGCAAAACCAGCAGCAAAAGCTTCAACCAAGCCGGCGCCAAAAATATCGGCAAAGCCTTCGGCCAAGGCGGCGTCAAAAGCAGCAACCGCCGGCAAAACCGCGTCCAGGACCAAGGGGAAATCGGCGAAGAACCCCGCCCTGATGATCAGCATGCTGAAGCCCAGCGTCAACAACATGACGGTTCGGGTGTTTGCCCGCGCCGCCGGGCTGGACCATGCCGAGGCCGACGCCTGGGGCAGCACGCGTTCGCCCGAATTCATGGCGCGCAACCCGGCCCATCTGACTCCGATGATCGAGGACAAGGGCCTGCCGCGAGGGGTGCTTTGGGAAAGCTGCGCCATCATGCAGTATCTCGCCAACAAGCACGGGCTGGAGAAATTCTACCCCAAGGCGCCTGCCAAGCGGGCGATGATCGACAGCGCCATGTTCTACCTGATCGGCACGCTCTATCCCTATGTGGCGCGCGCCACCTATCCGGCGCTCGGTTTCCCGCAATATGCCGGAGAGGTCGGCCACAGCGACGCTCATCCCGACAGGAAGGCCGAGGCCCAGAAGGCGGCGATCGCCGCCATCTCCGAACCGCTGGAGGTGTTCCACTCCTTCTTCAGGGATGGCAAGCCCTTCATCGGAGGCAAGAACCCGTCTATCGCCGATATCCGCCTGGCGGCGACACTCGAATTTCTCGCCGTCATCGACTATGCCCTGCCCGAATGGGCCAGCGACTACATGGCCGCGATGGAGAAGAAGCTCGGCAAGGCCTATGCAGACCCGGCCAGCGACGTGCGCGGCTACATTGCCCATGTGAAGTCACAGCCACGGGTGTGAGATCGCTTCGGCGCCGCAGGCCGGTTGAAGGCGGCCGGCCGCCAAGATGAACTGCAATGTCCTTCGCGGCTCCTTTGCCTGGAGGACAGAGGAGGGCACTGTCCCGCCAGCGTGTCGCGGACTGCCGGTCACTCCGGTGCTACCAAGCGACGCTTACTGCGTCGCTTGGTAAAGCTCCGCCGCCGCTGCCTTGAGCGCCCGCCTTCCGTCCGGCCTGAAATACATCATGTGTCCTCCGTCCAGCACATCGACGCGGATGGGCTTTGCACCGGCCAGCGTCGGTACCTGGTTCACCAGATAGCGAGACGCCAGATAGGGCGTGACGAGGTCGGTGTAGCCGTTGACGATGACGACGCCGAGTGCGGGATTGAGCGAGCGCGCCCGCTGCAGATCGTTCATCACGCCGGCATAGCCTTGCCGCGATGTGCCGTAGTCCCAATTGCGGCTGATCTCGCCATTGAGCAGCCGGTAGCTGACATCGGTGTGGTAGTTCAATTCGTCCCGGGCATAGCCGACAAAAGCCGAGGTCAATGCTGGAACGCTGCGGTCGAGCACCGGATCGGGTCCGGCGGTGCGAGCGCTTTCAGGAGCGATGTCGGCCGTGCCGATCATGGCGTCATAGGGGCTGAGCACCTTGCTTTTCGAGCGGGCAAACTCCCTCGCGAAAAGGCTGGTCGGTATACGCGCGAAATTCCGCTGCACGAGGTCGAGGGGCAGGCCGGTGATCTCGGCCACCCGCTGGCTCGCCAGCCGCCCGCCTTGCTCCAGCCCGCTGGCCAGCGCCGTGAGGTAGTCGCCAAGCGCATAGCGCTCGACCGCGGCCAACTGCGCCCGCAGCGCCTCGCCGGTAACGCCGTCGGCACTGAGCCGCACCGACGCCAGCGAGGGGAGTTCGAGAGCCCAGTGCAGCGGCTCGAATTCGTCGGGTTGCACCAGCATGAATTCCAGCGCCGGCGAGATCAGCACGATGCCGCTCGGGCTAAGGCCGACATCTTCCTGCAAAGTCCTGGCGAGCAGCGCCGCGCGAAACCCGCCATAGCTTTCTCCGGCCAGGAAAAGCGGCGAGCTGCTGCGGCCGTTCTGCGCCAGATAGAGCCGGATGAAGGCGCCGATCGAGCTGGCGTCCTGGTTGACGCCCCAGAAGTCGTGGGTGTTCTGCCCGGGAGCCTCGCGGCTGTAGCCGGTGCCGACCGGATCGACAAAGACGAGGTCGGTCATGTCGAGCCAGCTGTCCGGATTGTCGATGATCTTTTGCGGCGGCGGCAGGAATTCGCCATCGGCTCCGGTCGTGATGATGCGCGGACCGAGCGCACCGAGATGCAGATAGGCGGAAGCCGCCCCGGGGCCGCCATTGAAGACGAAGGTAATGGGGCGTGGTGCCGTTTTTGCCGCGTCAGCCGGTGGCCGCAGCGTATAGGCGACATAAAAGATCTCCGCCGTGACGTCGGCCTTGCCTGAAAGCAGCGACAGCGTGCCGGTCTTGGCCTGATAGTCCAGCTTGCGTCCGGCAACCGTGATCGAATGGCTGGTGACCTGCGGCGGCGGCAGCAGCGACAGCACACCGCCGGTCGGCGCCGGCCTCTCCGGCGTTTCAGCCAGGACAGGCTGTGCGAAGGCAGCAAGCATCAGCAGGATGAGAGAGATCAGTTTCAACTTGAACGGCATGACGCCTCCGCGAGAACGCTTGTCGCATAGCTATAGCCGATGCGATCGAAGTCAAAGGAAAGGCTTGTCCGGCTGAAGACGGATCGCCCGCCATCAAGCAACGAATCCGGGTCAGCGGGTTCCGTGCAAGCCTTCTCGACGCGCTATTGAGAGAGCATTGAATGAAAAAAACCGCCTGTACGGCGGGTCCCTGGCGCAACTCAGCACCATAACCAGAAATGTACCATAGCTGCCTTCACCCTGTCAAGAAAAAATTCCTATCAGGAGAAACCGTTGGCACACCCGACTGCCCATCGCCAGCCCTTGTTGACCCGAGTCAGTCACCAGAAAATGGGACGACGGCACTCGCACGGCTCAGACGGTCTTTGAGACCTCGTCCGTCAATGTCCATTTGGGATAGTGATTGCGCGCCTGTGTCCCAACGCGATGATTATGTTTGCTTTCCGGTGTGATCGGGTCAAATCTCGGTGGGTTGACGCATGCCAGCGCCAGAAACGATCGTCGAAAGGGGCAGCGAAATGGACGCCACCGCACTGAAGGCCATGCAGGCGCCGCTGAAAGAGACCTATCGCGATGATGCTTCGCGCGCGCTCATCACGCTCAGGGCCAGAGGCAGTCTCGATGACCAGTCGATCGCCTGCAAGGTCGAGACGGGCAGGGCTCTCGCGATTGCCGGTCTGCATCCCGCAACCGGCGGCTCGGGGCTCGAGCTTTGCTCGGGCGACATGCTGCTGGAGGCACTTGTGGCCTGCGCCGGCGTGACGCTCAAGGCGGTGGCGACGGCGCTCGAATTCAAGCTCGGCGCCGCCACGGTCGAGGCCGAAGGCGACCTTGATTTTCGCGGCACGCTTGGCGTTGCCAAGGATGCGCCGGTCGGTTTTTGCGCCATCAGGCTGAATTTCAGTCTCGACACCGATGAGCCGCAGGAGCGCATCGATTCCTTGCTGAAGCTGACCGAACGCTACTGCGTGGTGTTCCAGACCATCAACCAGAAGCCGGAACTGACGGTCAGCGCACGGCGCTGACGCCGCATCGCGCCTTACTGCGCTGCCGGTTCCTCCGCGTCGCCCTCGTCGGTGAAGGGTGACGCGCTCGGCACGCATTGCAGCGACCAGCCGGTCGGGGCCGGCTGCTTCTGGTATTCGGTGATGGCGGCGGTGCATTGTTCGCGCTTGTCGAACGTGCTGGGCAACACGACCATGCCGCCTTGCGGGCCGGCGATTACTAGGTACCAGACCAACGCTACGCTCGAAGCCATGGGAATTTCCTTGCTCTGCCCAGCCGGGCTTGTTGTGGGAATCTATGCGATCCTATCAACTCTGCGGAAATGACGAAAGCATGACCGCGACTCAGCTTTCCGCCGCCACATCACAGCCGCGTGATGTGGCGGGCGGGCGGGGTCTGGTCAATTCGTTGCGAAACAATAGAACAAGCCGTCGCCGCCGGTGCCTTTCAGCGCCTCCTGGCCGCAGCCGCCGCGCGAAGCATGCGAAGAGTTCCAGGATTTGGCGGCAGCCGAATCGTCGAGCCCGGTGCGGTCGTGATGGCCCATCATGGCAGCGCCTTCCGCGCCGCTCAGGGTCCAGTCACCGCAGGTCTGGTCGGCGATCCTGGTGCCGTCGGGCTTCGAGCCGGTCAGCATGTCGTGGCGGTTCGGCGTGTCGCCGCGGCCGTTCACCATCTCGCCTTTTTCGTTGAGCGCCGTCTGCTTGGTGATGCCGTTGGCATCGCCGTGCAGCGAGGCGACGTCGTCGGCTATCTTGATGCCCTTGGCATTCACCCACGGTCCCTTGCCGATGCGGTCGCGCGCATCCTCGGTGCTGGTCGACAGATATGCGGCCCAGGTCTTGCCGGTGACGCCGGCTGCTTCCGCCAGCGAGGCGCAATGCGCGTCGGCGCCCTTCAGGCCGCCGAGGTCTGCCCCTTTGCCCGAGCCGACGCTGGTGACGAAGAAGCTCATCTTGGCATCTTGTGACAAGGCTGTGCCGGCGGCCAAGGCTGAGGCAATGGCGGTGGCGGCGATGAGAATAAGTCTGCGCATGTCGGTCCTCCGGGTTTGAGCTTCGAATCTACATTCGAGGAACGCCGCCCGGAGCCGAATTCTTCCGATAAAAAAGATGCGGCTATTCCGGCTGTCGGTAGGCGACGAAACGGTTGTGTTTGGCCTGGAAGATCAATCCTGTCTCTTTCAGATCGGGGCTTGCCAGCGGCACGATGCGTTTGGCGATCTCGGAGGGATGCGGCAGCGTTTCCGGGTCCTCGCCGGGCACGGCCTGCGCGCGCATCGCGGTGCGGGTGGCCCCCGGATCGGCGGCATTGACGCGCAAGGGCAGACTCTGCGTCTCATGTGCCCAGGAGCGCATCATCGTCTCGACCGCCGCCTTGGAAGCCGCGTAGGGCGCCCAGAAGGCGCGCGCCGAGTGAGCAGCGTTGGACGACAGGATGATGGCCCGGCCGGCGTCGGAGAGCCGCAGCAGCGGGTCGACCGAGCGGATCAGCCGCCAGGTCGAGGTGACGTTGATGGTCATCACCTTCTCGAAGGTTTTCGCCTCGACATGGCCGATCGGCGAGATCACGCCGAGCACGCCCGCATTGGCGACGAGAATGTCGAGCTTGCCCCACCGCTCATGGATGGCGCCGCCCAGGCGGTCGATGCCGACCATGTCGGCAAGGTCGAGCGGCACCAGCGTCGCTTCGCCCTTGCCGGTTTTGGCGCGCTCGGCCTTGATCTGGTCGTCGAGTTCTTCCAGCCCGCCCACGGTGCGCGCCACGGCAATGACGTGGGCGCCGGCGGCAGCCAGTTCCCTGGCGATGAAGTAACCGATGCCGCGCGAGGCGCCGGTGACGACCGCAACGCGGCCGGAAAGGTCGAAGGTCATGCGATAGATTCCGGAAATATGGCTATGGCAACTGGCAGTGCGGCAATCCTATGCGCCGCTCGTCGCCAGCAGCGACAGCGTGCGCACATTGTCGTGGCCTTCGAAGTCGAGCAGGCGGGTCGGATACTGGCCGGTGAAGCAGGCGTCGCAGAATTGCGGCTGCTCGTTGTCGCGGCTGGCCTCGCCGACGGCGCGATAGAGTCCGTCGATCGACAGGAAGCCGAGCGAATCGACGCGGATGAATTCGGCCATCTCCTCGATCGACATACGTGATGCCAAAAGCTTCGATTTTTCCGGCGTATCGACGCCGTAGAAGCAGGAGGCGCTGGTCGGCGGCGAGGCGATGCGCATATGCACTTCCTTGGCGCCGGCGTCTCGCACCATCTGCACGATCTTCTGGCTGGTGGTGCCGCGCACGATGGAATCGTCGACCAGCACGACGCGCTTGCCCTCGATCATGCGGCGGTTGGCGTTGTGCTTCAGCTTGACGCCCATGTGGCGGATCGAATCGCCGGGCTGGATGAAGGTGCGGCCGACATAGTGGTTGCGGATGATGCCGAGCTCGAAGGGGATGCCCGCGGCTTGCGAAAAGCCGATTGCCGCCGGCGTGCCGGAATCCGGCACCGGCACGACGATGTCGGCCTCGACGGGATTTTCCTGCGCGAGTTCCGCGCCGATGCGCTTGCGCACCTCGTAGACGTTGCGGCCTTCGACCGAAGAGTCCGGGCGTGCGAAATAGACATATTCGAAAATGCAGAAGCGGGTCTTCTGCGGCTCGAACGGGAACAGGCTCTCGATGCCTTTGGAGGTAACGACGACCATCTCGCCTGGCTTCAGGTCGCGCACGAAACGCGCGCCGATGATGTCCAGCGCGCAGGTTTCGGAGGCCAGGATCCAGGCACCGTCGAGGTCACCCAGTACCAGCGGGCGGATGCCGAGCGGGTCACGGCAACCGATCATCTTCTTGGCCGTCATCGCCACCAGCGAAAAGGCGCCCTCGACCTGGCGCACCGCATCGATGAAGCGCGAGTTGAGATCGCGCTCCTTGCTGGTGGCGACGAGGTGCAGAAGCGTCTCGGTGTCGGAGGTCGAGGAGAAGATCGCGCCTTGCTTCTGCAGCGCGCGCTGCACGGTCATGGCGTTGGTCAGATTGCCGTTATGGGCCACGGCAAAACCGCCATCGGCCAGTTCGGCGAAGAAGGGCTGGATGTTGCGCATGCCGGCGCCGCCGGTCGTGGCGTAGCGCGTGTGGCCGATGGCGCGATTGCCTTGCAGGCTGTCGATGACGCGTTGCTTGGTGAAGGTGTCGCCGATCAGGCCGACATGGCGTTCGACATGAAACTGGGTGCCGTCGTAGGAGACGATGCCGGCCGCTTCCTGGCCGCGATGCTGCAGCGCGTGCAGGCCGAGCGTGACGATGGCCGCCGCGTCCTGCCGGCCGAAAATGCCGAACACGCCGCATTCGTCGTGGAAGTGATCGTCAGCTTCCGCGGAAAGCACGTGGTCTGCGTCTGCCATGGGGCTCAAGCTCCGCTAAAATCGCCATATAAGGCGACAGCGTCGTAAAAGCAACGCGCCCGGCGATGGTTCACGATCACCGCCAGTCTCGGGCGCCTGTTCTGCGGCGCCCGATCACTCATCAATTCGCCGGCGCCGCCGGGGCCGGATTGGCCGGTGCGTTGTCCGCGGGAGGCGTTCCGGCATCGCTGTCGTCAGGAGCCGGCGCATTGGCATCGTCCCCTCCCGCCGGGGCATCCGTGGCCGGTGCGTCCGGTGCGGCGGGCGTTTCGGCGGCCGGCTGATTCGGATTGAGCTTCTTGAGGATGGCGTTTTCCGGATCCTCGGGCAGCAGGCTTTCAAGCTTGGCGCCGATCTGTTCCAGCAGCGGCCGCGACTTGGCCTCCGTGACCCAGGCCGGTGCCTTGGCGCCGGCCAGCCAATTGAAGAACAGCAGGGCCACGGCAACCACCAGAATGCCGCGGGCGGCGCCATAGAGGAAGCCGAGCGTGCGGTCGAGCGCGCCGATGCGGGAATCGATGATCCAGTCGGCGAGCTTCATGGTGATGACGCTGACGACGATCAAAGCGATGATGAAGACGACGCCGGCGGAGGCCGCCATGGCGATCTTTTCATTGTCGATGTAGGGTTTCAGGTAGGGCAGCACGGGCTTGTAGAAAAAGAACGCCGCCGCGGCTGCCGCCGCCCAGGACACGATGGACAGGACCTCGCGTGAAAAGCCGCGAACCATGGCGAGCATCGCCGAGACCAGGGTGAAGCCGACGAGAATTCCGTCAAGCAGCGTTATCGGCATCTTTGTCGCCCCACTCCCTGTCGCTCACCACCAGGTGAGCCCGTCATTCTTCGTCGTTGGCGCGGCTGCGCCGTGAGCCGGCTATGCGCGCCACGAGGTCGGCGAGCTCGGTGGGCTGGAAAGCGCCGGCCCCGATTCCTCCGGCAAGTTCCTCGCTGCCCAAGGGCAGAACCGCGCTTGCGAAACCCAGCTTTTCGGCCTCCTTGAGACGCTGCTGCGCATGCGCAACCGGCCTCACGGCGCCAGAAAGGCTGATTTCGCCGAAATAGACGCAATCGGCGGGAAGGGCAAGACCGGTGAGCGAGGAAACCAGTGCGGCCGCCACCGCCACATCGGCCGCGGGCTCGGAAATGCGGTAGCCGCCGGCTACGTTCAGATAGACGTCCTGTTGGCCGAAGCGCACGCCGCAATGCGCCTCGAGCACCGCCAGGATCATCGACAGCCGGGCGCCGTCCCAGCCAACGACGGCGCGGCGCGGCGTGCCGAGCGAGGAGGGCGCGACCAGCGCCTGGATTTCGACCAGCACCGGCCTTGTGCCTTCCATGCCGGCGAAAACCGCCGCTCCCGGCGATTTCGCGTGGCGCTCGCCGAGGAACAGCTCGGAAGGATTGGCAACCTCGCGCAGGCCCTTGTCCGACATTTCGAAGACGCCGATCTCGTCGGTCGGGCCGAAACGGTTCTTGACGGTGCGCAGGATACGGTAGTGATGGCCGCCTTCGCCCTCGAAATAGAGCACGGCGTCGACCATGTGCTCGACGACGCGCGGGCCGGCGATCTGGCCTTCCTTGGTGACATGGCCGACGAGCACGATCGCAGCACCCGTGGATTTCGCATAGCGGATCATCGCCTGGGCGGCCGCACGCACCTGGGTGACGGTGCCGGGCGCCGAATCGGCGAGGTCGGTCCACAGCGTCTGGATCGAATCGAGGATCACCAGGTCCGGCCGCTTGCCGTCGGCGATCGTGGCAAGGATATCCTCGACATTGGTCTCGGCCGCAAGCTCGACCGGCGAGGAAGCAACGCCGAGGCGCTGCGCGCGCAGCCTGATCTGGGCGACCGCCTCCTCACCCGAGACATAGACGATGCGGTGGCCCCTCGAGGCAAGGGCAGCAGCAGCCTGGGTGAGCAGCGTCGACTTGCCGATACCGGGATCGCCGCCGACCAGCAGCGCCGAGCCGCGCACGAAGCCGCCGCCCGTGGCGCGGTCGAGCTCACCGATGCCCGACACGATGCGCGGCGCGTCCTCGATATCGCCGGAAAGCGTGGTCAGCACCACCGCGCGGCCCTTGCGGGCGTTGCGCGTATTGGCCGGCCCGGAACCGATGCCGCCGGACGTACCTTCCTCGACCAGCGTGTTCCATTCGCCGCAGGCGTCGCATTTGCCGGCCCAGCGCTGATGCACCGATCCGCAGTTCTGGCAGATGAACTGGACGCGGGATTTAGCCATTAGCGAGGCCTGCTTCGGGATCGCCGATGCTGGATAGGTGGGCGGGACAGAGGGGGTGTGACGGAGCGTGACGGTGAGTCAAAAAAGCTACTCAAACCTTTCCGCGATATGATGTTCCTCCGCCAGATCCGAGAAGCGGGTAAATTCGCCGTGGAAGGCTAGCGTGACCGTGCCCGTCGGTCCGTGACGCTGCTTGGCCACGATCACCTCGGCCTTGCCGCGCATCTCGTTCATCTCGTTTTCCCACTTGATGTACTCGTCGGTGCCGAGCTTCGGCTCGCGGTTCTTGAGGTAGTATTCCTCGCGGTAGACGAAGATCACGACGTCGGCGTCCTGCTCGATCGAGCCGGATTCGCGCAAGTCCGAGAGCTGCGGGCGCTTGTCGTCGCGGCTTTCAACCTGGCGCGAGAGCTGCGACAGCGCGATGATCGGCACCGCGAGCTCCTTGGCCAGTGCCTTGAGGCCCGTGGTGATCTCGGTGATTTCCTGCACGCGGTTCTGCGAGGCCCTGGCGCTGGAGCCCTGCATCAGCTGGATATAGTCGATGACGATGAGGTCGAGGCCGCGCTGGCGCTTCAGGCGCCGGGCGCGGGCCGAGAGCTGGGCGATCGAGATGCCGCCGGTCTGGTCGATGAACAGCGGAATCTTCTGCATGGTCTGCGAACAGGCGACCAGCTTTTCGAAGTCCATTTCGGTAATCTCGCCGCGGCGGATCTTCGACGAGGAAATTTCCGTCTGTTCGGAGATGATACGGGTCGCGAGCTGCTCCGACGACATTTCGAGCGAGAAGAAGCCGACGACACCGCCATTCGCCGCCTTGAACGACCCGTCGGCCTGCTGCGCCGGCACATAGGCCTCGGCGACGTTGAAAGCGATGTTGGTGGCGAGCGACGTCTTGCCCATGCCCGGACGGCCGGCAAGGACGATCAGATCGGACGATTGCAGGCCGCCCATGCGGCGGTCGAGGTCGCGCATGCCGGTGGCCAGCCCCGACAGGTGGCCGTCGCGCATGTAGGCGGCGTTGGCCATGTCGACCGCGGTCTTGACCGCGTCGGTGAAGCTCTCGAAGCCGCCGTCATAGCGTCCGGTTTCGGCCAGCTCGAACAGGCGCCGTTCGGCATCCTCGATCTGCTCGGACGGCGACATGTCGACCGGCGCGTCATAGGCGATGTTGACCATGTCCTCGCCGACGGTGATCAGGGCGCGACGCGTCGCAAGGTCATAGATGGCGCGGCCGTAATCTGCGGCGTTGACGACCGTGACGGCTTCGACCGCCAGGCGCACGACATATTGTGCCACCGTCATGTCGCCGACCTTCTCGTCGGCCGGCAGGAAGGTCTTCAGCGTGATCGGCGTCGCCACCTTGCCCATGCGAATGAGCTCTGCCGCGATCTCGAAGATCTTGCGATGCAGGGGTTCGTAAAAGTGGCTGGCCTTCAGGAAGTCGGAGACGCGATAGAAGGCATCGTTGTTGACCAGGATCGCGCCGAGCAGCGCCTGTTCCGCCTCGATGTTGTTCGGCGCCTCGCGATAGAGCGGTTGCTCCGCCACGCCGAATTTCCGCGCTGCCTCTGCCATGATGTCCCCGATTTCGATCCCGGTCTCTCGATATCAGAATCGGAAAATTGAGTGCTGACTTATCTGCAACAGTTATCACCCAAGCAGATTTGATGCCCACTGTTCACAGAAACAAAAAACCGTCCACAGGACAGTATTCCCGTGCCCTGATTCCGATTGACTCGACAAGGTGCTGATTCTACGCAACGGTTTGGAACAAAGCAAGAACGATCGTCACCCGAATCCCTACGCTGTATCGAGCACATCGCCCCAGTCCGACCGCCGTGCCGCCTTGAACAGTTCACCGTCACGCTTGCTGAAAAGCGTCTCTCCGGCACTGCCGTCCGGCCGGCAAAGCTTGAGCGCCGCCTTGCCCGAGCCGGTTTTCGGTGGCGCGATCACCCGCGCCGCGCGGACTGGCGCCGGCTGCCTCGAAGCCGCGACATAGATGAACTTCTCGTCCTCCCATGGCACTTCGGCGCCCTTGGCCAGCCGGTGCAGGCGCGAGCGGGCGACGCGCCGCGAAAAGTGGCACCAGTCGGGCGCGATGAGCGGGCAGGGGGCTTCGTGCGGGCAAGGTGCCAGCACATGCGCGCCCGCTTCTATCAGTTGCCGGCGAACCGCGAGAACACGCTGCCAGCCCGCCGGCGTGCCCGGCTCCACGATCAGCAGCGTGTCTGTCGTGAGCTGCCACAGCCGATCGACCATTTTGGGCAGGGATGCCGGTGCGATCTCGTCCAGCACATAGGCGCAGGTGATCAGGTCCGCCGGCTGCAAACCGTCAAGGTCGATGGTCACGTCGCCGGCCTGCCAGGCGATCCGGGCAGCGATCGCATCGGCGGCAAGCGCCTCGCCGACCTTGCGCACCGCAGCACTGGCTTCCAGCAAAACCGCCTGTTGAAGACCGGGCCACAGGTCCGCCGTCGCCCAAAGCACCGTGCCCGGGCCGGCGCCGACATCGAGCAGGGTTTCCGGCGCGAATTCCGGCTGCGCTTCGTTCACCGCGTCGAGACTGGCGCGGACGGCGGCATAGGTCGCCGGCAGCCGCGTCGCCAGATAAGCCTTGACCGCCATATCCTGCGCCATATGCAGGCGACCGTCGCGCATCTCGGCGCGGTAACGGTCCGACAGGGTTTTCGCCGCCTGCCTGAGCACCGGTAGCGGCACATTTTCGAGGGCACGATCGACAGCCTGTCGAAGCGGGGCAGGCAGTTCCACGGCTCATGCCCCTCGTGGTGCGAGCAGGATGACAGAGGCGCCCACTATGCAGAGCGCCGCCCCCGCAAGGTCCCACCGGTCGGGACGCACGCTTTCCACCAACCAAAGCCAGGCCAGCGACGCCGCGATGTAGATGCCGCCATAGGCGGCATAGGCGCGGCCGGCCGCGCCGGTGTCCACCAGGGCCAGAAGCCAGGCGAACACAACCAACGAAACGAACCCTGGTAGCAGCCACAGCGGCGATTTCTCCAGCCGCCACCACGCCCACACCGAAAAACAGCCAGCGATCTCGGCGAGCGCCGCGGCTGCATAGAGGAAGTAGGTCATGAAAAAGGCCTCGCGACGATCACGAGGCCTTTTTCAGGGCACGAGCCGGGAATGGCAAGCGCCAATGCGGCAAAGCGGTCTGTTCCTACTCCGCCACCTTGCGGCGCCGGGCGGGCTTGGCGGGCTCTTCGACCGGAGCCGCTTCGCGATGGCCCATGTCGCGCATTTCGAGCGCCTTTTCACATTTGACCATATAGTCGCGCGCCATCGGCAGGGTGTCGTTCTTCCTGGCAAGCTGGATCTGGAAGATGACCAGATCCTGCCAGCGGAAGGCGGCTTCCGAGGCTGCCAGATAGAATTCCCACATGCGGCAGAAGCGTTCGTCATAGATCGCCTTGGCCTTGTCGCGGTTGACGGCGAAGCGCTGGCCCCAATGCTTCAACGTGTCGGCATAATGGAGCCGCAGGATTTCGATGTCCGTGACGACGAGGCCTGACTTCTCGATCGCCGGCATGACTTCGGAAAGCGCGGGAATGTAGCCGCCCGGGAAAATGTACTTGCGGATGAAGGCGCTGGTCGCCCACGGCACGCCGGAGCGGCCGATCGTGTGCAGGAGCATGACGCCATCAGGCTTCAGCAACGTCGCGCTCTTGTCGAAGAAGGTGCGGTAATGGTTGACCCCGACATGTTCGAACATGCCGACCGAAACGATGCGGTCGAAGCGTTCGTTGAGTTCGCGGTAATCCTTCAGCTCGAAATGAACGTGGTTTTCCAGGCCCTGGGCATGCGCCCGGTCGGTGGCGACACCGTGCTGCTCGGTCGACAGTGTCACGCCCTGTACGTCGACGTCGAAGGCCTTGGCGAGGTAGAGGCCTAGCCCGCCCCAGCCGGAGCCGATGTCGAGCACCGTCTGCCCGGCCTTCAGCCTGAGCTTGGCGGCAATGTGGCGCTTCTTGGCTGCCTGCGCCTCGTCCAGCGTCATGTCGGGCTGCTCGAAATAGGCGCAGGAATACTGCATGTCCTCATCGAGGAAGAGCCGGTAAAGGTCGCCCGACAGATCATAGTGGCGCTGCACGTTGCGGCGCGAACGCGACGCGGTGTTGATCTGCTGCAGGCGGCGGAAAGCGTGGCGCAGGCCTTCGATGGCTTTCGACCACGTCGCGTCGATGCCGCCGCTGCCCATGTTCTGGAAAGCGATGCGCATCAGGCCAAGAACGCCGCCCTCGAGGATGTCGAGTTCGCCATCCATGTAGGCTTCCGGCACGGCCAGCATCGGATCGAAGGTAATGGCGCGCTCGGCGTGCCTGGTCTTGATGTGCAGGTGCACCGGCTCGCCGCTGCCGTCACCGAACACGAATGTCGTGCCCTGTGGGCCGGTCACCTTGAGATTGCCTGTGCGCACCAGGCGGTCGAGAACGCGTTTCAACAGAATATTCATGACCCAAATGTCCCCTCTCGGTCAGACAGGCTGTCCTACTCTGCATCAATATATAGGGTTTCGAAAAGTTCCTTTTGGCACAAAAATGCCCAGGTGGTGAACCCGGGCATTGGTCCAGTCTGACTTGAACTGCCGGTCTGACTGGAGCTGCCGGTCTGATCGGAGCTGCCAGTCTGATCGGAGCTGATTGGCCTAAGCCGAATGCGGCGCGCCGGCAGGCGCGCCGCGCCGATATCAGGCGTTCTCTTCGCCGCCCTCGAACTCGGCGTTCGGGTCGAAGAAGTTCTCCGGCCGGGCATTGTCGTTGATGTCCTCGCCATAGATGGCCTCGGCGGTGGTCAGCGTCTCGCCCTTGGCCTGGCGCTCGGCTTCGTCGGCCGTGCGGGCGATGTTGAGCGTGATCGTGACCTCGACTTCCGGATGCAGCGCGATCGCCACATTGGTCACGCCGATGGTCTTGATCGGCTGGTTGAGCTGGATCTGGTTGCGGTTGACCGAAAAGCCCTCTGCCGTCAGCAGGTCGGCGATATCGCGCGTCGACACCGAGCCGTAGAGCTGGCCGGTCTCGCCGGCCGAGCGAACGGCGATGAAGCTCTTGCCGTCGAGCTGTTCGGCGACCTGCGAGGCTTCGGACTTCCGCTCGAGATTGCGGGCTTCGAGCTGCGCGCGCTGGCCTTCGAACTTCTTCTTGTTGGCCTCGTTGGCGCGCAGCGCCTTGCCCTGCGGCAACAGGAAATTGCGGGCAAAGCCGTCCTTGACCTTGACGGTGTCGCCCATTTGGCCGAGGCGGGAAACGCGTTCGAGAAGAATGACTTCCATGGTTTTGTTCCTTTCGTTAGGGCGCCGATCGAGAGATCGGCACCGAATTCTCTGGAACAGGTCAGGAAGCAAAAGGGCGTTGCCGCCGGTGTCGCTGTCCTGCCTGTCGCGGCAGTTAGAGGCTTTTGGCCTCAACTTGGGATTTGATGCGCAATCCAGCGGCGCCCGTCGCCGTGCAAGAGAAGCGGGGGGGGGGGGGGGG
>NZ_JAIUHZ010000024.1:0-82244 GCF_020165355.1 Mesorhizobium sp. BR1-1-6 | reverse complement strand
ACAAGGACGGCACCATGATGCTGCTCGGCGACGCCAAGAAGATGACCGAGGAAATCGTCAAGGCCATGGATCACTGAGATTGATACGCCCGGCAAGGCGATGAAGCGGGAAGGGCTCCAGCCACTCCAAGCCTGCTCATTCCAACGCGGCGCAGTCTGCGGCCCTCGGCTACGATCGTCACGGTCGCATGGGTCATGACGATTTCCCACCAGCTGCTGGCGGGCGTGACGCTTGCCTTGGTCGAGTGGGGTTCCGCAATATTGGCGGCGATATGTGGGTGTAGCGAAAGATTCTCAATCGCTACCTCGTGTGGCACCCGGTTCACCGTCTGGTGGGAGTAGAAGGGGCACGGGCTCTTGACACCCATACCGCACAGCCTTCTGGTCTGGCGCAGCTTTCCGGGGAACCGCCGGGTCCGGAATCGTACGTCAGGCAGACCGCTCTGCGGACTAAACCGACAGACGGATTCGGCATGCGCAAGCCGGCGTCCATTGTGCTCAAGGGTCAAGTGCGACAGGTACGTTCAATGAACCCACAGCTTACAGACTTACACTCGCTCTTGTCGTCCATGGCCGGTGCCGGACTGGCGAGCCGCGAGGCTACGCGGGGCCTTTTCGGTGAGAGCACGGCCTCGCGAGCCTCCGACCTGCACCGCCTGATCGAAGCGCAGATCGTCGACGCCGATGCCCTCGCAGGCTTCCTGTCGTCCTATTATGGCGTGCGGCTTCTCGACCGGCACCAACTCGCCGACTACAGGCCCGTCGCGCAGAATCTCTCAAACCGATTTCTTGTGGAGAACTGGATCGCGCCGCTCACGGCGCCTGACGGGAGCGCCGTCATAGGGGTTCTCCACCCTGGAGACGCAGACCCGATAGAGGCGCTGCGATCCGTTCTCGACGGTGACGTCGAGGTCTGCGTGGTTCCCGCACCCGACCTGGAATCCTGCTTGGAACGTCTTTCCGGCACCCAGGACGTTGCCCAGGCCACCGGCGAAGGAGCAACCTCCGAAGCGGCTATCGCAAGCCTGCGGGATCTCGCGAGCGGCGCGCCGGTTGTGGTTGTCGTCGACGACATCTTCCGGCGCGCGCTCGACCTGAGGGCAACCGACATCCACCTCGAACCGATGCGCGGACGGCTCGTGATGCGTTTCCGTATCGACGGCGTCTTGCGGATCATGCCTCCGCCGCCGCACGAAATGGGCGATGCGATCGTGTCGCGAATCAAGGTTCTCGCCGGCCTCGACATCACCGAGCGCCGCAAGCCTCAGGATGGTGCGATGCGCCTTCCCATCGGCGACCGCGAAGTCGAACTGCGCGTTGCCACCCTCTCCTCCATCCATGGCGAGACCGTCGTCATGCGCATCCTGCACCGCGACAGCGTCCTGCTCGATTTCGCGGGCGTGGGCCTGGATGACCAGGAACGGCAGACGCTGAACCGGCTCCTTGAGCACACCCACGGAATGATCGCCGTCGCCGGCCCGACCGGCAGCGGCAAGACGACGACGCTCGCCGCCGCGCTCTCGAAGCTAAACGATCCGGGCCGCAAGATCGTGACCATCGAGGATCCCGTCGAGTACCAGATCCCCGGCATCGTGCAGTCGCAGATCAACTCGGCGATCGGCATCACCTTCTCATCCGCGATCCGGACGTTCGTGCGACAGGACCCCGACGTGATCCTGGTCGGCGAGATACGCGACGGCGAGACGGCACGGGCCGCCGTCCAGGCAGCGCTCACCGGACACCTCGTTCTCACCACGGTCCACGCGAACACCGCGGCGGCGGCCTTCACCCGTATGCGCGACCTGGGTGTCGAGACCTATCTGCTGGTCGGCGCCGTACGCGGCATCATCTCCCAGCGCCTGTTGCGGCGGCTCTGCGATCACTGCAAGCAGGAAGGAATTCTTCCGGCCGAGACTTTCTCCTCCGACTCGCGTTACCAGGCCGTCGGGTTCTCCCAGGGCCAGAAAGTGTTCAACGCAGTGGGCTGCGGCCGTTGCAACGGCACGGGGTATCGAGGCCGCATCGCCGTGTTCGAGATCCTGGTTCTCGATGAGGCTATCATCGAGCTCGCTTCACAAGGGGCAGACCACTCCAGGATCGAAGCGCTCGCGCTGGAGCGGGGCATGAGCACGATGGCGCATGACGGTGCCAGGAAGGCAGGGCAAGGTCTCACCTCGCCGGCGGAGGTGCTCAGGGTCACCGGGTTTCGCTGAGCGCATCCATCCACGGACGCGCCTGCCTCCGACCAGCGGACTGGCGGTTGGCATTGCCTCCGCGGGACTATTGCCCGCCACCCTCGCCTTGATAGGGCTCGATGCTGTCGCCCTCCAGGACGTAGCCCGAAGCAACTTCGCTTGAACCGTCCACAAAGGAGAGGTCTTTCCTTTCGGACTGCACGCGCATCGTGCCGGTTATCATCACGCCCTCGAACAGGGCCGCAGGCGCGTACGGAGCAGTGGATTTCAAGTAGATCACCTGGTTCGGCGGCGGTGGCGGCTCATGGATGCACGCACCGAAATAGGGGACCAGCAGGAACTCCGTCGTACCGTTCGGATCAAAATCCAGGGGCAGCAGATAGCCGGCGATGGCTACCCGCTCGCCGTCCAACTTCTTCTCGGTAAGCGTTCCACGCCTCCCGATCTCCGTAGCCCAGGTCACGTATCGTTCGTAAAGCTTATCAAGATCGACGCCTTGCGTTGCGAGTTTTTCCCTGTCGGCGTCGACCCTTTTTTTGGCTTCGTCGCGCTGAAGGGCAAACTCTTCGCTCAACTCGCCCGACGGGTGACCTTTCCAGTATAGGACATTTCTCAGGGCCTCCTGCTGCTCAAAAGGAAGTGCGTCCGGGAAATTTGCCAGCGGTTCTGTCGGCGGGATCAGCATCTCCCATTTCAGCTGGGTTGCGGCCTCGCTGAATGCCGCGCCGCAGCCCGCGCCCAAAACGGCCAGGATGAGAGCGATGCAGCACAACATCGATCTCGTGTTGCCGAGGAATCCGGAAGTCTTCATGTTCTCACCATCATGCCATCTGCGAGTGACATCCTGTAGGCGCGACAGGCCGGCAGGAACCCGGCGGCCATCCCGCCGATCAATATTGCCAACAACAACAGGGCATCGGTCGTGGACGGAGGCTGAATGCCGATGTCGACGCCGAACTGTCTGTCAACAAGCGGGCGGGCCACCACCAGGACCGCATAAAGTGCCGCCGTACCGACTGCGATTCCCGCCACCGTCAGCAAGGTAGCCTCTCCGACAAGAAGGCCTGCAACCGTGCCGGGTCTTGCCCCCAGCGAGCGCAATATCGCGATCTCACGCCGTCGCTCGTTGAGCGTCGACAGGATCATTGCCGACAAGCCGAGCATCGAGGTCACCACGACCATCGCGGAGACGCCAAGCAATGCGGTCTCGGCGGTGGCGACCAGTCCCCACATCTCCTGCAAGGCGACCCCCGGCAGCACAGCCGAAAGAGGCTCGGCCCTGTACTCGTTCACGCCGCGCTGGAACCCGATGACTTGCAGGCGCGACTTCAAGCCGATGATCGCGGCGGTTACCGCCTTCGGAGCAATGGTCATCTGCCGCAGACGGTCGGCCGGTGTAACTTGTCCCGGGATCCGTGAACCGGACCGCCAGTCGACATGAATGGCCTCGATAGCCTTGAGACTGACATGGAGGGATTTGTCCACCGGCGTGCCGGTACGTGCCAGTATGCCGGACACGCGAAACGGGAGGTCGTCATGCTGCGGCCCAAGCGAGCCCGCACCGTGCGCGACAGTGATCTTGTCGCCGATGGAATAGCCAAGCCGGCTCGCAACATCCGAGCCGAGGACGACATCGAACAGGTCGTCAAAGGGTGCGCCTGCAGCAAACGTCAAGGCCTGGCCGCCGCGATATTGGAAGTGCTCGAAGTAATCCGGAGTCGTCCCGATGACGCGAAAGCCGCGATGGCTGTCGCCAAGTGAAAGCGGAATTGCCCAGGCTACCTGCGGGCGCGAAACGATGTCTTCGTAGCTGCGCCAGGTGACATTGTTGGTCGCGTTGCCAATGCGGAACACCGAGTAGAGAAGGAGCTGCATGGCACCCGATCGGGCGCCAATGACCAGATCCGCACCAGACACGGTCCCGGCAAAGCTGTCTCGCGCGCCACTGCGGACTTTCTCGACACCGAGCAGAAGCATGACGCTGACGGAGATCGAAAGGATCGTCAGCAACACCGTGATCCAGCGGTTGCGCAGCGATTGCAGAGCGAGACGTGCGACAATCATGCCCGGGCTCGGCTTTTCGACGTTGTAAGGATGTCGTTGAGCTGGATCGCCCGCGTGAAATGCTGCGCCAAGCGGCGGTCGTGACTGACCATGATCAGAGTTGCCTTTGTGGCCTCGATCTGGCCGAACAGCAGGTCGAGAAAATCCTGCTGCCGATCGTCGTCGAGAGCCGATGTAGGCTCGTCGGCGACAACAATATCGGGGGAGCCGATGAGCGCCCGCGCCGTCGCGACGCGTTGCTGCTGACCGACGCTCAGGGTGGCCGCCGTCTGCTGCCCGATATCCGCCGGAAGTCCCAGGGCCGACAAGAGGCGCCGGGCTTCGCTCTCCGCGCCTCCCGCGGCATTTGCGCGGGCGCGACGTTCCGGTGCGAAGCTGAGCGGTAACAGCACATTGTCGATGACGGCGCCGTAGGGAAGAAGATTGAACATCTGAAAGATGATGCCAAAATGTTCCGCCCGAAACCGATCGCGCCCGCTGCCGCTCAATTCGTCAAGCCGTTGCCCGAGGACTTCCAAGCGCCCAGCTTGCGCCAACGCGATGCCTGTCAGCAAGCTGAGGAGCGTCGATTTTCCGCTACCGGATGCGCCAAGCAGCAGAAGACGTTCGCCGCGGGAAACTTCGAACTCGCCGATTGAGAGGCAAAACGGGTCTCGCGCGTTCCACCTGTATTCGACGCCGTGCAAGCGCACGGCGTCTGTCGCGGCTTCCGCGTTCATCTCATCTCTCCAGGTAGCGCGCCTCGCGGGACACCTCGAATGCGGTCTGTCCATTGGCATCGACGACCGTCACGCCGAGTTTCCCGGATCCGGCGAAGCGATCGAAGAAGGGAAAGTCGAGCCACGACGCCTGGGCGGTATCCACGCAGGCGAGAGCATAAGTTGCTCGGAACTCGGTGTGATGGGCCTCGTGCTCTTCAGAACCCGCGGCCTCACCAGCCTCCACCTTAGTATGGTGGTCCTCATGTTCTTCCGCGACGACTTTGACGTCGGCGGAGGTGACGGTGCACCCCGCGGAGTCGGGCAACGCGAAGAGCTTCAAGGGTTCCTTAAGGTCGGCGAGCGCGGTCTCGACGGCGCTCTTCTGCTCTGCGGTTTCAGCTTCGTGCTCAAACCCGACAATATCCATGCCGGGGGCAGCGAGCTCCATCTGGACATTGTTGGCCTCGAAAGCGATCGCCAATGTCCCGTGTCCATGGACATGCGGTCCAAGCTCTCGACGATCTTCTTCTGCGTGCGCCGTCGAAATAACAATAAACATGCCAGCGGCAAACAACGTCCCGGTGTGGTGATGCAATCCCATCTCTGTCTCTCCAGATCGATATGGTCATTAGCCGCCATCACAAGTTTCGGCGCGTGGCGCGACCGCGAGAAGCGGCAGTTCAGCCATCCATTCAAGCTCGCGGAGGGCCGCGGATATCGTAGTGTGAAGAGAGTTCTATGGTGTCCGGGCGCGCCGCAGTCGCGACCCAGTCGATCGTGTAGAAGGTGAGCTCGGAAAGGACATGAACTGCCGCAGGCGCCGGCAGTGCGGCTCCCATGGAGCCGATGATGCATATCTCACAACGGCCCTGGGACTTGTCGTCGTGGTGCCCCGACGCGGGCCCTTCTCCGGATCCTGCGAGCGACCGCTCGAAGCTGGATAAGAGCAAGCCGTTTCTATGCGTCGGGCCATCGATGTGTCCGAAAGCAAATGCGATATGGAAGAGCATGCCAAGCAATGTCACCCAGGCTATCGCCTGAGATCGTCGCAGCCATTCCGGCACAGTGAGTTCGCTTGGTGTCATCCTGGAGGATGTCCTGGTTCAAGACATGTGAGGAGGCCTGCGGGGCGCGCCGCTGAAGGTCTTGAGATACTCGGCTCAGTTGATTCGTCGAGAGCGTCGTGTGGCCTGTGACGGTTGTAGCGGTGGGCGAAGGCATTGACGAAGGGCTGCCGCTTGTCGATCTGGTGCGGCAAGTCTCGCGGCAGGATCGAAGCGGCGATTTCGAGGTGTGCGTCTGGCTTTTTCTCTCGCTTCTTGCCAATGGCTGCTGGCACGTTGGCCTCCCAATCCGCGAGCATGTCTTCGAGGCATGCTTCAACGAGCTTGTTGTGGGCCCCTTCGGGCCTGCCTGCCGGGTTCCGGACTGACCTGGCTTGAACGGCCCCCAAGGCTGTTTCGGTGCTGTTGGATCAGCCATCTTCCTCAGCGTCGAATGATAGCGATGCCGTTAAAGCGGTACGTCGATGGTGGCGATGGACGCGGTGGCGCGCCCGGCGCTACACCATCCTGGACAATTCGCCACTGATCTGTTTCGCCGTTTGACGCACCAGCCTTGCGCAGAGCTCGTGGCGCCGAGCGTCGTGCCGGTACACCGGCATGCTGATGCTGACCGCTCCGATCGGTTCCCCCGAACGATTGAAGATCGGGCTGCCGAGACAGCGGATATCCGGTTCGTTCTCCTCGTCATCGAACGCGAACCCTTGCTCGCGCGTCCGCTTCAACTCATCGAACAGCGCTTCGGGTGTCGTGAACGTCTTGGCGGTATGGCGTCTCAGATCCAGGCTCTTGATGACTTCCAACAGCCGCTGGTCTGGCAGACCAGACAGCCACGCCTTACCCACGGATGTCGAGTGAAGTTCAACCTGGCCGCCAATGCTGGTTTTCATCTGAACCCTGCTGGAGCCCACCAACTTGTCTATGTAGACCATCCGGTTGTTGCTGGGCACCGCAAGGTGAACCGCCTCATCGGTTGCGTCGCGGAGCGAAACCAGAAAATCCCTGGCGATCGTCCGCAAGTCGGAGTCCTCCCAGGTCTTGGCAGCAAGCTGGAGGAGGCGCGGCCCCAAGCGGAACGTTCCACCCTCTCCCGACTGTGTGATGAGTCCCTCCGCCGTGAGCGCCGAAACGAGACGGTAGACCGTCCCCCGGGGAAATGGCGCGCACTTTGTCAGTTGGGCAATGTCCAAGGTTCCAGGGGCATCCGCGATGATCTGCAGCACCGTGATGAACTTCGAGAACGAGGCCGCTCCCTGCACGTGAGTAGAAGCTCTCTCATCGGCTTCGTCCTGGAGCTCACTTAGGCCCATGGCGCATCTCCTTGCAAGCTTGACAACGAAACATGGTGGTACTACACGCTTTTGGACAAGCTGTCCATATTGTAGTCAGCGTCGTAGTTTCGGTTCTAGCCGTGTGATCGAGGAGGATCAACGGCAAACGCACTTGTGGCGAATTTGAATGCATCGGGACGTCCGTATCTTCCGCGAGAGGGTATGGGAATTTCTGTGGGAGAGGAAGCAGATGACCAAAAAAGGATACTGGGTTGCAATGGTCGATATCGCGGACCATGAGGGCTATAAAGAATACATTGCCTTGAACAAGGCAGCATTCGACAAATACGGGGCGTCCTTCGTCGTTCGCGCGGGAACGAGCCAGGTCATGGAGGGCCCTCACGCGAACCGCCTGGCGGTCATCGAGTTCAGGGACTACGAGACCGCTCTCGCCTGCTACAACTCTCCAGAGTATCAGACGGCGATCAAGGCCCGCGAGAAGCATGCCAAGGCACATCTGGCCGTGGTGGAAGGTGTCTGACACCGGAAGCTCGCCCGGGACCTCCTACTGGTTGGAGGGATCGTTGGCTTTACCCCTGCGCTGTTCGACCGGATGAGCAGGACAGGCCTTCATCACGCGATTGGGTGTTTCTACCCCATCAGCATGCTGGAGGCTCCCTGCTCACGGTCTGCGGATTCTCGTCAGAGTGCCGCAAGGATCGATGCATGCGCGCACAACCTTTTGGGAGCAGTCATGACCACGCCGTTACAGTGGCTTTTCAAGTCTTTTGACGTCTTCGTCGTCGTCGGCATGGCCGTCATCAGCATCCTAATCTTTACAAATGTCGTGCTACGCTACGGCTTCAGCTCAGGCATTCCGTTTGCCGTTGAAGTCTCCCGTGTGGTCCTCGTCTGGATCATCTTTATGGGATCCGTGGTGGCCCTAGCCAAGGGCGCGCATCTCGGCGTCGACTCATTGGTGGTCCGGTTGCCTCGCAGGGCGCGCTTCGTCTGCTTTCTTGTTTCGTATGGCTTGATGCTTTGGTGCTGCTGGCTCCTGGCACAAGGCAGCTGGTCACTCACCGTGATCGAATGGGGCAACGTCCAAGCACTGTCGGGAATTCCCGTCGGGGCCATCTACGCCGCGGGTATTACCGCTGCCATCATGATGGCTCTGATCCTCCTTCTTGATCTGTGGCGCTCGCTGCGCGGCATCCTGCCCGCCCCGTGGTCGGGAGCAGAGATCGATGTGCCGCCACCGGCCGTGTCCCCCGCGCTAGTTTCGGAGAAAACACCGTGAGCGGCTTGGTCTTCATAGGTTCACTCCTCGGTGCAATGGGCATCGGGATTCCAATCGCCTTCGCCCTGATGCTGTCGGGCGTCGCGATGATGATGCTGATGGGAAATCTGGATGCACAGATTCTGGCGCAGAGGCTGGTCAATGGCGCTGACAGCTATCCGCTGATGGCGATCCCGTTCTTTCTCATTGCCGGCGAGCTCATGAACGCCGGCGGCCTCTCCCGCCGCATCGTGAACGTGGCCCTGGCGCTCTTCGGTCACATACGTGGCGGCCTCGGTTACGTGGTCATCGGCACGGGCTTGCTGATGGCCAGCCTCTCCGGATCGGCAATCGCGGATACGGCGACGCTTGCCGTCATGCTGATCCCTCTTATGCGCGATGCGGGCTACAGCATGAGTCGCGCCTCGGGCTTGATGGCGGCGACGGGCATCATTGCCCCCGTGATCCCGCCCTCTGTCGGATTCATCATCCTGGGCGTCACCGCAAACATTTCCATCGTCGGCTTATTCCTCGCCGGAATCGTGCCAGGGATCCTGATGGGGCTGAGCCTAGTGGTGACTTGGTGGATCGTCTCCAGAAAGGAAACGTCGGCGGTCCAGCCCAAACTCCCGCGCAGGGACATCCCGAAAGCCATTCTGACCGCCGGTTGGGCGTTGATGCTGCCGGTGATTATCCTGGTCGGACTGCGGTTCGGCATCTTCACCCCCACGGAGGCCGGCGTCGTTGCAGCCTTCTATGCACTGTTCGTGGGGCTGGTTGTTTATCGGGAGCTGACGCCGCGGCTGCTCTTTGACGCGCTGCTCGACGCCGGTCGAATGACGGCAGTAATCATGCTGCTGGTGGCAGCCTCCGTGGTCACCGGCTTCATGATGACGATCGCCAGTCTGCCCGCCCAGCTCGTTACTCTCCTCAGTCCTTTCATCGATATGCCGATCCTGCTGATGGCCATGATCGTTCTGGCGATCTTTGTCATCGGCATGGTGCTCGATTTCGCACCTTCGATCACCATACTGGTACCCATCCTCATGCCGCTCGTAACGGCGGCCGGGATCGACCCGATCTATTTTGGGGTCATGTTCATCATGACCGCCGCGGTCGGCATGATTACGCCCCCTGTCGGAACTGTCCTCAACACGGTGTGCGGAATCAGCAAAGTTTCAATGGGGTCGGCCCTGAGAGGTGTGTGGCCTTTCCTTCTGGCCGAGATGGTCCTCATCGTGCTGCTGGTTCTGTTCCCGGCATTGGTGACCGTGCCAGCGGGCTGGTTCCATTGAGAATCCCAACCGTGGAGGAGTTAGGCTGAACATTCGACGATGGCTTTGCCGCCCATGCGAGCAGGGCCTCAACGACGACGTCGGCGGGGCCCTGACGCGGGAGGAGTTGCAGCCGCTGGCGCAGGTCCATGTCGAATCGCGGCATAAGTTCGAGTTCTTCACCTACCTCGGGCTGACCGAGGTCGACGAGGTGTACGGTGTCCAAGCGGGAAGCAGAAAGCGTGCCTTGTGGTTTTCAAGCGTCATAGAACGGTACTTTCCCGAGGCGCCGGGCGTAGGCTTGGGTTGGGTGTGTAGGTGAGCGTAGGTCGGCAAGGCAGTGCCCCAAATGCCTGTTCCGTGTGGGTTCGCAGAGGCGCGGCGGCCTGCCTCTTGGCGGTAGTGGCCGCGTGTACCTCCACTGGTGATTATCTTGGAGACGTTGCCGCGCGGCCGGATGCCCTGGACAAGGTCGCGAACGCAGATTTGAGTGCGCGCAAACCTTCCGGCGGCGGTTTTCTGTCGAGGCTCGGCTTCGGCCGCACGCAGAACAACCGGCAGGGTGAAGTATACTACGGATACCAACAGCAGCTGACTGCCGGCGAGCGCAAGTCGCTCGAGCGGCTGAGCGGCGAAAAGTTCGAGGTCAACCTCGAGGAGGCCGAGATCAAAGTCGCGGCCCGCACGGTGCTGGGCGAGGTGCTGGGGATCAGCTACTCGCTCGACCCCAGAATCGCGGGCAAGGTATCGATCACGACGTCGAAGCCTACGCCGGCCGCGGAAATCCTCACCATGTTCGAGTCCGCGCTGCACAGCAGCGGCGTGGCCATGATGCGCGAAAGCGACCGTCTGCGGCTGATACCTGCGAACGAAGCGTTCGGAGCCGCCCAACTCGATCCGGGCACCACCATCCAGCCTGGCTACGCCGTCACGGTGTTTCCCCTGAAAAACGTTTCCGCCAGCACGATCCTGCCGCTGCTCGAAAACTTCGTCGCCCGTCCCGGCATGGTGCGCGAGGATCCCAGCCGCAACGCGCTGATCTTCCAGGGGACGGCGGCGGAGCGGACTGCGGCGATCGAAGCAGCGCGCTCTTTCGACCAGGACTGGCTGGCCGACCAGTCAGTCGGCATTTTCCCTGTCAACAATTCCAGCGCGGCCACCATGATGCCCGAGCTGACCCGCGTGCTCGACATCGGGGAGGGCGGTCGCGGACGCAACACGATCAGGGTCGAGCCGATCGAGCGCAGCAATGCGATTCTGGTGGTGGCGAAGACGCGCAACCAGTTGCAGCGCGCGGCGAGCTGGATCGAGCGGCTCGACCGGATCGACGCGTCTGCCTCCAATTTGCGGGTGTACAAGGTCCAGCACCTGGAGCCACGGCGCCTTGCATCGATGGTCAACGAAATATTCAACGGCGCCCCGGCATCGTCGGCTTCAGAAGACCCGGCCTCGCAGTTTCCGCCCGGCTCGCAGGCTGACGGCCAGAATCAGGGCGCAAACGGTTCGCAGGCGGCCACTGCGACGCCGGATCAGCGCATGGCGGATAGCCTGCCGGCCCCCGCTGGCGAAACCGACCAGCCTATCCCGGGCGGTGGTGGGTCGCAAAGCGGCGTGCGCATCGCCGCGAACCCCGAAAACAACACCATTCTCATCTACGGGCGGCCCGACCAGCAACGGCTGATCGAACAGGCGATCACCGCACTCGACCGGCCGCAAGAGCAGGTCGCTATCGAAGCGACGATAGCCGAGGTCACCCTGACCAACGAGCTGCGCTATGGCGTGCAGTTCTTCCTGAAATCCAATGATATCGGCGTGGGCGGCAACCACGGATCGGTCGGTCTGTTCCAGGAAGCCAGCAAGGCCGTGCTGTCGCGAACGCTTCCGGGCTTCAACCTGCTGCTTGGCCCCGACACCGAGCCGCGCGTTGTCATCGATGCGCTGCGCGGCGTTACCGAGGTCAAGGTGCTTTCCTCGCCCTCGGTAGTGGTGCTCGACAACAAACCCGCCTTGCTGCAGGTCGGTGATGAAATACCGATCGTCACCCGCACCGCGCAGTCCGTCACCGATCCCGAAGCGCCGGTCGTCAACAACGTCGAGTTCCGCGATACCGGCGTGATCCTGAAGGTTCTGCCCCGGATCACCGGGAACGGCACGATCAGCCTCGTCATCGAACAGGAGATCAGCTCGGTCCAGCGCAGCCAGGCCCAGTCCCTGACGCCGACCATATCGCAACGAAAGGTCAGCTCGACCGTATCGGTCACCAGCGGCCAGACCGTGATGCTCGGCGGACTGATCAGCGAACGCCAGCAGCGCGGCCGCGACGGTGTGCCGGTGCTTGGCGATCTGCCCGTCATCGGCGACGCCTTCCGGAGCAACCAGAACTCCGCGACGCGGACGGAGCTGATCATCCTGATCCGGCCTCAGGTCATGAAGGACGGCATGGATGCGCAACATGTGGCGGAGGAGATGCGGTCGCAATTGCGGCTGATGAACGAGCCATCCAGAAACGTGCCGCTTCGGCGGCCGGCCAAGACGATGATCGAATGAAGATTCTGAGGGCGCGGCGTCGGTCTACCGCCGCCGTCGCAGTCGCGCTCGCCGCCGCTACCGTGCCGGCTGTCATCGGAAGCCCCGCATTCGTCGTCGCTTCGGCGCTTGCGCTATGCCTTCTGGCCGCGGCAATCGCGGTCCATGATCTTGCGTCTTTGCTCATTCCTGACCGCTACACGGCCGGCATCTTGGTCGTCGCGCTCGCCGACTGGTGGTTCGAGGCGAGCGATTTCGCCGCGCTGGCCTGGCGCATCGGGCCGGGGGGCGTCCTGATGCTCCTGCTGTGTCTGTTCGACGTCGCGTATGGGAGGCTGCGCGGCCGCGACGGCATAGGCTTCGGCGACATCAAGCTGATCGGTGTATCCACCGTCTTGGCCGGGCTGGCCGGCGTCGGCGCCCAGATCCTGCTTGCTTCGGTCGCGGCTTTCATCTTCAGCATCATCCGCGCGGTTCGCTTGCGCCGCCCGCTCCGTGCCGCGGCGCGCGTTCCGTTCGGAACGTTCCTCGCGCCGGCACTGGTCATCATCTGGGCGTGGCTGCCCGCCGCATGGTGATCACATTGCTTGAGCCGGGGAGCGAAGTCTTGATTTCGACGCGATCGTGGCGTCACCTTTCGTGGCGAAGCATGGGGCCGAAATGGGTCTTGCGGCAGTGGGCATGAACTCGGCAACGACCCGGCGAGGTGCAATCCTCGTCAGCGTCCTGTGGATCATGATTTTTCTGGGATTCCTTGCCGTCATACTTCGCGTGCAGATGACCGGGGTCGTGGCCAGTGTGCGCGTCACGGAAGACAAGGCGTCGGCGCGCATTCTGGCGGAAGCCGGGCTGTCGCAGGCCGCGGCCGAGATCCGCGCCGGCCCGCCCGACAGTGTGGGCAAGCTGAGCGATCAGATTTCGTCCACGATCACCCTGCCGGCCGGGGTCGCTTCCATCTCTGCGAGAAATGAAGCATTGCGGATCGATCTCAACACCGCCGAGCGGCCGCTGATCGTTGGCGCGTTGCGAGCCGCCGGCGCCGCTCCCGGAACCGCGGAGGATCTGGCGACAAAGATCATCGGCCACCGCGCCCGGCCGACTCCGGCGAACGGACAGCCGGCCGGTTCCGCTCCGCAGCAGGCTGGAAACGACACAAAGCTGTTTCAGACGGTCTCCGAATTGGCCGCCTTCCCGGGAATAACGCCCGACATGGCCATCGCCATCGAACCCTATGTCACCGTCTCCTCCGGATTGGCCGGCGTTCGCCTGGAAGCGCTCGATGATGGACTGCTGGGCGATATTCCTGGCCTGCCGCCGTCGGTGCGAAAGGCGATCAAGGATTTCCACGCCGGCCGTCTGTCGCGCGAGCAACTCGATCAGTCGCTGGCGGGGGTGACCTTCAACACACTGAAGCCGGCACCGAGCTGGCGCGTCGATCTCAGGACGACCCTGCGGTCCGGCTACAGCGAATCTTTCGAGGCATTGATACTTGTATCGAACGCGGACGAGGCACCTTACAGAGTGCTTGACTGGCGTCGCGCGGCAATTGAGCTGGAATGAATGCCCGTGGATGGGGCGCGACCGGTCTCAGCAGGAGTGCCAGGCCAGCCTGGCACTCCCAGCGGAATATCCCGACCGCGGAGCATCAGAGCCCCCCGGACACCGTGATCAGGGTGCCTGTCATGAACCCCGCGCCAGGAGACGCAAGCATCAGGGCCGCGCGCGCGATGTCTTCAGGCTCCGCGATGCGCCCCATGGGGGTTGCCGCCGCAATCCTGGCTGGTCGCTCGGGGTTTCCGCCTTGTGTGTGTATCCGCGTGTTGGTGGTCCCGACACGTATGGCATTCACACGGATGCCCTCCGGCGCCAGTTCTTTCCCCGCGCCGATGGAGATGGATTCCACTGCACCCTTGCTTGCGGCATAATGCACATATTCGTTCGGGCTGCCGAGGAAGGCGGCGAGCGAAGACATGTTGATAATCGTCCCGCCTCTGCCGCCCTTGCGGTTGGACATGCGTTTCGCGGCTTCCTGTATACAGTACATGACGGCGAAGACGTTGGTCCTGAAGGTGTTTTCCAGCACCGCGGGCTGCAACTCATCGATTCTGCAGGCTTTCCCAATGATCCCGGCATTATTGACCAGGCAGGTCACTCGCCCCAGTGCATCGTCGCAGGCACTGAACAGGGCCTCGATGTCCTCCCTCTTGCCCACGTCTCCCTGTACCGCGATGGCGCGGGCGCCTGCGGCCTTGCAGTGCTCAACGACTTCGGATGCAGCGGCAGCGTCCGAAAGATAGTTTATGCAAACATCGTAGCCTTCAACGGCGAACAGCCGCGCCGTTGCGGCACCGATGCCGTGGCTTGCGCCCGTTACGATCACGATCGGTCTCACGGAATTACCTCCTCGCTCCTCCTTTGAGGGCATTCGCAGCCTAGAAAACGGTCTCAAGGATCGCGGCGTAGTCTTCCTTGGTCAGCGAACGTGGATTTGTGGGATGGCTGTGGTCTGCAATGGCTCGCTCACACACCCAATCGATGACGTGCCGGGGAACCCCCAGTTCGGACAATCTGGGCGTAATGCCAAGACTACGGTTCAACCCGTCCAGTGCATCTGCGAGCGTTGTATGTTCAAGTCCCGCCAGGCGCTCGAGGTAGTCGACCTTCTGAGCCACGGCTTGAACTTCCACGTTCCACCGAAGGACGGTCGGCATCAGGATGGCGTTGAGCGTCCCATGATGGAGCTTAGCCTCCTTGAGACCGCCCAATGCATGGCTAAGCGCATGGACGGCGCCAAGCCCCTTCTGAAACGTCATGCCCCCTTCGAGGGCACCCATCATGAGTTCGGTCCGCGCCTCCGCGTTCGCGCCGTCTGCGTAGGCGACAGGCAAAGCCTTCCATATCCGTTGGAAGCCGTCGGTGGCAATTGCCTCGGCAGGCGGATTATAGCGGGGGGAAAGATATGTCTCGATACAATGCGACAGTGCGTCGAGCCCTGTCGAGGCCGTCAGAGCCGGGGGGAGCCCCATCGTCAACCCCGGGTCACAGATCGCCCTGCGCGGGATGAGGTGCGGGCTGATAAATCCGAGCTTCCGGCCGTCATCCAGTGTAATCAGTGCCGCGCGTCCAACTTCGGACCCCGTACCCGCCGTTGTCGGGATGGCCACAAGCGGCGCTACCGCGCCAGTGATGCGTGCCACCCCGCCCAGGATCGCTGCATAACGCTCAAGTTCACCATCGTGCGTGGCAAGCAGCGCCACGCCCTTGGCCAGGTCGATCGGAGAGCCTCCGCCAATCGCCACTACCCCATCGCAGCCGCCTTGCCTGTATAGCGCGAGACCGGCAGCAACTGCGCTCTCAGTCGGGTTGGAGGGAACGTCCAGGAAGATCGGCGCTGTTCTCAGGAACTCGAATACCGGACGCTCAAGCAAACCAGCGGATTTGATGCCGTGATCGCTGATCACCAAAGGGCGGGACACGCCGAGTTCGCCCAAAATTTCTGCCAGTGACTCGGCCGCTCCAAGCCCGAAATTGATATTTGTAAGGTAGTTTATGTTGTTCACGCTGCCACTCTCCTTGACATTCCGCACATGCATCGCTGCAGCCACCGCCTGGCATTCGGCACATTCGTGCAGCCGGTGAATGCGAACGCGCGACCTTTTTGGAATCGCTTCGTCCATAATATGGACAATATGCCCAAGCATTGGGTGGAACTGCACACTTGTCAAGCTCCCCCTTTTGGTTGCGGCGTTCCCGCCGCCTTGACAAAGAGGTCGCGGGCCCCTATCAAAGTTTTGGGCAGGTTGACCACATTATGGTCACATCGATGGCGACCTTGGAGGACGTGGTACAGGAACCGCTGACATGCCGATTGCGCTGGAGAAACTGGCCAGCCGCCGCGAACTCGAAGCTAAATCAAGTCCGCGGCTCACTATCGGCGCATTGCGCAATCCAAAGGCCTCCCGTGCGAAAACCCTGATTCACCTGCGGCCATTCGTGCCGGCAGTGACACCCCGAACCGGAAGGAAAGCCTTTGTCGAAACCCGCCGCCACCGTGTTGATACCAGGCTGGATGCACGAGCATGCCCGCTGCATGCTCGGAACGCATTTCAGCCTGGTCGAAACCCCTGACTGTGACATTCACGCCCGTTTGTCCCCGGAGGTGCGGGCGTCAATTCGTGGCGTGGCCTGTCGCGCCAGAATCGATCGGCAGTTCATAGACGCCCTTCCCAACCTTGAGATCATCGCCAGCTACGGCGTTGGCTACGACGCGGTGGATGCTGCCTACGCACGAAGCAAGAATATCGTCGTCACGAACACCCCTGATGTCCTGAACGAGGAGGTCGCCGATCTCACGTTGGGGCTCCTTATCAGCGTCGTGCGTGAGATACCCAGGGCGGCAGCCTTCGTTCGCGGGGGCCACTGGAAAGCATCGGACTACCCGCTTAGCCGTCTGACACTGCGGAACCGCAGGGTCGGCATCTACGGAATGGGGCGGATCGGTCGCTGCATCGCCCGACGAGTTGAAGCGTTTGGGCTTCCTGTTGCCTATCACAGCCGGCGCCCGGCGGAGGGGGTCGCGTATGATTACTTTCCTTCACTGCTGGAACTTGCCAGTGCCGTCGATGTGCTCATCTCCATCGTGCCGGGCGACCCGTCGACCGCAAACAGCGTGAATGCCGAGGTGCTGTCCGCCCTCGGGCCCGAGGGCGTGTTCATCAATGTAGGCCGCGGAACCGTCGTGGACGAGGATGCACTGATCGGCGCCCTGCGCACAGGAGCCATTGCGGCGGCCGGCCTCGACGTGCTCGCGGATGAACCCAATGTCTCCGAAGACCTGCTGGCGCTCGATAACCTGACGATCCTGCCGCATATCGGGTCCGCGTCGGTCAGTACGCGCACCGCAATGGCGGACCTCGTGGCCCAGAACGTGATCGCCTGGTTCCAGAGTGGAGCGGCGATCACACCCGTACCCTAGACAGCCTCCGATCAGCCGCCGAGGCCTCCTGCACTGTCAGCGGACGTTATGATCCATGCACGTTAACCCAACAGGCAAGCATCCGATCGACAGGCCCTGAAGCGCCGCGGTGAGGCGTTGACAACCCATTAATAGTCTGCCCAATATGCATTGTTGGACATCGCGTCCACATTGTGGATTTTTCTGATCGGTCGATGCTTGGGGTTTCGGTCAGATTCGCGGTGTCACCATCGGTCAAGCAGAAAACGGAGGAGTGACTCTCATGAACCTATGGAAAGGCGGATTGGCCGTGGTGGCCGCGCTGGCGATCGGGGCGGTATCGTCCACCGCGGCGCTCGCACAGACGGTGTTCACCTGGACGCCAAAGCCGGTGGCGCTGGCACCATACAAGGCCCCGAACAAGCCACACACGACGATAGCCGACGTGCGCGCCAAGATTTCTCCCGCCAATCAGTCCAAGACTTGGCACCAGGAGATCGTCAGCGACGCGCACCTGCGGGCTTCATGGGTTCAGTTGGCGGTCGGTGATCAGTCGCCGGCCATGTTCATATCGGATACCCGCGCGGCCTTCATTGTCTGGGAAGGTTCGGTCGAGTTCACGATCGGGAGCGAGGCGCCGTTTACGGCCACCAAAGGCTTTATGGTCCAGGTTCCCGCGCGTACGCAGTTCCAGATGAAGAACGTCGGCGCGGTGCCGTCCTTGCACTTCGAGGTCTTCACCGCGGACGCCAAGATCACTTACCCGCAGGCGGCGGCAACCTTGCCTAAGCCGCAGCCGGGGATGACCTGGGCGTTGACGCGACAGGATCCGGGTGCAGAAGCCCTTGGGACGGGCAATTCTACTTTCAGGGATTTCCTTGCTTCGCCCTCGGGCGGCGCGTTCGTAACCGCCCCTGGCTTGTTCGTTAACGCCATCCGCGGCCAGGCGTTCAACTGCAATATGCAGTCCCCCACGGCGCTCGGACACAGGCACATCAACTATGGTGAATTCTGGTTCATCATGGAAGGTCAGATCCAATACAACCTCGAAGGCCTGCCGGGCTTCGTCTCGGAGGCCGGCGACATTGTCTATGTCCCGGCCGGCCGGTGGCACTCGGCGGCGAACTATTGTCCGGGGAGTGACACGCGGATTGCCATCAATCCCTTCCCGACCGGTACGCATAACTGGCCGCCGACTGCCAGCCAGCCCAACCCACCGATGCCCCCGATCTCGGGCAAGGGATGGCTTGATTGATGTTGCCGGTGGCCCGTCCTCATCGTGAGGGCGGGCCGTTGGTCTGACCTGACTTTGGCGCGGGGGAGCATCGGCCGGGGTGTATTCGCGGGGGCGCGTTCATCGTGGCCGTAGAATTGATCACACCGCCCGTCGGAGGCTCGTCGGCGCCGTAGCAGAAGCGGCGTACCGTCCGCTTCAGCAGCCAGGGACGCCATATCGTTAGTCTTGGCCGAATAGGCCATTCTCGTACCGCCGGTCCTGTTCCTTAGTGGTTGCAGTTCCTGCATTCTGGTTCCTTTGAACCAATTCTTGGGAGGTTGAACTATGAAGAAAGTATTGTTTCTGACTGCGGCGCTGCTGGGAGGGCTCTTGGCCGCCGCTCCGGCCATGGCTCAGAACCCGCGCCTGGGCTACGTGCCTACGGAAGACCATCCGGTCGGACAGGCTTCGCGCTATTTTGCGAAGCTGGTGGAAGAGAAGACGGGCGGGCGCATCAAGATCGACACGTTCGGAAATGGCGTGCTCGGCAGCGAGCCCGAGATGCAGGCGTCGGTTCAGGCCGGCTTCATCGATATCATGGTTGGCCCCACGCCCAACCTGGTCGGCGTCGTTCCGCAATTCATGATCTACGATCTTCCGTTTTTCTACAAGGACTTCGCCGCGGTCGATGCCGTCATGGACGGCGCGGTCGGCGAGCAGCTGTTTGCACAGCTGAAGGAAAAGACCGGCATCGTCGGTCTGGCGTGGTGGGACAACGGCTTCCGCCACATGACCAACAAGGTTCGTCCCGTCAAAACGGTGGACGATATGGCAGGGATCAACATCCGCGTCATACCCAACCCGTTGTTCATTGCGACCTGGACGGCTTTGGGAACCAATCCGACGCCGCTTCCTTGGCCTGAGCTGTACAGCGCGCTCGAAAATGGCGCCGTCGATGCCCAGGAGACGCCGTACGCTCTTATCTACACCGCAAGGTTCTATGAGGTGCAGAAGTATCTGACCAAGACGGGCCATGTCTATACGCCGTTTGTTCTTCTCGCGAGCCAGAAATGGTTTGGCAGCCTCTCCGAGGAGGACAAGGCAGCCGTCATGGAAGCTGCGAAGGAATCGGCAGCCTTCCAACGGGATCTTTCTCGCAAGGAGGCAGGGAAATTGGAGGCGGAGCTCGCGGCGAAGGGCTTCGAGATTTCCCAACCCACGCCTGAAGCGCTCGCAGCCATGACCGAACGCGTTGCGCCTGTCGTGAAAGAGTACAGCGAAAAGATCGGCGTCGATCTGGTCGAGCAGGCGCGCGCCGCTATGGCGGCAGTTGCCAAGCCGTAGAGGTCTTATGACGCCGGAGCCAGGTTCGCCTGCTCCGGCGTCCATTTGCAGAAGCATGGTGCGTCTATTCAGTTTGAAGCCGCAAGCAGTGTGCGCGGCTTAGGACACGTTGCAGACGCCAAGGTTCAACAAATTGACGGTGTCCCCGCGCTCCAATCCGGCTTCCGGCATCCGGGCGCGACCGGCATCGATATCTCTCAAACCTCTAGTTGGGGATAACCAAAATGAAGAAGACCGCACTACTCTCATCCAAACGTTTCGCTTCGACACTTCTGGCCGCGACGGCGATGGCGCTGGTGTCTGCGCCGGCCTGGGCCGACGACAACTTCGCTAACGTCTCGCAGACGGGCGGCGGCAACACCGGCATGGTGGTGCAGGGTCCCGGCGACGAGAACGAAGTCGGCACCGCGACCGACGCGGCCAGCCAGAACGGCTCGGGCAACAGCCTCGACGTCGGGCAGGCCGGCAACCGCAACCAGGTGGGTACCCGCGGCACCGGCCTCGACCAGACCGGCGACGGCAATGTGCTGGTCATCGACCAGCTTTCCGACGGCAACCGCGTCAACCAGATCAACCAGGGCAGCGCAAGCGGCTCGGGGACGCTCAACAGCGCGACCGTCACCCAGCAGACCGCTTCGGGCGAGCCGGTGGATGGGCTCTCCACCGTCACCGGCATCGCACAGACGCATGTCTCGGGTGCTGCCAACACTGTGGCGATCACCCAGACCAGCGAAGGCGCCGGCGGCAACATCATCGGCACCGGCAACGCTGACTCCGTCAGCGGCGGAGTCACGCAGACCGGCGGCGGCAACGACGCCAACCTGAGTCAGACCGGGGCAGGCAACCGCATCGGCGCCTCGGTCCAGGACGGTCAGGGCAATGCGACGGCCATGAGCCAGGACGGCGACGGCAACGCGATCGACGGATCGCAGGTCGGCGATGGCAACACCGCGGACGCGTCGCAGGTCGGCAACTCGAACGGCACGACCGGCTTCGGCACCTTCGTCACCACCTCGTCCTCGGTGACGCAGGGCCTGATCAAGCAGGAAGGCAACGGCAACAGCCTGCTGCTCGACATTCTCGGTGACGGCAACCAGTTCGGCATCGACCAGTCCGGCTCGGGGAACGACGCGGTGGCTCGGGCGACCGGCAACGCCAACGAGTTCGCGGTGGGCCAGACGGGCGACGCGAATATCGGTCGGATCGCGATCGGAGACCGGGACGGCGCCAGCGACGAGAACCTGGTGGTCCTGAACCAGGACACCGGCTCCTCGTTCGGCAATGACGCCGAGATCCTGGTCGACGGAAACGGCAACACGGTGTCGGTCGATCAGCTCGGCGCGACCGGCTACAATGATGCGGGCGTCGACATCCAGGGCGACGACAACGACGTGGCTGTCGACCAGAACGGCAGCAATCAGGGCGACGTGTACGTCGTAGGAAACGCCAACGACGCAACGCTGGACCAGGACGGAGCCGTCAACAGCGCGCTGCTCGAGATCATCGGGCACGACAACGAGTTCGACGGTGACCAGTCCGGCGATTACAACGAGGCGACGGCGCGGGCGACCGGCAACGCCAACGACGTCACGATGAGCCAGACAGGAGGCACCAATATCGGCCAGATCCTGATCGGCGACCGGAACGGCGGCAGCGACGACAATGTCGTGGCTCTGAACCAGGACAGCGGCGCCTCGCTCGGCAATCAAGCCGAGATTCTCGTCGATGGAAACACCAACACGATTTCCGTCGACCAGCTCGGCGTGACCAGTCTCGATTACGGCAACAACGTGCTCGTCGACGTCTTCGGCGACACGAACCAGGTGACGGTCGACCAGGTCGGCAGGAACGAGGGCTTGGTGTCGGTGGTCGGAAACCTCAACACCGCATCGCTCGACCAGACCGCCGACTTCAACAACGGGCAGATCGAGATCCTCGGAGACAGCAACGAGCTGGCCGTGGTCCAGTCCGGCACGTTGAACGATGCGCTGGCTCTGGCGACCGGCAATGGCAACGAAGCGCTGATCAGCCAGATTGGCAGCTTCAACACGGCCCTCATCACCTTCCAGGGTGACACGAACGGCGCCAACGGCTTGACTGGCGTTGCGGGAGCTCTGGCCGGCAGTTCGGGCGGCCTCCTCGTGGCGGGCAGGGCTCTTCAGGACTCGTCCTCGGCCCTGACGGGGAACAGCCTGACCTATGAGGCCATCGGCAATCTGAACCAGTTCGCCTTTGCTCAGATCGGTGGCGGCAACTCCATCACCGGCCTCGTCGGCAACGCCGGCGCATCCGATGGAAACCAGGTCGCCGTGTTGCAGAACGGGTCGAACAACGTGACGTCGTTCACCCAGAACGGTGGCGGCTCGAACAGCCTCTCAGTCTCGCAGTAAGCACTATCGGCCGGGCGGGAAGCCGCCCGGCCGCCGTCTTCGAGCAACATTCAACCGCGTGACAGGGGTTACACGATGACATTCAAGCTGACACTTGCGACCACCACGGCGGTCGGACTTCTCATGGGGGCGGCACTCGCAGGCGAGAACGAGGCCTATATCGACCAGATCGGCGACGGTAACTCGGCCTCCATCGTCCAGGGCCAGTCGAACGGTTCAGCCGTCGGCAACAGAGCCGGACACACGACGCAGCGAATCCGGCAGGACGGCACCGACAACGAGCTGATCATCAACCAGACGCATGACTCGAACGTGAACAGCCCGCCGCGCAACCAGATCAACCGGGCAGGAGCGCCGGGCGACCAGGCGGGTCTTGGCATCGACCAGATCGGAAACTCCAACTATCTGCGAATCGATCAGACGGGTGCCAACCAGGCCGTCTTCGAGGTGCAGCAGAATGGCGGCACGTCTGCGACGACCTCTTCCAACAACGCAACGATCACCCAGAACGGCGGCTGGTCGGCACGCGTCTCCAACTTGCGGCAGACCTTCACCGGCGGCGCCGCGGACGGTTCCAACGACGTCACCATCGCCCAGACCGGCCAGTCTTCGCGCGTGGGCAACACCAGCAGCGGCCCGCGCAATGACGGCAGTGGCGCGCACCAGACCGGCTTCGGCAACCAGCTGACCGTCAACCAGACTGGCAATTCCCAGCTCGTCTACACGGCGACGCAGATCAACAGCGCCTCGAGCGGCGGCACGAACGTCGCGTCGGTGACCCAGGGCGGCGGCAATGGCAACCAGATTCGCGAGCTGAGCCAGACCAACACCGGCACCCTGGACAACACCGCGAGGCTGACCTTCTCGGGTGCCGGCAACGGGGTGACGTCCGGCGTCTTCACCGGGGTGGCGCTGGGCGTGGGGATCTCCCAGTCGCGCATTCGCCAGACCGGGGAAGGCAACGACCTGAGCTATGTCGCGACCGGCGACGGCAACCTGTTCGGCTTCGTCCAGGACGGGCTGGGTAACCGGATCGTCGGCACTGTGGACGGAAATGCCAATCAGGTCGCGGTATCGCAGGAAGGCGACGTCAACAGCGCCGAACTCGAGATCCGCGGAGACAGCAACCAGTTCGGCATTGCCCAGATTGGCGAGGCAAACGAGGCGCTGGCGTTTGCGAACGGCAACTCCAACGAACTTACACTGAGCCAGATCGGAATCGCCAATCTCGGCGAGGTCCTGATCGGATCCCGGACCGCCGGGAGCAGCGACGACAATGCGGTGGTCCTGAACCAGGACAGCCTCGCTTCGTTCGGCAATGTCGGCGAGATCGACGTCGACGGGAACGCCAACACGATTTCGCTCGACCAGCTGGGCGTGATCGGCAGCAACTACGGGACCGTCGACATTCTCGGCGACGAGAACGCCGTGGCGGTGGACCAGGACGGCAGCAATACGGGCGAGGTGTTCGTCACCGGAAACCTCAACGTCGTTTCGCTCGACCAGGAAGCCATCTCCTCCTTCGGTAATGAAGCCGGGATCCGCGTCGATGGAAACAGCAACAACCTTGTCGTCGATCAACTCGGCGCGGCCGGCTCCAACGAAGCGACAGTCGACATCCAGGGCGACCAGAACGACGTGGCGGTCGACCAGGAGGGCAGCAATACGGGCGGGATGGTCGTCACCGGAAACCTCAACGGCGCAACGCTCGCCCAGGACGGCGCCATCAACAGCGCGCTCATCGAGATCTACGGGGACGGCAACCAGTTCGACGTCGATCAGGACGGCACCTTCAACGACGCGGTGGCGCTGGCGAACGGCAATGCCAACGAGGTCACGCTGAGTCAGACAGGAGACGTGAATACCGGCTCTGTCGACATGTTCGGCGACCAGAACGATGTAGCGATCGACCAGAACGGCAGCTTCAATACGGTCAGCATGACCTTCCAGGGGGACTCGAACGGCAGTGGCAGCCTGACCGGCGCCGCGGGATTGCTGGTCAGCACGTCTGGCGGTCAACTCGTGGCGGGCAGGGCGCTTCAGGACTCGTCCTCGGCGCTGTCGGGCAACAGCCTGACCTATGACGTCGTCGGCAATCTGAACGAGTTCGCCTTCGCCCAGATCGGCGGCGGCAACACGATCGACGGGTCGGTCATGGGAACCGGCAACGAGGTCGCGATCGTCCAGGCGGGGAACAGCAACTATGCATCGTTCAGCCAGATCGGCAGCTCAAACAGCATCGGCGTCTCGCAGTAGGGTTGCCGGGCGGCCCCGTCAGCACGTCCCGTAAAAGCGCAGTGAGGCCGGGCGCAGGCGCAATAGCGATCCTGTCATGTACGTTGGGGAAAAGCGGCAGGGTGGCGGAAACGGTGCCTGGAAGTGTTTGCAAGAAACGCCGTTATGGCGTTTTTCATTCGCAAGTTGTGGGGGGGAGATGAGATGATGAAGACTGCTTGTGCGGCGCTTCTGACCGCTGGCGTTGTTCTGGCTGCCGCGGGCAGTTCGGTCGCTCAGGATATGGTTTACACTCCGGTCAACCCCTCCTTCGGCGGCAGCCCGCTGAATTCGTCTCACCTGCTCGGCCTCGCCAACGCCCAGCGTACGGCCACGGCCCACACGCCAGGCCCAGGCACGGATTCGACGGATCCGAGCGATCCGGGCTCCACCGACGCGGACCTCTTCATCCGCCAGCTCCAGAGCCGCCTGCTTTCGGGGCTCGCGAGTCAGGTTACCGAGGCGATCTTCGGTGACAATCCCCAGGACTCGGGTACGGTCCGTTTCGGTGAGACGACCGTCACCTTCGAGCGGACCGTCGATTCGATCCGGCTGATCATCACTGACCCGACCGGCGTCACCGAGATCGTGGTGCCCCTGCTGGTCGCGACAAACAACACCGTGAATTCCCTCATGCAGGGCGCTGGTGGCCTGGAGTCGGGCAACGCTCTGTCCGGCGGATTGAACACCGGCGCCCTGAGCGGCGACCTGACGTCGAGCACGTCGCTCAGCCCGGGGCTCAATTGATTTCGATGCGGGATGGATCAGTGCGAGTGCGGGCAGCGGCCTCACGGGAGGGCGACATGCCGAAAAGCCGGCGCTTTGGGACAAAGATCGCAAGGGTCGCCGTCGTAGGCGCACTCGTGTCAGTGCTTGGCGGATGCCAGGCGGTGCCGACCGAAGGCGTTCTGCAGCCTGTTTATACGCCTGTGACGAAGCAGAGCCACAGCCTGCGCACCATCCCGGCCCCCTCGAAGCGAATTACCGTCGCCGTCTACGATTTCCCCGATCTCACCGGCCAGTACAAGGAACGCGAGAACGTCCAGACTCTGTCGCGGGCTGTCACCCAGGGCGGTGCGCCCATGCTGATCAAGGCCTTGCAGGATGCTGGCGAGAAGCGCTGGTTCACCGTGCTCGACCGTGCCCGCCTTGACGACCTGCTCAAGGAACGGCAGATCGTCACCGAGATGCGGCGGCTCTACCGCAACGAGCAGCGTATCGACGCGCGGGTCCTGCCGCCGCTCGATCATGCGGGCATCATCCTCCAGGGCGGAATCACCGGTTACGACACCAACACCATGACGGGCGGCATCGGCGCGCGCCACCTGGGCATCGGCGGCGATGTGAAGTGGCAGCAGGACACTGTGACCGTCACATTGCGGGCCGTTTCGACGAACACGGGAGAGGTGCTGTCCAGCGTGGCGGTTCACAAGATGATCGCCTCCTACGCGCTGCAGGGCGGTGCATTCCGCTATGTCGCCCTGGACAAGATCCTCGAGGCTGAGGCGGGCGTCACCCAGAACGAGCCCAAGCAGATCGCCGTGCAGCAGGCCATCGAGAAGGCGGTGATGGGTATGATCATCGAGGGCGCCGAACTCGGTGTCTGGTCGTTCGAGGACCGGGATGCAGGACGCGAGCTGATAGCCGACTACCGCAACGAGAAGTATGGCACCAAGCTGACCGCGGCCGCTGAAATCGTGCCGCCGCCCAAGACACGCAACGCCGCGGACGTCGTCGAGACGACAGCCGCATGGCCGCGCGCGGCGGCTGCGCCGCGACGCACGACTCCGGCCCTGGCGGCTCCGCCGCCGGGCGCGCCCGTTCCCGTGGCTCCGCCTCCCGCAGCGCCGGACGAAACCGTCGGCTCGCTTGAGCCGGGCGTGGCCGTTCCCGAGGCTTCGCCTGCGGTCGCCGGCGCGGCGACGGCGCCAAACCCTGCCGCGACTCCGAAGGCGGCCCGGCAACGTGACTATGTGGCCTCGATAGCGCCGGTGCGTTGACGATGCTCATGGACCCTCTCAATCCGTTCTCCAACGCAAAGGGCGGCGCGGCGCTTACCCTCCTGGCGTCGGTGCACGGCGACAGCAACCAGTTCGGTGGCGTGGCGCCTCAGGCTGGTTCTGGCAGAGCGCCGTCGTGCTCCAGCAATGACCTTGTCTTCGGTCGGACCGGAGAAAGCGACGTTGCTTCAACTTTGATCGATCCCGAGGCCCGGATATTAGGCAGCACTTGCGATGATCTCCCCACATTACGAGGGGACTGTAACAATGAATCTGCATTCTGTCTTTGTTGCGGGCGTCGTCTTGGCGTCGGCGCCTGCCCAGGCCGGCAACGAACTGGTTATCCTGGCCCAGCACGGGTTGTCCAATTCGCTCATGCTCGGCGTGAGCGGCAGCCTCAATGCGGTGTCCGTTCTTCAGGCCCACCACGGTCTCGGCGCGGCGAACGTGATCGACGTCAACATCGAGAGCGATTTCAACGGCGGCCCGCTTGGCCCGTCCTTCATCGGAGCGATCCTCTCGGCTGGCCTCACGCCCGGTTCGATCACACAGAGCGGATTCGACGACCACATCATCGCCAGCGTAACCGGCAGCTACAATCTCTTCGCTTTCGCGCAGGAGGGCAGCGGCGACCGGCTTACAGCCTCGATCTCGGGCATGGCAAATCAGGCAGCCGTCACCCAATCCGGAAGAAATAACGTCGTGGGATTTTCACAGTCCGGAAACGGCAATACGGTCAGCGTCTCGCAGACATCCTGGTGACGCAACACAGGGAGCTTGTTCGCATCATGCGCAAATCTACGGCTGTTCTGGCGAGCGCTCTCGTCTTATGTTCCTCTCCGGCCTTTGCTGGCGACAATAACGTCCTGAAGATCATCCAGACCAGCCCTCCTGGCGCGCTCGAGGGAAACGTCCTGTCGTCAGACCAGTCGCGCGCCACCGGTTCGCTTGTCGCCGGCCCGACGCAGCAGATGATGGATAACGCGCTCGGCGGCACGCTTGCTGTCGGCGACCTGTACCGGATGGACCAGGCGACTGCGCCGTCCGCGCTTCAGACAGGCCAGGGCAACACCGCAACGCTGACCATCGAAGGCGATGGTGGTCAGTTGTTTCTTCTCCAGGACAATTCGGCTGGCGGGACGTTGGGCAATTCGGCTCAGTTGAGCGCATTTGGAGCCGATTCCCTTGGCGCCGTCCTGCAGCTCGGCGATGGCAACGATGCATCGCTGACCGTAGGCGGTGGCGCAACCGGTCTGATCGTGCAGAACGGCAGCGGCAATGCCAACTCACTCACCGTGGGTTCTGGTGGCAGCGGCGAGATAGTTCAGAACGGCAACGGCAACACCTTCTCCACGTCCGTGGCGGCCAACACCGCCGTGACCATCACGCAGAACGGCAACAATCTTAGCCCGGTCGGCGTGACAGGCATGCAGGTGTTCTCGACGGCGCCGGGAACAGTTTCGATCACCCAGACCGGTTTCTAGCGATGCGCGGCGCGGCTGCACTCGTCGTGGGTCTTGCCGCCGCCTGCGGTGCAGGCGGCGCGGTGGCGCAGCACGGAGGCGCCGTCGCGGTCCCCTCCATCGCCATTGTGCCCACGGGCGCCGGGGTCCAGATCACTGCATCGGCCGTCGGCCTTGGCGTTGTGGAGATCGAGGGCTCGGTTGAGATCGACCGGACGGGCGGCTCGGGCACGATGACCACGCGCCAGAACCGCACACTGAGGCTCTCCGCCGGCCAATCCCAGGACATAGCCAGGACTGCGCTGTCTCTCGCCAAGGGCGACCACATCTCCATCAGGGTTGTTCTCCGGCAGGACGGCAGGGTCGTCGGCCAGGCCGAGGTTTCGGCGGGCGAGCCCTGAGGAAGTCGCTAGCTCCCTAATTTTCGACTTTTGCGCAGCGGAGAGGGCATCATGAAGGTTGCGAGATTTTTGACCGTCGTTCTGGCCGTGGCGGGCATGTCGTTCCCGGCCACGGTGGTACGGGCGCAGTCCGTGGACCAGTTCGTTCAGGCATTCAGCGGCACCTGGCAGCTCGTCGATGCGCGCTATTCCAACCTTCCCTCAACTTGCCACATGGCGCTGGGGTCGACAGCCGATGCGAACGGCCGCTTCGCCATTAAGGGGCTGGGCTGCCGCGGCGATGCCGCTCTGGTCAGTTCCTGGGGCGTGAGCGAGGGTCAGATGGCCCTGTTCGATGCGGCCGGAGCGGTGATCGCCCGTCTTGGCGGCAACCAGCGGCGGATCAGCGGCACCAGCGTATCGGGCGCTCCCCTGATCTTCGAGAAGGTCGGTGTTGCCGGAACGGCGGCCATGCTCAAGACTGCCAAGCGGGCCGGGGGCTGCTTCTATTCGGGCTTCACCAGCAAGTGCGCGGATGCGGCACAGGCCGCGCCTCCCGCGCCGGAAGGCGCCAGCGTCCAGGTCCTGGTTAACCTGAACGTCCGCGCCGAGGCGCGCGACGACGCTGAGGTGGTCGGCGTGGTTCCGTCGCAAACCTGCGTCACGACCGAACTGTGCATGACGGCGACCGACGGCGCCTGGTGCCGCGCCAAGTTCGGGGAGAGGACCGGATGGATGCGCAAGTTGGCCTTGCGCCAGAACCGCTGGGCCATCGTCACCTTCGACAACTCTTGCCCCAAGCAGGGCGGCTAACTCTCTATGAGGTCTTTCGGCACGCGGACGTGAACATAGTAGATGCCATTTCGGATGATTGTGTTTGGTATCTTGCGCATGTCGTCCATTCCTCGACTGTATCACAGCGTGTATGACAGTCGAGGTGGGTCAAACCCTTGGAAAATAACGCTTCAGGAAAATCAGCGGCTTAGGGGGAAATGGTGCCCAGAGGCGGATTCGAACCACCGACACGCGGATTTTCAGTCCGCTGCTCTACCAACTGAGCTATCTGGGCCTGTTCCGGCTAACGAAAACTCGCGCTCCGGATTTCATGGAAGCGCCGTGGGCGTCCCTTGAAAGCGCGTGGGTTATAGCATGGGAATCCGGCCTGTCCAGCGCCCAGATGTGGATTTCCGGCAGGAAAAGAAGTGCCGCCCGATGCGCTGGTTTCCGCGCCACGCCGCCGCTATCTGGCGCCCGCCAATCCCTTGCGAAAATCCGTAGGTGTCATGCCGGCGAGCTTCCGGAACGACTTGTTGAAGGCGCTGAGCGAACCGAAGCCCGAATCCATCGCGACCCTGAGCACATTGGCGTCCTGGTGCATGAGCAGCGCCTGCGCATAGCTCAGCCGCAACAGGTTGACATATTCGTTGAGCGTCATGCCGGTCGATTTCTTGAAGATGCTCATGGCGTATTTGGGATGGAGGTCGGCGGCCGCCGCTATGTTCATGCAATCGATGTCGTAGAGGAAATTCTCGGCGATGAAATCGCACATGCGCCCGACATTGCGCGACGACTGCTGGTCGAACGGGCTGCCCGCTTCCTGTCCGGCCGCGTTTTCCGGCACCAGCCTGTAGGGCTCGAACCGTACCCGCTCCAGCCGCAGCAACAGTTCGTTGACGGCGTGCTCCGCCCTGGCCGGGTCGCCGGAGCGGGCGTAGCGGTTCCAGCGGTCGAAATTATCGTTGTCGGACTGATCCGTGGCGCTGGTCACCAGCGTGGCACCCGTCATCAGCCGGTGACGTATGTCAGCCGGCAGATGCAGCCGGAAGAAATGCACCAGCGGCAGATGCGCGCCGGCATAGATGGCGTCGTCGCTCAAATCGTCCATCTGGTGCGGCAGTCCGCCCCAGAACAGACACATCTCACCGGCCGAAAGCGAGATTTCGTGGTCGTTCATGCGGTAATGCACGCTGCCGCGCACGATGAAGTTCACCTCGACCTGCGCATGCCAATGCGGCTTGAGCATCACCAGGGGAGCGGTGTGGAACATCTGCAACAGCAGCGGCATTCCTTCCACGCTGCTGGCGCCAGGCTGGTAAAACGGCCGGTCCGGCATCTTACTTTCCGCCAATTTCGTATTCCCTTTGTCGGGGACAAGCCTTCCGCGCCGCATAGTCTAGCCCGGCTCGCAGAGAGAGCAAATGAAATGGGAGGATTTCAATGCGCATCACACTGTCCTGCGCCGCGCTCGCGCTTGCCTTGGGTTCAGCCCCGGCCTTCGCGCAATCGGGCGAAATCACCATCTGGAGCTGGAACATCGCCGCCTCGTCGCTGAAGGCGACGATTGCCGGCTTCAACAAGCTGCATCCTGACATCAAGGTCACCGTCCAGGATCTCGGCAACCAGCCGACCTATGACAAGTCGATCGCCGGATGTGCCGCCGGCGGCGTCGGCCTGCCTGACGTCGTCACCATCGAGAACGGCGAGGCCGAGAATTACTGGAGCCAGTTTCCCGATTGCTTTGTCGACCTGCACACGCTGGGCTACAGCGCCGAGGACCAGGCGAAATTCCCCGATTTCAAGCGCACCGAGCTCGAAGTCGGCGACAAGGCCTATGCAATGCCGTGGGATTCCGGCCCTGTCGCCGCCTTCTACCGCCGCGACTTCTACGAAAAGGCCGGCGTCGATCCGGCGTCGATCAAGACCTGGGACGATTTCATTGCCGCCGGCAAGAAGATCCAGGCCGCCAATCCCGGCGTCACCATGACCAACGCCGACTTCAACGGCGACACCGAATTCTTCCGCATGATCTCCAATGAACAGGGCTGCGGCTATTTCTCCGAGGATGGCCAGTCGATCACGGTGAACCAGCCGAAATGCATCGATACGCTGGCCAAGATCAAGGAGATGAAGGACGCCGGCGTCATCTCGTCGGCCGACTGGGGCACAAAGATCACCAACAACACCGCCGGCACCGTCGCCACCCAGGTCTATGGCGGTTGGTATGAAGGCACAATCCGCACCGAATCGGCCGGCGAAAACGGCAAATGGGGCGTCTACCTGATGCCGAGCCTTACCGCCGACGGGCCACGCGCCGCCAATCTCGGCGGGTCGTCGCTGGCCATCACTTCCGGGTCGAAGAACAAGGAAGCGGCTTACGAGTACCTGAAATACACGCTCGAAACCAATGAGGGCCAGATCACCATGCTGAAGGAGTTCGGCCTCGTTCCCTCGCTGGTGTCGGCGCTGAACGACCCCTACGTGTCTGAAGGCCTGCCCTATTGGGGCGGCCAGGCGGTGTGGAAGGACATCCTCGCCACTCTGCCCAAGATCGTCCCCAGCCGCGGCACGCAGTTCCAGAGCGATGCCGAAATCATCATGCGCGCGGTGCAGACCAAATATCTCGCCGGCGGCTATCCCGATGCCAAGGCGGCACTCGACGATGCCGCCGGCCAGATCGCGGCGGCGACCGGACTGCCGGTCAAGTCATAACCTCCCAGACGGGGTCCGGGCAGGCATGCGCCGCCCGGCCCCGACCGCGGCCCGCGGGGCTTCCTCGCGGGACGTGTGAAATGTCGCATGTCCCGACCAACCGGTTGCCGCTGCGCGCGGGACCACAGCTTGAAACGCCGACGAGAGAAGGAGGAGCACGATGCGCAACCGCAACGCCACGGCCTATCGTTTCCTCGCGCCCTATTTGCTGATCTTCTCCGTCTTCTGGGTATGGCCGATCATCTCTTCGTTCCTGATCTCGTTCCAGGCGACGCGCACCGTGCCCTGGCGCTTTGCGCCCGGCTTCAACTGGGGCCGGCTGATCGGCGATCCGGCCTTCTTCAATGCCTTGAAGAACACGCTGCTCATCCTCGTCATCCAGGTGCCGGTGATGATCGCGCTGGCGATGGTGATGGCCGTGCTTTTGAATTCGCCGCTCCTGAAGGCGAGAGGACTTTACCGCTTCGCCTTCTTCGCTCCCGTGGTGGTCGGCGAGGTCGCCTATTCCGCGGTGTTCCGGCTGATGTTCAACCTCGATTTCGGCATCATCAACAAGCTCCTGAACAGCGTTGGGCTGCCCAAGATCGACTGGTTCTCCAATGTCACGCCGGCCATGGCGCTGATCATGATCGCGGTCACCTGGCGCTGGGCCGGCTACAACGCCATCATCCTTCTGGCCGGCATGCAGTCCATCCCCGAGGACGTCTACGAGGCGGCGACGCTCGACCGGGTCAGCAAGCTCAAGCAGTTCTTCTTCATCACCTTGCCGCTGTTGAAGCCGGTCATCGTGTTCTGCACCGTGCTGTCGATCATCGGCACCATGCAGCTGTTCACCGAGCCGTTCCTGATCACCGAACGCGGCGGACCGGGCGGCGGCACCGAGACGCTCGGCCTGCTGCTCTATCGCCAGGGCTTCCGGTCGCTCAATTTCGGCTACGCCTCGGCCGTCGCCTACACCATGGCGGGGCTGGCGATCGCCATCACGCTGGTGCAACTGTGGCTGACGAGGGAACCGAAATGAGCTCGCTCGCCTCGGCCAGGCTGAAGCGCAGCCTCTTGCTGCATCTTTTCCTCACGCCACTGGCGCTGATCTGGCTGTTTCCGCTATGGATGATGGTCGTGTTCTCGACCATGCCGGACAACGGCATCTTCAGCCCCGGCATCGAGTTGCTGCCGCACGGCAATTTCGTGGACAATTTCAACAACCTGCAGCGCGACACCGACTTTGTCGGCGCGATTTTCATCTCCGTCTCGGTGGCGGTCACCTACACTTTTCTGTCGGTGCTGCTGACGTCGATGGCCGGCTGGGCGCTGGCGCGTTACCGGTTCGTCGGCAAGGGCTTGGTCGTCGCCATCATCCTTGGCACCATCACGCTTCCCTATGCGGTGGTGCTGATCCCGCAATTCATCATGGTGGCGCGCGATTTCAAGCTCGCGAACACCTGGGTGGCGCTGATCGTGCCGCCGCTGTTCAATTCGCTGGGCGTGCTGTTCATGCGCCAGAGCTTTTCCATGTTGCCCGATGACCTGTTCGACGCCGCCCGCGTCGAAGGCGTGAAGGAGTGGCGCATCTTCGTCTTCATCGCGCTGCCGCTGGCGCGGCCGATGCTGGCGGCGCTCGCCATCATCCTCTTCCTCGCCTCCTGGAACAATTATCTCTGGCCGCTTTTGATCAACAGCCAGCCCGGCGCGATGACCGCACCGGTGGCGCTCGGCACGCTGATCGGCCTCACCAAAGTGTCGTGGGGCGGCATCATGGCGGGCGCGGTAATGCTGACGGTGCCGATGCTGATCGTGTTCGTGCTGCTGCAACGCCATTTCATTGCCGGCATCGCCGCCGGCGCGGTCAAGTAAGGGTAGGCATGGCAACCGTCACGCTCACGAATGTCGTCAAGCGCTTCGGCGTTTTCGAGGTCGTCCATGGCGCCAACATCGACATCAGGGATGGCGAGTTCGTCGTGTTCGTCGGCCCGTCTGGCTGCGGCAAGTCCACGCTGCTCAGGATGATCGCCGGGCTGGAGGATATCAGCGATGGCGAGATCGCCATCGGCGGCAAGGTGGTCAACGATGTCGAGCCGGCCGACCGCGGCATAGCCATGGTGTTCCAGTCCTACGCGCTCTATCCGCATATGAACGTGGAGCAGAATCTCTCCTTCGGCCTGCGTATGACCGGCAATCCGAAGGCCGACACCGACCGCAGGGTGAAACGGGCGGCCGAGATCCTGCGCATCAGCGAATTGATGGAGCGCCGTCCGAAGAAACTCTCCGGCGGCCAGCGCCAGCGCGTTGCCATCGGCCGCGCCATCGTGCGCGAGCCGCAGGTGTTCCTGTTCGACGAGCCGCTGTCCAACCTCGACGCCGAACTGCGCGTCCAGATGCGGGTCGAGATCTCGCGCCTGCACAAGGAGCTCGGCACCACCATGGTCTATGTCACGCACGACCAGACCGAGGCGATGACGCTCGCCGACCGGATCGTCGTGCTGCGCGGCGGCCATGTCGAGCAGATCGGCCGCCCGCTCGATCTCTATGACAATCCCGACAATCAGTTCGTGGCCGGTTTCGTCGGCTCGCCGAAGATGAATTTCATCAAGGGCCGCGTCGTCGGCTGCGATGCGCGCGGGGTCGTGGTGGAATTCGCTGGCCAGGAGAAGACCCGTATCACGCAGCCGTTGAAGGGCGCCGCGTCCGCAATCGGCAGCAAGGTCATCGTTGGCGTGCGACCCGAACATTTTGGCAGCGCCGGAGAAGGCGACGCCGATCTTGCCGTCACCATCGATGTGGTCGAGCACCTGGGCGGTACGAGCTTTCTCTACGCCAGAACGGCCAATGGGGAGGACGTGGTGATCCAGCGCGACGCGGCCAAGGTCCCCGAGACATCAGAGATCATCGTATCCATCCGCAAATCCTACCTGTTCGACGAAAAAGGGCTGCGGCTGCGCTGATCGGCTGCCCTTTCCCATCCCGCAAGGAGAATGACAATGACTGCAACCACGCCCATCCGCTGGGGCATTCTCGGCCCGGGCAGCATCGCCAAGGCCTTCGCCGGCGGCGTCGCCGGCTCCCGCAACGGAAAGCTGGTCGCCATCGGTGCGCGCGATCCGGGCAAGCCGAGTTTGGCGCAGAGCTTTCCCGGCGCGCGCATTCTCGAGGGCTACGAAGCGTTGCTCACTGACGCGGAAATCGACGCGATCTACATTTCGGTCCCGCACCCGGGCCACGCGCAATGGGCGATCCGGGCGGCGGAGGCGGGAAAGCACGTGCTGTGCGAAAAGCCGCTGGCGCTGACCGCGTTCGAGGCCGACGCCATGATGCATGCGGCGCGCAAGGCCGGCACCTTTCTCGGCGAGGCCTTCATGTACCGGCTGCACCCGCAGACGCTGAAGCTGGTGGAACTGATCAAATCCGGCGTCATCGGCGAGATCAGGATGATCAAGTCGAGCTTCGGTTTTGCCATGCCTGATTTCATGCCGCAGCACCGGCTTTATGCCAACGACCTCGCCGGCGGTGGCATCCTGGACGTCGGCGGCTATCCCGTCTCGATGGCGCGGCTGATTGCCGGCGCCGCGGCCGGCAAGCCGTTCCTCGAGCCGGACAAGGTGACCGGCGTTGCCCATCTTGGCCAGTCCGGCGTCGACGAATGGGCCTCCGCGCTGCTGCATTTCCCGGGTGGCATCGTCGCCGAGGTCTCCTGCAGCATCTCCCTCAACCAGGACAATGTGCTCAGGATTTTCGGCACCAGGGGCCGCATCGAAGTGCCGGATTTCTGGTTCGCCGGCGGCGACCGCGATGTCGGCCTCGGCCGGATCGATGTGATCGGCGCGGACGGCGTGCGCGAAACCATCAGCGTGAACGAAAAGCGTCACGTCTATTCCTTCGAAGTCGACGCCGCCGGGGACGCCATCCTTGCCGGCCGGCAGGAGTTCGCCTGGCCGGGCATGGCCTGGGCCGACAGCCTCGGCACCTTGCGCGTGCTCGACAGATGGCGCGCGGCTGTGGGGTTGGAGTACGAGATCGAAAAGGCCTCGCGACGCACCAACACCATCGCCGACCGGCCCTTGCGATCCGGCGGCACGGCGATCGCCAAACGCGCCATTCCGGGCCTGTCGAAGCCGGCCTCGATCGTGGCGCTCGGTTTCGAGGATTTCCGCACCTTCTCCTCGGGTTCGATCCTGCTCGATGCCTTCTTCGAGGCTGGCGGCAATCTGTTCGACACCGGCTATGTCTATGGCGGCGGCTACACCGAGACGCTGCTTGGGCAATGGCTGAAGAACCGTGGCGTTCGCGAGCAGTCGGTGGTCATCGCCAAGGGGGCACATTCGCCGCTTTGCTATCCCGACGTGATCGGCAAGCAGCTCGTCCAGTCGCTCGACCGCCTGCAAACCGACCATGTCGATATCTATTTCATGCATCGCGACAATCCGGACGTGCCCGTCGGCGAGTTCGTCGATGCGATGGACCGCGAGGTCAAGGCAGGCCGCATCCGTGGCCCGTTCGGCGGCTCGAACTGGACGATGCAGCGCATGGACGAGGCGATCGCCTATGCCGAGCGCACCGGCAAGCAAAAGCCCGGCGCGCTCTCCAACAACTTCTCGCTGGCTGAAATGCTGGAGCCGATCTGGGCCGGTTGCGTGACCTCCTCCACCGATGACTGGAAGGCCTGGCTGACCGCCCGGCAGATGCCGAATTTCGCCTGGTCGAGCCAAGGGCGCGGCTTCTTCACCGAACGCGCCGGGCGCGACCGGCGCGACAATGAAGAACTGGTGCGGGTCTGGTACTCGGAGCGCAATTTCGGCCGCCGCGACCGGGCGATCGAACTTGCCGCGCGGCTGGGCAAGAGCCCGATCCATGTTGCGCTCGCCTATGTGCTCAACCAGCCTTTCCCATCGGTGCCGTTGATCGGCCCGCGCACGCTGGGCGAACTGGACGACAGCTTGCGCGCCCTCGACATCGCGCTTTCACCTGCCGATCTCCAATGGCTGGACGGCGGCAGTCGGCAAGCGGCGTAGTGCATGTCCTGCAAGGCTGCGCTGGACGGCTACGGGGTCAGGTCTCGTCGTCGGACACCCTGATGTCGCGCCTGGCCGGAACCCTCATGCTGGCATACATGCCGGTGGTGCGGAACTGGCCCGGGCTAATGCCGTAACAGCGGCGGAAGACCTTCGAGAAATAGTTCGCGTCCTCGAAGCCGCACAGGATGGCGACTTCCTTCACCGGCAGGAAGTCAGCCTTGGTCAAAAGCTTGGCGGCGCGTTGCAGCCGCTGCTGCAGCACGAACTCCGCGGGCGGGATGCCTTCGCTCTCGGCGAAGCAGCGCGAGAAGTGCGCCCGGCTGAGGCCGCTGATCGCCACGAGGTCCGCTACCGGCAGCGGCCTGTCGAGATTGGCGTTGATGTGGTCGATGACCGGCTGCATGGCGCTCTGCTTCTCGGCAAAGGCATGTGAGCCGAAGACATCGTCGTAGAGCGCCATCGCCGCCTCATAGGCGATCGCCGAAGCCGCCCCCGGCGCAGCGGCCCCGTTGATGAGACGCAGGCTGCAATCGGCGAGGTGATCGATCGTCTCCGGCTGCAGCCGGAACACGGGACCCGAGACGTCGAGGATGGATTTGTGGATGCGCAGCGCCTCCTCGCCATTCATCGAGATCCAGAAATATTCCCAGCGCTCGTCCTTGGCCAGCCAGTAGCGGTGGTTGTGCGGCACCAGCACCAGCAGCGTGTCGTTCTGCTGCAGGCGATAGTCGCGGTTCTCATAGCGAAGCCGGCCGCTTCCGTTGATCGTGTGCTGGAGCACGGTGAATGGCGTCTGGCCGCGCTTGCGCCCGTCCCAATCATAGATTTCGCCTTCGCGCACTTCGTAGCCGGTGCTCGTCGGCATGGCATGCAGGCGCTGGCGACCGCGCGGCAGCGAGATCGTGCGCATCGACTGTCCGTTGGCGATCAGATCCCGCAGCACAAAATTACCCTTGAAAGCATAATCCTTCTCTGGCCGCGCTCGCGAATAAGCGCATAATCCATCCTCGAAGAACGTGAAGAACCCGCAGTCGAGGAGCGGGCGGGAGGAGAAAAGCCGGAATTCGGCTCGATTGGCACGCGCGCCTTGGCGTGTGGCCATATCCTCCCTTGCTGCTCCTTGCCTAGCATCCGATCGGATCGAGGTGAAGGTGATGAGTTTCAAAATCGCTATTATCGGCGCCGGCAGCGTCGGCTTCACCAAGAAACTGTTCACCGACATACTGTGCGTGCCGGAATTCAAGGGTATCGAATTCGCGCTGACCGATGTCAGCGAGCACAATCTCCAGATGATCAAGGCGATCCTCGACCGGATCGTCGAGGCCAACAAATTGCCGACCACGGTGACGGCGACGACGGACCGCCGCAAGGCGCTCGAGGGCGCACGTTATGTCATCAGCTGTGTGCGGGTCGGTGGCCTCGAAGCCTATGCCGACGATATCAGGATCCCCCTGAAATACGGCATCGACCAATGCGTCGGTGACACGATCTGCGCCGGCGGCATCCTCTATGGCCAGCGCAACATCCCGGTGATCCTCGATTTCTGCAAGGATATACGCGAGGTCGCCGAGACCGATGCGAAATTCCTCAACTATGCCAACCCGATGGCGATGAACACCTGGGCGGCGATCGAGTACGGCAAGGTCGACACGGTCGGGCTGTGCCACGGGGTCCAGCACGGCGCCGAGCAGATCGCCGAGGTACTGGGCGCGAAGTCACCTCGGGAGCTCGACTATGTCTGTTCCGGCATAAACCACCAGACCTGGTTCATCGAGTTGCGCCTGAACGGGCGCGAAATCGGCAAGGACGAGCTGGTCGCCGCCTTCGAGGCTCACCCGGTCTATTCCAGGCAGGAAAAGCTGCGCATAGACGTGTTGAAGCGCTTCGGCGTCTATTCGACCGAAAGCAACGGCCATTTGTCCGAGTATCTTCCCTGGTACCGCAAGCGCCCGGACGAGATCACCCGCTGGATCGACATGTCCGACTGGATCCATGGCGAGACGGGCGGCTATCTCCGTTATTCCACCGAGACCCGCAACTGGTTCGAGACGGAATATCCGCAATTCCTCGAAGCGGCGTCGAAGCCGATCGATCCGTCAAAACGCTCCAACGAGCATGCCAGCCACATCTTGGAGGCGCTGGAGACCAACCGCGTCTATCGCGGCCACTTCAACGTCAAGAATGACGGTGTCATCACCAATTTGCCGCAGGACGCCATCGTCGAATCGCCCGGCTTCGTCGACCGCTTCGGCATTAACATGGCGGCCGGCATCACCTTGCCGGAGGCATGTGCCGCGACCTGCATATCCTCGATCAATGTCCAGCGCATGTCGGTGCATGCCGCCATATCCGGCGACATCGACCTGCTCAAGCTTGCCGTGCTGCATGACCCGCTGGTTGGTGCGGTATCGACACCGGAGGAGGTCTGGCAGATGGTCGACGAAATGGTCGTCGCCCAAGCGGCCTGGCTGCCGCAATTTGCGCATGCGGTTCCGGCGGCAAAAGAGAGGTTGTCGAAATCCAGGGTCAAGACCCGCGAATGGGCGGGCGCCGCTTGGCGCAGCGTCCGCTCGATCGAGGAGTTGCGCGCCGAAAAGGCCGCGCTGAAGCAGGCCGGCTGAAAACCCAGGTGGCGGCGACGGGCCTGCGGGAGACAGGTCCGCCGCGGTCGCCGTCCGGGCAGAAGACGAGCAGCAGCAAAACAAAACGTCCGAACACGAGGGAGGAGACAATGAGGAACCTACGCAGCATTGGCATGGTCGCGGGACTGGCGCTGGGCGTTTCCGTCCCGGCGCTTAACGCTTTCGCCTCCGAGCCGACGGTCCCGCCGGTACCGGCGGCGTTTCCGGCCGAAGGCAAGATCACTTATGTGCCGCGCGACTCCATCCTGGAGTTCAAGGCGCTGCCCGACTATCACGAGCCGGACTGGGTGACCGAGAAATACGTCAAGGCCGGCAAGCTGCCGCCGGTGAAAGACAGGCTGCCGAAGGAGCCCTTGGTTTTCAAGACGGGCAACATGCCTGATGGCATCGGCGTCTACGGCGATACAATGCGCCACGTTATCGGCGGGCGGCCGGAAGGCTGGAACTACGGCGCCGGTCAGACGCAGGGATGGGGCGGCATCGATATCGGCCTGTCCGAATGCCTGACGCGCACCGCGCCGCTGTTCCAGGTCGAGGCCAAGGACACCGAACCGCTGCCCAACCTCGCCAAAAGCTGGGACTGGTCGGCGGATGGCCACAAGCTCACCATGCACCTCGTCGAGGGTGCCAAATGGTCCGACGGCGCGCCCTTCAACTCAGACGACGTCATGTTCTACTGGGACGACGAGGTCGTCGATCCCAATGTCTCGCCGCTCAATGGTGCCACCCAGGAAACGTTCGGCGTCGGCACCACGCTCAAGAAGGTCGACGACTACACCGTCGAGTGGACCTTCAAGGAAGCCTTCCCGAAACAGTATCTCTACGCGATGGCCTACGGCACTTTCTGTCCTGGCCCCGCGCACATATTGAAGCCGCAGCATCCGAAATATTCGAAGAACACCTACGACCAGTTCAAGAACGCCTTCCCGCCGGAATATATGAACATGCCGGTCATGGGCGCCTGGGTGCCGGTTGAATACCGGCCAGACGACATCATCGTCATGCGCCGCAATCCCTATTATTGGAAGGTCGATGAGAAGGGCAATCAGCTGCCCTACCTCAACGAATTACATTACAAGCTGTCCACCTGGGCCGACCGCGATGTCCAGGCGGTGGCCGGCTCGGGCGATTTCTCCAATCTGGAGCAGCCGGAGAACTTCGTCGCCTCGCTGAAGCGGGCCGCGGAGGCGAATGCGCCTGCACGCCTGGCGTTCGGTCCACGGCTGATCGGCTATAATCTGCGCCTCAATTTTTCCGCTAATGGCTGGGGCAACCCGGACGAGCGCGGTCAGGCGATTCGCGAGCTGAACCGCAATGAGGATTTCCGCAAGGCCGTTACCATGGCGCTCGACCGCAAGGCGCTTGGCAACTCCCTGGTCAAGGGGCCGTTCACCGCCATCTACCCCGGCGGCTTGTCCTCCGGCACCAGCTTCTATGACCGCAAGTCGACGGTCTACTATCCCTTCGACCTCGAGGGCGCCAAGGCCGAACTCGCCAAGGCCGGACTCAAGGATACCGATGGCGACGGTTTCGTGAACTTCCCGGCCGGCACGGCCGGCGGCAAGAATGTCGAGATCGTCATGCTGGTCAACAATGACTACGGCACCGACAAGAGCCTCGCCGAAGGCGTTGTCGCCCAGATGGAGAAGCTCGGGCTGCGGATCGTGCTCAACGGTCTCAACGGCACGCAGCGCGATGCCTCGCAATATTCCGGGCGCTTCGACTGGCTGATCCGGCGCAACGACCAGGAGTTGACCTCCATCGTGCAGAACACCGTGCAGCTCGCTCCCGTCGGCCCCAAGACCAGCTGGGATCACCGCGCACCTGAAAGCGGCGAGGTCGACCTGATGCCTTTCGAGAAGGACCTCGTCGACATCGTCAACAAATTTGTCACGTCTGAGGACAATGACCAGCGCGCCGCCCTGATGAGAGACTTCCAGAAGATTTCGACGGAGCACGTCTACAATGTCGGCCTGACGGAATATCCCGGTGCGCTGATCGTCAATAAGCGCTTCTCCAACGTTCCAAGGGGCACGCCGATCTACATGTTCAACTGGGCAGAGGATTCGATCATCCGCGAGCGGGTCTTCGTGGCGGCCGACAAGCAGGCGAAATACGAATTGTTCCCGGAAGAGCTGCCCGGCAAGCCTGGAGACAAGGGCCCGATGTAAGTTTACCTCCCCTGACTGAGACCTCCGGCCGCGCCGCTGGCGCGGCCGGACAAAGGCAACCTCCGAACGCACCAAAAGGACGCGATCGGCAAGACGAGGAAGCGGACCGTCCATGCTGCGATTTCTGCTCATGCGCATAGCGTCGGCAATCCCGGTCCTTGCCATACTGAGCCTCGTCACCTTCGCCATCATCCAGGCACCGCCCGGCGATTATGCCGACTACATCCGCTCGCAGCTGATCAACCAGGGAGGCGCCTCCTTCGCCGAAGCCGACGCGCAGGCCAACGCCTACCGGATCGAACATGGCCTCGATAAGCCGCTGCCCGTCCAGTATCTCAACTGGATCGGCGGCATCGTCACCCGCGGCGATTTCGGCTACAGCCTCTACTACAACAAGCCGGTGGCCGACGTCGTGGGCGAGCGCCTGCCGCGCACCCTCATCCTGGCGCTTGTGTGCCATCTGCTCGCCTCGGTGCTCGGCATCACCTTCGGCATATGGGCGGCGACCCGGCAATACACCTGGATCGACTCGACACTTTCGGCCATCTCCTTCCTCGGCATGACGGTGCCGCGCTTCCTGATGGCGCTGATCATCGTCTATCTCCTGGTCTTCCAGTTCAACGTCTCGGAGATAGGCAGCTTCTTCTCGCCGCAATATGGCGGCGCGCCATGGTCGTGGGCCAAGTTCCTCGATCTGGTCAAGCATGTCTGGCCGGTGGTTGCGATCGCCACCTTCGGCGGGCTCGCCTACAACATGCGCGTCATGCGCGGTAATCTGCTCGACACGCTGAACGCCCAATATGTCGAGACGGCCAAGGCCAAGGGGTTGACCGGCAGCGCCGTCGTCATGCGACACGCCGTGCCCAATGCGCTGCATCCGCTGGTCATGTATCAGGGCGTGGTGCTGCCTTACATGCTGACCGGCGAAATCGAGACGGCGATCATCTTCGCGCTGCCGACCGTCGGCCCGGCGATCGTCGGCTCGATGGCGGTCGGCGACGTCTATGTCACCGCCACTTTCATGATGGTGCTGTCGGCGACGCTGATCGTCGGCAACATCATCGCCGACATGTTGCTGGTCCTGCTCGATCCGCGCGTGCGCCAGTTCGGGGAGAGCTAGATGTTGGCCCGCGATACATCGCCACCGCCGCTGCCGGCCGAAGGACCCGTCGAGAGACCCGCGCGCGGCAACGAGAGCTACACCGCGCTCGTCTGGCGCCGGCTGAAGCGCTCCTGGACCGGCATGGCGGGGTTCTGGCTCGTCGTGCTGCTGATCCTCATGGCGGTATTCGCCGAGTTCCTGGCGCCGATGGACCCGAAGGTGACCGATGTCGCCTTCGCGCCGCCGCAACTGCCTGCTTTCCACGACAGGGACGGCGATTTCGTCGCCCGGCCCAGGGTCTATGCGCTGGCGGATTCGGCGGATCTCGATCCGGTCACCTTTCAGCCCATCGTCGGTCCCGACTATGATCATCCAAGATTGCTCGGCCTTTTCGTCGAGGGCGCGCCCTACAGGCTCTTTGGGCTCATTGCGGCGAACCGGCATTTCTTCGGTTCGATGGACGGCCAGCCGGTGCATTTCCTCGGCACCGACAAGTTCGGACGCGACGTGCTCTCGCGCGCCATCCATGGCTCGCGCGTCTCGCTGATGATCGCGCTGACGGTGGTCTTCATCATCACCGTCATCGGCACTACGGTCGGCATGGCTTCCGGCTATTTCGGCGGTCGGTTCGATGTCTGGATGCAGCGCTTCGTCGAACTCGTGCTGGCCTTCCCGCAGCTGCCGCTCTATCTGGCGCTGACGACGCTGATCCCGGTCACCGCGCCCACCAACGTCTTCCTCGCCTTCGTCATCATCGTCATGTCGGCGCTGGGCTGGGCGCAGATGTCGCGCGAGGTGCGCGGCAAGACGCTGGCGCTTGCGCGCATTGAATACGTACGTGCCGCCATGGCGGTGGGCGCCACCGACCGGCGCATCATCATGCAGCACATTTTCCCCAATGTGATGAGCCATGTGATCGTTGCGGTGACGTTGGCGATCCCGACCGTTGTGCTGCTCGAATCCTTCCTCGGTTTCCTCGGCTTTGCGGTGAAACCGCCGCTGATCTCCTGGGGGCTGATGCTGCAGGACACCGCGACCTACTCCGTCATAGGCACCTATCCGTGGATACTGTCGCCGGTCGGTTTCGTGCTGGTCACCGTCTTTGCCTTCAACGCGCTGGGCGACGGGCTGCGCGACGCCGTCGATCCTTATTGAGGTGGCTGGGATGACGCTCGCGCTCGCCGAACCTTTCGCACCTTCCGTCCGGCACGACCATGACGGACGCCAGGGAGAACCCGTCATCGATGCCCGCAACATCGAGGTCGTCTTCAAGGTCGAGCACGGCACGGTCGAGGCGGTCAAGGACGTCTCGTTCCAGCTCTATCGCGGCGAGACGATCGCCATCGTCGGCGAATCCGGTTCCGGCAAATCGGTGACGGCGCGCACCGTCATGGGATTGCTGTCCCGGCGCGCCACCGTGTCGCCGAGATCGACCGTCTGTTATGATGGGCAGGACATCCTGAAGTTCCCCGAAAGCGCCCGGCGCAAGCTGCGCGGCAACCGCATCTCGATGATCTTCCAGGAGCCGATGAGCTCGCTCAATCCGATCTATACGATCGGCAGCCAGATCGTCGAGGCGATCAGGGTTCATCGCAAGGTCGGCCGGCGGCAAGCCTGGGCACGGGCGCTCGAACTCCTGCAGCATGTCCAGATCCCGGATCCCGTCGCGCGGCTCAAGCAATATCCGCATCAGCTCTCGGGCGGCCAGCGCCAGCGCGTGATGATCGCCATGGCGCTGGCCAACGACCCCGACGTGCTGATCGCCGACGAGCCGACGACGGCGCTCGACGTCACCGTCCAGGCACAGATCCTGAACCTGATCCGCAATCTGCAGAAAGAGCTGCGCATGGCGGTGATCCTGATCACCCATGACCTCACGGTCGTGCGCAAATTCTCCGACTACGTCTATGTCATGCAGCATGGCGAGATGCGGGAGCATAACGTCACCGAACGTCTGTTCTCCGATCCCCAGCATCCCTATACGCAACGACTGCTCGCCTCCGAACCGCGCGGGCGGCCACAACCGCTGCCGGAGGGCTCCGGCACCATCCTCGAAGCGAACGGGGTGCGCGTCTGCTTCATGCTGCGTCACGGCACCTTCCTCAAACCCGACTGGCGCGAGCTGGTCGCCGTCGACGATCTCGATCTCAAGCTTTGCCGCCACGAAACACTGGGACTGGTCGGCGAATCCGGCTCCGGCAAGACCACATTCGGCCAGTGCCTGCTCAGGTTGATCGATGCCAAGCGCGGCGAGATCCGTTTCGACGGCCAGCCGATCCATGGGCTGTCACGGGCCGAGATGCGGCCGCTGCGATCGCGCATGCAGGTCGTCTTCCAGGATCCGTTCTCCTCGCTCAACCCGCGCATGACGATCGGGCAGATCATCGAGGAAGGGCTGATCGTCAACGGCATCGGAGCGACGCGGCGCGAGCGGGTCGAGCGGGTGCGCGAGGCGCTGGTCAGCGCCGGCATGCCGGGCGACATCCTTTCGCGATTTCCGCACGAGTTCTCCGGCGGACAGCGGCAGCGCGTCGCCATCGCCCGAGCCATCGCGTTGGAACCGGAATTCATCCTGCTCGACGAGCCGACATCGGCGCTGGACCTCTCCGTCCAGGCGCAGATCATCGATCTCTTGCGCAGGCTGCAGGACGAGCGTGGCCTGAGTTATCTTTTCATCTCGCACGATCTCAAGGTGGTGCGCGCTCTGTGTCACCGCGTCATCGTCATGCAGCACGGCAAGATCGTCGAACAGGGACCTGTCGACGAGGTCCTCACCAATCCCAAGACCGCCTACACCGAACGGCTCGTCCGGGCCGCTTTCGACGTGGCCTGAACACATGCCGGAGGTTAGCGTGGCAAGAAATCCCAGGATCACTTTCATCGGCGCCGGCTCGACCGTGTTCATGAAGAACATCGTCGGTGACGTGCTGCAGCGGCCGGCGCTTTCGGGCGCGACGATCGCGCTGATGGACATCGATCCGCAGCGGCTGGAAGAGAGTGCCGTCGTCGTCAACAAGCTGATCGCGACGCTCGGCGTGAAGGCGAAAGCGGAGACCTATTCCGACCAGCGCAAGGCGCTGGCCGGTGCCGATTTCGTCGTCGTCGCCTTCCAGATCGGCGGCTACGAGCCCTGCACCGTCACCGACTTTGAAGTGCCGAAGAAATATGGCCTGCGCCAGACCATCGCCGACACGCTCGGCGTCGGCGGCATCATGCGAGGCTTGAGGACCGTGCCGCATCTGTGGAAGATCTGCGAGGACATGCTCGCCGTCTGCCCCGATGCGATCATGCTGCAATACGTCAATCCGATGGCGATCAACACCTGGGCGATCTCGGAGAGATATCCAGAGATCAGGCAGGTCGGCCTCTGCCACTCGGTGCAGGGCACCGCGATGGAACTGGCGCACGATCTCGATCTTCCCTACGAGGACATCCGCTATCGCTCCGCCGGCATCAACCACATGGCCTTCTACCTGAAGTTCGAGCACCGCCAGGCCGACGGCTCCTACCGCGACCTCTACCCGGATCTCCTGCGCGCCTATCGCGAAGGGCGTGCGCCCAAGCCCGGCTGGAATCCGCGCTGCCCCAACAAGGTGCGTTACGAGATGCTGACCCGGCTCGGTTATTTCGTCACCGAAAGCTCGGAGCATTTCGCCGAATACACGCCCTATTTCATCAAGAGCGGTCGTCCCGACCTGATCGAGAAATACGGTATCCCGCTGGATGAATATCCCAAGCGCTGCATCGAGCAGATCGAGCGTTGGCAGGGGCAGGCGGAAGCCTATCGTTCGGCCGAGCGCATCGAGGTCGAGCAATCGAAGGAATATGCCTCCTCGATCATGAATTCGGTCTGGACCGGCGAGCCGTCGGTGATCTACGGCAATGTTTGCAACAATGGCTGCATCACCCCGCTGCCCCGCGAGTGCGCCGCCGAGGTGCCGTGCCTGGTCGACGCCTCCGGCATCCAGCCGACTTACATCGGCGACCTGCCGCCGCAATTGACGGCGCTGATCCGCACCAACATCAACGTGCAGGAACTGACGGTGCGGGCGCTGACGAGCGAGAACCGGGAACACATCTACCATGCGGCGATGATGGATCCGCACACGGCAGCCGAGCTCGACCTCGACCAGATATGGTCACTGGTGGACGAGCTTCTTGCCGCTCACGGCGACTGGCTGCCGGCCTGGGCACGCGTGAGCCGCAAGATCCAAGCCGCCTGACCAAGCGTCGCTCTTAGCTTATTTTGGCTCGTCGGCGTCGGGTTCTTCCTCGTCGTCGCGGGCTTTGATGACATAGGCGCCCTTCAGCCAGCGGTTGAGGTCGATGTCCTTGCAGCGCTTGGAGCAGAACGGGTAGGTCTCGCGCGCCGAAGGCTTGCCGCATTCGGGGCAGGGGCGCCTTGGCCGCAGCGGCGTCACCTTGTCGTCCGCGCTCATGGCCGCGCCGAGGACCAGTTTTGATGGACCTTGAAGCCTTCGCCCGAAAGCAACGCTACGGTCTCGTAAAGCGGCAAGCCGACGACATTGGTGTAGGAGCCGACCAGCTTGACGACGAAAGCGCCCGCAAGCCCCTGCACGGCATAGCCGCCGGCCTTGCCGCGCCATTCTCCCGACGCGACATAGGCGTCGATCTCCTCGCGCGGCAGCCGCTTGAACCGCACCCGCGTCTCGACCAGCCGCTGGCGCAGTTTGCCGCCGGGCGTGATCAGGCAGATGCCGGAATAGACCCGGTGCGAACGCCCCGACAGCAGTCCGAGGCAGTTGGCGGCATCATCGAGCGTCTCGGCCTTGGGCAGGATGCGCCGCCCGACAGCGACCACCGTGTCGGCGGCCAGCACCAAGGCCGGCGCGTAGTCGGTTTCCGACTTCAGCGAGGCGAATGCCTTTTCGGCCTTTTCCTTCGACAGCCTTTTGGCCAGCGAGCGCGGATGCTCGGCACGCAGCGGCGTCTCGTCTATGTCGGCAGGCAATATGCGGTCCGGTTCGATGCCGGCCTGCTGCAGGAGTTCGATGCGGCGCGGCGAACCCGAGGCAAGCACCAGCTTCAGCAAAATGCTCATCGCGGACCAGTCGGCCTTGATCTTACTTGAAACGATAGGTGATGCGGCCCTTGGTCAGGTCGTAGGGCGTCATCTCGACCAGGACCTTGTCGCCGGTCAGCACGCGGATGCGGTTCTTGCGCATGCGGCCGGCCGTATGGGCTATGATTTCGTGTTCGTTTTCGAGTTTCACCCGGAACATGGCGTTGGGCAGCAGTTCCGTGACGACACCCGGAAACTCGAGGACTTCTTCCTTCGGCATTCGATACCTTTGCTTGGATGGTTTCCCGGCGTTTAGAGCATGATGCCGAAAAGTATGAAGCGGTTTTCGGACGACATCATGCTCTACTTCTTTGATCTAGAGTCGGAAGCTGTCAGGTCGAAGAGACCCAACCGCATCCGACTCTAGCCGGAAATTCGGCGGAACCTATATGATAATCGTCGGCTTGTGAACACGCTTAATCCGTCGCGTTTTTTGCTTCTGGAAGCAAAAAACGTCGGCCTATGCGCAACTTCAGCCGTTCGCGCACATCGCGATAGGCCGCGATGATCTGCTCGCGCGTGCCGCTGGCGCCGGTAGGATCCGGCGTCGGCCAGTATTCGACCTCAACGGCGAGCGAGCGGGTGAGCTCCAGCGCGGCATGGTGCGCCTCCGGCGCGAGCGTGACGATGAGATCGAAATAGTCGTCTTCCAGCTCGTCCATCGTCCTTGGATGGCGCTCGCCCAGCGACAGGCCTTCCTCGGCAAGCACGGCATCGACGAACGGGTCACGCTCGCCGCTGCGCACGCCCGCGGAGGCGACGAAGGTGCTGGCCGGCAGCATGCGCCGCGCCAACAGCTCGGCCATCGGCGAGCGCACGGCATTCATGCCGCACAGGAACAGGATCGAACGGGGCGGTGCGCCGGCGGTCAGGGGTTAACCCCGCCAATGGAGCACGCAGACCAGCGTGAACAGCCGGCGCGCCGTGTCGAAATCGATGTCGATCTTGCCGGCGAGCCGGTCCATCAACGTCTGCGAACCCTCGTTGTGCAGGCCGCGGCGACCCATGTCGATCGCCTCGATATGGCTCGGCGTCGAGGAGCGAATGGCGTCGTAATAGCTTTCGCAGATCATGTAGTAGTCCTTGACGATGCGCCTGAGCGGCGTCAGCGACAGGATATGGGTCACCACGGCGGAACCGTCGTCGCGCGTCACGGCGAAAACCAGGCGGGACTCGGCCAGCGACAGCTTCAGCCGGTAGGGGCCGGCGCCGCTGTCATTGACCGGTTGAAAACTGTTCTCCTCGATCAGGTCGAAGATCGCCACCGCGCGTTCGTGCTCGACGTCGGGCGTCGAACGGCCGATCGATTCATCGAGTTCGACATCGATCAGCCTCGCCCGGGTTTGATCGGAGCCCGACATGGCGCCTACATGTTCAGCCGGATAGCGACGGAGCGTCCATGCGCGTCGAGCCCTTCCGCCTTGGCCAGCGCGATCGCGGCGGGCGCCAGCGCGCGCAATTGCTCGGGCCCGAGCTTCAGGATCGAGGTGCGCTTTACGAAATCGAGTACCGAAAGCCCTGACGAGAAACGCGCCGAGCGCGCCGTCGGCAGCACGTGGTTGGAACCGCCGACATAGTCGCCGATGGCTTCCGGCGTATGGCGGCCGAGAAACACGGCACCGGCATTGTGCATCCGCGACAGGAAGCCCTCGGCATCGTCGATTGCCAGTTCGACATGCTCGGCCGCGATACGGTCGACCAGCGGCAGCGCTGCCTCGATCGCCGCAACCTCGATCACCGCGCCGAAATCGCGCCAACTCGCCGCTGCCGTCTCCGCCCGTGGCAGGTTTGGCAGCTGCCGTTCGACCGCCTCCTCCACCGCCTTGCCAAAGGCCGGATCGTCGGTGATCAGGATCGACTGCGCGGACGCGTCATGTTCGGCCTGGGCCAGGAGATCGGCGGCGATCCAGTCGGGATCATTGTCGCCGTCGGCCACGACGAGCACTTCCGAGGGGCCGGCGATCATGTCGATGCCGACGGTGCCGAACACCTGGCGCTTGGCCGCCGCGACATAGGCGTTGCCAGGGCCGACGATCTTGGCGACCGGCTTGATCGTCTCGGTGCCATAGGCCAGGGCAGCGATCGCCTGGGCGCCGCCGACGCGATAGATTTCCGGCACGCCGGCAAGGTCGGCCGCCACCAGCACAAGCGGATTGATGACGCCGCCGGGTGCCGGCACCACCATGACGATGCGCTCCACGCCGGCGACCTTGGCCGGTATGGCGTTCATCAGCACCGAACTCGGATAGCTCGCAGTACCGCCCGGCACGTAAAGCCCGACCGCCTCGACCGCGGTCCAGCGCCAGCCGAGCTCGACGCCCGCGGCATCGGTAAAGCGGTCGTCCTTCGGCCGCTGCCGCTCGTGGTAGGCGCGGATGCGGTCGCGCGCGAATTCGAGTGCCTCGATCGTCTGGTGGTCGCAAGCGGCATAGGCGCGGGCGATCTCGTCCTTCGACACGGCAATGCCGAGTTCCCTGAGGTCGGCCCGGTCGAAGCGTCTGGTAAAGTCGACGAGGGCGGCGTCGCCGTCGGCGCGCACGCGCGCGATGATCTGGCGCACGGCCGCGTCGACATCGGCCGACACTTCTCTCTTGGTGGTGAGGAAAGCGGCGAAACGCTGTTCGAAATCGGCGTCGGACTGGCGAAGCGTGATGGCCATCGCTCAGGCCCTGTGCACGGGACGCGACGTGGCTTCCCACGCGCCGCCGACATCGGCAAGGCGGGCCTCGATGCATTCGACATCGAGCATGATTGCGCCGCCTCCCGAAAAGATCAGCTCGACGATGCCGGCCGGCTTGCTGATCTCGATGAAGCTGATCGCCAGCAGCGACAGCACTTCGGCCGGCTTGTCGCGGGCTATGCCGCTGGTCTTGGCGCCCAAAACCCGATCGAAATGCAGCACGGCCTGGCGCCGTTCGTTGTGCTGGCGAAAGAAGCCCGATTTGGCCTCCCAGACGAAACGGTTCATGGTCAGCACGAAACGCTTGGCCGCGGGAAGGTATTCAAGGTCAGAGACTTTCATCACGGCGTCCTGGACATGGGCGGAGACGATGCTCAGGTCCTGGTCGTCGAGGGCGATAAGCTTGAGGCCGTTCATGCGGATCTCGCACCTGAAAATTGACTGTTCAGCCTTCTGTTAGAGCATGATCCCGAAAAGTGGAAACCGCTTTTCGGAAAAGATCATGCTCAAGCAGGAATCCGGAGGTCGTTCCGGTCCGCGCAGCCGTGAGGCGGGCGGGGATCGGCCTAAGCCGAGATCCGCTCGATCACCGCGCCGCAATTGGACAGCTTTTCCTCCAGCCGCTCGAAGCCGCGGTCGAGATGATAGACGCGGTTGACCGTGGTTTCGCCTTCGGCCGCCAGGCCGGCGATGACCAGCGAAACGGAAGCGCGAAGGTCGGTCGCCATGACAGGCGCGCCCTTCAGTTTCGGCACGCCCTCGACGATTGCCGTCTGGCCCGAAAGCGTGATGTGGGCGCCCAGGCGCGCCAGTTCCTGCACATGCATGAAGCGGTTTTCGAAGATGGTCTCGGTGATGCGCGACTTGCCCTTGGCCATGGTCATCAGCCCCATGAACTGCGCCTGCAGATCGGTGGGGAAGGCCGGGAAGGGCGCCGTCGTCACGTTGACCGGTGAAATGCCGGCGCCGTTGCGCTTGACGCGGATGCCGGAATTGGTCGGCGTGATCTCGGCGCCCGTCTGCGAGATCACGTCCAGCGCGGTCTGCAGCAAATCGGGACGCGCGCCTTCGAGCACGACGTCGCCGCCGGTCATGGCGACGGCCATGGCATAGGTGCCGGTCTCGATGCGGTCCGGGATGACGCGTACGCGCGCGCCCGACAGTGCCTCGACGCCGTCGATGGTGATGGTTGGCGTGCCGGCGCCGGAAATCTTGGCGCCCATGGCATTGAGGCATTCGGCGAGGTTAACGATCTCGGGCTCGCAGGCGGCGTTTTCAAGCACCGTCTCGCCCTTGGCGAGCGACGCCGCCATCATCAGCACATGGGTGGCGCCGACCGACACTTTCGGAAAGACGTAACGGTTGCCGACGAGGCGGCCGTTCCTGGTCTTGGCGATAACGTAGCCGGTGTCGACGTCGATGTCGGCGCCCAGCGCCTGCAGGCCTTCCAGGAACAGGTCGACCGGCCGCGTGCCGATGGCGCAACCGCCCGGAAGCGACACCTTGGCCTCGCCCATGCGGGCCAGCAGCGGGCCGATGACCCAGAACGAAGCGCGCATCTTCGACACCAGCTCGTAGGGGGCCGTCGTGTCGACGATGTTGCGGGCGGAGAAATTGATGGTGCGCGAATAGCCTTCATTCTGCTTTTCGCGGCGTCCGTTGACCGAATAATCGACGCCGTGATTGCCCAGGATGCGGATCAGCTGCTCGACATCGGCCAGATGCGGCACGTTTTCGAGCGTCAGCGTGTCGTCTGTCAGAAGCGACGCGATCATCAGCGGCAGGGCGGCGTTTTTCGCGCCCGAGATCGGAATGCTTCCGGCGAGCTTGTTGCCGCCGACAATTCTGATGCGATCCATGAAGACTATCCCCTCGGCCCTGAAAGCCGGTTTCAATCGTTTGATTATCGGCCCGTCTAGACCATCGGCCAAGCTGGTTCAAGAAATAGGATTTCCTGGCACCCGACCCAAGAGTGGCGGATTTGAGTTAATCTTTTTGTATTTCCTTCGCCGCGCCGACCCCGTCCGGCCGCTTGTCGGCGTCCCCGGCGCGCCGCTTGTCGGCGTCGCCGGCGCGCCGCGAGCGCGACTGTGCCTTGCGTTTCAGCAGATTCGCGCGCAGCTGCTCGGCGAGCCGGTCCTTGCGGCCGGTGCCGCCCTTTTTCGGTGGAATTGTCTTGTCGTTCATCGTCCCGTCCTAGCCGGCGGCCGGCCAGGCCGCTATTTCAGGCATAACCAACATTGTGGCGCGGCCATGTCATCAAAACGTATCCGGCAAAGGCTTTCACAGATGCTTTGCACTTGGCCTTGCGCTTGCCGGTTCGATATGGCAGAAGCCCCGCCATCAGCGGCTGCGGTAGCTCAGTGGTAGAGCACTCCCTTGGTAAGGGAGAGGTCGAGAGTTCAATCCTCTCTCGCAGCACCAGACTGCCCGACATTTTCAGCGCCATCCGTCCCATTCTTAAGCCCTTGCGGCACGAACGGGCAAAAAAAGGCGCATCCGGCACCTGAATCCGAGATTTCGCGCAAGGTTGGTTCTCGTCGCGCTTTCATGGCGGGAGCAAATCGGCCTGCTTGCTTTCCTCCGCGACGAGCGCCGGCCCATAGCGGGCGACCGCTTGGCGCCCTTCCGCCCCCCACCCGCCCGATCGGACGGTTGAAAACATCGGCATTGGCGACCCGGGCGAGTCCCGCTCCGGTCAGTACCTTGAAGCATCACCTGGCGCGGCCGTCGTCCCGATCAGAGTCGCAGGGCGAAGCGCCGTCCGCGCAGACGGCGCTGGTTGCGGCTTCATCGGAACGCAAATGCCGATATCGGGATTTGCGCTGGTCGCCCGATCGTGATTCAAGTCGGCGATTCCGAGGGCTTTCCCGCTGGAGCGCAGCATGACCTTGATCACACGCCGTCGACTTCTGAAATCGGCAGCGTTTGCCGGTGCGGGCGGGCTCGTCGCGATGGGGAGGCTTGGCGGCTGGGCCGCCGCCACGCCCGAGCCGGTGGTGCTGCGGACGGCCAAGATCCAGGCCAGGCTGATGGAGATCGGTCCGACCCGGGACGTGCTGACCTATGGCAGCGCCGGGATGCCGCCTGTGCTGAGGATGAAAAAGGGCGAGCCCTTCGCCGCCCGGCTCGTCAACGCCATCGACGACCCGACGACGATCCATTGGCACGGCGTTCGGGTCCCCAACAAGATGGACGGCGTTCCGTTCCTGGTCCAGCCCTACGTCTATACCGGCGATCATTTCGACTACGCCTTCACGCCGCCCGATGCCGGCACCTTCTGGTATCACCCGCATTGCAATACGCTGGAGCAAATGGGGCACGGCCTGACCGGCGTCATCGTGGTCGAAAATCCCGGTGATCCGAAATTCGATGCCGAAATCGTCCTCAATCTGCGCGACTGGCGCCTCGGCGACGATGGCCAGTTCATCGATCAGTTCCGGCCGCGCGATGCCGCGAGAACCGGCACCTATGGCACGGTGCGCACGGCCAACTGGCTCGACCAGCCGCACTATGACGCGCCGGCCGGCGGGCTGGTGCGGCTGCGCGTCGCCATCACCGACGTGACGCGCATCCATGCCTTTCGCCTCGACGGCGCGGAGGCGACGGTGATCGCGCTGGATGGCAATCCGGTGCCGCAGCGTTTTTCGCCCGATGCCTTGCTGCTTGGCCCGGGACAGCGCATGGAACTCGCCATCCGCATGCCTGACGCGGAGGGCGCGGTCGTGAGCCTGCGGGACGTCAGGGGCACCAAGCCCAAGGTGCTGGCTACCTTGCGTGCGGCTGGCAGCTCGCTGAAGCGCGACATTCGTGATGTCGCGCCGCTGGAGGCCAATCCGGTGGCGGAGGTCGATCTCTCCGCTGCCCAGCATATTTCGCTGGCGCTCAGCGCCACGGCCGAGAACATTCCGAGCGACGGCATATGCGGTTCGCTCGGCTACAGTTTCTGGGCCATCAACAAGGTGCCGTGGCCGGGTGACACGCCGGATCCGACCGCGCCGCTGGCCGAATTGAAGCTTGGCAGGAGCTATGTCATCGACATGGAGAACCTGACGCCGCAATCGCATCCGATGCATTTGCACGGCATGAGCTTCAAAGTGCTGTCATCCTCGACTCGGCCCGTGCAGCCGCTGGTTTCCGACACCTATCTCATCCAGCCCAACGAGAAGGTGAGCCTCGGCTTCGTCGCCGACAATCCCGGCGACTGGCTGCTGCACTGCCACATCATCGAGCATCAGAAATCGGGCATGACGAGCTACGTCAGGGTGACCTGAAATCGAGTCGCGTGCCGCGGCCTACTTGCGCAGTTGCGCCTCGATCTCGTCGAGCACCTTGTCCTTGCCGATGCCGGTGAGGAAGGCGAGGCCCTTGATGACCGGCTTGGTCACCGAAGCCGAGATCGGCGTCGTGGCGACGATGAAGTCTACGCTGTCGGCCAGCCCCGGCACTTCGGTCGCCTTGGCCTGCTGGGCGTTGAAGGTCAGGCCGCGCTGCTTCATCGCCTCGGTGACGGCGACGTTGACCGCGGTCGAGGTGGCTATGCCCGTGCCGCAGGCAAAGAGAATTGTTTTCTGTCTGGACATCTCTTGCTTCTCCTTGTTCAGCCGAGCACGGCCCGAACGTCGTCTAGCGTCGTGGCCGACCTCAGGCCGTCCAATGCATCTGGATTCTGGATGGTGGCCATGACGGCCTGCAGCGCTTCAATCTGCTTGTCCTTGTCATTGATGGCAAGCAGGAAGACGAAGCCGACCGGCAGCTTCTCGTCGGGGTCTTCCATGTTGGCGAAGACGACGGGATGCTTCAATGTGCCCAAAGCGATCCCGGGCTTCAGGACATGTTCCGGATCGGTGTGCGGCACCGCGACATTGTCGGGGCGCTCCAGCGGCAGTCCTGTCGGGATGGTCAACTCGCGGCGCACGACCGCGTCGGCGTAGGAACTTCTGACATAGCCGAGCGTCTCGAGCCGGCCGGCCAGGATGCGGATGATCTGCTCATTGGTCGAGGCATCGGATCCGAGCACGATCGCTTCGGGGTCCAGAAGCTGCATGAGTCCGTCAGACATGTTTTTGCTCCGTCGATAAAATCTTGCGCCCGGGGAGGGCGCACGATCATTTCAAACGTCAGGCGTGATGAGGCTCAGGCCGTGCCTTCGGCCGGCTCGTCCTCGGCGCCCGCTGCCCGTTCCCAGCCGAGCGTGTTGCGGCGATAGAGGACGAACAGTGCCGCGATGACCACGGCGATCACGACGATGCCGGCAAGGCCAAGTCCCTGGATCGCCTCGATGATCACATAGGGCACCCACAGGAAGCCGTCGACGACGGAGGTGATCTGCAGCGCGTCTGCCGGCAGCTTGAAGCCCGAGGCGACGGCCGCACTTGTGAACAGCGGCGCCAGCGCGTTGGCGACGTAGAAACCGATCGCCAGCGTCACCGTGCCGATCACCACCATGCGGAACACATTGCCTTTGACCAGAGGGGCGGTCATGGCGACGATGAAGGGAATGACCGCCAGGTCGGCGAACAGGATGACGCGGTTGCCCGGCAGGATCACCGACAGGATGATCGCGATCGGCACCAGGATCAGCGATGACGAGATCGCGGCCGGATGACCGATCAGGATGGCGGAGTCCAGACCGACCAGAAGCTCGCGGTCGCCGGTGCGCTTGCGCACGAATTCCTGCGCCGCGTCGGAGACCGGGATCAGGCCCTCCATCAGGATCTTCACCATGCGCGGCAAAAGCAGCATGACGGCTGCCAGGGTCATGCCGGTGCCAAGCACCTTGGCGAGCACCGTGCCGAGATCGCCCGCATTGTAGAAGGCGATGGCGCCGAGCACGAGACCGATGATCAAGCCGAGCACGACAGGTTCGCCGAACACGCCGAACCGGCGCTCGATCGTCTCGGTGTTGATGTTGATGCGGTTGATGCCGGGAATGCGGTCCATGATCCAGTTCAGGATGATGGCGATCGGCAGGATCTGCGCGGAAGCCAGGTGCGGCACCGAAATGCCGGGCACGCCATAGAACTGCTGCACCGCGCGCGCCGACCAGTCGGCGAACAGCAGCGACAGCGCCGCGACCAACGCCGCGATGGCGATGCCGTAGGCCAGATTGTCGGTCGCCGCCACGACCAGCGAGCCGACAAAGGCGAAGTGCCAGAAGTTCCAGACGTCGACATTGAGCGTGCGCGTCATGCGCGTCAGCAACAGCACGATGTTGACCAGGATGCCGACGGGGATGACCCACAGGCCGACCGACGAGCCGAAGGCGATGGCGGCCGCCGACGGCCAGCCGACATCGATGATGTCGCGATGAATGCCGGTGTTGGTGACGATGGCTTTGGCGACGTCGCCGATCGACGTGAACATCAGGCCAAGCACGAGATTGATGCCGATGAAGGCGACGCCGATGGTGACCGCGGCGCGAAAAGCCTTGCTGACCTTTGCGCCCAGAACGACGGCTATGATGAAAATGACGATCGGCAACAGCACTGTTGCGCCGAGCGTGTCGATGGCCCCTTTGAGGCCCGCAAGAATAGTATCCATTTGTCCTCCCCTGGAGCACCGAGCCCGACCCCCGGGTTCGAAATGATGCTCCGTTGACCTCCAACGCCTTTGCCGCCAACCTCGGCGCAAAGGCACTCCCCGTTCTGCCCGCGAGGCGGAATGCGTCCCGCTCGGTGATGCGGGATGAACATTTGCCTTCGCTGGCGAACGAATGTTTTATTGAGGCAGTTCAAGGCAATGTCAATTGGCAAGTCTTTGAACCCAAGGCATCCGGGCTGACGGAGCCTTCGCCTGTGCGCTCTTGACGGACCATTGAACGGAAAAACCCGCCTGTGCGGCGGGCCCTTGGCGCAACTCAGCACCATAGGCAAATATGTAGCATAGTTGCCCTCACCCAGTCAAGAAAAAATTCCTATCAGGAGAAACTGCCGGCACAGCGGACTGGCAGTCGTCAGGTCTTTGTCGCCGAGTTCGGAGCCCAGTCTTTGGGCCAACCGAACCGTGGCGAGCGCATCTGTCCTGCGCGATTTCATGGGAAATTGACGGGCCGAGGCCAGTTTCGTTGGCAAGGAGGAGCTATTCCCTGCTAATCCGACGCGAACCAGGAAGCTGTGGACATCCCCGCATGACCAATGTCGCCTTGACCGGGCTCGCCCGCGATCTCGCCAGCCGTGCCGCCGAGGGCCGCCCGGTACGCATCGGCGTCATCGGTTCGGGCGAAATGGGCACCGATCTGGTCACGCAAGGCATGCTGATGCCCGGCATTTCGGTCTGCGCGGTCTCGACAAGACGTCCGCACACGGCGCGCGAAGCGATCCGCATCGCCTATGGTGACGAAGCGATGGCCGTCGAAGCCGATACCACTTCGAAAGTCACCGCGGCGATCGAGTCGGGAAAGATCGCCATCACCTCCAACGAGATGCTGGTCACCAATCCGCTGATCGACGTCGTCATCGACGCCACCGGCAAGCCCGGCGTCGCCGCCGACTTCGACCTGATGGCGATGCAGCATGGCAAGCATCTGGTGATGATGAATGTCGAGGCCGACGTCACCATCGGCTGCTATCTCAAGCAGCAGGCAGATCGCCTCGGCGTCGTCTATTCGGTCGGCGCCGGAGACGAGCCCTCGAGCTGCATGGAGCTGATCGAGTTCGCCTCCGCACTGGGCCTGACCATCGTCTCGGCCGGCAAGGGCAAGAACAACCCGCTTAACCACGATGCCGTGCCCGACGACTATCGCGAGGAAGCGATCCGCCGCAACATGAACCCGCGCATGCTGGTCGAGTTCGTCGACGGTTCGAAAACCATGGTCGAGATGTGCGCCATCGCCAACGCCACCGGGCTGGTGCCCGATGTGCCCGGCATGCACGGCCCGAAGGCCGACCGCGACGACCTCGTCAAGGTGCTCATTCCGCGCGAGCATGGCGGGCTGCTCACGAAAAAGGGCGTTGTCGACTACACGGTCGGCAAGGGTGTCGCACCCGGTGTCTTCGTCATCGTCGAGGCGACCCACCCGCGCATCGTCGAGCGCATGGACGACCTGCATATCGGCCACGGTCCCTATTACAGCCTGTTCCGGCCCTACCATTTGACCTCGCTGGAAGTCCCGCTGACCGCAGCCCGCATCGTGCTCTTCGGCAAGCCCGACATGGTGCCGCTGCCAAGGCCGGTCGCCGAGGTATGCGCCGTCGCCAAGCGGGATCTGCTCGCCGGCGAAACCTTCGATGCGATCGGCGAGACCTGCTATCGCTCCTGGACGATGACCGTCGAAGACGCTCGCGCCCGGCGTGCCGTGCCGGTCGGCCTACTCGAGGGCGGCAAGGTGCTGAAACCGGTGAGGAAAGGCGAGCTGTTGACGGCCGACAACGCCGCACCCGACCGGGCGACGAGACTGTTCGCTCTGCGCCGGCTGCAGGATGAGATGCTGTGGGGCACCTGAAACGACCAGTTTATCGACGTCGGCGCAGTGCGCGACACTCACAGCCTTGTTGCGGCGCATCGGCGCCGCGAAAAGCTGAAGCGACCAGACGGCCTTATTTCCCCAGTTCGATCGACCGCAGCCGCGCCGCTTCCACCGCTTGCGTGAGGAGATTGGTCAACCGGTCCTCGCCCATCAGCACTGCCAGCGCGGCCGCCGTCGTGCCGTTGGGGCTGGTGACCTGCTGGCGTAGCAGGCCCGGCTCCTCGCCGCTTTCGGCGGCGAGCGAGGCAGCGCCATAGACGGTCTGCATGGCGAGCAGCTTGGCGGTCGCCGCCGGCAGGCCCGCCTTCTCGGCGGCGACGGTCAACGCTTCGATGAAATGGAAGATATAGGCCGGGCCAGATCCCGAGACGGCGGTCACGGCATCCATCAGGCCCTCGTCGTCGATTGTGGCCACTTCGCCGCTGGCCGCCAAGAGGTCGGCGACGAAACGCTTGGTGTCGTCGGAAACCAGCGGATTGGAAAACACCACCATCATGCCCTTGCCGACGGAAGCAGGCGTGTTGGGCATGCAGCGCACAACAGGCGCGCGGTCGCCCAGGATTTCCTCGAAGGTGGCGACCGGCGTGCCCGCGGCAATGCTGACGAAAATGGTGCGCCCATCGCCGAAACGTTTGTAGGCGGCGGTGACGTCGCGGATCACCTGCGGCTTCACGGCGATAACGATGAGATCAGGCACGGCACCGGCCGGAATATCGGTGGGGTCGGCAGCCGTTCCGCATCCCAGTGCGGCCGCGCGCTGGCGCAGGTCGGCATTGGGCTCGACCACGAAAACGGCCGACGGTGCAAGCTTTCCGGATTTCAGCCAGCCCGAGAGCATGGCGTAGCCCATATTGCCGCAGCCGGCGAGAACAAGCCTGATCGTCATCGAAAGCCCTCCGAGGAAAGGCTTCACATAGACGCTCGCGGATCAACGGGGAAGCCCTGTCAGGTGGAGTGGCCCAATCGCGCGCCACGACCGGCGTTACGCAGCGCGACCGGACGCAGCGAAACTTGTCTGAGCCCAAGCACACCGAGCACGAAGAACAGCCACACCGGATCGCCGCGATGAAAGAAGAAGCTTTCGAGGAAGGCGTTGAGCGCGGCGAACAGCACCACCATCATGAAGAAGTCGCCGAGATAGATGTTTTCCTTGCGCAAGGGAATGCGCATGTAGTCGCGCAAAGGGGCGATCAGGAAAGTGTAGACCGCCACGCAAAGCGCCGGAATGCCCATCAGCACCGCGATGTCGAGATAACCGTCATGGCCGTGCACGATGGTCCTGATATCCCACGGCCGGTCGAAGGGCTGATCCTGGTTGAGCAGCAGCGGCGTTCCCCAGAAACTCTCATAACCGTAGCCGGTCCACGGTTTCTTCGCCAGCATCTCGCCGGCGAACTCCCAGAGCGTGGTGCGCCCGGTATAGGTCAGGCCGGGAAAATAGATCGCCGCCAGCTGTTTCACCGGCGGCAGGAAAACGATGCCCAGCGTGCCGACCGCGGTAGCGATGATCGCCAGCGCGAACAGGATCGGCGTGCCGAGTCGCATGCCCATGAGGCTTGGAAACATGACGATCAGGATCGAGAACGGCACCAGGCCGGCCGTGGTCTTGGATCCGGTGTGCAGCATGAACACCATCGCCGCGAAGAAAATTCCGGCGCCCCAGAACCGCTGCCCGCGCCGGAAGAGATAGAGGCCGGCGAAACTGAAGCAGGCCATGACCGGACCGGCGATGTTCTTGTGGGTGAAGACGCCGCGCCACAGGCCGGCATGTTCGGGTTCCTGCGAATCGGCCGTGTGCATTGCCTCGTGCGGAAAGGCGATGAGGCCGAGATAGGAAAGGCCCATGACCGCCACCGCGGTGAAGATGATGACCTTCGAGAAGGCGTCCGCGTCGCGCGGCAGCACGAGGATCGTCGCCATCGTCAGGATGCCGATCATGGTGAAGGAGGCGGCGCGCATCGCCGAGGGCGGGTCTGTCGCCAGCACCACCGACAGAAAGAAGAAGCCCAGCATCAGCACCCAGGAAGGGCTGAGCAGCGAGCGCACGATGCGCGGATCGGCGAAAGCCATCAGCGAAAAGACGGAAACGGCGCCGAGCGAGCCGAAGCCGAGCTGGTTGACGATGTCGCCGCCTTCGCCGGTGAGTTCCGCGCCCGCGGGCTGGAACGGGCGGAAGGACACCATGACGACGGTGAACAGCAACGCCGCGATCGCGGTTGCCACGCCGTCGCGCGTGAACGCGGCGCCGAGCGGCGCGCGCTCAGTTCTTTTCAGGCTGGCGGTATTGCTCATTGGCATATCCGAATTCGGCCAGCACGCGGCCCAGCGCCACATGGACAGGGTAGATTGCGGCCGCGGGCGATCCTGTCCGTGCCAGCCTGGCGGCCCCGCGAAATGGCGAGGCGGCAAGCAGGGCCAGGCTCTTCAGCAACACCTTGACGCCGGCCAGCGGGGTGCCGGCGCGTTTCTTCTTTTCGACCAGCGTCGAGATCACGCCGTTGCGCAGGCTGCGGGCGCGGATCCAGTCGGCCTCGACCCGCCGGGCCGGGACGGTCTCGGTCACGCTGGCCTCGGCGCACCAGCCAAGCGCGAAGCCGCGCTGCGCCGCCCGGCTCAGGAAGTCGGAATCGCCGCCGCCCATGAAATTGAATCTCAGGTCGAGGAACGGCGGCCCCATGGCGGTAAGCACGTTGCGCCCCACCAGGAGATTGCCGGACGAATAGAGCGCCGGCACGAGGCCCGTCTTGCGGTAGGGCGGCGCGAAGACCGGATGCTTGGCCCAGCGCGCATGGGCGGGATCGGCGAAGTCGGGCACTTGCGGGCCACCGACAATATCGGCGCCAAGGCTCTCGGCCGCCCCGCACATCCGTTCCAGCCAGTGCGGGTCGGCTATCTCGTCATCGTCGATGACCAGCAGGTGCCTGAAATTCGGAAAGTGCAGGATCGCCGCCTGCCAGCCGGCATTGTAGGCGCTGCAATTGCCGCGCTGATGCGCGATGATCACCATGCCCGGTATCTCGCCGCGCTTGAACAGCGGCAGCGACGCCTGGGCGCCGGCACGTGCCTCGGCCTCGTTCTCCATGACGATGACGGCAAAGCGCCTGCCGGTCTGCTGTGCCCGCAGCGACGCCAGCGTTTGCAGGACCTGGTCCGGCCGCTTGAAGGTCGGCAAGGTGACGACGGCTTCGACGCCCTCCGTGTCAAGCCGGGGGGATCGTCCCGCGATCGATACCGAACCGTCCGATGGCAAAGGGATCATCCGTGTCAGCCGCATGGTGGGTCGAGTTCTGTTAGCACCATGACGATAACGTTTCGTTAATCACCTTTCACGGAGTGGCTCTTCAAGCCGAGGTTTTGGGCCGTCGATGCGCGCGCGTTTAATCAAGGGTTCACCGCGCTTTGCTACCGGCTGCACCACAGGATAGGTGAGATGCATCTGCTGTTCGCCACATCGATCGTGCCCGATGGCGCTCTCGCATCGGGCTACGAGATCGCCAATGCTGCAATCATCGCTGCCTTGCGGCGCGCCGGCGCGCGCGTCACCGTCATCGGCTTCATCTGGCCGGGGAAAGCCGCCGCCGATCCTGAAAGCACCATCGTTCTGGGTGCCGTCGACGTGCGCACCGAAGATGCTTCAGCGCTGCAAAAGCTTGCCTGGGTCGGCAAGGCGATGCTTTCGGGCCTCACCTTCGCGTCGGCCAAGTTGCGTGCGGTCTCCGATGCCGAAGCCCTCGCCGCCATCGAGCGCGCCGGCCCCTTCGACGGCTATGTGCTCAATTCCGTGCAGTTCGCCGGCGCCTTCGAAAAACTCTTCGACGAGCGGCCTTCGATCTTCGTCGCCCACAATGTCGAGCATCTTTCGGCGCGGGAAAATGCCGCTGCCGCCCCGGGCATCTTCCAGCGCCTGTTGTTCCGCCGCGAGGCAAGGCTGCTCGAGAGCGTGGAAGAGCGTCTGTGCCGCCGCGCGCGTTTCGTCTTCACGCTGGCCGAGGAAGACCGTTCGGCACTTGGCGTGGCCTCCGACGACCGCTCGGCGGTGCTGCCGCTGGTGACGGGCGCCACGCCACCGGCGCGTAACGGCCGGCGCAAGATTGAGTGCGACGCCGCGCTGATCGGCACCTGGACCTGGCAGCCGAACCGCATCGGGCTCGGCTGGTTCCTGGACAAGGTGGTACCGCATCTGCGCCCGGACTTCCGCATCAGGATCGCCGGCAGCATGCCGTCTGACATCGCCTCGACGCATCCCGGCGTCGCTTTCGTCGGACGCGTGCCGGACGCCCAGGCTTTCATACGCGGCGGCGCCGTCATCCCGCTCATCAGCACCGCCGGCAGCGGCGTGCAATTGAAGACGATCGAAACGTTCGAGCTCGGCCTGCCCGCCGTTGCCACCAGCCACGCGCTGCGCGGCATCGACCATCGCCCGGTCAATTGCGCGGTCACCGACGATCCGGTCGCCTTTGCCAAGGCGCTGGAGACCGCGGCGGCCGACATAAGCGACGTTGACGGCAGCGCGTTCCACCGCCGGCAGCTCAAGGCGCTGGACGCCGCCATTCGGTTTGGCCTGGAGAAGCTCGGTCCGGTCATGCAGGAGGCGTTTGCATGAACATGCACGCCGCCCGCGCCTCGTTCGGGCCCGACACATTGAAGACGATCTTCGGCATCTCCGTGCTCGCCATTCGCTGGGACGACGCGATCGCCCTGCTGACGCGGCTGATCGTGGAACGACGCTTCACCAAGGTCAGCTTCCTCAACGCCCATAACGCCAATCTCGCCTACACCGATCCGGTGTTCGCCCAGGCGCTCGACGATTTTCTCATCCTGCCGGACGGCATCGGCGTCGATCTCGCAGCGCAGCTTCTCTATGGCGCGCCGTTCCCGGACAATCTCAACGGCACCGACTTCGTACCGGCCTTTCTGCGGTCGGTGACCCGGCCGCTGACCGTGGGGCTGCTCGGCGCGACGCGCGTCAATGCCGAGGCCGCGTCGAAGAAGCTCGCGGCGATTGCCGTCCACCACAGATTCGTGGTCATCCATGACGGCTACTTCTCCGCTGCGCAGGAGCCGGAAATCATCGAACGCATCGCGGCGCTGCGGCCTGATATGCTGCTGGTCGCCATGGGCGTGCCGCGCCAGGAATTGTGGATCGAACGGCACATCGACGAGCGCCACTGCACGCTGCCGGTCGCGGTCGGCGCGCTGCTGGATTTTCTCAGCGGCGCCGTGCCGCGCGCGCCCTTGTGGATACGGCGCCTCAGGCTGGAGTGGCTGTTTCGCCTGGCGGTCGAGCCGGGACGGCTCTGGCGCCGCTATGTGGTCGGCAACCCCTTGTTCCTGTGGCGGGTCCTCAAACAGAAATTGTTCCGGCCCCAAGCCGGAGACGTCCGTTGAACGAGAGGTTCGTTCCGGGCGCGATCGCCGAACCCGGACTGCTTCGGGCAACGCCGACGGCAGCCATGGTGACGGCAAGCTATGCGCCGGATTTCGAGCGTTGCCGCCTGCTCTGCGAAACCCTCGACCGCCACGTCACGGGCGTCGCGCATCATTACATTCTGGTCGAAGCCCGGGACGTTAAATTGTTTCGCCGGTTGGAGAGCGCCAACCGATCCGTCGTCGACGAACGTGAGTTGCTGCCGCGCTGGCTGCATGTCTTCGACGATCCGCTTAGCCTGTTCCGGCGGCGCGTCTGGCTCAGCCTGAAGACGCAGCCGCTGCGCGGCTGGCACGTGCAGCAACTGCGCCGCATTGCAGTTGCGGCGCACGCATGCCAGGACGTTCTGGTCTTCTGCGATTCCGACGTCGCCTTTCTGAAGCCTTTCGATTGCGGCGCGTTCTGGCGCGACGGCAAGGCGCGGCTGTTCCGCCGTGACGGCGTGCTTGCGCAGGACGGTCATGACGAGCATCGCATATGGTCGCGCAATGCCGGCTCCGCGCTCGGCATCGATCCGTCGAGGAATTCGGTTCACGATTACATTTCGACGCTGATCGCCTGGCGCCGCGACACCGTGCTGGCCATGTGCAGTCGGATCGAGGAGGTGCATGGCCGAAACTGGGTCGAGGTCGTCGGCTCGGCGCGCAAATTCTCCGAATGCATGATCTATGGCCGCTATGTCGACGATCTGCTGGACGGCGCCGGTCACTTCCATGGCTCGGAAGAATTCTGCCGCGTCCACTGGACCGGTGAGGCGCTGTCGGATGATGAATTCCGTCGCTTCGTTGCCGCCATGGCGCCCGAACAGGTGGCGATCGGCATGCAGTCCTTCATCGGCACCGATACCGGCCGCATCCGCCGGCTGATCGGGCTCGACCGATCCTGATCCTGAAAAGCGAACCGGTTCGCGGAAAGACTGCCCGGATGAAGGATCAGATCGCCTTCGCCGGCTTGCGTAGCGCCGAATAGGTCAGCAGCATCGACGCGAGATAGAGTAGCAGGAAGACGACGTTGAGCGACAGCACCAGCTTCGATGTGTCGGCAATTGTTGTCAGCACATAGGTCAGCAGCAGCGCCTTGAGAGCGGCGAGCAGGCCGAGATTGAGCGCCCGCACCAGCGTCTGGCCGCGCGCGAACAGAAGCTCCGCCTGGTATTCGACCAGATTGCGCAGTCCCGGAACGCCGATCGCAAGCGCCACAAGGGGAGCGGCCTCCGAGACGTTCTTGCCGAGCGCCCCGGGGAAGAAATGCAGCACCACGGCAAGCACCAGCAGCGCCAGCGTCGAGACCGCGAACACGCCGCCTTCGATGCCGCTCTTGACCGCCAGCCGTGACAAGAGCTCCGGGGCACGCATTATGCGCTGCACCAGCATCATGGAGAAGGTGCGGATCGGGATCGCCGTCAGGTCGACCAGCCGCATGATGATGGCATAGATGCCGGCCAGGTGCGGCCCGCCGATCGCCAGCACCAGAAGCTTGTCGAACTCCATCTGCAGGTAGAACAACACCTCGGCGCCGGCGACGTAGATCGAATCGGCGAGCCGCCTGAGATAGAGCTCGCCGCGCAGCCGCAGCCGCTGGCGCGGATAGAAGAGGCCGAACGCGACCAGCAGCGAGGCCGCGTTCGCGCCGATATAGAACCAGGACCACACCCAGACGCTGTGTTGCGCCCAGAACATGAACAGCACCGCGCCGGCTGCCCGCAACGCCGTCGCCAGGATCGCCAGCACGGCGGCACGGCCGAATTTGCCGAGACCGTTGTTGACGATCAGCGCCACCTCCACCGGCCGCCACAGAAGCGCCTCGGCAAAGACGATTGCCGCGAACACCGGCAGCGGCACGGTGCTGGCAAAGAAGATCAGGTAGACGATGTAGGAGGCCGCGGCGAGCAGCGGCAACGAGACGATGCCCAGCAGCAGGAAGCCTGCGGTGAAGGTGCCAATCAGGTTGGGGCGGATGGTGGCGGTGCGGTAGAGTGCCGAGATGAAGCCGAAGGCCAGAAGCCGCGACAGCATCACTCCGGCGGCCGAGGCGGTGGCGAACATGCCGAACTCGGCGATGGAAAGCGTATTGGCCAAGGCGATGAAGTAGGCGAGTGAAAACACCAGCCGCCCGCCGGCGCCGCTGATCGCTGAAAAATAGTCGCGAACCATCCCCCGTCTTTCGGCCACGAAGGTGCCGATCCGGGCGAGGGGCCGCCTCTGCGGTATGTCGCTGGCCTCAGTCATAGGTCAGGGAAAGGCATAGGCGGCAAAGTTTAACGTGCCCTTCTGAAATCTTCCTGCATCTGCTGAAATTCCAAGCAGCCGGCATCAAGCAATGCTTTCGGCCGCCTAAAATTAACCTTTTGTTTCCTATGCTTGTTTAGCGTGGCTTAACAAATGGCCGACTGCCGCTGTCTGGCGGCTGAAAGTAAGCTCCGCGACAATGGGCGACAGGGAAAATCGTGAGGACTGGAGGCGCGAGCGATCCTTGCTGGCGCTTAACCAAGCCGTGCGCGGTGAGGACGAGGCATCGCTGGTCTCGCTAGGGGATCGGGCAAATCCGTCATGGCGCGAGGATGCCGCCACACGTCATCGCCTGGCGCGTTCGCAGCGCGAGGCGAAGATGAATCCGGCGCCTTCCGCATCCGCCGCAACGCAACGCTTGCAGCCGGGCGACGAGCCGGCTCCGGCGTCCGCCGGCATTTCGCATTCGCACCATGGGGCCGGTATCGGCGGTTCGGACCCGGCGATGCCGTATGAAGAGACGGTTCCTGAGATCGCCTCGAGCGTTGATTCCCCGCGCAGCACATCCGAACCGCTGAGCGCGAGCGAAGCGGGAACATCTCCTGGCGAGGATGCCGACAGCCAGCAATGGAAGCCCCTGATCGATCCGATGCAGGTGGTTCGCGGCGTCGCCAGGTCCAAAGCGCTGATCATCACCACGACGGTACTGGGCGCGGCGCTCGGCGTTGCGATTGCCCTGTCGACGCCGAAGAAATACGAGTCCACCACCGAACTGATCGTCGACCCGCGCGACCTGAAGCTTACGGATCGCGATCTCACCCAGGCGGTGGTCATGCCCGACGCGGCGCTCGTCAACGTCGAGAACCAGATCAAGTTGCTGACCTCCGGCACCGTGTTGAACAAGGTTGTCCAGGAGCTCGACCTGGTCGACGACCCCGAGTTCAACGGCCAAGGCAATGGCGGCCTGGGTGTCATGTCGCTGATCCGCTCGATCCTGTTGCGCCAGGACGGACCGGGCGGTGTCGACCAATCCCGCCGCCTTTCCCTTGCGATCGTCAACCTGGCCGAGAGCGTTTCGGTCGAGCGCGGCGGCAAGACCTCCGTGATCACCATCGGCGTCACCACGCAGGATGCCCAGAAATCGGCGCTCATCGCCGAAACGATGACGAAGGTCTTCCTGCAAACCTCGGGTGAAATCCAGTCCGACACTGCCGGCCGGGCCAACAACGAACTGACGGCGAAACTCGACGAGATGCGCAAGGGCGTCGAAGCCGCCGAGCGCAAGGTCGAGGATTTCAGGGCCACCCATGATCTTGTCGACGCGCAGGGCCATCTGATCAGCGACGACCAGATGCTCAAGCTCAACGAGCAGCTTTCCGTCGCCCGCGCCCGCACGCTGGAGCTGAACGCCCGCGCGGCCTCGGCACGTCAGGTCAACGTGAATTCGGTGCTCAGCGGCACCTTGCCGGAAGAGATCAACTCCAACTCCATGAGCGATCTGCGCTCGCAATACGCAACGCTCAAACAGGAGGCTGATCGGGCAGCGGTCCGGCTCGGACCGCGCCATCCCGAGCGCCAGGCGCTCGAGGCCCAGCTCACCGGCGCGCGCGAACGCATCGTCGCCGAACTCAGCCGCATCGCGTCGTCGCTGCAGGTTGACCTGAAACGCTCGGTCCAGCTCGAACAGGACCTTGCTTCCCGCCTGGCGCAGATGAAGGTGCGCAGCGGCGACGTCAACAGCGACCTTGTCTCGATGCGCGAACTGGAACGCGAGGCCTCGGCCAAGCGCTCGGTCTATGAGCAATATCTCCTGCGCGCCAAGGAGACCGGCGAGCAGAAGAATATCAACACCGCCAATATGAGCGTCATCTCGCCCGCCTCCATTCCGCTGGAGCCGAACGGGCCGTCGCGCGCCGTGGTGGCGCTTGCCGGCCTGCTGCTGGGCTTTGCCTCCGGCGTCGGTCTCGGCGCCATGCGCGGCGCCTATGAAAGCCTGCGTGAGACCGCCGGGTCACGATCCCGCCGTGACCGCAAGATGGACGAACGCCGGGCGCCGCTCGATGACCAGGCATTCCGGGCGCCGCCTCCGCCGGCGCCGCCGATACCGCAAGCATCGCCGCCGCAATCACCGCCGCCGCCACCAGCATCAGTGCCGCCGCTTGCCGCGCAGCCCGGAGCCGCTGCCACCGAGGGTCCAAGCCGGATCGGCTTGCTGATGTCGAGGCTGCGCAAAGCCGTGTCCCGCAAGCCCGGCACCGAGGCGCAGGACGATGCGTTTCCCGGTGCATCTGCATCGGCCGCTGTCGCCGAAGAGGGCCGGCCGGCGAGCACTCCGGCATTTCCCGACTATCCGGCTCCGGATTCCGCCTTTGGACATCGCCCGCCAGCTCCAGACTATCCGCGGCCATCTTTTCAGCCAGACGCGGACGCCGGCTATACGCGGCCCATGGGACCGCCATTGCGGTCGCCCCTGGTGCCGCAGCAGGCGATGTATCCGGCCTCGTCCCATCCCTATGCGCAGCCCTTGGTCTATCCGCACATGCAGCCTTGGCAGACGCGGTCGGCGGCAGGTCATCCCCAGGCCGCGGCGCCCTATGGCGCGCCCATGCCCTACCCGGCCGCACCCGCTCCGGCTCAGCCGTCGGCCTATCCCGCCGCGCCGCTGGAGCAGCCCGCCGCCGCCGAGAAGGGCGCCGAGCAGGCGTCGATCGAGGAAATTCGCGCCAGCCTGCGCGAATTTCGCGAGGCTGTTCGCGAGCTTACCGAGAGCCGCGCCGGCCGCCGCTATTTCTGAGCCACAAGATAGTCTCCTGTGTCGAACAAAAGCGGGCCGGTTTCGCGTAAACGGCATCGGACGGCGCTTTGACGGGATTGCGTGTTCGAATTTTCGTCAAAATGCCGCGCGGTGTCTTGCCGGAGACGCAGCCCGGCTGGCCGGGCCATGCAGGCTTCGGCACGCGATTGAGAAAAGGATCCAAAGCGCCGCATTTTCAGACGCGGCCGGTTTGGCGGAACGTATCGAGGGGTGATTCATATGGCCGAAGTGATTGACGGCAAAAGCGTTGCCGAAGACGTGGTGCGGACGGTGAAGACCTTGACCGCGGAGCTTGTCGCCAAGGGCAAGATCCAGCCCGGCCTCGCCGTGGTTATCGTCGGCGAGGATCCGGCGAGCCAGGTCTACGTCGCCTCCAAATCCCGCACCGCCAAGGAATGCGGCTTTCATTCGGTCCAGCACACGCTGCCGGCGGACACCTCCCAGGAGGCGCTGCTCAAGATCATCGCCGACCTCAACGCCGATCCCGCCATCAACGGCATCCTGGTGCAGCTTCCGCTTCCCGCCCACATCGACGCCGGTAAGGTCATCCAGGCGATCGCGCCGCAGAAGGATGTCGACGGCTTCCATTTCATCAATGTCGGCAAGCTCGGCACCGGCGAACTCGACACCGCTTTCGTTCCCTGCACGCCCGCCGGCTCGATGCTCCTGATCGAGCGCGTGCGCGGCAAGGATCTGTCGGGCCTCAATGCCGTCGTCGTCGGCCGTTCCAACATCGTCGGCAAGCCGATGGCCAATCTCCTGCTCGCCGCCAATTGCACCGTCACCATCGCGCACAGCCGCACGAAGGATCTGCCGGGGCTGGCCCGCACCGCCGACATTCTCGTCGCCGCCGTTGGCCGGCCGGAGATGATCAGGGGCGATTGGGTGAAGCCCGGCGCAACCGTCATCGACGTCGGCATCAATCGCATCCCGGCCCCAGAGAAGGGGGAGGGCAAATCCCGCCTCGTCGGCGATGTCGCCTATGCCGAAGCGGCCAAGGCCGCCGGCGCCATCACGCCCGTGCCCGGCGGCGTCGGGCCGATGACCATTGCCATGCTGATGGCCAATACGTTAGCCTCCGCCTACCTTGCGGCCGGGTTGAAACGGCCCTCCTTCTGACCACCAGAAAGCAGCAGCTTTGCCGAACCCAACTATTCCCTTGGAACGGCCGGTCATGAATGATCCCGTTCAAGGCGGCCGGCAATTCGCATTCCTGCTGGTCGACAAGTTCTCCATGTTCTCGCTGGCCGCCGCGATCGACACGTTCCGTTCGGCGAACCGGCTGCTCGGCCGCGATTTCTACGGCTGGACGACGGTATCGGCCGATGGCGATCCGGTGATGGCGTCCAACGGCTTGCCGCTCAAGATCGATTATGCGGTTGCCGACCTGCCGCCGGTCGACATCCTCTTCGTCTCGGTCGGGCTGACCACCGAATTTCCCGGCAAGAGCAAGGTTCTGGCGGCGCTGCGCAGCTGGGGCCGGCGCGGCAATGCGCTCGGCGCGCTGTCGGTCGGATCCTATTTGCTGGCCGAGGCCGGCCAGCTCGACGGCTATCGCTGCACCATCCATTGGGAGAACCGCGCCGGCTTCGTCGAGCGCTTTCCCGACATCAACTGCACTGGCAACGTCTTCGAGATCGACCGCAAGCGCTACACCTGCGCCGGCGGCACCACCTCGATCGACCTGATGCTGGAGATCGTGCGCGGCGACTTCGGCTCGAACCTCGCCAATGGCGTCGCCAACCAGTTCCAGCACGAGCGCATCCGCTCGGCCGGCGACCGCCAGCGCGTCGGGCCGGAGCGCGATCTCACCGGCAAGTCGGAGAAGCTCAGGCGCATCGTCGAGCTGATGGCCGACCATCTCGACGAGCCGCTCTCGGCGGTGCAGCTCGCCAAATCGGCCGGCCTTTCGGTGCGTCAGGTGGAGCGTTTGTTCCTGCGCCACCTCAACGTCACGCCCGGCCGCTACTACATGCGGCTGCGGTTGGAGCGGGCGCGCGAATTGTTGCGCCAGACCAACATGCCGATCCTCGATGTGGCGATCGCCACCGGCTTCACCTCGCATTCCTATTTTGCCCAGAGCTACCGGCTGCAGTTTGGCCGCCCGCCTTCCGAAGAGCGCCGCACCACCTACTAAGCCGCGGACAAGCCGCGTCCGGGCTTGTGTCCCAGGGTGGGCTCAAATAGCTTCAGCCGGCGGACGGGCGGCTACTCAGGAGATTTTGATGGCGGGACTTGCACGGAGCGTCGCTGCGGCGTTTCTCCTTTTGTCGATGACGACATTCGGCTTTGCCGCGAACAAGGTCATCATCATCCTCGACGCTTCAGGGTCGATGTGGGCGCAGATCGACGGCAGGCCCAAGCTCGAAATCGCCCGTGAGTCGCTGAGAAGCGTGCTGCAATCGGTTCCCGCCGACGATGAACTCGGTTTCATGGCCTATGGCCATCGCAAGAAAGGCAGTTGCGAGGACATCCAGCTGATCGTACCGCCGCAGGCCGGCTCGGCGAGCGCGATTTCGGCCGCGGCCGACAGCATGAAATTCCTCGGCAAGACGCCGCTGACATCAGCCGTCAAGCAGGCGGCCGAAGCGCTGAAATACACCGAGGACAAGGCGACCGTCGTTCTCATCACCGACGGGCTCGAGACCTGTGGCGGCGATCCTTGCGCGCTTGGCAAGGAACTCGAATCGTCCGGCGTCGATTTCACAGCCGACGTTGTCGGCTTTGGCCTTACGGCCGACGAAGGCAAGCAGATCGCTTGCCTCGCCGACAACACCGGCGGCAAGTACATCCAGGCGTCCGACGAGAAGGCGCTGCGGCAAGCTTTGGTCGAAACCGTCGCCGCACCGGCGCCGTCACCGCCCCCCGCGCCGGCGCCGGCAACCGAACCGGCGCCAGCGCCAGCGCCTGCGCCGGAGCCTGCAAGGCCTGCTTTCAATTTCCAGCCGACCGTGGTGATGGCCGAAGGCGGCGAGCCGATCACCGACGGCAATGCCTGGGAGATTTACAAAGCCAACCCCGACGGCTCGCGCGGCGAGTCCGTCACCACCGAATATGGCAGCTATAGCGGCAAACTCGATCCCGGCGACTATATCGTCGTCGCGCGCGACGACGAAGCCAAGGTCGAGCAGAAGGTCAAGATCGAGGCCGGCCAGGTCCAAAAACCGCTCTTTATCCTGAACGCCGGCACATTGATCATTCACCCGCATGCCAGCCAGGGTGCCGAGATCAGCAGCGAAGCCCGCGTCGATTTCGCCTATCCCGGTGGCAGCACCACCCATTACGGCGACACCCAGGCCATCGTGCCGGCGGGCGAACAGAAGGTGACGGTGCAGATCGGTGCCGGCACGGTGACGGAAACAATCCAGCTCGCCGCCGGGCAGACCGTAGAAAAGGACGTCGTGGTCGGCGTCGGCCAGGCCATGCTCAATGCCTACTATACGTCTGGCGGCGAGAAGGCCGACAATTCGGCCATCGGCTTTGAGATCGTCAAGGCGAAGAAGAAGATCGACGGCAGCCGCGACAGCGTCGAGCACTCCTATGGGGCCGACAGCAAGTTCTGGCTGCCGCCCGACGACTATGTGGCGGTGACAACGCTCGATCTCGCCGTCGTCGAGCAGCCTTTCAGCATCAAGCCCGGCGACAGCCAGGACGTGAAGGTCGTGCTCGATGCGGGCGTGCTCGCAATATCGGCGCCCGGCGCTTATTCGATTGAGGTGTTTTCGTCGAAAAAGGACATCGATGGCAAGCGCAAATCGCTCGGCTTCAACTACGGCGACAACTGGCAGCAGACGATCCCCGCCGGCGATTATGTCGTCGTCCGGCATATGTCGGATGAGGGTCATGACAAGGAGATGCCGGTGACAGTCAAGGCTGGCGAACGGGCCGAGATCACGGTTCAGTAGGGTTTGGTTGTCAGCAACAGAAGGGGCGGCCCACGAGCCGGCCTACCAGGCCGGTCTCGATTGGCGAACCGTCAAGTCAATCAACGACACCTACGACATTCCGGCCGTGCTGAAAGCTCGACCATGGCCGAGATGCGATGAATGTGCTGCCCGAAATCGCCGGCGCTTTAGCCGGCCGAGCGAAGGTTTACCCAGCGGCTCCAGTTACCATACCGAGCGCTTTGAGCGCCTTTCCTCTGTAGGTTTGTCGCGCTCCTAAAACCCTCGACATTTCACGAGTGAAAAGGGATTTGCGATCTATACGGAAATCCCGTATGATTGTAGCCCATGCCGCAAGACAGGTTCGACTCTGCCAAGGATGCGGCCATCCGCGAGAAGCACAAATTACCGCTAGCCTTTGGCGATCGGATTTTTGAGGACGACAACCATCTGATTATCCCCTCCATCCGAGAGATCGACGGCGAGGAACGGTTCAAGGTGGTCGGCATCGTCGGGGAGAAGCTGTTCACCGGGGTCTTCGTCTGGCGGGGTGAACAGCCCCGCTTCATCTCAGTGAGAAGGAGCAACAAGGGTGAAGAACGAGCATATCTCGCTACCTGCTGACCTGGCTGACGCCGAAGACTTCGACGTGACGGCCGAGGCGATGGACCGGGGCCAGCGCGCCCGCCTGATCCGCAAGACGAGGACCGGGCTTGGCCTGTCGCAGTCCGAGTTCGCCAGCCGCTTCCGGGTTCCGGTCGGCACGCTACGCGATTGGGAGCAGGCGCGGGCAACCGCGCCGGATTTCGCTATCGCCTATGTGCGCGTGATCGGTCAGCATCCGGACATGGTGGCGAAGGTCGTCGCATAGCTGGCGTTGCCGAGGAGCTTCGGCTTGCATGTCGTAGGTTTCGGCAGCTTCGCGAATTTGCCCATATGGCGAGCTGGCAAAAAATCGCGATTTTGTGGTGATTCGGAGGAATCATGAACAGCGAGCGTACGCCGCCAGCGGAGAGCAGTTGCATTCCAGAAGCACAGTGGGACGAGTTATCTACGGAAAGCCTTGCGCTTTGCCCTTTCGGCCACGTCCGATTGTCAGAAATCCTAATCTTCGCAACAAAATAACCGACTTTGACGACGATCCCTGCGACAAGCAAGTAATCCACATTTCAGCTACGGCCAAGTAATCCACATTTCAGCTACGGCGGCCAGGAGCCGTCCCTTTTCATTGCAGCGCGAATTCCGCTGCGTCGGTTCCAAACGCGCTGGCCCCATGGTCGGCTCGACCCACCAGCTGCCGGAATCCGGCGAAGAGCTCACGGCCAAAGCCGAACTCATTGCCGATGAGATCGGCTTCCGCCGTCCGACGCAGCGCGAATTCCGCTGCCGGTACCAGGACTTCAAGCGTGCCGGCATCGGCATCCAGCCGGATGATGTCGCCGTCGTGGATCCTGGCGATCGGGCCGTCCTCGACCGCTTCCGGCGTGACATGGATCGCCGCCGGCACCTTGCCGGAGGCGCCGGACATGCGCCCGTCCGTGACCAGTGCGACGCGCTGGCCGCGATCCTGCAGGATGCCGAGCACGGTGGTCAGCTTGTGCAGTTCCGGCATGCCGTTGGCCTTCGGTCCCTGGAAGCGGATGACGGCGATGAAGTCGCCGGTAAGCGTGCCGGCCTTGAAGGCCTCGTTCAGCCCTTGCTGGCTGTCGAACACCTTGGCCGGCGCCTCGATGATGCGCCGCTCCGGCTTCACGGCCGAAGTCTTGATGACGGCGTGGCCGAGATTGCCCGAAAGCACTTTCAGGCCGCCTGTCGGCTGGAACGCTTTCTTGAACGGCGCCAGCACCTTTTCGTCGCCGCTCGCGCGCGGCGAAGCTTCGCGCACCACATTGCCGTCAGCGCCGAGCCTTGCCTCGACCGCGTAAGGCCGCAGGCCTTCGCCCCATACCGTCTGCACATCTTCATGCAGCACCCCTTCGTCGAGCAACTCGCGAATGAGAAAGCCGAGCCCGCCCGCGGCGTGGAAATGGTTCACATCGGCAAGCCCATTGGGATAGACGCGCGCCAGGAGCGGTACCGCTTCCGAGAGGTCGGAAATATCCTGCCAGGTCAGCGCAATGCCTGCGGCTGCGGCCATGGCGATCAGATGAATGGTATGGTTGGTCGAGCCGCCGGTCGCGTGCAGGCCAACCACGCCGTTGACGATCGAACGCTCGTCGATCATCCGCCCGACCGGCGTATAGGCGTTGCCAAGCGCGGTGATCGCCAGCGCCCGCTTGGTCGCCTCGCGGGTCAAGGCATCTCGCAGCGGCGTGCCCGGATTGACGAAGGAAGCGCCTGGCGTGTGCAGGCCCATGATCTCCATCAACATCTGGTTGGAGTTGGCCGTGCCGTAGAAGGTGCAGGTCCCCGGTCCATGATAGGACTTCGACTCGGCTTCCAGCAGTTCGGCGCGGCCTGCCTTGCCCTCGGCGTAGAGCTGGCGAACCCTGGCCTTTTCATCGTTGGGCAGGCCTGTCGTCATCGGCCCGGCCGGAATGAACACCGCCGGCAGATGGCCGAAGGTCAGTGCCGCGATCACCAGCCCGGGCACGATCTTGTCGCAGACGCCCAGATAAACGGCGGCGTCGAACATATTGTGCGACAGGCCGATCGCGGCCGCCATGGCGATGACATCGCGCGAGAACAGCGAAAGCTCCATGCCCGGCTGCCCCTGGGTGACACCGTCGCACATCGCCGGCACGCCGCCGGCAACCTGGGCGATGCCGCCGGCCTCCCGCGCCGCTTCCTTGATCAGCGCCGGGAATGTCTCGAAGGGCTGATGCGCCGACAGCATGTCGTTGTAGGAGGTGATGATACCGAGGTTCGGCACCTTGTCGGCACCCAGCGCCACTTTCTCCGAGGGGCTGCACACGGCAAAGCCATGGGCAAGATTGCCGCAGGACAGCACCGCCCGGTTGGCGGTCTGGTTCGATGCGCTGCCGATGCGGCCGAGATAGCGCTCGCGGCCCGGCTTGGAGCGTTGGCGGATGCGCTCCGTGATGGCTTCGATGTCGCGTCTGGCGGTCATGGTGTCGGTCCTTTCAGGCGATGGTCCCGGAAACATCCTCCCGCCATTACCGGGACCGCAGCAAGTTGAAATCAGGGTGCCCAGAAAACCTCTACGGGCCGGGGCGATGCGTCGAGCACGGCGCGGATAGGCTTTCGCGGCCCGGCACTGGTCGCGCCGTCGAAGGCGGTGCGTTTGTCCTCGCCCTCTATGTGCAGCGCCAGGAAGCCGGCATCGACGATGCGCGCCAGCGACAGGGTCAGCCGCGGCTCGCCGGCGCTTGCCGCATGAACCGGCAGCACGATCCTGTGCGAGGACGGGTCGAGCAATTTCGCCAGATCGTCGGCGTCGGGAAAGAATGAGGCGGTATGGCCGTCAGGTCCCATGCCGAGCACGGCGACGTCGAGCGGCCAGGGCAGGGACTGGAGCGCCGCATTGTCCGATGCCGCGGCATCCTCGATGCTGACGGCTTCGTGATAGAGCGGCACGAACCGTGCCGCCGCAGCCGCGTTCTGCAACAGATTGGCGGCCACCAGTCCGGCATTGGAACGCGGCGAGGAGGCCGGCACGAAGCGCTCGTCGATCAGCGTCACCGTTACCTTGTCCCAGGCGATCGGTATTCCCGACAGGGCAGCAAAGAATTTTGCCGGCGTCGTGCCGCCGGAAACGGCCAGTAACGCCGTGCCGCGCGCCGCGATTGCCTTTGCCAGCCGGTCGGCGACGCGGCCGGCCAGCGCAGCCGCCAGTTCCGCGCAGTCGGAAAAGCCATTCCAGTTGTAGCTGGCGCTGTTCAATTGCTCTCGTGCCATGTCCGCCCGTCACGTTCGATCAGCGCTATCGAGGCCGAAGGTCCCCAGGTGCCCGCCGTATAGCCCTGCGCCTCCTGCCTGGCGCTTTCCCAGGCGTTCTGGATCGGGTCGATCCACCTCCACGCGGCCTCGACCTCGTCGCGGCGCATGAACAGCGTCTGGTTGCCGCGCACGACATCCATGATCAGCCGTTCATAAGCGTCCGGCGCGCGGCCGTCGAAGGACTGCGCGAAGCTCATGTCGAGCGAAATCTGCCGCAGCCGCATGCCGCCCGGACCCGGGTCCTTGATCATGATGAATTGCTTGACGCCTTCGTCGGGCTGCAGCCGGATGACCAGCTGGTTGGCGAAGATCGGCCCGGCGCTGTCGCCGCCGAAGATCGAATGCGGGATCGGCTTGAACTCGATGACGATCTCCGAGACCCGGGTTGCCAGCCGCTTGCCGGTCCTGAGGTAGAACGGAACGCCTGCCCAGCGCCAGTTGCCGATCTCGGCCTTGATCGCGACGAAGGTTTCGGTGTTGCTGTCCTTGCCGAGCTCCTCGACATAGCCTTTCACCGGCCCGCCTGCGGAAGCGCCGGCGCGGTATTGTCCACGCACCGTGTGCTTCGGCGCCTCGTTGCCGTTGATGCGCTTGAGCGCGCGCAGCACCTTCAGCTTCTCGTCACGCACGGCGTCGGCGTCCATCGACGATGGCGCTTCCATGGCCACCAGGCAGAGCAGTTGCAGCATATGGTTCTGCACCATGTCGCGCAGCGCGCCGGCCTTGTCGTAATAGGTGACACGGTCTTCCAGGCCGACCGTCTCGGCGACGGTGATCTGCACGTGGTCGATATGGGCGGAATTCCACAGCGGCTCGTAGAGCGCATTGGCAAAACGCAGCGCCATCAGGTTCTGCACCGTTTCCTTGCCGAGATAATGGTCGATGCGGAAGATCTGGCTTTCGTGGAAATCGTCGCCGACCAGATCGTTGAGCGTTTGCGCCGAAGCGAGGTCGCGGCCGATCGGTTTCTCCAGCACGATGCGCGAATTCGGCGTGATCAGATCGTGTTCTTTCAGCTTGTGCGAGATGTCGCCGAACAGCGCCGGCGCCACCGCCAGATAGAAGGCGCGGATGCAGTCGCTGTCGCCGATCGCCTTCTTTAGCCTGTCGAACCCCGCGCCGCTCGTGGCATCGGCCGGGACATAGGAAAGCCGCGCCAGGAAGGTCTTGAGCTCCTTGGGATCGATATCGGCCGCCTTGACGTGGTCGGAAATAGCCTGCTTGGCGAAAGCCCGAAATTCGTCATCGCTCATCTTCGAACGCGACGTGCCGATGATGCGGGTTGGCTCGGAAAATTGATGGTCGCGCTGGCGATAGTAGAGCGACGGCAGAAGTTTGCGTTCCGACAGGTCGCCGGTGCCACCGAAAATGATGAAGTCGAAAGGGTCGACGGGGATGATCTGGCTGGTCATGGTCTATCCGCTTTGACGCCGGTCGCGAGTACGCGGCTGATATATGCTAATCGATTTAAATTTTCCAGTGCCATGGTGTCACATCGACGACCGATCGCTACATATTTGCGTCGGTCCAGATGTGCGCTTGACACTGGCACCAGGCGGAGGCTTGTCGGCAAACGACAACTCCGCCAAGCCTTCGCAGTTGCAGCATAGGACGTGAATGTGACGAAAGCTAAGGGAGAATCAGCGCTTTGCCTGTCGCGGCACGGGCCATGACGCCGGCAGCCCGCGGTAAAAGCCACGCGATGAACCCAGGGAGCGGAAAAACATGCGTCTGAAGGACAAGGTCGCCATCGTCACCGGGGCCGCTTCGGGTTTCGGCGAGGGCATTGCCCGCCGCTTCGCCGAGGAGGGCGCCAGGATCGTCGTGGCCGACCTCAACGCCAAGGGTGCCGAACGCGTAGCCGGCGAGATCGGCGAGGCGGCGATCTGGACCCAGACCGACGTTTCGCAGCGCTCCGAATTCGACGAGATGGTCCATGCCGCCAAAAGCGCCTTCGGCCGCATCGACATCATGGTCAACAATGCCGGGTTCACCCATCGCAATGGCGACATGCTCGAAGTCGACGAGGCGACGTTCGACCTGATCACATCGGTCAACATGAAGGCCATCTATCATGCTGCCCTTGCCGTCGTGCCGATCATGGAGCGGCAAGGCGGGGGCGTCATCCTGACCACGGCCTCCACCGCTGGCCTGCGCCCTCGGCCCGGCCTCACCTGGTACAATGCTTCGAAGGGCTGGGCGATCACCGCCACCAAGTCGATGGCGGTGGAACTCGCGCCGAAGAACATCCGCGTCAACTGCCTGTGTCCGGTGGCCGGCGAGACCGGCATGCTGGAAAAATTCATGGGCGCCGATACACCCGAAATCCGCGAGAAATTCCGCGCCTCGATCCCGCTCGGCCGGCTTTCGACCCCGCTCGACATCGCCAATGCGGCACTGTGGCTGGCCTCCGACGAGGCCGCCTTCATCACTGGCGTTGCGCTGGAGGTCGACGGCGGTCGCTGCATCTGACGCACACCGTCATCGCTGCGCCAAAGATCGGCTCGGCCGTGCCTGCCTTGATCGTGGCGCTGGTGCGTCAGGCGCCGGTCTTGATGTAGGTTTTGTAGACCCAGCCTGTCTTGCCGTTGTAGACGATCTGGCACCAACGCTTGCAACTCATCACTTGCACCGAGGTCTTGGCGGGCACCGTGACGATGGCGGCCGCATTCTTCTTCGGGCCGCTGCGCATGGTCACGGCCCTGAGGATGCGCCCGGTGCCGGCGGTCGCTTTGCGCGGTTCGGCCTTGCTGTCGTCATCCTGCGCGGCAGATTGCTGCGACGGTACTTGTGGTTGCGCGGCGGGAATGGCGGCAGTCTGCGCGCCATCGGGACTGCTGCCCGCCGCCGGCGCCGGTGCGGCGACCTTGGCGAGCTCGGTGGCGGCGTCGGTGTCGGCAGCGGGTTGCGCGAATGCCGCCGCCGCCGGCTTGTCAGGCGTCTGCCCGGCCTTGCTCGCCGTCTGGCCGGAAGCAGCCGGTGCGGTCTTCGATTGGGAGGCGGTCCAGCGCGGATCGTTCGCCGCGAGCGCCGGAATGGCGGCTTCCGAGACAGCCACGGTCGGCGAGACCTGGTCGGACTTTCGCGCCGCTTGCGGCACCGCCGCCGCGGCTACCGTGATCCCCGCCGGCGCGATCTTCGTCGTCTTCACCGGAACGGCCGGAATGGCTTGCTCTGGATTGGCAACCGCTTGCCGCTCGTTCGCCGGCAATGCCAGCCACAGTGCCACCGCGGCCACGCCGAGCAGCGCGGCCGTGCCGACCGCGGCAATCACCAGATGCGAGTTCGAACGAACTTCCTGCCAGAATGACGGGCGCATGTCGTAGCCGAACTGCATGGCAAAGCGCCGACGTTCCGGAGCACCGAAACTGAAGGGCTCTCTCACTCTTGCCACCTCCATAAGGGGCCGATGTTCTTCGATCAAACACCGCAATGCGTGCGTCGATCACACCGGTCCCAAATCAAACAGCGGGCGGGCCCGCAGAAAATCCCCGTCTATATTCGCCTAGAGATTGCACTTTTTGCCCGCGATTGTGGCATCAGTGCGCCATTGCTGAAGATTCTGCAACGCTTGGATGTCGCGGCCCCCATGATATTACTCAACAATTGTTAAATCCTGTCGCGCAACGCGAACCAGTTGAGCGCCAGGAAAAGCAGCGGCGCGCGCAAGCGCCGGCCACCCGGGAACGGCGGAATCTTCAAATCCTCGATCAGCTTTAGCCGGTCGCGGTTGCCGGCTACCGTTTCGGCATAGAGCTTGCCGAAGAAGTTCGACAGCATGACGCCGTGGCCGGAATAGCCGCCGGCCGAGATCACATTCGGCATCACTTCCCGCACGAACGGCTTTCTCGGCACCGTGATGCCGACATAGCCGCCCCAGCCATGCGTGATTTCGACGTCCCTTAGTGCGGGATAGAGTTCCGCGATCTGGCGGCGGATATGGATATGGATGTCCTTGGGGTCGTTGACGCCGTAGACCTCGCGTCCGCCGAACAGCAGCCGGCCATCCCTCGACTTGCGGAAGTAGCGCACGACGAAGCGGGAATCATCGACGGCCTCGCCGCCCGGCAGCACGTTCGAATCCGCTCCAAGCGGCACGGTCGCGCCGATGAACGAACCGATCGGCATGATGTGCGCGGCACTCACCGGTTCGAGCGTGCCGCCATAGGCATTGACCGCGATCAGGCATTTCTGCGCTGTGATCGTCCCCCTGGCTGTCGAAACCTTCACCGTGCCGCCGCTCGAAACAATGCCGGTCGACGGCGTCGCTTCGAACAATCGTGCGCCGGCCTGTGCCGCCGCCCGCGCCGTGCCGATCACCAGTTTCATCGGATGGATATGGCCGGTGCCGGTGTCGCGCGTCCCGCCGAAATAGGCTGTCGAGCCCAGCCGCTGCGCAGTTTCCGTCGCGTCCATGAACGAAATGTGCGGATAGGAGAAGCGGCTGGCCATGATCTCGGCATGCGCCTTGTAGTCGTCGACATAGCGCGGCTTGTGCGCAACCGAGAGCTGGCCCGGCATGTAGTCGATATCGATCTGGTTGGCGGCGGCGAATTCGAGCAGATGCGCCTTCGCCTCCTCGGCGAGGTCAAACAGTGCCTTGGCGCGGGAAAACCCATACTCGGCCTCCAATTCCTCGGCCCAGGCGCGCTGCCCGGTGCCGAGCTGGCCGCCATTGCGCCCGGAAGCGCCGTCTCCGAAGCGATACGCCTCGATCAAAACCACATTGGTGCCCGCCTTGGCCAGATGCACCGCCGCCGACAAGCCGGTGAAACCGCCCCCAACGATAACGACGTCGCAGCTCCGGTCACCGTCCAGCGCCGGATACTCGGGTCGCGGGCCGGCCGTGTCCTCGTACCAGGAACGGCCGGGGGAGATCGGGGATTGGTAGGGCATGATGCTCACGCAGTAGGGCAGTAGGGCAATAGGGCAGTAGGGGAGTAGGGGAGTAGGGG
>NZ_JAIUHZ010000023.1:0-84149 GCF_020165355.1 Mesorhizobium sp. BR1-1-6 | reverse complement strand
GGGGGGGGGGCGGGGGGGGGCGGGGGGCCGATGGGGGGGGGGCCCGGCTCCTTACTGCTTCGGCTTGAACCAGGTGGCGACGGCGGCCTGCATGTCGGCCGCCAGCTTCTCCGGTGCGATGTTGCCTTCGACCATATCGATGATCTCCGCTTGCAGGACGGAAGAGGCGGTCGGCGACTGCCAGCGGAACCCGACCAGCGTCAGGTAAGGCGTCGAGTTCTTCGACATCTCCATCATTTCGGCCAATACCGGGTCCTTCACCGTGACATCCGTGCGGGCCGGCGGCCAGCCGAGTTCGTCGGCGAACATCTGCGCGAATTCGGCCGAAGCCATGAAGTCCAGCACCTTGATCGCGGCTTCCTTGTTGGCGCTTTCGGAGACCAGGCCGTAGGAGCCGTCCGAGAAGGCCGAGGTGTAGAGCTTTGCTCCCGCATCGTCAGCGGGGAACGGGAAGATCGAGAATTTCAGCTTCGGGTTCTGCGATTTGAAGCTGCCATTCTCGAACGAACCGCCAAGGAACATCGCGGCCTTGCCACCAATGAACTGCTGCGTGGCGGTGGTGTAGTCGATCCCGGCGAAGCCGTCGGGGAAATAAGGCTTCAGCTCGGCGAAGCGCTTCAGCGCCGCGACATAGCGCGGATCCTCGAAGGTCGCCTTGCCGGTCATCATCTCGTCGTAAAAGCCGGGGCCGTAGACGGTCGGGCCGATGACGCCGACGCCGATCTCCAGCTCCCACGCCGAGCCGTTGGCGCCGCCGGTGGCGATCGGCGTGATGCCGGCCGCCTTCAGCTTGTCGCAGGCGGCGACGAAATCCTTGTAGGTCTTGGGAACCTCGATGCCCTGCGCGGCAAAGATATCCTTGTTGTAGAAGACGCCCATCATCGGCACCGAATAGGGCACGCCGTAAAGCTTGCCGTCGGAGCGCCCGCGCGCGCCGCCAAGGGCTGCGTCCGGCATGCTCTTCAGTTCCGGCACGCTCTCGTCGAGCGCGTCGAGATAGCCCGCCTCGACGAAAGGCTGCAATTCGCCATAGGCCTTGAGCTGGGCGATGTCGGGCCCGCGCCCGCCACGCAACGCCGTGCTCAGGCGGTTCTGGTAGTCGGCATCCGGCGTGAACTGGATATTGACCTTGATGCCTGGGTTCTTGGCCTCGAAGGCATCGAAGATGCGACGCATCGCGGCTTCGTCCTCGGTGCGCCAGCTCCACAGCGTCACCGTGCTGTCGGCCCGCGCCGGCAGGCTGGTGAACAGGCCAGCGCAGGCGGCAAGGCCGCCGATCAGGCCAAGGGCTGCGCGTCGGTGAATTGAAAGCATGCTCATTGCCAGTCTCCCATTTTTATCTGTCCTTGGCGTCCCACGGCCCTATCGACGCCGCGGAGAGTCATTCCTCAGGAAAGTCATTATAACGACATAGCAGCATCCGCAAGAGGTCTGACACTCCCTCCGGGAACGGCTGGGCTAAGCCAATCAACCATGATTCCTTCATAGCTACCTGTATTTCAACCGTAAATTTCGTATGTGAACGGACAGCAGAGAAATCAGGGACAGCGCCATGCGCAGCTTTTTCGCAATCGGGCCCTTGCGCCAATGCTTCATGTTGTCATAACGTCATCGTGATCGCTAGCCTGAGGGAGGATGAGGATGTCTCTTGCCTGGACTTCGAAACTGGCTCTGGCCGCGAGCCTGGCCATCCTGCCTGCCAGCGGCTGGGCGCAATCGGTCAACATCTCCTATCTCACTCATTGGTCGCCGGAGACGGTCGCATTGCTGGAAGCGGCGGCCAAGGACTATGCGAAGACCAATCCGGATGTCAGCGTCACCGTGCGCGCCGTTCCCTTCGGCGATCTTCTGACCACCCTGCGCTCCCAGGGCGGCGGCGCGGACGGTCCTACGATCGGCGGCATCTACGATCTCTGGTTGCCTGAGCTCGCCCGCGACAAGCTCGTCGCGCCCGCTCCCGACCCTGTGGCCGAAGAGGTCAAGGGAGCATGGCCCGCTGGCGTGGTGAGCGCCGCGTCGGTCGGCGGCAAGCTCTACGGCATTCCCAACGAGATCGACGTCTACGCGCTGAACTACAACAAGGCACTGTTCAAGCAGGCCGGCATTACTGCTGCGCCGAAGACCTGGGACGAGTTCAAGGAGGCGGCGAAGAAGCTGACCAACAAGGATGCCGGCCAGCAGGGTTTCGGCATGATCAATTCCTGGGCGGCGGGCGTCGTCCACCCCTTCGCCTCGCTGCTGGTCTCCAATGGCGGCGACCTGGTCAAGGACGGCAAGCCGGCGCTGGACACTCCGCAGGCCGCGCAGACCTTCCAGCTCTATGAGGATCTCATCAAGTCGGGCGCCAGCGTGCCGGCCATGGCGACGGCAGACGCCAACACCACCGGCCCCTTCCTCGACAATTTCGTCTCCGGCAACACCGGCATGATCATCATGGCCAATTGGTGGGAAAGCGCGCTGAAGGCAGGCATGGGCGACAGATTCGCGGATATCGCCACCGCACCAATCCCCGTCGGCCCGAGCGGCGACAAGCCGCATTCGATCTCCTATTCCTGGATGACGGTGGTCAACGGCAATGCCGGCGAGGCCGAGCAGAAGGCCGCATGGGAATTCCTGGCCTGGCTCAACAATCCGAAATCCGGCAAGAACGGCGCCTCGGCGATGTCCGACATATTGATGTCGATGGGCATCCTGCCCTCGCGCAGCTCCGATATCGAGGCCCACAAGGACAAGCTCGGCTCGGAATTCCTGTCGGGCTATGTCAGCGTGCTGGCCGACGCCAAGCCCTTCCCGGTCGTGCCGGGCGGACAGGAGTTCTCGGAATCCCTACAGCAGACGCTGGAGGCGTTGCAGTATGGCCAGGTCTCGGCCAAGGATGCGCAGGCGACGGCGCAAGCGGACGCCGCCTCGATCCTGGAGCGCGCCGCCAAGTAGACCGAACCATGATCAACAGGTACCGTGCCTCGGCGGGCATCATGCTGGCGCCCGCCGTGACGTTGATCGGCATCTTCATCCTGTTGCCGATGCTGCTCACGCTCTGGCTGTCCTTCCAGGACTGGTCGACGCAGACGCCCTTTTCCAGCGCCAGCTTCATCGGCCTCGACAATTTTCGCGAGATTTTCGGGCCGACCTCGGTCGGACGCGACTTCAAGGGCGCCTTGGTCAACACGTCCATCTACACCGCGCTTTCCGTCATCCTCATCCTGCCGCTCTCGGTCGCCTTCGGGCTGATGGTCCACCAGCACGATGTTGGCGGCGGCACGGCGCTGCGGACCGTGCTGTTTTCCACCTACATGGTGCCGATGATCGCGGTGGCGCTGGTGTGGTCGAAACTTTATTCGCCTGGTGAAGGGCCGCTGAACCAGATGCTCGGCCTGATCGGCGTCGGCCCGCAGCCCTTTCTGTCGTCCCCGCGCTCGGCGCTGATCTCGATCGTCCTGCTCAATGTGTGGCAGCAGGTCGGCTATTTCACGGTGCTGGCGATTGCGGGGCTGACCCAGATTTCCGGGAGCCTTTACGAGGCGGCAAAACTCGACGGCGCCAACCGCTTCGAGCAGTTCCGCTTCATCACCTTGCCGCTGCTGCGGCGCACGCTCCTGTTCAGCGCGGTCATCGCCATCATCAACGCCGTGCAGGTGTTCGAGCCGGTGGCGCTGATCACGCAGGGCGGGCCGGTCGGCTCGACCAATGTCTTGACCTACCACATCCGCCGCGTCGGCATCGAGCGCGCGCAGGGCGGACTGGGTTCGGCCATGGCCGTCATGCTGATGCTGTCGCTGATCGTCGTGGTCTGCGCTCTGTTCGCCTTTGCCAACCGGAAGGATCAGGAATGAGCGCGGGATCGTCGAGCCGGTTGCCGCGCAGACGCCCCGCCGGCCGCAAGGCGCTGCTGGCCACGCTCATGCTGCTCGTGGCCGTGGCGTCGGCCTTTCCGCTGGTTTGGATGGTTCTGTCCAGTCTCAAGACTCCGGCCGAGAGCATGCAGGTGCCGCCGGTGTGGATCCCGCACACGCCGAGCCTCGACGCCTATGAGAAAGTTTCGGGCGTGGTCAATGTCGGCCGTTCTATGTGGAATTCCCTGGTCATCGCCTCGATCACCACAGCCGGTATCCTCATCACCAGCATGATGGCCGGCTACGCCTTCGCCAAATACCACTTCCCCGGCCGCTCGCTTTTGTTCTCGGTGCTGATCGCGACCATGTTCCTGCCGCCGATCGTGACGCTGATCCCGCTCTATCGCCTCGTCGGCTCGATCGGCCTCAATGCCAGCCTCGCCGGCATCATCGTGCCCAACCTCGCCAATGCCTTCGGTATCTTCCTGATGCGCCAGTTCATTGCAAGCGTGCCTGACGATCTGATCGACGCTGCGCGCATGGACGGCGCCTCCGAACTGCTGATCCTGTTCAAGATCGTGGCGCCCAGCGTGGCGCCGGCGATCGCGGCATTGGCGCTGTTTGCCTTCGTCTATCACTGGAACAGCTATCTGTGGCCGCTGACCGTGCTGCAAGGCAACGCCGACGCCTATCCGATCGTCATCAGCCTCAGCCGGCTGTTGAGTTACAACAGAGGCGCCGTCAACACCGGGTTGGTGATGGCCGGCGCGACGCTTGCCGTGCTGCCGCCGCTCATCCTCTTCGTCCTGCTGCAGCGCTTTTTCGTCGATTCCATCGTCGGCTCGGCGATCAAGGGGTAGCCGCGCTCAAAGGTTTCTGCCCCGGAGGAGGCGACGCGACAAAATCGCGGATCAGCGCGACCACCGCATCCGGCTGTTCGATGCAGGGAATATGGCCGGCATTAGGAATGATTTCGAAGCGGGCGCCGGGGATCAGCGCTGCCAGCGAGCGGACGAGATCGGGCGGTGTCGAGCCGTCCTGGTCGCCGACCATGCAAAGTGTCGGCACCGCGATACGCCGCGCGGCCTCGGTGAGGTCGGCGTCGCGGACCGCCATGCATGTCCCGATGTAACCCGGCAGCGCCTGCCTAGTCAGCATATTGCGGCAACCGGCAAGGTCGGCCGCACGCGCGGCATGGAAGCCGGGCGTGAACCATGCTTCCATCACACCGTCGGCTATCGCCTCGATCCCGTCGCGCTCGACGGTGGCGATACGCTTATTCCAGCTCTCGTCCGTGCCGATCTTGTGCGCCGTGTCGGACAGGATCAGAGCCTCAACGCAGCTGGGATGACGGGTATAGAGCCGCTGCGCGATCAAGCCACCGACCGACAGGCCGAACAGCACGACCCTGCCGAGATCGAAATGATCGATGAGGCCAAGGAGATCGTCGACATGATCATCGATCGACCGGATGCCGCTGCCGATATCGGAAAGTCCGTGGCCGCGCTTGTCGTAGACCAGCAGAGGCATGTCACCGCTTAATTGCGAGATGACATCGTCCCAGATGCGCAAATCGGTACCCAGCGAATTGATGAAGATCACCGGCCGCGCGGTGCCGGTCGCCTCGATATAGCGGTGGTGCAGCGCAAGGCCGCCAATGGTGACGAATGGCACGATTTCGACCCTCCCGGCTCTCACAGTGCATGAGGCATCTGGTTGGGTAAAATGATATTTTGAGGCATCGTTGTAGGACATCGGCCGTTCTGGCACGCCGGTCTTGCGCGAACCACAATGACGGACGACCAATGACAGACCGCCGCAACGTCCTTTTCATCATGTGCGACCAGCTGCGCTTCGACTATTTGAGCTGCGCCGGACACCAGACCCTGCACACGCCGAATATCGACCGGCTGGCCAGCCGCGGCGTGCGCTTCACCAACGCCTATGTGCAATCGACCGTGTGCGGGCCCTCGCGCATGAGTGCCTATACAGGCCGCTATGTCCGCTCGCACGGATCGACGCTTAACGGCGTGCCGCTCAGGGTCGGCGAGCCTACGCTCGGCGAGCATCTGCGCGAGATCGGCGTGCGCTGCGCGCTGATCGGCAAGACGCATATGAGGGCCGACGAGGAAGGCATGGAGCGCCTCGGCATCGACAAGACGTCCATCATCGGCGTGCGCGTCGCCGAATGCGGCTTCGAACCGTTCGAGCGCGACGACGGGTTGCATCCGTCATCCGCCTACGATCCCGATCCGGCCTATGACCAATATCTGCGCGAGCACGGCTTCGACGCCGCCAATCCGTGGGAGCACTGGGCCAATTCCGGTGAAGGCGAGGATGGCGAAAATTTCAACGGCTGGCTGCTCGTCCATGCCGACAAGCCGGCGCGCATTCCCGAGGAGCATTCGGAAACACCCTACATGACGCGCCGCGCCATGCGCTTCATCGAGGAGGCCGAGGCAAAGGGCGAAGCCTGGTGCGCGCATCTCTCCTACATCAAGCCGCACTGGCCCTACATCGTGCCGGCGCCTTATCACGACATGTACGGCAAGGCCGACATAAAGCCGGTCGTGCGCAGCGAAGCAGAACGCGTCTCGCCCCACCCGATCTTCGAAGCCTTCCAGCAGGAGCGCTATTCCAGGAACTTCTCCCGCGACGAGGTCCGCGAAACGGTCGTTCCCTGCTATATGGGCTTGATCAGACAGATCGACGATCAGTTGGGCGGATTGTTCGGGTTCATGGAGGAGCGCGGCCTGTTCGACAACACGATGATCGTGTTCACCTCCGACCACGGCGATTATCTCGGCGACCATTGGCTGGGCGAAAAATACCTGTTCCACGATGTCGCGGCCAAGGTGCCGATGATCGTCTACGATCCGCGCCGGCAGGCCGACGCGACGCGCGGCACGACGTCCGATGCGCTGGTGGAGATGATCGACCTCGCGCCCACCTTCCTCGACTTCTTCGGCGGCAAGGCGAAGCCGCACGTTCTCGAGGGCCGGTCGCTGGCGCCGCTGCTGGCCGGCCAGGACGTGAACTGGCGGCGCCACGCGGTGAGCGAGTACGATTATGGCGGCGATGCCGCGCGGCTGAAGCTCGCTATGCCGGTCGCCGACTGCAAGCTCTACATGATCACCGACGGCCGCTTCAAACTGGTCCATGGCGAGGGCCTGGCGCCGATGTTCTTCGATCTGCACGGTGATCCGGACGAGCTGCGCGACCTCGGCACCGAAGCATCGGCGGCGGCCGACATCGAACGACTGCGGCAGGCGCTGTTCCGCTGGCTGGCGCTGCCCAACAACCGCATCACCGCCGCCGAGGAATGGCTGACGGGAAACGACGACAGGATGCGGCACTTCGATCCGTTGATCGAGCCCGGCGTGCTGATCGGCTACTGGGACGAGGCCGAGCTCGCCGAACAGCGCGAAAGACGCAGGCGCTGGCTGTCACGCGGGTCGGGAGAATGAAGCCCGCAGCCCTTGTTGTGGACGACATGAATTTCAGAGCGCAAGGCCAAGGCAGGTTGCGAGCAGCCCGGCATCGAGAGATCGATGCCGGGCTGCCTGATGTGACGGCCTATTGGAGCTTCGCCTGCAGGGCATTGACGTCGTCGGTGGTCATTTCACCGTCGGTCGTTACCTTGCCGTCGACGATCTTCCACAGGCGGAACGGACCGGTGATGTCGCCATATTTGTCGAAGGCGACCGGGCCGATGACACCTTCGTAGCGGATCGGCTTGCCTTCCTTGATCAATCCGAGCGCCTTGGCGAACTCGTCCTTGCCGGCAAAGATCGGCGCGCCAGCCGGATCGACCGCCTTGTACATGGCGTCCTTGATCTTGGCCGGATCCTCTGAGCCGGCGATGGCGATTGCCAGGCCGACAATGGCGCCGGCATCATAGGAACGGTCGGCCGCAGGATTGGACGGTTCGATGCCCGAAAACTCCTTGTAGTTCTTGGTGAAGTAGTCGGTGGAGGCGGTCGGGCTGGTGCCGGACGAGGTGCCATAGGCCTCCTTGAGATAGTTGGCGCCGACGGACTCGATGAAGTCCGGGCTGTTCATGCCGTCATTGAGCAGGAATTTCTGCACGCCCCCTTGCGAAATCCAGGTGCGGGCGACGGTGGCGCCGTCGACCGGCGTGCTGACGAGATAAAGCCCGTCGGGCTCGCCGGCCATGGCCGCCGTCACTTCCGAGGCATAGCTCGACTGCTTCTCATTATAGGGCGTGTCGGAGACGACGGTGCCGCCGAGCGCTTTGTAGGCGCGGGAGAATTCGGCCACCATGTTGACGCCGAAATCATTGTTGACATGGATGATCGACAGCTTCTTGAAGCCCTTGTCGATGGCGTATTTCGCGGCGGCCACGCCTTGCAGCGCATCGGAGGTGATGGTGCGGAAGAAGATGCCGTTGGTCTTGCCATCGCGCCCGAGTGCGGTCAGCGTCGGCGAGGACGAAGCCGGCGAGACCTGCACGATCTTGGCCGGGGCGGTGACCGAGGTCAGGATCGGGATCGACACCGAGGAGATGATGCCGCCGATGATCACCGGCACCTTCTTGACCTGAACCAACTGGGTCGCCGCATCGACGGCGATATTGCCCTGGCTCTGACTATCACGCGTGTCGGTCACCAGATCGCAGCCGCGAACGCCGCCGGCGTCGTTGATGTCGCGGAAGGCCATCTCGACCGATTTTGCGCCGGCCTGGCCGTATTCACCGGCCGGTCCGGTCAATTCCATGACCAGGCCGACCGTGATCTTGCAGTCGGCGGCATGTGCCGTGCCGGCGATCGTCACGAGAGCGAGCGCGGTGGTGAGTTGGAGTATCGTCTTTCTCATTGTTGTTCCCCTTGAGCTACACGAATTGAGTTACACGAACCAAATTTCACGTCTGGAGCCTGTTCAGCTTTCCGGCATCTGCAGCCAGGTTTCATGCAGATGTCGCCATTCGACGCCGTTGGGCGCCGATGGATTGGTGGTGAAGAGCGCACTCGACTGACGGCGGCTATGCTTGCCGCCTCGCAACTGCGCCTCGACATAGAGCACGACGATCGCGTCGCCGGTTTGCCAGCCCGGCCGGATGTCCTCGATCGAGATGGCGAAGGCTTCGTCGCAGGAAGCGCGGCTTGCGCGGACATGGTCGACCACCGCATCGCGATCGAGGACCGTGCCGTCAGGCGTGACCATGGCCAGGCCTTCGCCCATGACGCGTTCGAAGCGGCTGAAATCGGCCTTGCCGGCGCGCGATGCGACGAACCAGTCGACGAAGAAGCGATGCAACTCGACGATTTCGGTGCTGGCCCGCGAAAACAGCCTTTCGGTGGTGGCGCTCATGGCCGGGCCGCGTTGAGATTGTAGTGCATGATCGAGCCGTGGCGGCCGTGACGATCGCGCTCCAGCGTGTAGACGTCGCCGAGGGGACCGCGGCTCTGGGCGATCACGGCGCCGATCTCTGCCCGATCCTCAGTCCCGAGCGCGACATCCATGATCTTCGCATTGGCCAGCGCATGCGCCTGGTTGCGGGCGCCGACGATGACGGCCGCCACTTGCGGCTGCTCGAGCACCCAGGCGCTGGCGACAGTGGCGATGTCGACGCCGTGGCGGTCGCCGATCCGCTTCAGCACCCTGAGCAGGGCCTGGAAGAGCTCCCAGCCGCCGAAATCGTCTATGATCAGCTTGTATTTGACCAGCGAGCGGTTTTCGAGCGGCATGTCCGGTTCGGCGACGCCGAGCCATCTGTCGCCGAGAAAGCCGCCGGCCACCGAACCGTAGCAGAGAAAACTGACGCCGTTGCGTGCCGCGAGCGCGGCGAGGCTCGCCGCCGGACGCTGGTCGAGGACGGAGTATTGCAGTTGCTGGCTGACGACTGGCACGCCGGCCGACAGGATCTCGCCAAGGCGCTGCGTATCGAAATTGGTGGTGCCGACATTGCGCACCTTGCCTTCCAGCCGTAGCTCGTCGAGCCAACCCATCGCGTCGACATAGCGAGGCACTGAATAGTCCCACCAGTGGAACTGCACGAGGTCGAGCCGTTCGGTCTTCAGCCGGCGCAGAGACTGGTCGACGATGCCTCTGATGTAGTCGCGGCTGATGCCGGCGAGCCGCTCGAGGTCCGGCACCAGCTTGGTGTGCACTCTCATCCTGGCGGCGGCATCGAGACCACGTTCGTTGGCCAGACGCAGCCGCGCCGCTCCGATCAGTTCCTCGACGCCGGTGTAGATATCGGCGCAGTCATAGGTCCAGATGCCGGCGTCGAACGTGGCGATCAGGTCAGATACTGCCTGCTGACGGTCGACCGCGCCGTGGCCGCCGGCCAACTGCCAGCCACCGCGAATGACGCGCGAGATTGTGTAGCCGGGGCTGAGTTCGAAAGTCTTGGCGGTCATCTCTGCTCACTCTCCTTCGGCAGCGGCACCGCCGTGGTCTCGGCGTGGCTGAACCGCCGTTTGCCGGTCCTGACGATCCTGAGCCTGCTGGCGCAATTGGGATCGGGACAGGCGATCTCGGCATCCGAGGTCATCCAGTCATTGGCATGGGTGGGGCGCTGCTTCGCCGCCAGCAGCGGCAGCACGGCCGCTATGGAATAGATCGAAAATCCCTGGCCCGCCGGCATCGACAGCATCTCGCCCTTCAGCTCGAAATAGTCGCCGGGCCTGGCGCCGCAATAAACCGGCTTGCCCTCGGGGACGACAGCCTCGACGCGGAGGTCGAAAAGTTCGAAGCTGTCGTCGCGTTCAGCCATTTCAGCTCTCCAGCCGCGCGAAGGTGACGTCGCAGGCGCCATTGCGGCGAATGATGCCGCAGGCAGATGCGAACTGATCGCGTTGCTCAGGCAGCACCTGCGCAACGACGCTCCCCGCGAGCCAGCCGATCGGAAACAGCAGGCGCGCGCCTTGCCCGTAGAACAGGCCAATGTCGAAGATCGCGTGCGGGTTGCCGCCCCACATGCGCGGCGGCACATAGGAAAGCACGATGTCGCCGGGCTGCGGCGTCAGCGTCGCGTTCTCCGCCGGCAAGGCCTGGGCAAAGGCCTCGCCGTCCAGATGTGCCGTGGGGATCGGACAGGAGATTTCCGGGCCGGTCCACATGGCATGAATGCCCGCGACGACGCGCGGCTCGGCCAGGTAAGACCACAGGAACGTTGCGTTCTCTGGCGCTTTTTCCGGCAGCAACTGCGCCGTCACCGACAGCTCGGAATGCGGCTCGGTGATCCTGATGATGCGTCTGGTCATATCAGGCATTCACTCCGCCTTTGCCGTCAACTTCAGCTTGTCGCGCAGGAAAGCGAAAGGGCGGCTGATGTCGGCCACCAGCGCCTCGCGTGCGGCCTGGGCATCCTGCGCCGCAAGCGCGGCGACGATGCTGCGATGATAATGGGCGGTGTCGACCTCGCCGGCCTCGGAAAAGGCATAGATTGCAACTCGGATGCATGGTCCCGACTGCAGCCAGAGGCTCTCGATCATCGGGATCAGCACGGCGGAACCGCAGGCGCGATAGATTTCGAAATGAAAGCTCTGATTGAGCGTCACCTCGCGGTCGACATCCTTCTTGTGCTTCAGCGCCCGCATCTCGTCCCATTCACCGAGAATGGTTTCGATGGTGGCGATCTGACGCGGATCCATGCGCGCGGCGGCAAGCGCGATTGCCTCGCCTTCGATCAGGGCACGGGCGCGCAGGAGGTCGTCGATGCGTTCCAGCGTGATCGGCGGCACCCGCACCGAGCGGTTTGGAAGCGCTTCCAGCGCCTTTTCCGTGATCAGCCGCCCAAGCGCCTCGCGCACCGGCATGGTAGACGTGACCAGCGCATCGGCAAGGCCGCGTATGGTCAGAACCTGGCTCGGCTCGAAGAGACCGCCAATCAGCGCCCGGCGCAATTCGGAATAGACGCGGTCCTGCACCGTCTCGCGGCCGACCGGCGCGAGTTGCGCGGCGATGACCTCGTTGGTGCGCTCGACAGCAGCCCTTTGCATGGCGTTCCCGATCTTGGCCTTTTCGACGGCCTGGCCTGTTTTCGGCTTGCGGAGAAAATTAAAGCTGATTAGCGTGATCAAAGCAAGTGTGATCACAAATCAAAAAATCAGAAAGCGGCAAAGATCGCTTCGGCCAGAGGGCTTGATGAACGACACGGCGAAACGGCATGGGACGGAGACCCAGGCGCCGGTTCTGGCAGCAAAGAACGTCGTGCGGCGTTTCGGCGGCCTTGTCGCCGTCAACGATGTCTCGTTCGAGGTCCGCCCGGGCGAGATCCTCGGCCTGATCGGCCCCAACGGCGCCGGCAAGACGACGATGTTCGACCTGCTCGCCGGCAGCATCCTGCCTACAAGCGGCGAGATACGTCTCAACGGGGCGCTCGTCTCCGGCGAAGCAGCGCACCTGCGCATTGGCCGCGGTCTTGGGCGCACCTTTCAGATTCCCCGGCCCTTGCCCAATCTCACGCTGATCGAAAACGTCATGCTTGCCGCGCAACGTCAGGCAGGGGAGCGGCTGCTCGCCAATTTCCTGATCCCGTGGCGGGTCGCCGCCGAAGAGAAGGCAGCCGCCGAGAAGGCTGCCGAACTGCTTGAACTCGTCTCGCTCACCCGGCTGGCGCACGAACCGGCGCGGGTGCTTTCCGGCGGCCAGCGCAAACTGCTCGAACTTGCCCGTGTGATGATGGCCGACCCGGCCATCATCCTGCTCGACGAGCCCGCGGCCGGCGTCAACGCCACGCTGCTCGAAGTCATCATCGACCGCATCCGCGACATCAACAAAAGCGGCATCACCTTTCTTCTGATCGAGCACAACATCGACATGGTGACCCGGCTTTGCCATCGCGTTCTGGTGATGGCGGGCGGCGAGCTTCTGTGCGAGGGCACGGCCGACGAGGTGGCGCGCGATCCGCGCGTGATAGAGGCTTATCTCGGGGGCGCGGCGTGACCGGCACCGTGCTTGACGTCCGCAACCTCGAAGCCGGCTACGAACCCGGCGTGCCGATCGTGCGCGGTGCCTCGATCACGGTGAGGAAGGGCGAAATCGTCGTCGTTCTCGGCCCCAACGGCGCCGGCAAGTCGAGCCTGATCAAGGCAATTGCCGGTCTCGTCCCGGTCACCGGCGGCACCGTTCTCCTCGACGGCAAGGATATCACCACCGCACCGGCCCACACCATGGTGCGGCTAGGGCTCGCCTTCGTGCCACAGACGGAGAACGTGTTTCCACTGATGTCGGTCGACGACAATCTCAGGGTTGCCTGCGGCATCATCGAGCGCCGCGGGGTTCCCGCCCGCATCGACGAGATGTACGCGACCTTCCCCGACCTGGCGCGCCAGCGCCGCATCGCCGCCGGCAATCTGTCGGGCGGGCAACGCCAGATGCTGGCCGTGGCGCGGGCGCTGATCGTCCACCCCAAGGTGCTGGTGCTGGACGAGCCGTCGGCCGGCCTGTCGCCGAAATTCGTCTCGATGGTGTTCGAGATGCTGGCCGGCATCCGCAAGTCCGGCGTCACCATCCTTCTCGTCGAACAGAACGCCAAGGCGGCGCTCGCCATCGGCGACCGCGCCTATGTGCTGGTCGAAGGCAAGGACCGGCACGAGGGCATCGCCGCTGAATTGTGGAGCGATCCGGTGGTCGCCGAGCTCTATCTTGGCCAGCGCCCGGACAGTGCCGGCAAGGCCGCGCCTTCAGGCAAGGGAAGTGCGGCATGAACCTGCAATTCATCGTCGACGGATTGCTGACCGGCTCGATGATAGGCCTCGGCGCCATCGGCGTGACGCTGACCTATTCGATCCTGCGCTTCTCGAACTTCGCCCATGGCGACTTCATGGCCTGGGGCACCTATGCGACGCTGGCCGTCGTAGGCGCCATCGGCGCGACGATCGGCAAGGTGGCGCCGATCGCCCCGCTTTCCTTCGGCTGGCCGCTCATCGTCGCGCTGGTCGTCGGCATGGCATTCACCGCCCTGCTGGCGCTGCTGCTCGACAAGGTGCTGTTCGCGCGGCTGCGCTCTCAGGGCCAGGCCATCATCGTGGTGATGGCAAGTTTCGGCGCCTCGATGGCGCTGCGAAGCCTGCTCGAGTTCACCTTCACCTCACGCCCGACCTATTTCAGCCGCGCCATCCAGATCGCCATGCCGGTCGGCTTCGGCATCCGCATCACGCCGGACCAGATCGCGCTGTTGCTGCTGACAGCAATTCTGGTGCTGGGCGTACACCTGTTGATGACGCGCACGCAGACCGGCCGGTCCATGCAGGCCCTGAGCCAGAATGCGGCACTTGCCCGCATCGTCGGCATCGATGTCGCCAAGGTGGTGCGTGTCACCTGGATCCTCGGCGCAGCGCTTGCCTGCGTCGCCGGCGTGATGATCGGCATCCTGGTGCAGATCCGCCCGTTCATGGGTTTCGACATGCTGCTGCCGATGTTCGCCGCCGCCATTCTCGGCGGTATCGGCAGCATCCCGGGCGCCGTGCTCGGCGGGTTGATCATCGGGCTCGCCGAAGCGGGCGCCGTGCAACTGATCGGCGCCGAATGGCGCGCGGCGGTCTCCTTCATCATCTTGATGGCGGTGCTGTTCGTGCGGCCGATCGGCCTTTTTGGTGTGAGGGAACGCTGATGGACCTGCTCGGCTATGGCGCTTTCTTCCTGACCACGGCGCTGATCTTTTCGCTCGTCACGCTGGGGCTCAATCTGCAATGGGGGCTGACCGGGCTCTTCAATGTCGGGCTCGCCGGCTTCGTCGCCATCGGCGCCTATACTTCGGCGCTGCTGACGACGCCGGACGATGCCGCGCGTCTGGGCGGTTTCGGCCTGCCGATCCTGGCCGGCTGGCTCGGCGCCATGGTCGTCGGCGGCATCGCCGCGGCCCTGACGGGCATCGCCACGCTGCGGCTCAGATCCGACTATCTGGCCATCACCACCTTCGGCGTCGCCGTGGTCGTGCAACTGGTCGCGCTCAATGCGCAGAAACTGACCGGCGGTCCGTTCGGCATCGGCTTCATCCCGCGCCCCTTCGGCAGCCTCGCCGAGACGCCGCTGCTGTTCAACCTGTCGAACCTTGCCGTCGTCTCGGCGGTCACGTTGGTTGCCTATCTGGCGCTGGAGCACCTGTCTCGCAGCCCGTGGGGCCGGGTGCTGAAGGCGCTGCGGGAGGACGAGCGGGCGGCGATCTCGCTCGGCAAGAGCGCGCGCTTCTACCGTGTCCAGGCCTTCGCGGTCGGCGGTGCCATCATGGCCCTAGCGGGCGCCTTGCAGGCGCATTTCACCGGCTTCATTGCGCCGGACAATTACCTGCCGATCCTGACCTTCCAGGTCTGGGTGATGCTGATCGTCGGCGGCTCGGGCAGCAATGCCGGTGCCGTCATCGGCAGCATCCTGGTCTGGGGGATATGGGCCGGGTCGGGCACGCTCACCAGCGCGCTGTTCCCGCCGGAGCAACAGGCCCGCGCCGCATCCCTGCAGATCGTGGCAATCGGCGTCATGCTGTGCATCATCCTCCTGGTCCGCCCCAACGGACTGTTCGGGGAACGGCCGCGGCGGGCACGGCTCGGCAAGCGGGCGAAGGTGGCCGCCAGCGAGAGCGGCTCGTGACCGCAATGGCCCGGCAGGAAGCGCTTTCGCTTTGGCACGCGGTCAGCCGTGAGACCCGCCTCCGCCCGGCGCTGGAAGGCGAGCTCGATGTCGACCTTGCCATCGTCGGCGGCGGCTTCACCGGCCTTTCGACGGCCTTGCATGCCGCGGCCAGAGGTCTTTCGGTCGCCGTTCTCGAGGCCGAAACCATCGCCTGGGGCGCTACCGGCAGGAATGCCGGCTTCATCGTACCGAACTTCGCCAAAATGGATCCGGATGCGATAAAGGCCCATCTAGGCCCCGCGCGCGGCGAGAGGCTGATCGACTTCGCCGCTGGCAGCGCCGACCTGGTCTTTGGCCTGATCAGGCGGCACGACATCAAGTGCGACGCGGTGCAGAACGGTTGGATCCAGCCGGCACATTCCCCTGTCGCGCTCGAAAAGGTCAAATCACGCGCGGGGCAATGGGCGGAGCGCGGCCGACCGGCCGTCGTGTTGGACCGGCAAGAAATCGAGGCGCTGACCGGCGCCCGCGGTTATGTCGGCGGTTGGATGGATCGTTCCGGAGGCGTACTCAATCCGGTCGCCTATGCGCGCGGCCTGGCCGACGTGGCGGAAAAAACCGGCGCGCGCCTGTTCGAGCACACGCGCGTCGTCGCGATCGACCCCATCGCGGACGGCTGGTCGCTGAAGACGCAAACGGGTTCGGTGCGCACCGGAAAGGTGCTGATCGCCACCAATGCCTATGGCGGACAGCTCAATCCGGGGCTTCGGAAAAGCTTTTTCCCGCTGAAAATCTTCCAGATCGCGACGGCGCCGCTGCCGCGCAAGGTGCGCAGCCGCCTGTTGCCCGGCGGGCAAGGCGTCGGCGACACGAGACGCAATCTCTTCACCTACCGCTTCGATGCCGAAAACCGGCTGATCAGCGGCGGCATGCATGTCTTCGGCGCGGGTGCGGACCGACGCCTGCCGCAGACGATCCGGCGGCGGCTGGCCCGGCATCTCGAACTCCCGGACCTGCCGCCGCTCGCCTATGGCTGGTCGGGCATGGCTGCGGTCGAACCCGATTTCCTGCCCCACCTCATCGATCTCGGACCGGGGCTGATCGCGGGTCGCGCCTGCAACGGCCGCGGCATCGCCATGACCACGGCCATGGGCAAGGTGCTTGCGGACTGGGCTAGCGGAACCGACGCCCGCGATCTGCCGCTGCCCTTTGCGCCGCCGTCGCGGATGCCGTTCCACAGCCTGCTGCGCTTCGCGCCGAACGCGCTGCTGCCGTGGAGCATGCTTCGCGACCGGCTGGACAAGACCGGATAGGCCGATCGCCAGGGCGCGACGGCATCGGATCGTCATTCGGCCGCGCGAAGGTTCCCCGCCAGCACCGCCGCCGCCATGGCGATGTCCTGTTCTATGAAGGTCCTGACGTCGGCGCCGTTGCGCTGCGCCAATGCCGCGACGATCTTGCGATGCGCCTCGTTCGACTGGGGTTTGTAGCGATCGGCCTGCATCAGGAGCTTGAGATAGGGCCCAACCCGCCCCCAGAGATCACGGATCATGTTGAGGAGGATCGGGGCCCCGGCATGCCGGTAGATGGCGAAGTGGAAGGCCTCGTTGAGCGCGAGATAGGCCCCGGCGTCGCCCGCCTCAATCGCGCGCTGCATGCCCGCCAGCGTGGCCTGTATGTCGACCAGCCCGTCTTCGGTGATGCGCGACGCGGCCATCTCACCCGCCAACCCCTCCACAGCGACGCGGATGCGCGTCAGTTCCTCGAAGGCGGGGGCAGACAGCAAGGGCACGATGATCGAGCGGTTGTTCTGCAACTCCAGAAGCCGCTCGGCGACGAGCCGTTGCAGCGCCTCGCGGATCGGCGTCGTCGAAATGCCGAATGTCTCGGCAAGCTTGCGGATGACCAATGTCTGGCCCGGGCTGAAGCCGCCCGAAATCAGCTCCTGCTTGAGCGCGCCATAGGCGCGGTCGTTCAGGGTCTGATGTTCGAGCTTCAGCATGTCGATCGCCGCCCCCTTTCCTATCCCCTCACCAGCGCGACAGGGTGCGATCGAGCGTTTCGGCAAGTTGCTCGGCATTGTCCCTGGCGAACGGCAGCGGCGGCCTGATCTTCAGCACGTTGCCGCGCGGACCGCACGACGAGATCAGCACGCCGTCCTCGCGCATGGCTTCGACGACCGCCGACGTCCTGGTGGAGGCCAGCGCCTCGTCCCCCTCCGCAGTCAACTCGACGCCGAAATAAAGACCGTTATGCCTGACATCGGCGACCATGGCGTGGCGACCCTGCAAGGCGCGCAGCAGCTCGCCCGTATAGGCCCCAACCGTGCGCGCATTCTCGACCAGCCCCTCGCCTTCGATCACGTCGAGCACCGCGATGCCGACGGCGGCGGCGACAGGATTGCCGCCGAATGTGTTGAAGTAGCCGGTGTTGGAACCGAAGGAGGCAACAAGCTGCGGCCGCACGATGACCGCGGCCATCGGATGCCCGTCGCCGATCGGCTTGCCCATGGTGACGATGTCAGGTTCGAGGCCGTAATTGGCGAAACCCCACATGCCCTGGCCGAGCCTGCCGAAGCCGGACTGGACTTCGTCGGCAATGACGATGCCGCCCGCCTTCCTGACGTGATCGGCGGCCTCGCGCATCGCCGACGCATCGGGGAAGAAAATTCCGTCGCTGGAAAATGCCGAGTCGATCAGCAGCGCCGCCGGGCGCACGTTCTGTGCGCGCATGTCCTCAATGGCGGCGGCGACATTCCTGGCGAAATCGCGTGCGGCCCGGCCCTGATCGCGAAACGTATCCGGGGCGGCCACGGTCCTGTGCTGCGCGGGCACGCCCTTCGCCCCGACCGCGGCCGGCGACAGCTGCGCGGTGGCGATGGTGGCGCCATGATAGGCGAAATCGGTGATGATCACGCCGGTATTGCCGCTCGAATGCTGGGCGATGCGGATGGCGAGATCGTTGGCCTCGCTGCCGGTGCAGGTGAACATGGCATGGCCGAGATGGGGCGGAAGCGTGCCGAGAAGTCTTTCCGCGTAGTCGAGGATGATTTCGCTGAGGTAACGCGTGTGGGTGTTGAGCGTGGCCGCCTGCCCCGACAGCGCCTCGACGACGCGCGGGTGGCAGTGCCCGACCGAAGCGACGTTGTTGTACGCATCGAGAAACTTGCGTCCGTGGGCATCGTAGAGCCAAACGCCGCTGCCACGCACGAGATGGATCGGGTTGCGGTAGAAGGCGCGATAGGTCGGGCCGAGCAGCCTGGCACGGCGCTCGAGCAGCGCGGATGCTGATGCACCGGCATCGGCGGAGGCATTTGCGGGCGAGGATTGGGACACGAGCGTCTACTCCGGATTGGAATGATCGAGGAAATAACGGCGGGCATCGCTGTGTGACAGTCCGTCCAGCCGCTCGAGCGAGGCCCAGACCTCGGTGATGAGGCGCAGCACATAGTCGCGCTTGGCCGGGAAGCGCTCCGCCTGCCAGGTGGCAATGTTGGCGATGAGCGCAAGGCGGGCACGGATCAGGTCGAACAGGATGCCGATCTCCTCGGCCTCGAGCGGCTGCACCGACTGGTAGCCAGCAACGAAGCGTGCGGCGGGCGCCAGCGGGTGGCCGTCGGCCGGCCAGCGGTAGACGGCGCCGATGGCGAGATCGCAGATCAGCGGCGAATGGATCATGTCGCCGAAATCGAGGATGCCGCTGACGATCTCGGGCCGCGATGCGTCCATCACCACATTGTAGGAATTCATGTCGTTGTGGACGATCTGGGCGCGCAGGCTGGGAATAATGGGCGCGGCGTGCTCCTCGAAGGCATCGATGACGCGCTCGACCATGGCGCGGCGCCCGGCATCGGCGATATGTGCCAGCATGGGCCGCGTCTTGGCGACCTTGCGGATATCCCACAAAAGATCGCTGCCGGCGGCCGGGTGGAAAAAGCCGCGCAGTGCCCTGCCAAGCCGAGCGAGGAAGATGCCGAGATTGCGATCTTGCGCAGCCGACACCGGCGAGCGCGAAAGCAACTGGCCGGGCAGATAGGTGACCAGCCGGACGATACGCGGCTGCGAACCGCCGATGCTGACCGTAAACTGCGCATCGCGATCGAGGCTTTTGCGCACCGAGGGAACCGGCAAGGCGGGATCGACCGCAAGGATGTGGTCCAGCGCCTTGTTCTGGAAATCGGTGAAGCCGGCCTCTTCCGCCGGATGCGATATTTTCAGGACAAATTCGCCCTCGCCATCGGTGCGGATGTGAAAATTGTGGTCGCGCTCCCCGGGCAAGGGTTGAGCGGTGCCGGCAAGGCCGTAGTGCAGGCGCAAGATGGCAAGCGCATCGGCAATCGGGACATCGGGCGCGTCCTCGGCCAGCGTCTCGCCGAATGCATTGGTCACGGCGCCGGTCATGGCCTTGCCTCGGGGTCGACAGGCTCCAGCCCACACCAGTCGGCGATGAACAGTGCGATTGTCTGGGTGACCTTGCGTACGGAATCGAGGTCCACCGCTTCGTCATAGCCATGCGGCATGCGGCAGATCGGACCGTAGACGATGGCCGGCGTGTCGGCGTAGAGGCCGAAGAAGCGCGCATCGGTGGTGGCAGAGGTGACGTGTTCCTGCAGCGGCTCGCCCCAGACGGCGGTATGGCTACGACGCAGCACGGTTTCCATCTCGTCGGCGCCCTCCAGCACATAGCCCTCGGCCATGAAGCCATTGTAGGTGATCCTGGGCGGGCGGTTGGCCATGAACGGATCGGCGCGGGCCGCGTCGGCGATGCAGGCCTCGAGCTCGGCTCTGGCATCCTCCAGCTTCTGGCCGGGATAGGTGGCGACACGCATCTCGAACACACAGCGTGCGGGGACGCTCGATGTCCACTCGCCACCTTCGATCTTGCCGAGATTGAAACGGATCGGATGCGGGTGATCGCAGAAATGCCTGTCGTCGACCTTGCGCGCGTTCCAGACGATTTCGAGCTGCTTCAACGCCTGGATGATGAGGAAAGCCTTTTCGATGGCGTTGGCGCCGGCCGAGAAAGCGCCCGACGCATGCTGGGGATCGCCGTCGACCTCGACCCTAAACCAGATCGGGCCGACCTGCGCCCGCATCAGCTTCGGCTCCAGCGGTTCGGGGATGAAGGCTGCGTCGGCGCGGTAACCGCGCTGCAGGCAAGCGAGCGCGCCATTGCCGGTGCACTCTTCCTCGACCACCGATTGCAGGAAGACCTTCGCGGCCGGCTGATAGCCGAGGCAACGCAGTGCGGCCAGCGCGTAGAGGCAGGCCGAGAGCCCAGCCTTCATGTCGCCGGCGCCGCGACCATGCATCCAGCCGTCCTCGATGACCGGATCATAGGGATCGCGCAGCCAGCGATCGAGCGGGCCCGTCGGCACGACGTCGATGTGGCCGTTGAGGATCAGCGAGCGGCCGGTCGCGTTTCGCGGCATGTGGGTGGCGACGACGTTGAAGGCGTCGTCATAGGAGACGGCCACGGGCGAAAAGCCCGGCAGGTCGCGAATCGCATCGACATCGACACGCCACATGTCCACCGTATAGCCATCTGCTTCATACGCGGCTGCCATGAAGGATTGCGCCGCGTGTTCTTCGCCGCGTTGCGAGGGGAAGCGCACGAGGTTCGCGAGGAATTCCACCTGCCGCGCGAAGCCGTCGTCGACCGCGTTCAAAATGGCCTCGTCGGCAATTCGCTCAGGCATGATATTCCGCTTTCCGTTCGATGGTGTATCATATCTCATATGCCATCTCTGTGAAACGCAAGGGACAGGCGGGCCAAAAATCTTGACCCACCTCGGGAGCCTCTTGGCAGGCGAGCGCAGAGTTGGCATCAGCTCCTTGCGCGCCGGTGGGGAAGGTCGAGGACAGATGTTGGTCACCGAAGGCAGATTGCCTGATGAAATCACCAATCTAACGGTCGGCTATCGGCGGGTGCCGGCCGGCAAGATCGTCAATGCGGTGACATGGATGGAAGCGCGCGCGCCGGTGCCGGGTCTCGCGAGGCCGTTGACCATGACAAGGATCGCGAAACCCGACAGTGCTTCCTACCGTGCAATCTTCCTGGAGATCGGCGCTCCCTGGCTCTGGGATCGCGCCGCCGAAATGTCGGATGCCGAGATCGCCGCGCATTTCGCCGATCCGCGCCAGCATCTCTATTACGGCCATGATGAAAGCGGCGCCCATGTCGGCATGGTCGAGTTCTCGGTGGCCGAGGACAACGAGATCGAGATCACCTATTTCGGCCTGTTCCCCTCCTTGACCGGCCGTGGCTTCGGCAAGCGGCTGATGGCCGGCGCGCTCGACCAGGCATGGCGTCTCCGGCCCAGCCGCATTTGGCTTCATACCAGCAGCTTCGACCATCACAGTGTCATCGGTTTCTACAGGGCCTGCGGATTTGAGCCCTTTGCGACCGGCTTCGAAATCGCCGACGACCCCAGGACCAAGGGAACGTTGCCGCGTGATGCGGCGCCGCAGATTCCCTTGATCGAGACGGACTGGTCCCCCGACGCCAGATGAAAACGCCTTCACAACCAGCCAGGCATCTCGGCATCGACGGCCTTGGCGCCGGCCGCCGTCAGGTCGCCTGCACCGCTGGCAGCCGCTCACGCAATTCGTCGACGAGCACCCTGATGTTTTCGGAATAGTCGATGGGCACGACGACGAGATGCACGCCGCCGCCGGCAAAAGCCTGTTCCAGCGCCGGCCGGAATTCGGCGATCGCGCCGACCCTGGTTCCCTTGGCGCCATAAGCCTCGGCGTACTTGACGAAATCGGGATTGCCGAAAGTCATGCCGAAATCCGGAAACTCGTCGACCGCCTGCTTCCAGCGGATCATGCCATAGGCGTGGTCCTCGAGCAGCAGGACGACAAGATTGAGCTTGAGCCGGACGGCGGTCTCCAGTTCCTGGCTGTTCATCATGAAGCCGCCATCGCCGCAGATGGCCATGACGCGGCGCTGCGGATGGAGCAGTGCCGCCATCATCGCCGACGGCAGCCCCGCGCCCATGGTGGCCAGCGCATTGTCGAGCAGCAGCGTATTCGCCATGCGCGTGCGGTAGTTGCGCGCGAACCAGATCTTGTACATGCCGTTGTCGAGGGCAAGGATCCCGTCGGCGGGCATCACGACGCGCACGTCATGCACGATGCGTTGCGGCGTGAAGCGGTCTTCCGTGGCGCGCGCGGCGATGCGGCTCAGAATGCCTTCGCGCAACGGCAACAGGGCCTGCGCGTTGGGGATCTTGCCCTCGATGCGATCCGCCAGCAGCGCCAGCGAAGGACCGAGGTCGCCGACGATCTCGGTCTGTGGGAAATAGACCTGCTCGACATCGGCGGTTTGATAGCCGACATGAATGACCTTCGGCCCGTTGACGCCCATGATGAAGGGCGGCTTCTCGACCGTGTCGTGACCGATGGTGATGATCAGGTCGGCCTGTTCGATGGCCTCGTGCACGTAGTCGCGTTCCGAAAGGGCCGCCGTTCCCATGTAGAGTTCGGTGCCGCCGGGCACGGTGCCCTTGCCCATCTGCGTGGTGAAATAGGGAATTTGGGTGCGCAGCACGAACTGGGCGACGTCGGGCGTGACGCGCGGCCGCGACGCCGCGGCGCCGAACATCAGCAGCGGACGTTTGGCCTCGATGATCATGCGGGCGGCGCGGTCGAGCGCGCCCGCACCGGCCAGCGGCAGTTCGACCGGATGCGTCGGCACCAGCGGGACATCCTCACACTCAGCCGCCGCAATGTCTTCCGGCAGTTCCAGATGCACGGGACCCGGCCGCTCTTCCTGCGCGACGCGGAAGGCTTCGCGCACCAGCGAGGGGATCATTTTGGGCGAGACGATCTGGCGCGACAGCTTGGTCAGCGGTTTCATCGCCGCGACGATGTCGACGATCTGGAACCGCGCCTGCCTGGACGACAGGATTCCCTTCTGGCCGGTGATCATGATCATCGGCATGGCGCCGAGCAGCGCATAGGCCGAGCCGGTCGTCAGATTGAGCGCGCCGGGGCCGAGCGTGGTGATGCACACACCTGGCTTGCCGGTGAGCCGGCCATACGTGGCGGCCATGAAGGCGGCCGCCTGCTCGTGACGGGTCAGGATGAGCTGGATCGAGGAGCGGCGGATGGATTCGACGATGTCGAGATTCTCCTCGCCCGGAATGCCGAATATCCGGTCGACCCCTTCGTTCTCGAGGGCCGCCACGAACAGATCCGAACCTTTGGTCATCAACCGTCTCTCCTGCAATGCGCCTGCATGCCGCCAGCTTTGCCTCATATGGCACTGGAAAGCGATGCCTCAAAGAGCCGAGGCGCCTCTCCACGGAATGTCCGCGCGATCCCAAACGAGAGTGGCCGCGAGCGCTAGCGATCAAGCCATCCGTTTCGGCAAGGCGGCCGCCAGCGCATCGACGGCCAGCCGAACTTTCAGCGGCAAATGGGGCGTCTGCAGCCAAAGGGCGTGGCAGTCATAGAGATATCGCGGCTGGTCCGGCAAGAGCTCGACCAGCGCCCCGGCCTGGATACGCTCGCGAACCAGCCACCAAGGCAACCAGGCGAGCCCCATGCCCTCGGCCGAAGCATCCGCGATGGCATCGAGATCGTCGAGCCGCAGCCGGCCGCCGGGCATGATCTCCTGTGCTGGTTGTCCTTCGCGCGGGAACAGCCAAGGCTGAACGGCTTGGCCGAGCCGGCGATATACGATGGCATGATGATTGGCGAGATCTTCGATCCGCCGTGGCTCGCCCTGAATTTTCAGGTAGGACGGCGCCGCACAGACAATCATGTCCTGGCTCGCGACGCGGCGCGCGATCACGCCTGCCCTGTCCTCCAGATCGCCGGTTCGGATGGCAAGATCGTAGCCGTCCTCGGCAAGATCGGCGAAGCGGTCGCTGAGCGACAGGTCAAGTTCCAGCATCGGATATTGCCGCGCCAGTTTCAGCAGCACGGGTGTTACGCAGTGCCGGCCGAAATGCGCCGGCATGGTGACGCGCAGCTTGCCACGCGGTTGCGAGAGCTGGTCGGCGGCGAGTTGATCGGCCGCTTCGGCCTCGGCCAGCACCAGCCGACAGCGGTCGTAATAGGCGCGTCCGAACTCGGTGAGGTTCTGCCGGCGCGTGGTGCGGTTGAGCAGGCGCATGCCGAGACGCTCCTCCAGAAACCGGACGTGTTTGCCGACCATCGGTCCGGACAGATCGAGTGCGGCCGCGGCCGCCGCGAACGAGCCGAGGTCGACCGCCCTGACGAACACGGCCATGCTCTCAAGGCGATCCATATTCGAAACTCCTGGTTTCTACTGTTCTGCTCCCATTGCTATTTATCCAACTTCGCCTTGGCGACATAGCTCCTTTCGGTTCAAACAATTTGGAGTAGACCCAATGGCGCGCGTCGTTCGCTTTCATCGGCATGGTGGCCCCGAGGTCCTGCGGATCGAAAATGTGGATCTTCCCCTACCCGGCCCGGGCGAGGTTCAGATCCGCGTCAAGGCGCTCGGCCTCAATCGCGCCGAGGCGCTACTGCGCGCGGGCACCTATATCGAGACGCCCACCCTGCCCTCCGGGCTTGGCCTGGAGGCCGCAGGCCTCATCGAAGCGGTCGGCGAAGCCGTGACGGGTCTGGCTCCGGGTGATGCCGTCGGCGTCATCCCGCCGCAATCGATGATCCGCTGGCCGGCTTACGGAGAGCTTGTTACCTATCCTGCCGGGCTCGTCGTCAAAAATCCGATATCACTCGACTGGCGGACCGCGGCCGCGATGTGGATGCCGTACCTCACCGCCTATGGCGCGCTGATAGACATCGCCAGGCTGCGCAACGAGGACTTCGTCGTCATCACGGCAGCCTCGAGCAGCGTCGGGCTTGCCGCGATCCAGATCGCCAACAGCGTCGGCGCGACGGCGATCGCGGTGACACGGACCTCGACGAAGAAGCAGGCCCTGCTCGACGCCGGCGCGGCTGAAGTCGTGGTCCTGGCCGAGGAGGATCTGGAGGCGCGGCTACGCCGGATCGCCGGGCCGCGAGGCGTGCGCATCGTGTTGGAGGCGATCGGCGGCCCGATTTTCGAGCCGCTCGCGGCGGCGATGTCCCGTGGTGGCATTCTCATCGAATATGGCGGGTTGAGCTCCGAGCCGACGCCGTTTCCCTTGCCCGCCGTGCTTGGCAAGACATTGACGCTGCGCGGCTACCTCGTCCACGAGATCACCGGCGACCCGGCGAAGCTGGAAGCCGCCAAGGCGTTCATCCTCGAAGGGCTGGAGGCCGGCACGCTGAGGCCGATCATCGACAGAACCTTCCCGTTCGAGCAGATCGTCGAGGCGCATCGCTATCTCGAGTCGAACGAGCAGTTCGGCAAGATCGTGGTGACGGTCTGAGCAGGGACGCCGGGGTCGTTGGCGCAGGCGCGGTACCCAGCGCTCGAAGCGCAATGACGTCAGCGATGGGGAACAAATTCGATCCTCGCGGACAATGTCGCTCTTGAAGGCGCCGCTCTGCGTTCCTAACTCTCGCATGCGGGCCGGGCCCCTCTGACTGTCGCACCTCGCGACTGTGATGTCGGACCGCTTTAACGGGCCCGTTTCCATCCTTTCGGTCAAGCGGGCTCATCTCTTTTGGTTTGGAGCCCCATATGACATCGTCTTCCCTTCTTGGTTTGGTTTGCCCCTCCTGCCGCGTCGCGCTCGTGATGAGCGAACGCCAGGGTATCGAGATCGATTATTGCCCGCAGTGCCGTGGCGTCTGGCTTGACCGCGGCGAACTCGACAAGATCATCGAGAGATCGGCCAAGGAGGCCTCGTCCGCGCCACAGCCGGCAGCGTTCTCCCAGCCCCAGCATGGCCGGGACCGCGATGACGACTATGCGCGCTCGCAGGGCCACCGCTATCCGAAACGGAAGAAATCGTTCTTCGAAGAGCTGTTCGATTGACCGCACGCCGGTAGCCGGCCCGACGTCTGTCGAGAATTTCCGAAACCCATCGATAAAGGTCCGTCCAGATGATTTCCCGCACAAGCCGATTTGCCGCCCTGTTTGCCGGACTGTTCCTGGCATTCTCCATGGTCGCGGTAGACCATGCCGAGGCCCGTCGCGGCGGCAGTTTCGGCAGCCGCGGCATGCGCACGTTCCAATCAGCGCCGCCGACCAGGACCGCTCCGGCGCCGACCGCTCCGGTCGAGCGTTCGATGACGCCCAATACCGGCGTGAACACCGCGGCCCGGCAGCCGCAGGCCGGCCCGCAGAGGCCCGGCTTCATGAGCGGCTTCGGTGGAACGATGATGCGCGGCCTGCTGATCGGCGGCCTGATCGGGCTGCTCCTGGGCCAGGGCTTCGGTGGGCTGGCGGGCATGTTCGGTTTCCTGCTGCAGGCCGTGCTGATCGGTGGCGCCATCATGCTGGCAATCAGGTTCTTCCGGTCGCAATCCGCGCGTGGCCCCGCCCCTGCGCTCGCCGGCGCCGGCAATGCCTCGCGATTTGAAAACCGCGCAGCCGGACAGAGCGATGCCAACAATGCGCGTTCTTTCGCCATTCCCGGCTTTGGCGGCGGTTCAGGCCGAGGCTCCGCGGCGGCCACCGGTTCCGATGAAATCCGGCTCGCCCAGACCGACCTCGACGCATTCCAGCAGCTGTTGAGCGATGTCCAGGAAGCGTTCGGGCGTGAGGATCATGCCGCGTTGCGCAAGACGACGACTCCCGAAATGGTGTCCTATCTCTCTGAAGAGCTGGCCGACAACGCGAAGAAGGGCCTCAGGAACGAGGTATCCGACGTCACCCTCCTGCAGGCCGACATCGCGGAAAGCTGGCGCGAGGATGACCGCGACTATGCCACGGCGGCCCTGCGTTATGAATCGCGCGACGTGATGCGCGAACGGGCCAGCGGCAAGGTCGTCGAGGGCGACGAGGATCATCCCACGGAGACGACGGAGCTGTGGACCTTCACGCGTCAGAATGGCTCGAGTTGGAAGCTCTCGGCAATCCAACAGGCCTGAGCTCCAGCGTGCGAACTCGCGTTGACAAAGGCGGCCTGACGACGGCCGGTCCGGCTGTGTCAGCAGCCTTCCATGGCCGGCAGCTCTCAAGATAGGAATTTTTTCTTGACTGGGTGAAGGCAACTATGGTAGATATTTATCTATGGTGCTGAGTTGCGCCAGGAACCCGCCGCGCAGGCGGGTTTTTTTCGTTCAATGCCCGTCAACAGCTCCGGCGAAGGCACCCGTCAACCCGGATCGCCCGGCCTGAGCTCCGGCCCGTTTCCGTCCGAAGCTCGATGCCGATGTCGCGCACGGTTCACCGCACGATCTTGACGCACATCGGCGTGCCGATCTCGATGGCACGGCCGGTGTCGGTCAGCCCGCCGCTCTCGGCGTCGCGCGCGAAGATCGAGATGCGGTCGGCATTCTGGTTGGCCGAGAACAGGTGGCCGCCGGACGGCGTCAGCGCCAGGTTGCGCGGCGTGGCGCCCCCGCAAGGGACATAGCCGACGAGGCTCAGCGCGCCACTTTGCTGGTCGACGGCCATGATGACCACGCTGTCATGGCCTCGGTTGGAGCCGTAGAGGAAGCGGCCGTCGGGCGAGATCTGGATATCGGCGCAGTGATTGGCCTGGCGCGCCTCGGCCGGCACGGCCGGCCTGGCGTCGATGGTCGAGAGCTTGCCGCTTGCCTTGTCCAGCGCCATCGACACGATGGTCGAATCCAGCTCGTTCATGACGAAGACAAAACGGCCGTTCGGATGCAAGGCGAGATGGCGTGGACCGGCGCCCGGCGGCAAAGCGGATTCGGCCAGTTTGGTCAGATTGCCATCGTGCTCGATCCGGTAGGACACCAGCCGGTCGATGCCGAGATCGGCGACAATGGCCGTTCCGCCGGCGATGGTTTCGGTGACGCTATGGGCATGCGAGCGCTCTTGCCGGGCTGCGTTCGGGCCAGTGCCCTTGTGCGAAACGCTGGCCAGAGGAGCCGACAAGGCGCCATCGCTGTCGAAGCCATAGACCGCGACTGCGCGATCCGGACCGCCCTCGCCCATGCCGTAGTTGGCGACCAGCAGCTTCGTGCCATCATGGGTGATGGTGTTATGCGCGGTGATGCTGCCGAGTGACGGCTGCTTGTTCAGGTAAGTGAGCGTGCCCGAGGCGCGGTCGAAGCCGTAGGCCGAAACCGTTCCTTCGCGCCAGGGGAAGACTTCCGAATTGGCGTAGAGGCGCGAACCGTCCGGCGTCACCGAAAGGAAGGTCGGATTGTCGATGTCACTGGTCTCGGCCAGCTTTCGTGTTTCCAGCGTCTCCTCGTCGAAGCTGTAGACGCCGAGGCCGACGCCGCGTGCGCCCTGAAAATAGGGCGCCTCCCGGTTCAGGCTGCCGACAAAGACCAGACAGGCATCGCGCATGTTTTTCTCCCTGTTTCGCCGGCGCTCGAGCGCAGCGGAAACAGCCAAAATTTCGCCCGTCCTCGCTTGCAACGCAACCCCATATGTGAAAATAGTATTTACAAAAGAAGATTGACGGGAGGAGACGTCGTGCAATCTGGCGCCTTGACGCGTGTTCCGAAACTTGTGCCGTGCCTTGCGCAGTGCCAGCGGAGCCAGCGATGAACGACTTCGCACCGACCGTCGGCGTCGCCTCGACGCATCCGGCCAACATGCCCGCGGAACATGCCGCCTTGCCGGTTTGGAACGCCGAGAACTGGTTCTACGAGGACTGGCCGGTCGGCCAGAAGATCCGCTCGTTGCGCCGCACCATGGCCGAAGGGGACAGCCACCTGTTCAACACGCTGGTGCTCGACATCCATCCTTACGTGCAGGACCAGATGTTTGCCGAGACAGAGGGCATTTTCGGCAAGCGGCTGGTGGCGGGCGCCTTCGTCTTCTCGGCTGGCCTGGGGCTCGTCGCAACCAACTGCGTCAACGCGTTTTCCTATGGTTACGACAAGCTCCGCTTCATAAAGCCCGTCTTCATCGGCGATACGATCTATTCGATCCGGTCCAACCTCGACAAGACGCCGCGCTACAAGGACATGGGGCTGATCCGCGCCAGCTACCAGGTGTTCAAGGGCGAAGGCGAACTCGTTCTCTATTGCGAGCATCTGCAGACGGTGAAGTACCGCAACCCTGCCGATTTCCTCGGCAAGACGGAGAAGTAGAAATGCCGGCAGCAGCCGAATTGCCGCTTGCCGGTCTCGTCGTCGTCGACATGAGCCAGTTCCTGTCCGGGCCCTACTGCTCGCTCAGGCTGCTGGATCTCGGCGCCCGCGTCATCAAGATCGAGCGTCCGGACGGCGGCGACCTGTCGCGCCGGCTCTATCTCAGCGACACCGAGATCGGCGGTGATTCCACCATCTTCCATGCCATCAACCGGGCCAAGGAAAGCCTCGCCATCGACCTGAAGGACGAGGCGGATCTCAAGGCGCTGCGCGGCCTGCTGGCGAAGGCCGACGTGCTGATCCAGAATTTCAGGCCGGGTGTCATCGAACGGCTCGGCCTCGACTACGAGGCGGTCCGCAAGATCAACCCGCGCCTGGTCTATGCCTCGATCAGCGGCTATGGCGAGGACGGCCCATGGGTCAAGCGGCCCGGCCAGGACCTCCTGGCGCAGGCGCGCTCCGGGGTGATGTGGCTGAACGGCGACGAGGACCAGGGGCCGGTGCCGTTCGGGCTTGCTATCGGCGACATGCTGGCGGGCGCGGCATGCGCGCAAGGCATACTGGCCGCCCTTGTGCGGCGCGGCATCACCGGCCAGGGCAGCCATATCGAAACCAGCCTGCTGGAAGCGCTGGTCGACTTCCAGTTCGAGGTACTGACCACGCATCTCAATGACGGCCGCCGTTTGCCGCGCCGCTCCAGCTTCCGCAGCGCGCATGCCTATCTGTCGGCACCTTACGGCGTCTATCCCGCCAAGGACGGCTATCTCGCCATCGCCATGACGCCAATCCCGAAACTCGCCGACCTGCTGTCGCTGGAGGAACTGGCGCCCTACCGCGACAAGCCGGCATCCTGGTTCACCGCGCGCGACGACATCAAGGCGATCGTCGCGCAGCGGATCGCGACCAGGACGGTCGACGAGTGGCTTGATGTTCTCGAACCCGCCGACATCTGGTGCGCCAAGGTGCTGACCTGGCCGGAAATGCTGGCAAGCGGGGGCTTCCAGTCGCTCGACATGCTGCAGACGGTGACGCGCGAGGACGATGTCTCGATCCTTACCACCAGTTCGCCGCTCAGGGTCGACGGCATCAGGGCCAAGGTCGACCGGGCAGCACCGCGCATCGGCGAGCATAGCGCCGCGATCCGCGAGGAGTTCGGCCTGTGACCACGCGCTTCCTAAAGCCCACGCTCAGGGGCATGACCTGGAACCATCCGCGCGGCTATGATCCGATGGTCGCCTGCTCGTCGCTGTGGAAGCAGAAAACCGGCATTGCCGTCGAATGGGACAAGCGTTCGCTGCAGGACTTCGAGTCCTTCCCGGTCGAGGAACTGGCGCGCGCCTATGATCTGATCGTCATCGACCATCCGCATGTCGGCCAGATCACCGCCGAACGCTGCCTGGAGCCGCTCGACGTCGCCGGCCGCGAGGCGGAGCGCGCGGCACTTTCCTCCGGCAGCGTCGGCCAGTCCTATCCGAGTTACACATGGCAGGGACGGCAGTGGGCGTTTCCCATCGATGCCGCGACGCAGGTCCAGGCATGGCGGCCCGATGCGCTTGGCGCACCGCCATCGCGATGGAGCGAAGTACTCGATCTTGCCCGGCAGGCACGCGTGCTGCTGCCGTTGCGGCCACCGCATTCGATGATGGTGTTCTTCACGCTCGCAGGCAATCTCGGGCATGCTTGCGCGACCGACCCATCCAACGATCTCATCGACGGCGAGGCCGGCAGCGAAGTCTTCGAGACAATGCGCGAGATTGCCGCGCTGGTCGACCCGGCCTGCTTCGAGATGGATCCGATCGCCGTTTCGGAGCGGATGGCGCAGGCCGGATCCCCGATCGTCTGCGCACCGCTGATCTACGGCTATGTTTCCTACGCGATGGCCGGGTTTCGCCCACATCGCCTGGCATTTGGCGACATCCCTGTTGTCGGATCCAGCGGCCCGATTGGCACGGCGCTTGGCGGCACAGGCATAGCGGTGTCGGCCTTCTCGAAGGCGAAAGAGGCGGCAACCGATTTCGCCTACTGGCTCGCCAGCGGCGAGGTCCAGCGTGGCCCCTATGCCGCGGCCGGCGGACAGCCCGGCCATGCCGCGGCCTGGGAGGATCAGGCCGTCAATGCGGCGACCGGCAATTTCTATCGCGATACGCGCGCGACCTTGGAGGGCGCATGGGTGCGGCCTCGCCATAATGGTTACATGGCGTTCCAGCAGGCCGCGTCCGACCGCGTCAATTCCGGCATGACCTCAGGGCATCGTTCCAGCCAGGTCATTGCCGATCTCAATCGCCTATTTCGGCAGAGCGCCCCGGCGCAGGCGACCGGCACTGCCGGTGGAGGAGCCTGAAGAAATCGAACGGAGGAGACAAATGAAAACCCTGATCCGCGGCCTTGTGGCCGCAACCGCCTTCGCCTCACTCGCAACGACAGCTTTTGCCGAAGACGTACAAGGCGTCATCAGCGGGCTGCCCGATGAACTCAAGGCGCAATATGACGGCGCGCCGCAGAAGGTGCTGCCATCGGCCTGGGACAATTTCAACCCGCCGTCCAAGCCATGGAAATGGTGCCATTCGGAATCCTACCAGGGCAACCCCTGGCGGGTCACCGTCACCAAGGAACTGAAGCGCCTGGTCGACGGGCTGATCGCCGACGGCACCGTCTCCAGCTTCGAAGTGTCGGATTCCAACAACGACGCCAGCCAGCAGATCAACCAGATCCGCGCCTTCATCGACAAGAAGTGCTCGATCATCACCTCGATCCCGGGCTCGGCAACAGCGCTCGATGACGCCATCGATGCGGCCGCCAAGGCAGGCATCCCGTTCATCACCGCCGCCGGTTCGGTGACCAGCCCGAACGCGATCAATGTCGATTCCAACTATGCGCGCTGGGGCTACGACATGATGACGGCGATCGGCAAGGCCAAGCCTGATGGCGCCAGCATCCTGCTGGTCGAGGGCATCGCCGGCCACCCGATCGTGGTCCAGGAGCGCCAGGGCGCCGATAAGGCGCTGGCGGAAAACCCCAAGCTGAAGATCTCGCGCACGGTCAACGGCAATTGGACGGCCAATGTCACCAAGACGGTGGTGCTGCAGGCGATCGCCACCAACCCGGCGCCGATCGATGCGGTGTGGACGACAGGCAGCGAAAGCCGCGTCGTCGCGGAGGCGTTCGCCGAAGCCAGCCGGCCGGCGCCGCTGATCACCGGTTCGATCACCGGCGATGCCCTGGGCTACTGGAAGGCCAATCCCGACAAGTACCGCTTCGAGGGCCATGCCGTGCTGCCGCACTGGACCGCCGAAACGCTGTTTCGCGTCGGCGAACGCATGCTCGACGGCCAGAAGCCGAAGCTGAACACGCTGCTCATTCCGATTCCGCCGGTCCACAATGCCGATCTCGGCGCCTGGTACAAGGACTGCATGACGACGGATGCCGTATCGATCTTCCCGGTGCCGCCCAAGGATCCGATGCCGGAAGAATGGCTCGACGCCTATTTCTCCAACCCGGCGCCGACCAAGGGATGGGACTATTCGAAGGTGCCAGACGCCTGCGCGAAGTGACGCCTGGGCCAGATAAGACCTCGACAAGCCGGCTCCTTTCGGAGGGCCGGCTTGCCAGCTTCGAAACGCGACATGCTTGAAATCAGAAACATATCCAAACGCTATGGCGAGACGGTCGCGCTTGCGGACGCCTCGATCGCGTTCCGGGCAGGAACCATCCACACCATCCTGGGCGAGAATGGTTCGGGCAAGAGCACCATGGTCAAGCTGCTGTCCGGCATCGTTCAGCCCGACAGCGGCACGGTCCTGCTGCAAGGCAGGCCGTTTTCGGGCGGAACCCCCTCGGCCTTCCAGGCGCAAGGCTTCGCCACGGTCTTCCAGGAAGTGCTGATCGCGCCGGACCGCAGCGTGACCGACAATATCCTGCTTGGCCTCGACGGCCTGGTCCGGCGCGCGGTTCCCCGCAACGAGCGGCGCGACAGGGCAGCCGCCGCCCTCAAACGTTTCGCCGTCACCAACGTTCCGCTCGACATGCCCGCCGGGCAGTTGCCGCTCGCAGCACAGCAACTCGTCGTTCTTGCTCGTGCGGTCGTGCGCGATCCAAAGATCCTGATCCTCGACGAAGTGACCGCAGCACTCGACTTCGCCGACCGCGAGTCCGTTTTTTCGCTGATGCGCACGCTTGCCGGCGAAGGCTGCCTGATCCTGTTCATCACCCACCGCATGGATGAGGTGACGTCGCTTTCGGATCGCATCTCGATCCTGCGCGGCGGCAGCGTGGTGCGCACCGAGGAGCGCGGCGCTTCGACGCCGGCGGAGCTTCTCAAGGCGATGGCGCCACGCACCGCCGCGGAGCTGGCGCATGGCTGATCGCGCCGCCCTCACTATCCGCGACCTCGTCATCGCACCGGACGCCAGCCCGATCATGCAGGCGGTCGCCGCCGGCGAGATCGTTGGGCTCGCCGGCCTGGATGGCCACGGCCAGGAGCTTTTCCTCGAGATGCTCGCCGGCCTGGTCGCGCCGCTTGGCGGTTCGATAACCCTCGATCTGCCCGGCGCATCCCGCGCCATCACCGGCTTCCGCAAGGCCGTATCGAGCGGCATCGCCTATCTTCCGCGCGGGCGTGCCAAAGGCATTTTCCCGACGCAATCGGTGCTCGACAATTTCGCCGTCTCGACGCTGTCTCGCGATACCCGCCTCGGCCTGATCAGCCCGGCGGCGCGCAAGGCGCGCTACGAGGCCTATCGCGAAAGGCTGTCGATATCGGCGCCTCGGCCCGACGCGCCGATCACCACCCTGTCCGGCGGCAACCAGCAGAAGGTGCTGTTGGCGCGGGCCCTGGCGCTGGACCCCGCAATGTTGCTTCTCAACGACCCGACGCGCGGCGTCGACGTAGCGACCCGGCATGTTCTCTACGACGTCTTTCGCGGGCTGGCTTCCGACGGCATGGGGCTCGTCATCCTGTCCAGCGAGATCGAGGAGATCCTTCTTCTCTGCCATCGCGTGCTGGTGTTCCGCGAAAATGAAGTCGTGGCGGAAATCGCCGGCCAGGCGATGACCACCGGGAACGTGATCGCAGCCATGTTCGGACGCGCGGCATGAGACCCTTCGCACGCATCCTGTCCCTCGGCCGAAGCGTCGGCTTCGCCGTCGTACTGCTGATCGCCCTGCTGGCGATCAATCTGATGCTGAGCCCGGCACGGTTCCAGCCGGGCTCCTGGGGTGCGCTGGTTGGTCTGGCGGCGCCGCTGATCGGTGCGGCCATCGCCTCGACGCCGGTGATCCTCGCCGGGCGCGGCGGCATCGATATTTCGGTCGGGCCGCTGATGGGCTTCGTCAACGCCATCGTGATCCAGGTGCTTTTCCTGCGCGCCGGAATATCCTCGCCGCTGGCGCTTGTTCCGGCGGCGCTGCTCATCGGTGCGCTGGTCGGGGCGGCGAACGGTTTCCTGGCGACCATCGTGCGCATCCAGCCGATCGTGGCCACGCTCGGCACCTATCTGATCCTGACGGGGGTGACGCTGACCATCCTGCCGGCGCCGATCGGCCCGGCGCCGGCCTGGCTGAAAGCCCTGGCGGGCCCACTCTCGCTTCTGCCGCTGGCCTTGATGTTCCTTTTTTGGTGGCTGGTGCGGCGCAGCCCTTATTACGACCAGCTGATGGCGGTCGGCAGCGACGATCGCGCCGCCTATACGGCCGGCATCGACGTCACGCTCGTGCGCTTCATCGCCTATGTCATGACCGGCATCCTGGGCGGCTGCGCCGGACTGATGCTGACTGCGCTGATCGGGTCGGCCGATCCCAACATCGGCCCGACCTACACGCTGATCGCCATCGCCGCCGTGGCGCTCGGCGGTGTCAGTCTTGCCGGCGGCCGTGGTGGCGTCGCGGGTGCCGCGATCGGCGCTGTCGACATCTTCCTGCTGCAAAGCGTGCTGACGACGTTCAACGTCTCGACCTTCGTGCTGCAGATCGCCTACGGCGCCATACTGGTGCTGGCGGTGATGCTGACCGCGCTGCAGGAACGCTTTGCCATCGGGAGGCGCTGACATGGCTGGCCGAAATCTATTCGCGACAACCAATGCCCGTGTCGTCGGCGCCTTCTGTGTTGCCGCCCTTCTGCATCTTGCCGGCATCATCCTCATTCCGGGCTACTCCAGCCCGTTTGCGGTGCGCGCCATGCTGGTGCTTGCCTCGCTGCTCGCCGTCGCCTCGATCGGGCAGACGCTGGTCGTCATCATGGGCGGCATCGACCTGTCGATCCCGTTCGTCATCGGCTTTGCCAATGTCGTGGCCGCGCAACTCTACGGCGATGGCTGGAATTTTGTCCTGGTCTGCGGCCTCGTCGGCGTGCTGGCGATCCTTATCGGTGGCCTGAACGGGCTCATCGCGCGCAGCCTCGACATCCAGCCGCTTATCGTCACGCTCGGCATCGGCATGGTCGTGCAAGGGCTGGTGCTTTTATGGACCGCGGGCTTCCCTTCAGGCTCCGCGCCGCAAGCGGTTTCGAGCTTCGTGTCGATCGGCGGATCGGCCGGGCCACTGCCGGTTCCATGGCTGGTGCCCTGTCTTGTCGTGCTGGCGGCGCTCGTCGTCCTGGTGCTGGAGCGGACGCCCTATGGGCGCCGGCTCTACGCACTCGGCAGCAATCCGGGTGCCGCGCCTCTGGCGCTGATCGGTCCCGTCCGCATGTGGGTGATCACCTATGCGGCAAGCGCCTTCTTCGCCGCGGTGGCGGGCGTTCTGCTGCTCGGCTTCACCGGCTCAGCCTATGGCGACGTCGGGCAGCCCTACCTGTTCCAGACCATCGCGGCCGTGGTCGTCGGCGGCGCGGCGCTGGTCGGCGGGCGCGGCAGCTATCTCGGCACGATCGCCGGCGTGCTGGTGCTGACCGAGATCAACACACTGCTGATCGGGCTCGGTTTCCAGCCCTCGGCGGTGCAGGCAGCACTCGGCTTCATCATCGTGCTGCTGGTTTCGCTTTACGGCCGCGAACGGCACGTTTCGGCGACGATCTGAAGAACCCCAAGCGGAGCCGGTTAAAGCCGCCAGAGCTTGCGGGCGTTCGCCGACAAGAGCTTGTCGCGTTCCGCAACACTGCAACCCGCAAGCAACGCATGGGTCGCCGCCACCCAGGTCGACAGACCGCCGCCTAGCGTGCAGACAGGCCAGTCGCTGCCCCAGACGACGCGGTCCCAGCCGAACGAACCGATCGTGTGTTCGACATAGGGCCGCAGCGTCTCGACCGTCCAACTGCCGGGATCGGCATAGGCGACGACGCCGGAAATCTTGGCCACGACGTTCGGACGTCGCGCGATTTCGCTCATGTGTTCGCGCCACGGGTGCTCGCCATTGCCCTTGATGTCGGGGACGCCGCAATGGTCGAGCACGAACTGGACGTCGGGCGCCAGATCGGCGAGCGCGATCGCCTTGGGGATCTGATGCGGCAGCACGACGAGATCGAAGGTGAGCCCGGTGCCGCCGAGCCGCCGGATGCTGTCCCGGAATAGCGCGCCTTCCGAGAGTTCATCGGGCATGATGTGGAGGACGCGGCGAAAACCCTTGACGAACGGCTTTGCTCGCTGGCGCTCGAGATAGGCCGCAAAATTGGCCTCTTCCGGACGGCAGGCGGCGATCGCCCCGGCCAGCATGCTGCCGGCCTGTCTCGACAGGCCTTCGACACGTTCGGTCTCGGCCTCGATGTCGGCAGGGTCGACATCGACCTCCATATGCAGCACACGCTCGACGCCGACACGTTGAGCTTCCACGCCGTACTCCTCATAGGAGAAGTCGCGGTTGAGAGCGGGCACGCCGGCAAGCCACGGGTAGCGCAAGGCCGAGCGGTCGATGAGGTGCAGGTGGGTGTCAATGATCATGGCAGGGCTCCTCCCGTATCTTTCACATCATCTCACGGAGGAATTCTTCATTCAAATAAGAATTACGCCGATGAACCGACGGCCGACCCGGCCAGACGCGATAGCTTCTCACATGTGGCCAGCAGCAGTTCGATGGTGCGGGTCATGTCCGGCGCGGACGGTGCGTTGACGACGGTGATGTAAGGAATCGAAAGCGCCGCGATGGCCTTGCCGTCGGAGCCGCGCACCGGTGCCGACAGATTGTAGACGCCGGCAGTTTGCATCGAGGCCATCATCTCATATCCCCGTTCCCTGATCTGGTCGAGACGGGCAAAGAACTCGGGCGGCTGCGCCGTATTGTCGGTGCTGCGGACATGTTCGGAGATCATCATCTGGCGCTCCTCCTGCGAACGGAAAGCGAGCAGCACATGTCCCGAACCGGTGTCGAACAGGCTGATGTGGGCACCGACCCGGATCGAGATGCCCCAGTAGTTCGGCGCCTCCTGCTGGCCAATCACCACGGCCGAACCGCGATCGAAAACAACAAGTTGGTTGGCCTGTTGCGACGTCTCTGCCAGCTCCCGCATCAACGGCGTCGCGTAGGAAACCAGCCGCCGCACCGGCGCGTGCAGTTGCGCCAGGCCGAACAGCTTGAGCGTCAGTGAATACCGGTCACCGTCGAGCCGCGTGACATAGCCGCGCCGCACCAGCCGGTCCAGCATGCGGTAGAACTCGTTGGGGCTGCGGTCGAGCTTCTTGGCGATTTCCGCCTGCGTCAGGCCGCCGTCGACGCCGGCCAGCAGTTCCAGGATGTCGAGCCCCTTGTCGAGCGCAGGCGCGCGATACCGCTCGTCTTCGCTGTCATCCATGGGCCTTCCCTCCAGTGAAATCGATTCTTCATATACGCAGGAACGCAGCCGACGGAAACAAATTTCGCCTTGACGTTTCCATGAATGTTTTGTTTGTATATGAATGTAACGCTTCTTGTCATCAGACGAGTGCGGTCGCCGCCAAGGCGCACCCAGGGAGGATACCAATGAACAGACTGCTTTCCGGCGTGTGCGCCGGCGCTTTGTTGCTCGCGTCAGGCGCAGGCGCAGCCCTTGCCGGCGACCTGCCCGGCAAGTTCGAAGGTGTTACCGTGGACGTGAAGCTGATCGGCGGCCAGCAATATGAAAAGCTCTACGAGCGCATCCCCGAATGGGAGAAGGCGACCGGCGCCAAGGTCAACATCCTGACCAAGAAGAACGGCTTCGACATCGACAAGGAGTTAAAGTCCGACATCGCCTCGGGCAGCACCAACTGGTGCGTCGGCTGGAACCATTCCTCCTTCGCGCCGCAGTATACCGGCCTCTATACCGACCTCAGCAAATTGCTGCCCAAGGAAGAGATCGATGCCTTCGTGCCATCGACGATCAAGGCGGCGACCATCGATGGCAAGCTGGAGATGCTGCCGCGCGCGCAGTTCGACGTCTCTGCCCTCTACTACCAGAAGAGCCTCTACGAGAACGCCGACAACAAGGCCAAGTTCAAGGCGAAATACGGCTATGATCTGGTGCCGCCGGACACCTGGAAGGAAGTCACCGACCAGGCCGAGTTCTTCGCCAACCCGCCCAACTTCTACGGCACGCAGTTCGCCGGTAAGGAAGAGGCGATCAACGGCCGCTTCTACGAGATGGTGGTGGCCGAGGGCGGCGAATATCTCGACAAGGACGGCAAGCCGGTCTTCAACTCCGAAGCCGGCGTGCGTGCGCTCGACTGGTTCGTCAACCTCTACAAGGCCAAGGCTGTGCCGGCCGGAACCACCAATTATCTCTGGGACGATCTCGGCCAGGGTTTTGCCTCCGGCACCGTCGCCATCAACTTGGACTGGCCGGGCTGGGCCGGCTTCTTCAACGATCCGAAGTCGTCGAAGGTCGCCGGCAATGTCGGCGTCAAGGTCGCGCCGAAAGGCTCGTCCGGCAAGCGCACCGGCTGGTCCGGTTTCCATGGCTTCTCGGTGACCGAGACCTGCCCGAACAAGGAGGCCGCGGCATCGCTGGTGTGGTGGCTCACCAATGAGGACAGCCAGAAGCTGGAGGCCGCCGCGGGCCCGCTGCCGACCCTCACCGCGGTCTGGGACTGGGACCTGAAGCAGGCCGAAAACGATCCTTACAAGAAGGAGGTCCTCTCCGCCTTCCAGGAAGAAGCCAAGCACGCCTTCGCGGTGCCGCAGACGCCTGAATGGATCGAGATCTCGAACGCCGTCTATCCCGAATTGCAGGCGGCGATCCTCGGCGACAAGACGTCCAAGCAGGCGCTCGACGAAGCCGCCGCCAAGGCGACGCAAATTCTCGAAGACGCCGGCAAGCTGTAGAACCGCTCCCAAGACCGCCTCCCCCATCAGGAATGGGGGAGGCGCTCGCGTCTTAAGGCGCGCACTGCCTCGGGTGTTCCCACGATGACGATGCCTGCCCCGCCCGACTCGACAGGCGGCAATCGAATGCAACTCACAGGGTCCCAATGAAGGGCTTCAAGCCATCCGCGCCATTCCTGCTGCTGCTTCCGGCGATCATCGTGCTGGCGGCGGTCGTCGTGGTGCCGTTGCTTTTGTCGCTCTATTCCAGCTTCACGCCTTTCCGCCTGACCAAGCCCGAAACGTTCTTCGTCTTTGTCGGCTTCCGCAATTATCTCTCGATCCTGGCGAACGCCGGTTTCTGGTGGGCGTTCGGCCGCACGGTTCTGTTGCTGACCATCGCGCTCAATCTCGAAATGCTGCTGGGCCTCGGCCTCGCCATGCTGGTCGAAAAGGCGACGCGCGGCCAGCGCATCCTGCGCACGCTGATGATGTTTCCGATGATGTTCTCGCCGATCCTCGTCGGCTTCCAGTTCAAGTTCATGTTCAACGACAATATCGGCCTGGTGAACAACGCCCTGCAATCGCTCGGCATCACCAGGGATGCCATTCCGTGGCTGATCGAAGGCCATCTCGCCTTCATCGCCATCTCGATCGCCGAGATCTGGTCGTCGACGGCGATCTTCGCCATCCTGATCCTCGCCGGCCTGCTCGCCATGCCCAAGGAGCCAATCGAGGCGGCGCGGGTCGACGGCTGCACGCCGTGGCAGACGTTCCGCTATGTGACCTGGCCGTTCGTCATGCCTTTCGCCTACATCGCCATGACCATCCGTTCGCTCGACGTCGCGCGCGCCTATGACATCGTCAAGATCATGACCGATGGCGGGCCGGCGGGCCGCACCGAGCTTTTGTGGACGCTGGTGGCGCGCACCGCCTACAGCGACGGGCGCATGGGCATGGCCAACGCCATGGCCTATTTCTCGATCCTGCTGTCGATCGCCTTCACCGTCTACTTCTTCAACAAGCTCGCCGCGGCGCGCACGCAGATCGGTGCGGAGTGGTGATGGACGAGAATTCTTCCGCCCGCCTCAAGCGCCGGCTGCTGGGCATCGCCTATCGCATCGGCCTGTTCCTGGCGATGCTGACCATCTGCCTGCCCGGCCTGTGGATCGTGCTTTCGTCGCTGCGGCCGACGGTGGAGATCATGGCCAAGCCGCCGGTGTGGATCCCGCAGCAGATCTCGTTCGACGCCTATGTCGCGATGTTCTCAGGGATCGGCAAGGGCGGCATCCCGGTCATAGAATATTTCCGCAACTCGCTGATCATCTCGGTGACCTCGACGGTGATCGCGGTGGCCATCGGCATGGCCGGTGGCTATGCCTTCGCGCGCTACCGTTTCCGCGGCAAGTCGGGCGTCTTCCTCGGCCTGATGCTGACGCGCACGGTGCCGGGTATCGCGCTCTCGCTGCCGCTGTTCTTCCTTTATGTCAGGCTCGGCATCATCGACACGCATTTCGGACTGATCCTGGCCTATGTCGCGCTCAACGTGCCGTTCACCATCTGGCTGATCGACGGCTTCTTCCGCCAGGTGCCGAAGGACCTCGCGGAAGCCGCCCAGATCGACGGCTGCACCCGCTGGCAGGCCTTCTGGCAGGTCGAGTTCCCGCTTGCCGGGCCCGGCATCGCCTCCGCCGCGATCTTTGCTTTCCTGACCTGCTGGAACGAGTTCGCGCTGGCCTCGCAGCTGACCCGCTCGGTCAGCGCCAAGACGCTGCCGGTCGGCCTGCTCGACTACACGGCCGAATTCACCATCGACTGGCGCGGCATGTGCGCGCTCGCCGTGGTGATGATCATCCCGGCGCTCACCCTCACCTACATCGTCCAGAAACACCTTGTCGGCGGCTTGACCTCCGGCGCGGTGAAAGGCTGATCCCATGGCAACGGTTTCCCTCCAAAAGCTGACCAAGCGCTACGGCAATGTCGGGATCGTGCACGGCATCGACCTCGACATCGCGGACCGCGAATTCATCGCGCTGGTCGGCCCCTCCGGCTGCGGCAAGTCGACGACGCTCAGGATGATCGCAGGGCTGGAAGAGATCAGCGCCGGCTCGATCGAGATCGGCGGCCGCGTCGTCAACGATTTGCCGCCGCGTTCGCGCAACATCTCGATGGTGTTCCAGTCCTACGCGCTTTATCCCCACATGACGGTGCGCGAGAACCTCGGCTTCTCCCTGAAGATTGCCGGGGCCGCCAAGGAGGATATGGAGCGCCGCGTCGCCGAAGCCTCGGCCATCCTCGGCCTCGACACGCTGCTCGACCGTCGCCCGTCGCAACTTTCCGGCGGCCAGCGCCAGCGCGTCGCCATGGGCCGCGCCATCGTACGCGATCCCGACGTGTTCCTGTTCGACGAGCCGCTTTCAAATCTCGACGCCAAACTGCGCACGCAGATGCGGACCGAAATCAAGAAGCTGCACGCCAAGGTGCGGTCGACGGTGATCTATGTCACCCATGACCAGGTCGAGGCGATGACGCTTGCCGACCGCATCGTCATCATGCGCGACGGCCATATCGAACAGGTCGGCACCCCAGACGAGGTGTTCCGACGGCCGGCGACGCGGTTCGTCGCGGGCTTCATCGGCTCGCCGCCGATGAACCTGCACGAGGCGACGATCGATGACGGCCAGCTGGTTTTCGCCAGCGGCGAAAAGCTGCCATTGCCTAGCCAATTCAAAGCCAATGTCGCCAGGGGTAACAAGGTGGTGTTCGGGTTGCGGCCCGACGACATCTACCCGACCGGCCATGGTATCAGTTCCGGTGGTGCCGCAGACGTCCACCAGATCGAATTGCCGATCACGGTCACCGAACCACTCGGCAACGAGACGCTGGTGTTCGTCGAGTTCAATGGCGCAGACTGGGTTTCGCGCATGCTGAACCCAAGAGCTTTGAGATCGGGCGAGCGGGTGGCCATGAGCCTCGACCTGTCGCAGGCGCACCTGTTTGCCGCCGACACGGGAAAGTCATTGCGGAGCTGACGACATGGCCACGATCGAAAAGATAGAACTGCGGATGGTGGACCTTGTGCCGAAGGTCAAGCGCACGGACGCGATCCAGAGTTTCGTCAGCCAGGAAACGCCTCTCGTCACGATCACCGATTCCGACGGCGCCGTCGGCACCGGCTACAGCTACACGATCGGCACCGGCGGCTCGTCCGTGATGCGGCTCTTGTCCGACCATCTGGCGCCGCGCCTGATCGGCCGCGACCCCGACATGATCGAGGCGATCTGGCACGATCTCGAATTCGCCACACACGCCACCACGATCGGCGCGATCACGGCCATCGCGATCGCGGCGATCGACACCGCGCTTTGGGACCTGCGGGCGAAGAAGCAGGGCCTGCCTCTGTGGAAGCTGGCGGGCGGCGCCAAGGACCGCTGCCCGCTCTACACGACGGAGGGCGGCTGGCTGCACATCGAGACGCAGGCGCTGGTCGATGACGCGCTGGCCGCGAAGGCCAAGGGATTTCGCGGCTCGAAGGTGAAGATCGGCAAACCGCACGGATCGGAAGATCTGGCGCGGCTGGCGGCGGTGCGCAAGGCGGTGGGCGACGGCTACGAGATCATGACCGACGCCAATCAGGGATTCTCCGTCGACGAAGCGATCCGCCGCGCAGCGAGGCTCAGTGAACTCGATCTCGCCTGGATCGAGGAGCCGCTGCCGGCCGACGACATCGATGGGCACGTGAGGCTGTCGAACTCGACGCCGACGCCGATCGCCATCGGCGAGTCGCTCTATTCCATCAGGCATTTCCGCGAATACATGCAGAAAGGCGCCTGTTCGATCGTGCAAGTCGATGTCGGCCGCATTGGCGGCATCACGCCCTGGCTAAAGGTGGCGCATGCGGCGGAGGCCTTCGACATCCCGGTCTGCCCGCATTTCCTGATGGAATTGCATGTCAGCCTCACCTGCGCTGTTCAGAACGGCCGGTATGTCGAGTACATTCCGCAGCTTGACCAGTTGACCGGCAAGCGCATGCGCATCGAGGATGGGCACGCGCTGGCACCCGACGAGCCCGGCATCGGCATCGATTGGGACTGGGACGCGGTCAAGGCCATGAGCATCGCCGAATTCACCACGGCGATCACGAAATAGGGGAACGAACATGCAGCGGATGGGAATGGTTCTGGGACTGAAGCCGGAAAAGGTCGAGGAATATGTGCGCCTCCATGCCGCCGTCTGGCCCGACGTGCTGACCACGATCTCGGCCTGCAACATCGAGAACTATTCGATCTACCTGAAGCGGCCGGAGAACCTGCTGTTTGCCTATTTCGAATACCATGGCACCGACTATGCCGCCGACATGGCCAAGATGGCGGCAGACCCGAAGACGCAGGAATGGTGGGCCCTCTGCATGCCTTGCCAGGAGCCGCTGGCGACCCGCAAGGAGGGCGAATGGTGGGCTTCGATGGACGAGGTCTTCCATCATGACTGAAGGCGGTTTCGACCCTGCCTCACTCATCCAGTCCTGGCCCAAGCCTACAAAGCCCCGGCCGATCGTCACCTTCGGCGCAGGTTCGATTGTCGGCGACGCCCATTTTCCCGCCTACCGGAAGGCCGAGTTTCCGATTGCCGGCCTCTATGATCCGGACCAGGCCAAGGCGCGGACCCTGGCCGAGAAATGGGGTGTCACCGCATTCCGCTCCGTGGAAGAAGCCGCCGGAATCAACGATGCGATCTTCGATCTGGCGACACCGCCCAGTCGGCATGCCGAGATCCTGAAGGCGCTTCCCGAGGAGGCGGTCGCGCTGATCCAGAAGCCGATGGGCAACTATCTCGGCGAGGCAACCGAAATCCTCGAGATCTGCCGCGCCAGGAAGCTCAAGGCCGCGGTGAATTTCCAATTGCGTTTCGCGCCGATGATGCTGGCGCTCAAGGATGCCATCGCCAAGGGATGGCTCGGCGAGGTCGTCGACTTCGACGCCTGGCTGGCGCTGGCGACACCTTGGGAGTTGTGGGAATTCCTGCTCAAGGCGCCGCGTGTCGAGATCGCGATGCATTCGATCCACTATCTGGACCTCGTCAGACAATTGCTGGGCGACCCCAAAGGGGTGCACGCCAAGACGCTCGGCCACCCCAACCATACGGTGGCGCAGACGCGCACCAGCGCCATCCTCGACTATGGCGACACCGTGCGCTGCGCGCTGTCGATCAATCATGATCACAAGTTCGGGCGCCGGCACCAGGCCTGCGAATTCCGCATTTGCGGCACCGAGGGCGCGGCCTATCTCAAACTCGGCCTCAATCTTGACTATCCCCGCGGCGAACCGGATGTCCTGGAAATATACCCGAAAGGCGGGACGGATTGGATTGCCGTGCCACTCGCCGGCGAATGGTTCCCCGATGCCTTTGTCGGGCGCATGGCCAATGTCCAGCGCTTTGCTTGCGGGGAAGACGACGAGCTGGTCAGCTCGGTCGAGGACGCCTGGAGCACGATGGCGCTGGTGGAAGCCGCCTATAAATCGAGCGCAGCGCCGGCGACGCCACTGGCCGAAAAGCCGTAAGGCAGGACATGGAACAGATAATTTATTTCGAAGACTACGAGATCGGCTCCTCGCGGCTGACCAGCGGCCGCACCATTACCGAGACCGACTTCATCGTCCATGCCGGACACACCGGCGATTTCTTCCCACACCACATGGACGCCGAGTTCATGAAGACGACGCCGTTCGGTCAGCGCATCGCGCACGGCACGCTGGTGTTCTCGGTCGGCATCGGACTGACGGCAAGCGTCGTCAATCCCGTTGCCTTCTCCTATGGCTATGATCGGCTGCGTTTCATCAAGCCGGTGTTCATCGGCGACACGATCCGCACGCGCACCACCATCGCGGCCAAGGAGGACGATCCGAAGCGGCCGGCCGCGGGCCGGGTGATCGAACGCTGCGAGGTGATCAACCAGCGCGACGAAGTGGTGTTGGCCGCGGATCACATCTACATCGTCGAACGCAAACCCGGCTGAGGCAGCGCTACGATCCCGTGGCGCGGGCGGTGATGCGCTCCAGACCGAGCAGCAGCGCCAGGGTCGCCACCACCAGGATCATGGTGAGCGCTGCTCCCGCAAAGATGTCGCCTCGGTCGGTGAGGCTGAAGATCGACACCGGCAGCGTCACCCAACCCGGCGGATAGACCATCACGGTGGCGCCGAGTTCACCCATCGACAGTGCGAAGCTGAGCCCGAACGCCGCGACCAGATAGGGTGCGAGCAGAGGCAAGGTGACGTGCCAGAGGCGGTAGGCCGGCCGCGCGCCGAGGCTCGATGCCACCTGCTCGAAATCGGGCGAGAGTCGCGCCAGTCCGGCCGACACATTGCCGAAGGTGAAGGCTGAGATCAGCACGAAATGGGCGATCATGACGATCGCGATCGTACCGTTGAGCAGCAGCGGCGGATGGCTGAAGGCGACCAGCAGGCCAAGGCCGACGGAGACCGAAGGCACGGCGCTGGGGATGAAGAACAACAGGCCGAGCAGGCGCCGCAGCGCATGCCCCTGGACCCGCAGCGACAGCGCCGCCCAGGTGCCGCTGACCAGCGCCAGCGCGCTGGCTGCAAAACCGGTGAGAAGGCTCGCCTTGACCGCATCGCCGGCCGCGCCATGCAAGACGTCGCTGTAGTGTTCCGTCGTCAGGCTGCTCGGCAGCACCCCGTTCCACTGGCCGGCAAGGCTGGACAGGAGAATGACCGCAAGCGGCGCCAGGAACAGCACACCGAAGATCAGCGCGAAGAGGAGCCACAGAACGAGGCGACCGGAGCGGGACCAGACCAGCATGGCTAGACCCCCAGCCGGCCGGCTGCGAAACGATAGAGCCCGAACAGGCCGAGCGACAGCGCGATGTTGATCAGGGCGATGATGCAGGCGACCTGATAGGCCGATTCCTGGATCGCCTTGCCATAGATCAGCAGCGGCAGCGTGATGACCCCCTTGGCGCCGATGAACAGCACGATGCCGAACTCGTTGACGGTGAGCAGCAGGCAGAGGCTCCCGCCGGCAATGAGCGCCGGGATGGCGGCCGGCAGGATGATTTGGCGCACGATGCGGAACGACCGCGCGCCGAGCACGCTTGCCGCTTCGATCTGGCCGCGGTCCACCAGCGAGAAGGCGGCAAGCAGCGGCCGCAGGATGAACGGCGTGTAGACAGTGACCTCGGCCAGCACCACGCCCCAGCTCGAATAGAGAAAATCGACGGGCGGCGACGGCAGTGAAAAGGTCTCCATCAGCCCTGCGTTGAGCATGCCTGCGGAGCCGTAGAGGAAGGTGAAGGCGAGCGTCACCAGGAAGGTCGGCAATGCGATGAAGGTGTCGATCAGCCTGGCGATGAAGCCGCTGCCGGGGAACGGAACGAAGGCCAGGATCAGTGCCAGCACGAGACCGACGATCAGGCACCCGGCAGTCGCGGTAACCGAAATCGTCACCGTGTTCATCAGCGCGTTGAGGAAGAAGCGCGAATGCAGGACGCGGATCACTTCGGCGACATTGGCAACGCCGCTGTCGTCCAGGAAGGCCTGCCGGGCGATGAGCGCCAGCGGATAGAAGAACAGCAGGGCCAAGAGTGCGGCCGGCGGCACGATCCAGAATCTGCCAGGCTCTCTCCTGACCGCTGGCGAGGCGATAGCGACAGCCTCAGACACCGGCGTCTTCCGGAACGAGCGAGGTGTCGGTGGGCGCGAAGAACAGCGGCACCTTGGCGCCGGGTTCCGGCAGGGCCATCGGCAGTCTCGTCGCCGAGACGCGCACCGTCGTGCCGTCGACATCGAGCACGAGATGGGTGAGTTCGCCTTGCCAGTGCACCTCCAGGAGCGTGCCGACAATGCGGTTGGTATGGTCGCCATCGGCCGTCAGGCTGAGGTGCTGGGGCCTGATACAAAGCAGGCTCTTGTCGCCGACCTTCTCGTCACGGCCGGTGCCCATCAGCACCGCGTCGCCATGCCTTGCCGCGGCAAAACCCTTGGAGCCGGCAGCCTCGGCAATGGTGACCGGCAGTAGATTGGCGCGGCCGAGGAACTCGGCGGTGAAGCGGTTGGGCGGACGGCGGTAGAGCTCGGTCGTCGGTCCATGCGAACAGACCGAGCCGTCGCGCATGATGGCGATCTTGTCGGCGAGGGTGAGCGCCTCTGTCTGGTCGTGAGTGACATAGAGGATCGTCAGGCCCGGCAGGCTGCGGTGCAGCCTGGCGATCTCCTCGACCATATTGCGGCGGATCTGTGCGTCCAGCGCCGAAAGCGGCTCGTCAAGCAGCAGCACGCGGGGCCGCACGGCAAGAGCGCGCGCAATCGCGACACGCTGCTGCTGGCCGCCGGAAAGCTCGCGCGGATAACGTCCTGCATAGGCAGCCATGCCGACGGTACCGAGCGCATCCTTGACCCGCTCGGCGATCAGCGCCTTGTCGGCGCCCTGAGCCCTGAGGCCGAAGGCGACGTTGTCCTCGACCCGCATATGCGGAAACAGCGCGTAGTTCTGGACCACCATGCCGAGCCCGCGCTCATAAGGCGGCAGATCGGTCACATCCGTCGCGCCAATGCGGATTCGTCCGCTTCTCGGCCGCACGAAGCCGGCCACCGCCCGCAAGGCGGTGGTCTTGCCGGAGCCGGACGGGCCGATCATCGCCAGGATCTCGCCGGGAGCAATATCCAGGGTCAGCGGATGCAAGACGACGTGAGCGCCATAGGCGACAACAACCTTGTCGAAATGGACGTTGGAGCCGGCGCCGCGAACCTTCGCGGCGTCGATGTCCATGACACTGGTCCCAGTAAAAGCGGCGGCCGACATGGCATGGTCCTCCGGATTGGCAGGGATCAACTTCCGGTCGCTTCGTTCCACCGCTTGACGTAGTCAGGCAGCTTGGCCAGAGCGTCATCCCAGTTCGGCGACCAGATGGTCAGGCCCTTCATCGCCTCTTGCGCCTTCGCGAAATTGGCGTCGTTCGGCGTCACATCCTTGCGGGCCGGCAGGCCAAGAGCCACGGAACTGACCTTCGACTGAGCTTCCTTTGAGAGCAGGAAGTCGATCAGCTTCTTGCCGTTGTCGGCATTGGGCGCGCCGGTTACCAGGCCGATCTCATAGGGCAGCGCAAAGGTGGAGCGCACGCCGTCAGGCCCCGCCGGCCAGAACACCTTGATATTGGGATTGTCGGCCATTTGCGACATGTTCATCTGCAAATCGCCGTTGGCGACATGCAGCTCGCCCTTGTTGACCAGCGCCGTCAGCTTGCCGGTCGAAGCGGAGGGGCCGACATTGTTGTCCTGCAATTTCTTCATGAACTCGAAACCTGCATCCTCGCCGCCGAAGGCATGGATGATCTGCAGCATGACAGCGGTGCCGTCGCCGGCCTGGCCGGGCGTCGAGTATTGGATCTTGCCCTTGAATTTCGGGTCCAGCAGGTCGTCGTAGCTCTTCGGCGCTTCCGAAAGCACGGCGCTGTTGTAGATGAAGTTCATGTAGTTGTTGACCAGCGGCCGGTATTTGTCGGTGCCGCCGTCGATCTGGTCCGCCCCTTCGGGCTTGTAATCCTGCAGCAGGCCGCCGGCGGCGGCGCGCTGCACGAAGGGCGGCAATGTCACCAGCACGTCCGCTTGCGGGTTCGACTTCTCCTTGGCGACACGCTCGACGACACCGCCCGAACCAGCCTCGATATACTGCACCTTGATGCCGGTGGCCTTGGTGAAGGCGGCGAACTCGGTTTCGAACCAGCTGCCGTTGCCGTCATGCAGGCCATCGGCGGAGTAGATGGTGACGACGCCATCTGCCATCGCCGGTCCGACGAGGGCAGCCGACGCCAGCAACGCGGCGAAAGCCGCGACCATGGTTGCGTTGCGTGATTTCATGTCCAGTTCCCCTTTTTTGATTGATGGCACATTCTGCGATGCACTGTGGCGACCGCGCCGGCTGCTTCTGCTTCGATGGGTGCCGGCAGCGTCGTCGTTAAGTGCAACTCTGGGGATTGGAGATCGATAAGTAAAATCTATTTATTTTATGACAGGCAAACTTCGTCTGATAGTTGTCATGGAACCGTCGCAGTCATGTCGTGAACATGTTTCGACCTGCTCAGGGCAGGCCGTCGAAGCGTTCGAGCAGGTGGTGATCAGACGAATGAAACGCCAGAAGTCTGCGCCCGCAACCGCGGGTCGGACGAGCGCACGGTCACCGGCCGGCCGTCGAGAATCTCAAAGCAGCGCGCGAGCGTGTCGTCCTCGAGCCGGCGCATCGCCTGATGCGTAAAGAAGGTGAGGTGCGGGAACAGGATGACGTCGTCGCGGCCGAAAAGCGCGCCCATCGGATGGCCCGATTTGGCCAGCGGCTCGACCGAATAGACGTCGAGCCCGGCGCCGCCGATGCGCTCGGAAACGATCGCCTCGACAAGGGCCGCCTCGTCGATGAGCGCGCCGCGCGAGACGTTGACGATGATGGCGGAGGGCTTGAGACAGGCGAGTTCAGCCTTGCCGATCAGGCCGCGCGTGCTGTCGTTCAGCACGCAATGGATTGAGACGAAGTCGCAGGCGCGAAGCATTGCCTGGAGGTCGTCGGCTTTTTCGATGCCGGCGGCGCGCATCGTTTCGGCGTCGACACCGGGATCGAAGCCAAGAAGCCGCGCATGAAATCCCTGGCCGGCCATGCGCGCCATGCTGCGGCCGATTTTGCCACAACCGACGATCCCGAGCGTGGCGCCTGAAATGTCGCGGCCCAGCCAGCGCGGCTCGGGCCAGATCCAGCCATCGCGCGATACCGCCGCGGTGATGGCGGGCAGCCGCTTGGCCAGGGCGACCATCATGGCGAAAGCACCTTCGGCGACGGTTTCCTCGGCATATTCGGGCACGTTGACGACGGGGATACCGCGCCGCATGGCAGCGGGGATATCGATGGCGTCGATACCGACGCCATATTTGACGATGCCCTTCAACCTGGGCGCCGCGTCGATCACCTCCGCAGTGACTGGCGTGTAGCACATCAAGAGCAGATCGGCGTCGGCGACCGCGGCTTTGAGCTCCGCCTCGGAAATGCCGTCCGGCAGCGTCACCAGCTCGACACCCCTTGCCCGCAAGCCGGCATCGATGCCTGGGCATTCGAGCTCGCGGTCGGTGCGGACGGCCTTCACGGTCAGGCCGCCAGCACGGCGCGTTCGACGATATCGAGCGCACGGTCGAGATCGGCTTTCGAAATCACCAGCGGCGGCGACAGCGTCAGCACGTTGCCGTGGCTGACCTTGAAGCTCAGCCCCCGTTCGAGGCAGGCATAGAAGACGCGTTCGGCAAGATCGCGCGCGGGCTGGCGCGAGGTACGGTCCTCGACAAGTTCGACGCCGACCATCAGTCCCCTGCCCCTGACATCGCCGACATGGGGCGAACGCCCCATCAGATCCTGCATGCGTCCCAGCATATGCCGGCCAAGCTCGGCCGCACGCTCGACCAGTCCTTCTTCCAGGATGATATCGATCGTCGTCAGCGCCGCGCGCGTCGTCACCGGGTTCTTCTCGTGGGTGTAGTGACCGATGGCAAAACCGCCGGTGACGTCGAGATCGCGGCGGGCGATGACAGCGGCGATCGGCAGGATGCCGCCGCCGAGCGACTTGCCGAGAACGACGATGTCCGGCGTCACGCCGTCATGCTCATGGGCGAAGAATTTTCCGGTCTTGCCAAGGCCGGTCGGGATCTCGTCGAAGATCAGCAGCGTGCCGTGCCGGTCGCAGGCCTCGCGCACCCGATTCCAGAAACCGGGCGGCGGCGGGTTGGGCGTTGCCCGCATCGGCTCGGCGACGACCGCGGCCACATCCTGTTCGCGACCGAGCACATAGGCGATCATGTTGGCGCAGGCGAGCCCGGAGGCTTCCAGGGTGCCGTGGCCGTAAGGACAGCGGTAGCCGTCCCAGGGCGCGACATGTTCGGTGCCGGTCATCATCGGGCCGGCGATATGGGAACGGAAGGTCGCTTCGCCGCCGACGCTTGCGGCACCGAAGCCAGCGCCATGAAAGGCATCCCAGAACGAAACCGTCTTGAAGCGGCCGGTCGCGGCGCGCGCGATCTTCAGCGCCACCTCGATGGCGTCGGAACCGCCTGTCGTGAACAGCACCTTGCCGAGATCGCCGGGCGCCAACTCGGCCAATTTCTCGGCCAGTTCGACAGCGGGTTCGCAGGTGAAGCGGCGCGGCGCAAAACAGAGATCGTCGAGCTGTTTCTTGATCGCGGCGACCAGCTTCGGATGGCCATAGCCGAGATGGTGCACGCTGTTGCCGTGGAAATCCATGAAACGGCGGCCGGCGGTGTCCTCGATCCAGATGCCTTCGGCCTTAGCGATCGTCGAAAGACAAGGGCTGGACAGGCTCTGGTGCATGAAGGCCGAAGCGTCGCGGTCAAGCAGCCCGCGGATGCGTGGATCGTCCTGGCCGGAATCCCAGCGGCTGCGGGCCGCCGTGGTGTTGGAATCGCCCTCGGTATGCACAAGCTCTTTGATCGCGGCCATAACCATCTCCGAAACGCGAATGAGGGAGCGTGGAACGCTCCCTCGGTTATTCTGTCAGCCGAGTCGTCCGGTCAGGACCAGGGCAGCGAAAACGTCTTCACATTGGTATAGCTCTTCATTGCCTCGATGACGCCTTCCTTGTAGCCATTGCCACTGTCCTTGATGCCGCCGAACGGCGACATCTCGATGCGGTAGCCCGGCACTTCCCAGATGTTGACGGTGCCGACCTCAAGGCCGGTGATGTATTTCCGCATGCGCGGAAACGAGTTGGTGCAGACGCCCGACGACAGGCCGAAGGCGGTCGAGTTGGAGAGCCTGATCAGCGCCTCGTCATCGTCCGGTGCGCGCACGATCGGGATGATCGGGCCGAAGGTCTCTTCCATCACCAGTTCGGATGTGTGCGGCACGCGATCGACGACGATCGGCGGCAGCAGCGCGCCTTGCCGGCCCGGATTGTAGAGGATTTCGGCGCCCTGCCCGGCGGCCATGTGGACCCGGGCTTCGAAGAGTGCCGCCGCCTTCTCGTGCACGACGGTGCCAAGATCTGTCGTGCGGTCCATGGGGTCGCCGAAGCGGATCTTCCTGGCCCGCTCCAGCACCAGCGGCACGAAGCGGTCGGCGACGCTTTCCTGGACAAGGATGCGCTTGACCGCCGTGCAGCGCTGGCCGGAGTTCTTCGTGGCGCCGGCGACGGCGAGATCCGCGGCCCTGGCCAGATCGTCGTCCGAGAGATCGTTGAGGACGATCAGCGGATCGTTGCCGCCGAGCTCCAGCACCTGGCGCTTGTAGCCGGCGGTGCAGGCGATCATCTTGCCGACCGGCACGCCGCCGGTAAAGGTGATCAGGTCGATATTGTCGTTGGTGATCATCTCGTTGCCAATGTCGGCCGGCCAGCCGGTCACCACCGAGAGCATTTCCGGCGGCAGGCCGGCTTCGTAGAGGATGTCGGCCAAAAGCAGCGCCGTCATCGGCGTCAGTTCGGTCGGCTTGACCACCACGCAATTGTTGGTGGCGATCGCCGGCGCCACCTTGTGCGAGACCATGTTGAGCGGATGGTTGAACGGGGTGATCGCCGAGATCGCCTTCAGCGGCTCGCGCGTGGTGAAGATCTTGCGCGCCTTGCCGTGCGGGGTGAGATCGCAGGAGAAGATCTGGCCGTCATCCTGGATGCACATCTGCGCCGACAATGTGAACACGTCATAGGCGCGGCCGACCTCATAGAGCGAATCCGTCTTGGAGATGCCGAGCTCGAGCGTAATGAGATCAGATATTTCTTCCCGGCGCGACGCCAGTTTTTCCGCCGTGCGGAACAGGATCTGCTGGCGCTCGTAGCGCGTCAGCTTCGACCTGTAGCCGGCGGCGATCTCGAAGGCCTGGCGGGCATGCTCGGCGCGGCCGGCGGGCACGGTGCCGATAACGGCATTGGTATAGGGGTAGTGGACAGGAACGACGCCGTCGGCGTCGACCTTGCGACCAGCTATGCGCATCGGTTCGTGGCGGACTTTGATCGAAGTATCGAGCTTGGTCATCGGTTCCGTTCCAGCAATTCGAAGGAGAAAGTGGTGCAACGGATTGTCGACCCCCACTCCGGCCCTTCGGGCCACCTCTCCCCCGATCGACGGGGGAGAGGAAATCAGGTGAGGTCGGCGCCACCACGTTTCCGGGCTAAGCCGCCGCTAGCCCTGGCGCCTTTCCTCTCCCCCGTCGATCGGGGGAAAGGTGCCGAGCGAAGCTCGGCGGAGTGGGGGTCGACAATCACGCTCGAGATCAAGCCTGCGCGGCCGCCATCGTCGCGTAGTAGAACGCGTCGAAGTTCCTCAGCACGGGCTCATCAGGCAAATCGGCCAGCACGCGGTTGACGATGAACGGAACCTCCTGCTCGGTCAGCCCGCCATGCGAGCGCAGCGGCTCGTTGAGGGCTGCCAGGTCGTGGCGGTGTTCCGAGGTGCCGATGGTCTTGTTCTGCGTCGAGATCAGCACGATGTCGCCGATGCGGTCGGCCGGCAGTTCGAAACGCTCGCAGGCGGTCGGGCTGTCGACAACCAGCATGATGCCGTCGATCTTCGCCAGCCGCGCCATGATGTCGGCCTGATCGGCGCCGTCAGGAAGGTAGGCGGTGGCGAACGAGCCGAGCGCGCCGTGATGCACGACATAGGGATCTGTGATCGGCAGGATGACGCGCGCGGCATCCTTGCCCAGCCATTCGTCGAGCAGGTCCTGGACATAGACGACGTCAGGCGAACCATCCTGCTTGTGCTTGGGCTTCATGCCGTGGTCGGCGGTCACCACGATTGCCGCGCCGAGCGCATCAAGCTCGGCCAGGTACTTGTCGAACATCTCGTAGAAGGCGTTGGCCTGCGGCACGCCGGGTGCGTATTTGTGCTGCACATAGTCGGTGGTGGTCAGGTACATGATGTCGGGGCGGAATTCCTTCAGCAGTTGGACGCCGGCGGCGAAGACGAATTCCGACAGTTCGGCCGAATAGACTTCCGGCACCGGCAGCCCAAAGTGCTTCGAGGCATTGTTGATGCCGTGCTCGGCCTTGGTGGTGGTGTCGGATTTTTCGGCCGAGAAGCACAGCGCGCGGCCGTCGTCGAAGGCGAGGCCCTTGCCGAGCAGCGCACGCAATTTGTCCTTGGCGGTGACCACCGCGACCTTGGCGCCGGCATCGTAGAAGGCCTGGAAGATGGTCGGCGCGCGCAGGAAACGCGGGTCGTTCATCATCACTTCCTTGCCGGTTTCGCGCTCGTAGAGGTAGTTGCCGCAAATGCCGTGCACCGAGGGCGGGCGGCCTGTGGCTATCGACAGATTGTTGGGGTTGGTGAAGCTCGGAATGACAGAATGCGCAAAACGCACCGTGCCTTTCTGCTTGATCCTGACCAGCGCCGGCATCAGCCCGGCCTTGATGGCTTCGTCGAGATAGGCCGGCTCGCAGCCGTCGAGGCAGATGGCGATGGCCGGCACACGTGGCCAGGCGTAGGTGCGGCCGTTGACCGCGACGTTGATGGGAGACATCTGGTTCATCGAAATCCTCAAAAATTCTGCCGCTTCAGGCGGCGAGTTTGGCGCGCTCGGCGATTGCCGCGGCGGGAGGAGCGGCGGTGTCGACGTCCATCTCCTTCAGCGACTGCGCCGCCGCCTCTACGACGCGGCGCATGACATGTTCGTCCATCTGGCCGATGCAGCCGATACGGAAGCTATCGACGACGGTCAGCTTGCCCGGATAGATGATGAAGCCCTTGTCCTTCATCAGCTCGTAGAAGCGGTCGAAGGCGAAGTTGGCGTGGGCCGGGTTGAAGAAGGTGACGATGATCGGCGACAGCCAGCGATCCCTGAGCAAAGTCTCGAAGCCGAGCTCGCGCATGCCGGCCACCATCACGTCGCGGTTCCTGGTGTAGCGGGCGCCGCGGCCGGCAACGCCGCCCTCGGCCTCGTGCTGGCGAAGCGCTTCAAGGAAGGCGGCGACGACATGGGTCGGCGGAGTGTAGCGCCACTGCCCAGTCTTGTTCATATGCGCCCACTGCGCATGGACGTCGAGCGACAGCGAATGGCTGCGGCCCTTGGCGGCTTCCAATTCGCTCTTGCGGGCGATGATGAAGCCGAAGCCCGGCACGCCCTCGATGCACTTGTTGGCGGACGAGACCATCGCCTCGTAGCGGATCTCGTTCACGTCGAGCGCGATGGCGCCGAAGGCGCTCATGGAATCGACCAGCAGCTTGCGGCCCTTGGCATGGACGGCTTCGGCAATCTCGGCGACGGGGTTGAGGATGCCGGAACTGGTCTCGCAATGGATGGCGATCACATGCGTGATGGCAGGATCGGCCTCGAGGGCGGCGGCCACCTCGTCGCCGCGCGGCGGCAGGTAGTCGCCCTTGTCGATCAGCGTATAGGCGCGGCCGAGATACTGCATGGTCTGGGCCGCGCGCAGGCCGTAGGCGCCATTGGCCAGGACCAGAACCTTGCCGTCCTTCGGCACGAACGAACCCAGCATCGCCTCGACGCAAAAGGAGCCGCTGCCTTGCATCGGCACACAGTCGAATTCGCCTTTCGCATCGCCGGTCAGCGCCAGCAGGCGGCGGCGCATGTCTGACGTCATGGCGCGGAAATCGCCGTCCCAGGATCCCCAGTCGCGCAGCATCGCCTGCTTGACCGGATAGGAGGTGGTGAGCGGCCCGGGCGTCAGCAGGTATGGCTCGCCCAGCGCCGGACCGGCCAACGGCTCCGCGGCAAATTTCGTCTCGGCGAGCATAGTGTCCTCCGCTGCTTTTTATGTGGGGCCATTCTTGGCTGGAACGACGTATTTGTAAAATCGTTATTTTGTATTGATGTATAAGCTCACCCGATGATCTGGCTTGCAGTCGAATTATTGCCCGGCGGGATAATCGCGCCTCCAGCCGAGCGCAGCCTGCGTGGTATCCATGACACGTGCGTGACCGTGGGCGATCCTCCCCAGATATAAGAAGAATCGTTCCTTCATGCCTTTTTGCCTGCGAGGCTTATGATAGGTTGGCGGCCGGAACTCGGATCTAGAAAGGTGAGAACATGCGCTACGTTCAATTGCGAGCCTTTCACCAGGTGGCGATATCAGGCGGGTTTTCACGTGCCGCGGAAGCGCTGTTCCTGACGCAGCCGGCAATTTCGGACCAGGTGCGCAAGCTCGAGGAAGAATATGACGTGCTGCTGTTCAATCGGAACAAGAAGCAGGTCACGCTGACCCATTCGGGCCAGAAGCTGCTCGAAATAACCCACCGCATGTTCGATACCGAGCAGCAGGCGCTCGAGCTTCTGACGGAATCGCGCGCCCTGCGCTCCGGCACGCTGCGCATCGTCGCCGACGCCGCGCATCATCTGCTTCACATCCTCGGCAGTTTTCGCGCGCGCTATCCCGGCGTCCAGGTTTCGCTGCGCGCCGGCAACACCGAGACGGTAATCAGCAGCCTCTACAGCTATGATGCCGACATCGGCGTGCTGGGCGAGGTGCCGACCGGACGCGACTTCGAGGTGCTGAAACTCAATTCGACGCCGATCATCGCTTTTGCGTCGGTCGATCATCCGCTGTCGGGCAAGAAATCATTGAGTCTCAAGCAACTCGCGCAGGAATCGCTGGTCATGCGGGAGCGCGGCTCCAAGACGCGCCAGAAGCTCGAGGATCTGGCCGCGGCATCGAAGGTCGAACTCAGGCCGGTGATCGAGGCCGAAGGCCGTGAAGCCGTCCGCGAGATCGTCGCCTCGGGTGCCGGCATCGGCTTTGTTTCGGCGGCCGAATTCGGCCAGGATTCGCGGCTGGTAGCGATCGCGCTCGACGCGCCTGAGACGTTGATGGACGAAGCGCTGATCTGCCTGCGCGAACGCAGCGGCGGCAAGCTGGTGCGCGCCTTCCTCGACATGGCGCGTTCGATGTCGGCGGATTAGGCGGCGGCCCTGATCTCCTCCACATCCGCTTTCACCCGTTCCGACTTCGGATCGTAAGGGGTGCGCAAATGTGCCGTGGCCGCGTGGCGAACGCCGGCAAGATCGATCTCGAAACGGCCGCTAGCCAGAAACGCAGCGTCGACGCCCGTCTCGTTCTCGATCAGCCCGAGCGCCACCGAGCGGCCAAGCGTGTGACCGTAGGCGGCCGAGCGGACCTCGCCGACGGGCTTGCCGTCGCGCAGGATCAGCTCGCCGCCCCACAGCATCGGCTCGGCATGGTCGAGCGTGAACAGTACGATGCGTTTTGCTGGCGCCGTCGACGGCTTGGCCTCGACCAGCGCGTCACGGCCGATGAAGCCACCCGGTTTGTCCATGGCGACGGCGAAGCCAAGCCCCGCCTGCCAGGGGCTAATGTCAGGCGTCAACTCACGGCCCCAGGCGCGAAAACCCTTTTCGATGCGCAAGCCATCAAGCGCGTAGTAGCCGGCGTCCAGGAGGCCGAATTCGCCGCCAGCCTCGTGCAGCGCCTCGTAGACGCCGACGGCGAATTCCGTCGGCACGATCAGCTCCCAGCCGAGCTCGCCGACATAGGTCATGCGGTTGGCGTAGGCGGTAGCGTAGCCGATATCGATCTCGCGGATGGTGGCGAAGGGGAAGCCGGCGTTGGAAAGATCGGCCGACGACAATTTGCCCAGGAGATCGCGCGAGCGCGGCCCCATCAGCGCCAGCACCGCGTAGGACGAGGTGACGTCGGTCACGATGGCATGTGCGTCCGGTGGGATGTTCCTGGCGATCCAGTCGGCGTCGTGGACCGCTTGCGCCGAACCGGTGACGATGAGGAATTTTTGCGCACCAAGTCGCATTACGGTCAGATCGCTTTCGTACCCGCCGCGCGCGTTGAGCACGCCCGTGTAAACGGATGTACCGACCGGTACATCGACATTGCCGGCGCAGATGCGGTTGAGCAGGGCACAGGCGTCGCGGCCCTGCACGAGAAGCTTGGCGAAAGAGGTCTGGTCGAATACGGCAACAGCCTCGCGCGTCGCCTTCATTTCGCGCTTGACTGCCTCATGCCAGTTCTGGCGGCCGAAGGCATAATCGTTCCCGGCCCTCTCTCCCGGGGCCGCGAACCAGTTGGCGCGCTCCCAGCCCATCTTGGAACCGAAGCAGGCGCCCCTGGCGGCCAGCCGGTCGTAGAGCGGCGAGCGGCGGAAGGGTCGGGCGGTGTCCAGCTCGCGGTTCGGCCACGGCATGGCGTAATGCAAACCGAGCGTCTCCTTGACGCGATCATGCAGCCAGCGCGGATTGTTGTTGAAGGCGGCGAAGCGCCTGATATCGACAGGCCACAAATCCATGGTCGGCGCGCCGTTGACGATCCACTCGGCCAGCGCCTTGCCGGCACCGCCGGCGCTGGCGATGCCCATCGAGTTAAAGCCGGCGCCAACATAGAAATTCTTCAGCTCCGGCGCCTCGCCGAGGAGAAAATTGTTGTCGGGCGTAAAGCTTTCGGGACCGTTGTAGAACTTCTTGACCTCGGCTTGCGCCAGTTGCGGCACGCGCACCAGCGCGTTTTCCATCAGAATCTCGAACTGATCCCAATCGTCCGGCAGCAGCGCGAACTCGAAATTCTCGGGGATGCCGTTCATGCCCCACGGCTTGGCATGCGGTTCGAAGCCGCCCATGACCAGCCCGCCGACCTCTTCCTTGAAATAGATGAAGCCGTCCGGATCGCGCATGACGGGCAGGCCCGGATGCACACCCTCGATCCGGCCCGTGACGATGTACATATGCTCGGCCGAATGCAGCGGCACCGAGACGCCGCACATCAGCCCGACCTTACGCGCCCACTGGCCGGCGCAGTTGACGACGATCTCGGCGACGATGTCGCCACGGTCGGTCTCGACACCGCAGGCGACGCCGTTTCTCACCGTGATGCCGGTGACCTTGACGCGCTCGAATATCCTCGCGCCGCGATTGCGCGCGCCCTTGGCGAGCGATTGCGTGAGATCGGTCGGATTGGCCTTGCCGTCGCCAGGCAGCCAGACCGCGCCGACCAGATCGTCCGTCGCCATGACCGGCCACAGATCGCCGGCTTCGCTCGGCGAGATGACGTCGATCTCAACGCCTTGGGCGCGCGCCGACGCAGCCGTACGCTTCAGCACCGTCATGCGGTCGGCGGTGCGCGCCACCGACAGCGAGCCGCAATTCTTCCAGCCGGTCGCGAGACCGGTCTCGGCCTCCAGTTCGCCATAGAGCTGAGTGGAGTACCTGATCAGGCTGGTCATGTTGGAATGGCTGCGCAATTGCCCGACCAGGCCCGCGGCATGCCAGGTGGTGCCGCCGCTGAGCTGCCCCTGTTCGAGCAGGACGACGTCGGCCCAGCCAAGCTTCGTCAGGTGATAGGCGACGGAGCAGCCGATGATGCCGCCGCCGACGATCACGACGCGTGCCTGCGTTGGAAATTCATGTGCCATGAGCGTTCCGCCATCTTGAGGGTGGCCGACAAGCTAACACAGGAAAGCCAAATATCAAGTCAAAAAGTCACAAAATATCACATCAAGATGCGACGATCAGCTCCGGCCCTTTTTGCAAAAGGGCGTCGGCAAGCGCAGGCTGCGGCCGAGCGTCGACGACAACGCCGGCGGCGCGGTCGAAATTCGGAATCCTGAGCGGCGTCAGCTTGCCGAACTTGCTGCTGTCGAGGACGAAATAGGTTTTGCCGGCGAGCGCGATCATGCGGCCGCGCTGCTCGGCACCGGCCCTGGTGAAATCGGTCACCTCGCCATTCGGCGACAACGCGCCGCCGCCGAGAAAGGCGATGTCGACGCGAAAGCGCGCCATTGCATCGAGCGCATCGATGCCGGAAGCGGCCTCCTCGCCTGGGTCGACTTCACCACCCAGTATGTGCACACGCATGCCGGGGACATGGCACAGATGCAGTGCAATCTTCAGGCTGGTCGTGCAGATAGTGAGATCGCGCAGGTCGTTCATGGCATGCGCGACGGCCAATGTGGTGGTGCCGGAATCGAGGAAGACCACCATACCGCTGCTGACAAGGCCGGCCGCCGCCCTGCCGATCGCCGCCTTGCCGTGCGCATTCTCCCGGCTGCGCAGGCCCATTGCCGGCTCGCTCGGCTCGAAGCGAGCGGCGCCGCCATGCACGATGCCGAGCCGTCCCTGGTCAGAAAGCAGCTTCAGGTCGCGGCGGATGGTCTCGCGCGAGACGTCGAAAAAGCCGGCCAGTTCGGCGACGCTGACCGAGCCCTGGGCACCCAGGCGCCTCAGGATCTCGTCATGACGGCGGGGAGCAAGGGCACGTGCCGGCAGACGGCTGTCGGGGGACATGGAGGGCCTCATATCGAACGAATGATGTTGCGATATGTGGCAGTGAACCGCCCGGGAGGCAACCGCGAGGACGGCGTGGCCATGGTCGATCGATAAGGTCTGGCCTGTTCGGGTGCTGACCCGGCGTCAGCGTCCGCGCAGGCTTTGCAGATTGTGCACGTGGACGTGGTCGCCGGCCGCCACGGCAGCCGTCAGGCGGCCGATCGCCTCGCCGTATTTGCGTATGGTGGAGCCGGCGGCGAGGTCGTGCAACGCCAGCTTGTGACCGGCTTGCAACGCGGCGCCGGCCTTGAGGACAACCCCCTCGCGGGCGCCTCGCGTCGTCACTTCGGCGCCTGCCTCGACCGGTTCCACGAGGACAGCCACGTCGTCGTCAGCGTGCAGCACTATGGCTCCAGGCTTGGTCATGCGCCGGCAAGCCGGACCTGGACGCCGGTCGCGTCTTCGCGCAACTTCAGCACGGCGCCAACATCCTTGCCGGCCATGCCGGCGTCCATCGCCTCCCTGAGCACGGCAAGCGTGGCGCCCCCGACCGGCGTCTCGACGCCGAGCGCATCATTCATCGCCAGGGCAAGCCGGCAATCCTTGTGGGCGAGCTTGACCATGAAGCCTGGCTCGAAGTCGCCCTTGAGCGCGCGATTGTGCATCGCCACCGCCAATTGCTGGTTCCAGGCCATCGTCGTCTTCAGCACGTTGATCATGGTGTCGAGCGTCAGGCCCGCCTTGGCGCCGGCGACCAGCGCCTCGGAGCTGGCCGTTATCAGCACGCTGGCCAGCAGGTTGTTGGTGAGCTTCATTGCCTGCCCCATGCCGAGCCCGCCGCAATGGATGAGGTCGGCCCCCATGCTCGACAGGATCGGGCGCGCGCGCTCCAGCACGGCGGCATCGCCGCCGATCATCAGCGTCGAGGTTCCGGCGATGGCGTGCTCCACCGTCTTGCCAACAGGGCTGTCGATCATGTCGACGCCGCGTTGCGCCAGCCATGCGCCGATACGCTGGGTGGTCTGCGGGTCGATCGTGCTCATGTCGATATAGAGGCTGCCGGCCCTGAGGCCATGACCGATGCCGTCGGCACCGAGCACGGCGGCCTCCACATCAGGCGCATCCGGCAGCATGGTGATGACGATTTCCGATTGCTGTGCAACCTCGCGCGGCGACGCCGCCGCCCGAGCGCCGGCCTCGACGAGGTTTTTCACCGCCACGGGATTGAGGTCGAAGACCGTCAGCGCGTGTCCCGCCTTGAGCACGTTGCGGGCCATGGGTGCGCCCATGGTTCCAAGCCCGACAAAACCGACTGACGTCATGGATCAACTTCCTTCCCTGAATTACTCTGAATGCGCGTGCCGCCCGAACTCCTCAGGACGGCACTTTCCACTGGTCGAGCTGCCATGCCGGCAGGCCACGCAGATCCTTGGCATTCTTGTCGGTGAAGCCGCTTTCGTCCGGCACCTTGCCCGTGCCCTCATAGGCTTTCTGAAGCAGCGGCGCCGCCTTGCCGAAGGCGGCCTTGACCTGGTCCCAGCTCAGCGCCTCAGGAATCATCTTGCCGGCAACCATGAACTGGGAGATCTGGCTGATCGCCGCCGCATCGCCTTCGGTCGGCCAGATCCAGCCGCGCTGGAAAAGCACCTCGTCGCCGATGACCTTGGCGCCCAGCGCAGGATCGAGCCCCCAATATTTGACTACCGACTGCGAGATCTCCCGCGCGTCGATCTTCTGGAGATCGGCAAGCGCACGTTGCGCGGCCGTCAGGAAGGCCTGGCCGAGCGCGGCATCGTCGCCGACGATGCGGTCGCTGCAGATCCAGAAGGAACGGTGCAAATAGTAGCCGTCGGGGTAGAATTTCGACTTCTTGACGCCGGGCAGCATGTGGCCTTCGCCCTCGCCCGCGGGTCCGCTGTAGCCGGCCTCGGTATAGCCGAACGAATTCATGATCCCGGTGAGGCCGGTTTCGGCATTCGCCTTCAGGAAGGCCGGGTAGATCACCACCGACGCGTCCATGCCCTCCGGGAGGGACGCGGCAACGGCCTGGGTCGGCGTGTTGACGATGTTGATGCCGAAGGCGCGCGGGTCGGCGTCGCCCAGTTCCTGCAGCAGCATTTGCGAGAGCGCGTTGTAGGGGTCGCCGCCGACAAGCGCGCCGACGGTCTTGCCCTTGAGGTCGCCGATGTTCTTGATAGCGGAGCCCTTGCGGGTCGCCAGCACCATGCGCATGTGGCCCTCGCCGACGGTGAGGATGTTGATCGGCTGCGCCTGCGAAAGCAGCCGCACGATCGGCGTGTTGCCCCACATGCCGATGTCGAGATCGCCGGAGACGAAAGCTTCCACCATCGGCAGCGCGGAGGGATAGTCGCGCCAGTCGACCGTCAGGTCGTAGCCGAGTTCGGCGGCCGCCTTCTCCAGCAGCTTTTCGTTGATCATGCGTTGCGTCAGCGGCGAGTTGCCGGCCGCGTAAGGCTGGCGGCCGATGGAGACCTTGGCCGGCTTGCGGTCCTGCGCCCGCACGATCGATGGCATGGCCAGCGCGGCGGCCGCGGCGCCACTCAGGACTGCGCGTCGGTTGAATGCGGTTTCCATAAGTTTCCTCATGACTATCCTCTCCCTGTTGTCGTTTCAGTTCATCGTTGCGCGGTAAGCCTCTTCGCGGATCAGTTCCCAGATCGATTGGCTGAGCCTGGCGAAATCGCCGGAGCGCCGCGTCTCGTCGCCGCGCGGCCTGGGCAGGTCGATGTCGATGACCTGCTTCAGGCGGCCCGGATGGCTGCTTAGCACCGCGACCCGGTCGGCCAGGAACACCGCCTCGTCTATGGCGTGCGTGATGAAGACGACCGTCCGCCGCTCGGCAGCGGGGCGGTCCTGCCCCCAGATGCGCAGCAATTCGTCTTGCAGGATGACGCGGGTCTGGGCGTCCAGCGCCGCTAGCGGCTCGTCCATCAGCAGGATTTCCGGCTCGTTCGCCATCAGGCGCGCCAGTGCCACGCGCTGGCGCATTCCGCCCGATAGCTGGTGCGGGTACTTGTCCTCGGAGCCGGTCAGGCCGACCATTTCGACGGTGCGGTTGACGCGGTCGGCGCGCTGCGCGGGCGAAAGCCCTCGCCCGGCCGGCCCATAGATCAATCCGAACTCGACATTGCCGCGCACGGTGCGCCAGGGAAACAGGGCATAGTCCTGGAACATCACGCCGCGTTCGGCCCCCGGTCCTTCGATCGGCCTGCCGTTCAGGCTCATCGTACCCGACGTCGGCCTGTCGAGGCCGGCGAGCATGTTGAGAACGGTCGTCTTGCCGCATCCGGACGGGCCGACGATAGCCATGAACTCGCCGGCCTTGATGTCCAGCGACAGGCTGTCGACCGCCACCACGGACGCAGATTCCCCGAAGCATTTGCTGACGCCGTCGAGGCGGATCTTGGCATCGCTCATGGCTGGCTCCACGGCACGGCGAAGGCGAGTGCGGCACGCAGGATGCGGTCGAGCGCGAAGGCCACGATGCCGACCGCGATCATGCAGACCACCATGCCGTTGAGGTTGATCGAGTAGGCGTAGAAGACGAACATCATCTGGCCGATGCCGCCGCTGCTGCCGGACTTGGCGCCGACCGCGAGCTCGGCGGCAATGATCGCCGTCCAGGCGATGCCGAGGCCGATGCGCATGCCGACCAGAATGGATGGCAAGGCGGCCGGCAGCAGCACCACCCGCATCCGCGTCAGCGGCGCCAGCCCCATGGTCAGCGCGGCGCGCATCAGACTGGGCTCGATACGCTTCACGCCCGAGATGGTGTTGATCAGGATCGGGAAGAAGGCGGCATAGGCAACGATGGCGACAGCTGCCCCGGAGCCCGAGCCCAACCAGAGGATAACCAGGGGCAGGATGGCAAGTGCCGCTATCGGCCGGAAGGTCTCGACCAGCGGATCGAGATTGCGCTCGACGGCCGGCATGCTGCCCATGGCGATGCCAAGCGGGATCGCCAACAGGGCCGCCGCCGCGAAGCCGGCGAAGACCCGTCCGAGGCTGGTGGCGAGACCGGCCACGAGATCGCCGTCGCGCAGCATGGAAATGGCCGTTTCGGCCACCGTGCTGGGGCGTGGCGCCTGGGCGGAGCCGGACGCGAGAGCTTCCCAGACGACCAGCAGCAGCACGGGAACGATGAGGCGAAGCGCAAACCTGTTCATCGCGCCACCTCCGTCCGCGCCCACGGAGTCAAGACATCAGAGAGCCAGCGCAACCCCTTGTCCGTCAGGAAGCCGAGCAGGCCGATGGCGACGATGAAAGCCATCACCGTCGGCGTCGACAGCATGCTGCGGTAGTACTCGATGGCGTAGCCGAGGCCGTTCGGCGCTCCTACCAGTTCGGCAGCGACGACGGCGGTCCACGAGGCCGCCACCGCAAGCCGTGCCGAGACCAGGATCGCCGGCAGCGCCGCCGGAACGATGACGCGCCGCATGATCGCCCGCCCAGACAGGCCCATCGTGCTGGCCGCCGCGACGAGCCGCCTGTCGACGGCGGCGGCGCCCGCGGCGGTGCCGATCAGCAGCGGGAAGAAGGCGGTATAGAACATGATGAACAGCGGCAGCCGATGGCCGATGCCGAACATGTAGAGCGCAAGCGGTATCCATGCGATGCCGGCTATCGGCCGCAGGATCTCCACCGGCAGTTCGAGCAGATCGTTCCAGAGCCAGCTGCGGCCCATCAGCAGCCCGAGCGGCACCGCCACCGCCGCGGCAGCCGCGACGCTTACCAGCAGACGGGCCAGACTGATCCCTGCATTGCCGAGCAGTTCGCCGTTGAGGGCCGTATCGCGCAGCGCAAGCGCAACCGCGACCGGCGACGGCAAGAGCAGCTTCGAAGGCACGAAGAACGAGCCGACATACCAGGCAAGGACGAACAGGCCCATCGTGCGCAAATACACGAACAGGCTGGTCAGGCGCGCAAAGCGCATTGTCCTTTGGCCGGCATCGTTCGAGGAGATAGCCGTCACAACGAGCCCCGCACGCGGGTCGGAACTTCGAGCCCTTCCCCCAAAATCTCGCCGAAGGTGAGGGTGCCGCCGGCGACATCGAGGATGGTCGCCAGCAGCCGGTTCGCCGCTTCGGCGACGGTTTCGATCCCCTCCGAAACCGGGCTGGCGTCGAAATCGATCTGCTCAGGCAGCCGGCGAGCCGTCTCGCGCCGCGCCGTGATCTTGATCGTCGGCGCGAGCGCGCTCGCGGTGCTGTTGCCTGGCCCGGTTGTGAACAGCATGATCTGGGCACCGGCCGCGGCGAAGCCTGTCATCGATTCCGGCGAGAAGGACGGGCCGTCCATGAGGTAAAGGCCGCCGGCGGTGACCGGCTCGGCCATGCCGAGCACGCCGTCGATGCGGCAAGTTCCCGTCTTGGCCAGGGCACCGAGGGACTTCTCCTCGATCGTGCTCAACCCGCCGCGTATATTCTCCTCGCCCGGATTGTTGCCGGTCAGGCTGTGGCCGGAAGCGGCGGCGAAGCGTTCCTTGCGCTCCACGGCCTGCAGGATCTGTCGTGCCACCGTTGCATCGCGAGCGCGCGCCGCGAGTATATGTTCTGCCCCCAGCCACTCGACGGTCTCACCGACAATGACGGTGCCGCCATGCGAAACCAGAAGATCGACCGCGGCCCCCACGACCGGATTGCTGACCAGACCCGACGTCGCGTCGGAATGGCCGCATTCGATGCCGACCACCAGCTGCGCGCCGGGCAAGTTCTCGCGCCGGATCCGCGAAGCCTCGCGCAGCAACGCCGCGCCGCGCCTGATGCCCTCGCCCATGACCGACAGCATGTCCTCATGCTGCTCGGCGAAGGAAACGCTGGCGACCGGCTTGCCGCAAGCCGAAATGCGGGCCGCGACCATCTCGGTCGTCGCCGAATCCACTCCGACCACCAGAACGGCGGCGGCGTTCGGATTGCGGCCGAGACCGACAAGTTGATCAAGGTGCAGGCCGAGGTCCGGCTCGATGTGTCCCCTGCCCGCGCTCGTCGCGGCCAGAAGCGCGCCTTCGAGACCCGCCGCGATTCGCTCGCTGACACGCAGCGCCAAACCATTGATGCACAGGATCAGCACATAATTGCGGATTCCGGCGCGGCCATCGACCCGCCTGTAGCCACTGAATGGCGGCAGGCCGTCGATTTTGTCGGCACCGGAGGCAGGCAGTGGCATTGGCGTTTCCAAACCGTCGCGAGCGTGGCAATCTCTTCAAATCTCAATATTTGATCAAATGTCGCCTTGGCAAGGGCAAAATTGACTTCTTTCGACCGCCGTGCGAGCAATATTTGCTCAAATCAGGGTAGGCTTGAATGCATGGCGCGTATTCCCGACGTTCAGAAGCTTCTTCGTGACGACATCGTTTCCGGAGCCATTCCATTCGGGGCAAGGCTGAGGATCGACGATCTCGCCGGTCGTTATGGCGTAAGCCATATGCCGGTCCGCGAGGCCTTGCGCGCCTTGAGCGGCACGGGATTGGTCGTGCTGGAACCCAATCGCGGCGCCAGCGTCAGAACGGTCCACATGTCGTTTGTGATCGACCTGTTCGATATCCGCAGCGCCGTCGAAACGATGCTGGCGCGGCGTGCCAGCGAGCGGCGTACCGCCGAGCATCTGTGCGATCTGAAGGCCGCGCAGGACATGCTTGAGCAAAGAGTGGCCAGCGACGACTTCCTTGCCGTCCCACATGCCAACAACATCTTTCACGGCGTCATCAACGAGGCGGCCGGCAATCCGGGCGCGCTGTCGATGGTGGATCGCAACTGGCTGCTGGTGGCGGCGATCTGGCAACGCTACGGCTATGACGAGGGGCGCTTCCATGGCGTCATCGACGATCATCGCCACATCATCCGGGCCATAGAGCGCCAGGATGCCGGCTCGGCGGCGACCTTGATGGGCGCGCATATCGAAAAGGCCAAACACGACCTCCTGGCGCGCATCGCCGTCGATCCCAAACCCGATATCGGCCGGCAATGACGGCCGGGTTCGAGGTCGCGGCGTCGACGGGCGACACGCTGGGCGAATCGCCGACATGGCTGGCGCGGGGCGGAGAGCTGTTCTGGGTCGATCTGCGGCGTCCTTGCCTGCACAGGCTGCGGCCCGAGACAGGAGCGGTGACATCGTGGCCGATGCCTGAGGTCATCGGCTCGGTGGTTCCACGAGCATCGGGCGGTGTCGTCGTGGCCTTGCGGCAAGGTCTCCACGCATTTGATCCCGCCAGCGGCGCACTGAGCCTGCTGGCGCGCGTGGAGGATGGGCCGCCCGAGCATCGGCTGAACGACATGAAGTGCGATCCCGGAGGCGGCATAATCTGCGGCAGCATGTGGGACTATGGGCTGCATGCGTCCGGGGCGCTTTACCGGATCAACGCCGCCGGAAGTTCGAGCCGGATTCGCGACGGGATCGCCGTGCCCAATGCGATCGCCTTTGCCCCGGACGGCCGCACTGTCTACTTCACGGATACACGGCAAGGCGACATAGAGCGGGCGGATTTCGACCCGGCGAGCGGACTTGTGGGGCCGTGGTCTCTGTTCGCCGACCGGCACGCGGCGCCTGGAAAGCCCGACGGCGCCACCGTCGATGCGGACGGCTTCCTGTGGAATGCGCGCTACCAGGGCGGCTCGCTGGCGCGGTTCGCGCCCGATGGCCGGCTCGACAGGCTGGTCCCTCTGCCGGTCACTCAGCCGACCTCCTGCGCCTTCGGCGGTCCAGGCCTGAAGACACTGTACGTGACGACCGCAACGCAGAAGCTGACGGAGGATCAACTGGCCAACGAGCCCCTGGCGGGTTGCCTGCTTGCGCTCGACGTCGGCGTGGCGGGACTGCCGGAGCCGGCTTTTGCCGGTTAATCTCGGCTATTGCCAGCCGAGATGGCGGCCACCCGTCGCCTGCAGGTCCGCCCCGGTGATGAAGCTGCCGGCGTCGGAGCAAAGCAGCAACGCCGCTCCCGCCATCTCGCGCGCCTCGCCGGCCCGCTGCATCGGCGCGGACCCCTTCTGGATCTCCGCCCATTTGGCCGCGTCCTCGCGGCGCCAGCGATTGCGCTCGGTAACGACAAGCCCGGGCGACAGGTTGTTGATCGTCACCCCGTGTGGCGCATAATCCTTGGCAAGGTTGAATGACAGATTGTGCTGCGCGCTCTTCAGCGCGGCATAGACGGCGAGATCGGATTCGGGCCGCGTCTGGTTGATGCTGCCGATCGTCAGCACACGGCCCCAGCCATTGTCCTTCATGCCGGGCAAGGCGGCCTGCAGCAATTCGATCGTCGCCTTGAAGTTGATCTGGATCTGGTGCTCGATCTGCTCGGCGGGTAGATCGAGGAAAGGCGTGCGGTACTGGATCGAGGCGCAGACGACAAGCACGTCGACACCACCCAACGCCTCGATCGCCGCCTGGACACAGCGGGCAGCCTCTCCGGCCCGAGCGAAATCAGCATCGATGGCGACGCCGCGCCTGCCCTTCCCGCGAATTTCACGGACAGCTTCGGCGGCCGCATCCGGCTGCCCGAATGCCACGTCGGCGTCGCGAGCGAAATGGACGGCCACATCGGCGCCCGCCTCGGCAAAAACCCGCACGATCTCACGGCCGATGCTGACGCTGCCGCCGGTCACCAAGGCGCGCCGGCCAGCCATCGTGAAGCGCTCGGCAAGAGCCAGCGCATTCTGGATGTCGATCTCTTCCTTTTGCACCGTCAATAGTCCAGCCTTTCCAATTTGATCACACTTTTCTTTGGAGCGCTCTTCAAAACGCATTTTCAGGGAGAAATCCAGAACCAATTCTTCCATTTGATCAAATCAGGCAAGCTGAAAAGCAGCGTCCCTGGCGGCAGCGGCTAGACGAAGGCGTATAGCCCGTCACGCGCGCCCATCGGAATTGGACAAGATTCTAAGATTTTCGCGACAGACCGTCGCCCTCTATGGCGTTGACCAGTGTCTCGCTGCCTTGGCGCAGATGCTGCGTCAAAACGCTGACGGCCTTGCCGGCGTCGCGTCGCCGGCAAGCGGCCAAGAGGTCGCGATGCTCCGTCTGCGAGCGGGCGCGGTAGTCGAGGTTCGACAACAGGATACGGACGTAGCGGTCGGCCGCATTATGGTGCGCCTCGATCAGGCCGAGCAACCGGCGATTGCCGCAGGCGTCATAAAGCGCCAGATGAAAGGCCCGGTTCAGCACGCCCCACCTGCCGACATTGCGCTCGGCATCGATCTGATCGAGCACCTGTTCGGCCTCGTCCAGCTTGCCGCCGGGCAGGCCGGGAATGGAGAGCCGCAGTGCCTCGCACTCGAGCAGTTCGCGCACGGCATAGATCTCTCGGATCTCGTCGCCGTCCATTCTGGCGACGTGCGCACCCTTTGTCGGGTGGATGGACACGATGCCTTCGGCCTCGAGCTGACGAAGCGCGTCCCGGATCGGCATCCGGCTGAAGCCAAACTGCTCGGCCAGATCATCCTGGCGCAACGTCGTGCCGGCCTTCAGGGTCCCGCTGGCAATGGCCTCGCGCAAGACATTGGCGACCTGCTCGGCAACCGTTTGCGGCCTCTCGATCAAGCCTTCGCCAAATCCGCGCAATCCATGCTCCCATTTCACGTATCGTCAGCTTAGGGGAAAGCTTCATTCTCGGATATAGGTATCCATGTGTACGAGAAGAGTTGCAAGCCGGCGGCGATGCGCCTGCGAAGTTGCCGCGGCGAACCTTCGGAACGGGAATGGCCAAGACAGCCGAAATCGTCGAGCGGCTGCGTTATCTCGTTGCGATGGAACTGATCTTTGCGGCTACGGGGGTGGAATTGCGCGGTGTCGTCGACGGCATGGGCGACGGACCGCAGCGCACCTTCGCCGCCGTGCGCTCCCTTGTCAGCCCGCTTGACGATGACCGTGAAATGAGCACGGACATGACACGGATCGCACGGATGGTGGCGGGCCCACGCGACTGACGCGCCAAGGCGCTCGGCGAGCCCATGGCCCGCGGGCCTCCTCACGCAGAAAAGGACACGCCTCTGCGGCGCATGCCTGCCTGCACGCCGTGGACGATCAGCCGTGACAGGATTTCCATGTCGGGCGGCAATCGTGGACGCCAGATATCCAAAAGCAGGGCCACGCGAGGCTTGTCGGCGTTGTTTGTCACTTCATGAGGGAACGTGTCGTCCCACAACAGACACTCGCCGTCGGCGATCCGCCTCTCCTGATGATTGATCATCATGACCGTCGCCGGACGACCATCTGCCTGTCGAGGGATCACCAAGCCGAGATGGAACCTCATTATGCCCCTGAAAGGGCCGCGGTGGCTGGGAATGTGCTTGCCCGGAGCCAGGAAAGAGATCGCCGCCGACTTCACCTCAGGGCATTCTGCAAGCAGCCGGTCGAGGACCGGCATTCGCGCGAGGTTTTGCGGAACCGCGACATCGTAGGCCTTGAGCACGAACATACGCCAGTCGCGACCGTCATTGGCCGAGATGTCGGCCTGTTCAGGCATGATGTCGTGGAAGCGGGGCGCCTTGCCCACGGCAAGCGCTTCGTCGCGGATGGCCTGCCAGGCGGCCGTGAACTTGGTGGCGTTTGGAAATTCGCTGGCGGTATCGAGGATCGCCGGCGCGTCGATGCGCTTTTCGTAGATCCGCCGCACCAGACCGGATGCAAGATCGTAAACTTGAGACATTTCATGGCCTCGAGGACATCATGAAACGAATATCCGGCAATTAAGTTGCTGATCTTGCTAGGCGTATGCCTGTCAGCACGAATTCGTGACCGACGAACAGTCCCGCGATACCGCGCTTTGTTGCTGGCGTGCATCAGCGTTCAGGGGCGCGTTCGACCAGACGAAACCTGTAGCGATCCCGTATGAACTCATTGAAGAAGCGTCCCTTGGAAGAGGCGGCTTTGAAGGCAGCGTAGGTCTCGGGCTCCACGTCTTCGTAGTCATAGCGGTTTCCGCTCGGTACGAACCAGACCGAAAGCACCCTGGTGGCGGGATGGTACTGTGTGCTGCGGATGGCCGTAGAAGGCATTGGCGTTCTCCCGGATGGATAATCCGGGGCGCAAACGGAAGTTCCAACTGTGCCGCGCAGCCTTGGCTGGCAGGCCTTCCTATAGTGAGCAGCGCAGCCGGATCGTCCGTCCGCGCCAGAAGACGAAGGAGCCGGCCCGGTTCTGCCGAGCCGGCCCCAAGGGATCAGAACGCCGGCTCGACCGCGTTGACATTGTCCTTGGTGACGACCGTCAGCGGGATCGGCAAACGGTCCTTGACCTCCTTGCCGTCCATGATCTCCGCCATGGTGTTGATCGCCAGGCGGCCGTCCTCAACCGGCGACTGCACGATGGTGGAGTACATTTCGTTGGTGCGGATCGATTCGAACGCATCCTTCTGGCCGTTGATGCCGACGATCGGCGGTGCCGCCTTGGACGGATTGGCCTCCTTCCAGGCGTCGATGAAGCCGCGCGCCATGGTGTCGTCATTGGCGTAGACGCCGCTGATCTGGTCGCCGAAACGGGTGATCAGGTCGCGGCTGACCACCAGCGCCTTCTGCTGGTCGAAATCGGCATTGACCGTATCGAGCACCTTGATGTCGGCGCTGGTTTCCTTGAGACGATCGGTGAAGCCGCCGACGCGGCCGATCGTCGTGCCGTTGCCGGCCTGGCCGGCGATGATGACGACGGAACCCTTGCCGCCAAGCGCCTTGCTGAGCGAGTCGGCCGCAAGCTTGCCTTCCTCGTAAACGTCGGGCCCGGTGAACGACTTGATGAACGGCTTGGCATCGTCGCTCATCGGCGAGTTGATAAGGATCGCGGGAATGTTCGCCTGTTGTGCGCGGGCCAGGCCCGGTATGTAGGCCTGCGGGTCGAGCGGCCACAGGATGATGCCGTCAACCTTGCGCGCGACGCAGGTGTTGAGCTGCTCGGTGCCCTTCTGGACGTCGAAATCCTGGCTGAGGCTCAGGATCTCGATGCCGAGCTCGCCGGCGCGCGCCTGGAGCGCCTTGTTGGCCGGCGTCGCATAGGCATGCGAATCCGCGGCCGTGACGTAGCAGACCGTCTTTGCACTGGCCCAGCCCGTCGAGGCCAGTATTACCGCCATGGCGGTAATGTGGAGCATGCTTTTCTTGCCAACCATAGGTTTCCTCCCGATCATGTATTTCCTCCTTGAGTGATTGGATTGTCGCGAATGAGCGCGGGGCCTGTGCCCGGCGCCCTCCCCTTGGTAGTCACGGCCCGATCGAGCACGACGAGCAGGATCAGGATAAGCCCCGACACGACCTGCTGGACGTATGCGGGAACGGATTGGAACTCCATCGCGATGGTCAGCGAGCCGATCGTCAGCACGCCGCCAAGCGTGCCGAGCGCGGATCCCTTGCCGCCTTCGAGGCGGGTTCCGCCGACCACGACCGCGGCAATGACGGCGACCGTCAGTTCCGAGCCGAAGACGGGCGAACCGGTGTTGGTGACGAGGCTCTGGAGAACGCCTGCGAGACCGGCGAGCGTCCCGGCGAAGACGAAGCCCAGAAAAACGATGCGATCGGAAGCGATGCCGCTCTCCTTGGCTGCCGCCGGATTGGACCCCACCGCAAAGACATTTCGGCCCGGTATTGTACGCGTCAGCCAGACATGCAGCAGCACGATCAGAACGATGAACAGCGCACTGCGGATGGTGAAGACTTCGAGATGGATCTTGGCGAACGCCAGTGAAAGCATGATGTCGGTGCCGGTCACCGGCTGGCTGTTGGTGATCCAATGCGCGAGCGAGCGGAAGATCAGCATCGTCGCCAGCGTCAGCACCAGCGAGTTCACCTTCAGCCCGACGACCAGCGCGCCGTTGATGGCGCCTGCCAGCATGCCGACCAGGATACCGACAAGTGCGGCAGGCAGGATGCCGATCTCGCGCTGCAGGATGACCGACATGATTCCCGCCAGCGCGAACACCGCGCCGCCGGAGAGGTCGATCTGGCCGGCGACCAGAAGCACCGTAAGTCCAATGGCGATCAGGCCGATCGTCGCCGCCCGGTCGAGGCCGAGTCCGAGGGTCGATGCGGAGAAATAACCCGGAACCGCCAGGGCGGAAATGATCAGCGTCAGGCCGAGGATGATCATCACCCTGTGCCGCGAGGCAAGCGCCAGGAACCTCATCACGCCACCCCCCTCTTGCGCAATGCCGCGTCCATGCCGACGGCGCCGACGATCAGGATGCCGAGGACAAAACCCTGGATCGGCGTGCGCACGCCGTCGAGCACCATGACGTTGGTCAGAAGCTGCACGAAGATCAGGCCCGCGATCGCCCTCGGCACCGAGCCGAAACCGCCGATGATCGACACGCCGCCGACCACGACCGCGGTGATGGCGCTGAACTCGTAGCCGGCGCCGATCAGCGGCCGCGCGCTTTGCAAGGTCAGGCCCAGCAGGCCGCCGCTGACGCCCGAAGCCAACGCCGTGATCACGAACGCACCGGCCTTCACCGCCTCCACCGGCACCGCGCTCGCCTCGGCGGCGCTGTAATTGCCGCCCGTGGCGAGCGTCCACCTGCCCCAGAAGGAGCGCGAGAGGACGATATGGCCTATGAGGGCGATCAGCAGGAAAATCAGCACCACGACCGGGACGCCGAAGAGCCGGCCCTTGGCGAATTCGGCCGAAGCGGGATTGTTGCCATAGACGATGACGCCGCCGACGGCCGCCTGCACGATGCCCAGCCCGATGGTGCCGATGCCGAGCGTGGCGATGATGGGATTGATACCGACATAGCCGACCAGCACGCCGTTGAGCAGGCCGATAAGGCCCGCAAGCGCCACCGCCAGGACGAAGGCAGGAACCGGCCCGATCATTGGCTGCAGCCCGAGCGAGAGGATGGCCCCGCAGGCGATGGTGGCCGGCACCGACAGGTCCGCCAAGCCGCCTGCCACAAGCACGAAAGTCATGCCGACGACGACGATGCCGACAATGGACATCGAGGTCAGGACGTTGAGCAGATTGCCTGTGGTGAAGAAGGCGGGGCTGACGAATGAGCCGTAGAGCACCACTGCAAGGATAGCGAAGCCAAGCCCCGCCTTGGACAGGACATCGGCAAGCCTGCTGCCGCGCGTGAAGCGGTCATTGCGGTTCGCCCCGCTGGTCTCCATGGCCGCATCAGTCATGCAGCCTCCCCCGTCGCCAGCGCCATGATGCGCTCCTCGCTCAGTTCGGCGCGGGCGAGCGCCTCCGATGCGCGGCCGTCGCGCATCACAACGACGCGATCGCAGACGCCGAGGATTTCGGGCAGTTCCGACGAGATCATCACCACCGCCATGCCGTCGGCGACAAGCCGGCCGATGATGCTGTGGATCTCGGCCTTGGCGCCGACGTCGACGCCGCGCGTCGGCTCGTCGAGAATGAGCACGGAGGGCTTGGCCGCGAGCCATTTGGCGATGACCGCCTTCTGCTGGTTGCCTCCCGACAACAGGTTGATGCGCCGCTCCCCGTCGGGCGGCGAAATGGAAAACTGCTTCACATAGGTCGTCGCCAGCGAACGGTCGGCGCTGCGCCTGATACGGCCGAAGCTGGTCAGACGCCGCAATATCGACAGGCTGATGTTCTCGCGGACCGACATGCCCGGAATGATGCCGTCGCCCTTGCGGTCCTCGGGGACGTAGGCGATCCCGGCTCGCACCGCCTCGGAAGGAGAGTTGATGGCGACCTTGCGCCCGTAGACGCTGACCGTTCCCTCCACCAGCCGCGACAGGCCGAAGATGGCGCGTGCTACCTCGGTGCGACCCGCCCCGACCAGTCCGGTCAAGCCCAGTATCTCCCCAGCGCGCACATCGAAGCTGACATCACTGAAATGCGCCCCGTCGCCGATGCGTTCGACACGCAGCACGGACTTGCCGATCGCGGCCGGGCTTTTCGGGAACACGTTGGCGACCTCGCGGCCAACCATCAGCCTGATCATCTCGGCCGCGGTTATGCCGTCGATCGGACGGGTCTCGATCATTGAGCCGTCGCGCAGCACGGTCACCTCGTCGGCGATCTCGAGAACCTCCCTCAGCCTATGGCTGATGTAGACGATGGCGATGCCGTCATCGCGCATCTTGCGAAGGATCCGGAACAGCGCCGCGGTTTCGTGCTCGCTCAGGCTCGATGTCGGCTCGTCCAGCACGATGATCCTGGGCTGCGCCGCATAGGCCTTGGCGATCTCGACCAGTTGCTGCTGGCTGATCGACAGGTCGCCGAGCCGCGCGCGCGGGTTGATGGCCGCGCCCAGCTCGTCGAGGACGGCGGCGGCCTTCCTGACCATTTCGCCCTTGTGCAGCCAGCTCCATTTGCCGGGCATGCGGCCGAGATAGACGTTCTCCGCGACGGTCAGGTCGGGAACAAGATTGATCTCCTGGTGCACCATGCGGATGCCGAGCGCCTGGGCGTCGGCGGGACGCCGCATGCGCACTTCGGCGCCGCCGACGAGGATCGTGCCGGCGGTCGGAGCGTAGGATCCGTTGAGCACCTTCATCAGCGTCGACTTGCCGGCGCCATTCTCGCCAACGACCGCATGGACGGTGCCGAACCGGACGGCGAAATTGACGTTCGACAGGGCCTTCACGCCGGGAAAAGTCTTGGAGATGCCTCTCATGTCCAGGGCACAATCGGCGGCGGCACTCATCTAGGCTTGGTCCTCCCTGGTAGCACGCGGCTGGCAGCGTTATGTTAGTATAATGCATTTCCAGGCACGGTTCGGCCCACCTCGAGCCGGCCCGAAGGCCCCTTTCAGCGCATCCGCACCAGGCACTTCACCATAGGCTGAAAATCACGCAACGGGCGGCACTATTGCACTAATATAATAGTTCTGGCAAGCTGGATCTGACCGCTCCCGTCACTGGCGTCGGATCGCAACGAACCCCGCGTCGCAAGCAGGTGCATTCCGTTTGACATTCGAATAATTTTGCCATTTCAGGTGGACGAACGATGGGATTTTCCATGGATCTAGATCCTTCGACCCTCAATCGAGCCCTCCCGCTGCGCGACCAGATCTACAACAAGATCCGCAACATGATCGTCGTCGGACGGCTGAAACCGGGTGAGGTCATCAATGAGATCGCAATTGCCGAAGCGCTGGGCGTCTCGCGCACGCCCGTGCGCGAAGCGGTCAAACGCATCAGCGACGAAGGGCTCGTCAAGATCCTGGCGCAGACCGGCACCTACGTTGCTCCCATCAGCCGGGCCGACCTCGAGGAAGCCTATGTCATCCGGCGTGCATTGGAGATGGAGAGCGCCAGGCGCGCCGCCGCCAAGCTGACGCCGGCTGCCTGTGAATTGCTGGAAGACAACATGGCCGCGCATAAGCTCGCCATTGCGCGCGGCAGGTACGCCACAGCGATTCAGCTCGACGACGTCTTTCACCGCACCATTGCTGAAATATGCGGCTTGCCGATGATTTGGCGCGCCGTCGACATCTCAAAGGCGCAGATGGATCGCGGCCGCTATCTCGCCATTCCGAAGCCCGGCTATGGCGAGCAGACGATCGAGCAGCACGAGGCCATTCTGGACGCGCTGAAGCGTCACGACGCCGAGGGCGCCGCACAGGCAATGGAGCATCACCTCGAGACGTCATTTCGCAACACGCTCGAAGTCGCCGCCGAGCTTCTCGACTGACGACCTCGACTGAGCGCTGAGACGGGCGGCGCAGGTTTGAGGTCCCGAACCTGGCATCCGACCGGCTTGCCGATGCCTGGTGAGCCGTGTTCGCAGCTTGACCGTTGACAATCTATTATATTAGTATTCCGATCCATTCGGCGGCATTGTGCCGACGGGGGCTTTTTCAGAGTTTGTAATGGCGCGGTTCATCCAGCTTTCGCATGCCGACAACATCCTTCTGGCGATCGATCCGTTGATGATCGGCGACAAGGCAGGCGACATGCCCGCGAAGGCGCGCATACCGCGCGGCCACAAGATGGCGATCCGCGACATCGCTTCGGACGAGCCGGTCGTGAAATATGGGCAGACCATCGGATTCGCCCGCGGACCGATCGCCGCCGGCGATTGGGTTCACGAGCACAATGTATATCTGCGCAATTTCGAACGCGACTATCTGTTCGGCACCAACGCCAGGCAAACGCCTGTCGTCCCTGAAGCCGAGCGCGCGAGCTTCATGGGTTACCGCAGGCCGAGCGGCAAGGTCGGGACGCGCAACTTCATCGCTGTCCTGACCTCGGTAAATTGTTCGGCCAGCGTCGCCCGCTTCATCGTAGAAGAGGTCAACCGCTGCGGCATCCTGCGCGACTATCCCAATGTCGACGGCGTGATCTCGCTCGTCCATGGCACTGGCTGCGGCATTGACACCAAAGGCCCCGCTTACGACCTCTTGAAGCGCACGCAGTGGGGTTTTGCCACGAACCCCAATGTCGGCGGCGTGCTGATGGTTGGGCTCGGCTGCGAGGCGTTCCAGATTCCGCGCTGGATGCAGTCCTACAATATCGAGGAGAGCACGACCTTCCGCACGATGACGATCCAGGAGACTGGCGGCACACGCAAGACGGTCGAGGCAGGGGTCAAGGCGATCGTCGATATGCTGCCCATGGTCAACGCCGCGCAAAGGACGCCACAACCGGCCTCCGAACTGGTGCTCGCGCTGCAATGCGGCGGGTCGGACGGCTATTCCGGCATCAGCGCCAATCCGGCGCTTGGCGCCGCCGTGGACCTGCTTGTCGCGCAAGGCGGCACGGCGGTGCTGTCCGAGACGCCGGAGATCTACGGCGCCGAACATCTGCTCACCATGCGTGCGGAAAACCGCGCGGTCGGCGAGAAGCTGATCGAGCGTATCCGCTGGTGGGAGGACTACACAGCCAAGCACGACATGGAGATGAACAACAACCCGTCTCCCGGCAACAAGCTCGGCGGGTTGACGACGATCCTGGAGAAGTCGCTCGGCGCGTCCGCCAAGGGCGGGACGACCAATCTGCGCGCGGTGCTGGAATATGCCGAACCGATCAACGAACGCGGCCTCGTCTTCATGGACACGCCCGGCTACGATCCGGTTTCGGCAACCGGCCAGGTCGCCGGCGGCGCGAACATATTGTGCTTCACCACCGGGCGCGGTTCGGCCTTCGGCTGCAAGCCGACGCCCTCGATCAAGCTTGCCTCCAATTCCTTCATTTTCGAGCAGATGCGCGAGGACATGGACATCAATTGCGGGGACATCCTCGACGGCGTCACGCTGGACGACAAAGGCCAGGAGATCTTCGCAGAGATCCTGCGCGTGGCATCGGGCGCGCGTACCAAATCGGAATCGCTGGGCTACGGCGACAATGAGTTCGTGCCCTGGAACCTCGGCGCTACCATGTAGCGACATCGCCCGCCCGCAACGGGCAACCTCAATTCACTCAACCAGAAAGAACGCTCGGCATGAACAGGATCGATCTTGACGGCCAACACGCCGTGGTCACCGGAGGCGCGCAAGGCCTCGGCTTCGCGATGGCCAAACGTTTCGTCGCCTCCGGCGCGACGGTCACCTTATGGGACGTCGACGAGGCGCGCCTCGAAGCGGCCAAGCGCGACCTTGGCAAGGCCGCCACGACCCTGGTCGTCGACATTGCGGATTGGGAGACGGTGGACGCCGCGCGGGCAAAAACCGAGGAGAGCGCCGGCAAAATCTCCATCCTGGTCAATTCTGCCGGCATTGCCGGTCCCGCCGCCCCGCTCGACAGCTACGACATAGAGACGTGGAAGAAGATCATCGACATCAACGTCAACGGCACCTTCTACGTCAACCGCGCCGTAGTGCCCGGGATGAAGGCGCGCAATTACGGGCGGATCGTCAACATCGCTTCCGTCGCTGGCAAAGAAGGCAATCCCAACGCCGCCGCCTATTCCGCTTCGAAGGCGGCGGTCATCGGCATGACCAAGTCGCTCGGCAAGGAACTCGCGCAGTATGACATTGCGGTCAACTGCATCTCGCCGGCCACCGCGCAGACCCGAATCCTCGAACAGCTCACGCCCGAGCACATCGAATACATGCGCTCGCGCATTCCACGCGGCCGTCTGCTGGAGGTCGACGAGGCCGCCGCCATGGTCGCCTGGCTCGTCTCAAAGGAAAACAGCTTCACCACCGCCTCGACCTTCGACCTGTCGGGCGGGCGCACGACCTATTAGTCGAATACCGGCGCGCCGCGAAGCGTCTGCGCCGCGGCGCGCCGGTACACCGGCACTTGCTGCCTCACGGAGATGCGGCCGCGTCGCCTGCGAAGACTCGAGCTGCCTGGATCTGGGGGCGCACCATCAGGTAGAACGCGACGACGTGCGTGATCATCAGCAGTGGGACATAGATTACGGGGATCGCGTATGCAGCGCCCAACTGCCCCGCCAGCTCAGGAAGACCGGCTTGGCTGCCGTGATAGTAGTCGACGGCGATATCGATCGTCCCCACGAGATTGAACGCGACGACGAACAACCAGAACAGCGGACGTATCCTCGTCGTCAAAAGCGCCAGCATGGCCAACACTCCGGTTGCGAAGTCGCCATAGGCGGCGAAGGTGGCGAAATCAGCCGGCAAATCGCGCCCGACGACGCCTGGAACGATGAAGACAAGCCCGAAGAAGCGGAAGCTGTGCAGCGTGGCGATGGCACGTTGCGCCTCGACCAGGTTGACGGATCTGAGCCGGGGCAAGACATACACGCCGACGCAGAGCAGCCAAGGCACGTAGCCTAGAGCGAGATGTAACAGGAAAATGGTTGCAGGCGACATATGGCCTCCCAAGAGATGTAAGGCGCAATTTACGCCCGCTTCCAGCGGTCGACTATTCGCGATAATGTTGACGGGGCATGAAGCAGAACTTCACAATCCGGAAAGGTGCGCTCGACGGCGTGGAGGCGTTCCTCGGCGTCGCGCAACACCGCAGCTTCCGAAAAGCGGCCGCGGAGCTCGGCGTCACGCCATCGGCGATCAGCCAGGCGGTGCGCGCGCTCGAGGTGCGCGTCGGTGCGGCGCTCTTCATGCGCACGACGCGCAGCGTCGGCCTGACCGAAGCCGGCGAACGGTTCCTTTCGCGCGCAAAGCCCGCTTTCGAGGAACTGGTCGCCGCAAGCGAAGTCGCACGTGAACTTGGGCAGCGGCCGACCGGGCTGTTGCGCCTCTCTGTGCCGCGCGCCGTGGTGCCGATCCTGCTGGAGCCGCTGGTGGCATCCTTTTGCCAGGCCTATCACGAAGTAGAGGTGGAGATCGCCGCAAGCGGTGAGCTGGTCGACCTGGCGGCCGAGGGGTTCGACGCCGGCATCCGGCTCGGCCAGTTCATCGCCGCCGACATGGTCGCGGTTCGGCTGACGCCGCCGTTCCCGCTCGTGGTCGTCGGCAGCCCTGGCTATCTGCGCCGGCAGAAACGGCCGGAGCGCCTCGACGATCTGCGCGGCCATGCCTGCCTGCGCATGCGCCGCTCCAACGGATCGATCGCGCCTTGGCCCTTCATCGACGGCAACAAGACCGTCGAGGCAATCGTCTCCGGGCCGCTGGTCGCGCATGATTACCCGACACTGCTTGGCGCGGCGATCCAAGGTGTCGGACTTGCACAGGTGCCAGGCCCTCTCACCGAAGCCCCGATTGCCGATGGCCGGTTGCAAGCGTTGCTCACGCCCTTCGCCGTCACGACGCCGGGCGTTTTTCTGTATTATCCCGACAGACGCCAGGTCTTGCCCAAGCTGCGCGCGTTCATAGAGCATGTGAAATATCGGGGGACGGACGCCGAAGGCGCGCGAACTCCCTGAGGCCACCGCCCTCGGTGACGTGCTTGCCTGCTCGTGCCGCGCTAATTGGCGAGAAGGGCCGCGATCACCGCGGCGGTAACCTCGGCGGTGCTCGCGGTGCCACCGAGATCGGGGCTGAGATATTCCGCCCGGTCCGTGACAAGCTCGATCGCAACCATGAGGCGCCGCGCGGCGGCCTGCTCGCCGAGATGCTCAAGCATCAGGCTCGCCGTCCAGAACGATCCGAGCGGATTGGCGACGCCCTTGCCGGCAATGTCGAAGGCCGAACCGTGGATGGGTTCGAACATGGACGGCCGGCTGCGCGAGGGATCGATGTTCGACGTCGAGCCGATGCCGAGTGATCCACCCAGCGCGGCGGCCAGGTCGGAGAGGATGTCGGCATGCAGGTTGGTCGCCAAAACCGTGTCGATGCTGCCGGGCTTATTGACCATGCGCTGGGTCATGGCGTCCACCAGCATCCAGTCGACGCTGAGACCGGGATAGTCGCGAAGCACGCCGCGCACGACTTCGTCCCACAGAACCATGCCGTGACGCTGCGCATTCGACTTGGTGACAACTGTCAGAAGCTTGCGGGGGCGCGACAGCGCAAGCTCGCAGGCGAAACGTGCGATGCGTTCTATCCCGGCGCGGGTAAAGACGGCGACATCCATGCCGACCTCGATAGGCAGTCCGCGATGGGCGCGACCACCGACGCCGGCATATTCGCCTTCGCTGTTTTCGCGCACGATCACCCAGTCAATCTGCTTGCCGAGATCGGGCCGCAACGGGCCGGTCAGCCCTGGCAAGAGGCGCGTCGGCCGCACGTTGGCGTATTGGTCGAACCCCTGGCAGATGGCCAGGCGCAGCCCCCAGAGGGTGACGTCGTCGGGAAGGTTCGGATCGCCGACCGAGCCGAAATAGATCGCATCGAAACCCTCCAATTGCCCGAGGCCGTCCTGCGGCATCATGCGGCCGTTGCGGCGGTAATAATCGGAACCCCAGTCGAAGCGCTTGAAGTCGAAGGCCAGACCCGGCTCGACAGCGGTCAGGGCTTCCAGCACCTTCACGCCGGCTTCGACGACCTCCGGCCCGATACCGTCACCGCCGATGACGGCGATCCTATGCGAGGACATTTTCAGTTTCCTTCTCGATGGCAGCGACGATGGCGCCGCGGTTGTGGCCAAGTCATTGCAGCAGCATGCGGGTGGATTCGATCATCGCATAGGGATTGACGATGCCCTTGCCGGCGATAACCGCTGATGATGCCCGGCGGTTCTTCAGCCTAGCCGAGCGGCATGCCACTTCAGGTGATCGTCCATGAAGGTCGAGATGAAGTTGTAGGAATGATCGTAGCCTTCCTGCATGCGCAAGGTGAGGTCGATGCCGGCCTTCTTGCAGGCTTCATCGAGCAGCCACGGACGGAGGCCTTCGTCAAGGAACCCATCGGCCGTGCCCTGGTCAACCAGGAACTCGCCAAAACGGCGGCCGTCCTCGATGAGCAGCGTGGCGTCATAGGCGCGCCAGTCCCTGTCGTCGGCGCCGAGATATTTCTCGAGCGCAGGCCGCGACCAGCCAGCAGTCGTCGGCTGAACGATCGGCGCGAAGGCCGAGCAACTCCTGAAGCGGTCGGGGTTCTTCAGCGCGATCGTCAACGCGCCGTGTCCGCCCATCGAATGCCCCGATATGCCCTGGCGCGCCATGTCGGCAGGAAAGTTCGCGCCGATCAATCCCGGCAGCTCGTCGAGGACGTAGGAATACATACGGTAGTTCCTGGCGTAAGGCTGCTGCGTCGCATCGACATAGAAACCGGCGCCGCAGCCGAACTGCCAATTATCCTTCTCGTCCGGCACATCGGCACCGCGCGGGCTGGTGTCGGGGCAGACCACGATGAGACCAAGCTCGGCCGCCAGGCGCCGGTACTCGCCCTTGTCCATGACATTGGCATGAGTGCAGGTGAGACCCGAAAGATACCACAGCACCGGCACCGGCCCATCCTTAGCCTGCGGCGGCACGAAGACGGCAAAGGTCATGTCGCAGGCGCAGACCTCTGAAGCGTGCGAATAAACACCCTGGACGCCGCCATGCGACTTGGACGTGGAAACGACTTTCATCAACTCTGCCTTTTCGTCATGACCTTTCCGTCCGACATAGCTGCCGGCCGCCGCACCCGCAACCTTCAGCCCTGCAAACAGCACCGGCGGCGTAACCGAGGTGCACCTTGGTCACGCCGCCGGTCGACGCCGGACTTTGGGAACACGCCGACCTGGCCGGGAGGCTGGAGGTAGCGAAAAGTCCGGGCATTTCTGTGGCCCGCCTTCTCAAGCCGACAGGGCTCCTGTCGGTCCAAGCGGGGATGTCCTCGGGCCCGCGGCGTGTGGCCGCCCTCAATAAACCACGACACTCCTGATCGACTTGCCCTCATGCATGAGGTCGAACCCCTTGTTGATGTCCTCGAGCTTGAGCGTGTGGGTGATCATCGGGTCGATCTCGATCTTGCCGTCCATGTACCAGTCGACGATCCTGGGCACGTCGGTGCGGCCGCGCGCGCCGCCGAAGGC
>NZ_JAIUHZ010000022.1:0-84274 GCF_020165355.1 Mesorhizobium sp. BR1-1-6 | reverse complement strand
CCCCACTCCGTCTCGGCTTCGCCGAGCCACCTCTCCCCACTTGGTGGGCGAGGAACCCAGGCTGAATCAACGCCGCGATCCTTCGCGCCTCCCTCTGCCCTGCCAATCTCCTCCACAAGGGGGGAGATCGGCGCTCCACCGCCTCCAGCCCACCACAAGGAACCCATCCCGTGACCACATCCCCCCATGCCGAACAGCTCGGCAGGGCGCGGACGGCTGCCGAATATGCTGCCGTCATCGCCTTGCTCGATGCCGACCTCAACGATGCGATCGCCCGCCGGCGCGGCTGCGAACAGGCCGAGGACCGCGCCGTTTTCGGCGACGGCGATCTCTCCGCCGCGCGCATCGCGCTGGACGACTGCAACGACGTCGTCGCGCTGCTGGAGAAGATCATCGCGGCAGCGGACAAATGCCGTGCCGCAGCCGCCGCGGCAGAGGCGCGCGCCGCCGTCGAGGCGCTGGGCGGGCAAGCGAAAGCCAAGGCGGAGGTACTGACCGAGCGCTGGCGCGCCGTGCGCCGCCTGGTCGAGCTGTTGCGTCAGGACCTGTTCGAGGCCGATGCGCTCGCCCGCGCGCTCGCCACCGCCAACGGCCTCTTCGACGCCGCCGGCATGCCCGACCTGAAGGTGAACCTGGCCGTTGCCCGCCGCGCCGCCATGGCCGGGCCGCGCGCGGCGGCGCCGGCGCGCCTCAGCCGCCCGGCAATCCAGGCCGACAGGCTGCTTCTGTCGTTCACCAACCCCGGCGGCGCGCTCGACCCGCGACCGGCGCTCGGCGCGCGGGCGGCCAGGAAAACTCCCATTGCCGCATCCCAGCGAGGCTGACCATGTGCACATTAGCCCTTCTCGGCACGGCCATCTCGGTGGGTGGCGCATTGATCGAAGGCCGGCAGCAGAGCCAGATGGCCGGTTACCAGGCCAAGGCCTACGGGCAGCAGGCGCAGGCCGATGCGCAGAGTGCCGCCTTCGAACAGAGCCAGGAGCGCCACAGGCAGGATCTGCTGCTTTCGCAGGCGCGGGCCCGGGCGGGCGCCTCCGGCGTCAGCCTATCGGGCTCGCCGGCCGAGGTGCTGGCGGCCAATGCCAGGCAAGGCCAGCTCGACCTGAAGGCGATCCAGTACGGCTCGGCGCTGCGCCGCAACACTCTCGACAGCCAGGCGGCGCTCGCGCGCTACTCCGGCAGGCAGGCCGCGGCGGCGTCGATCTTCAAGGCCGGCGGCAGCCTCGTGTCCGGTCTCTCCCGTCTCTACGACCCGACCAAGGCCGTGACCTTCGGCAAGGGCGCCTTCCCGCAGGCGCCGGGCGGCGCCTTCAAGGGGGGCCTCTACTGATGGCGACGATTCCACTCCAGCTTGCCCAGCGCCGGCTCGAGGCCGGCAATGGCGTTTCCTATCCCGAGGGGTCGCCGGCCGGCAGGGCGATGCAGGATCTTGGCGACGAGCTCTCGGCCGTCGCCGAGCGCTACCGGCAGATGAAGGAGCGGCAGGAAGCGTTCGACGCGGAGCTGGCGCGCCGCCGGTTCGCCGAGCGGGTCGCGCAGGCGGAAGACGAGGTGGCGGCGAATGCGCCGGCCGACGGCGGCGGCCTGCACGATGCGATGTATGGCGAGGTCGACCCGCGCAGCGGGCAGGTGGTCAAGCCCGGCCTGTTCGACAGGCTGTTCGACGAGGCTCTGCCTGACATGCCTGAGAGCCGGCGGGCCGATTTCGCCAGGCAGAAGGAGCCGATGCGCGCGGCCGGCTCGCCGCGCATGGCGCAGCGGCAGCAGGAGCAGCGCGATGAGTATGAGCTGGCGGAGTGGGCGAAGGTCGACACCATGTCCACCAGCTCCATCGCAAAAGGCGACCCGAACGACATCGGAGCTTTCGAGGCGATCCGGCAGAACGGGTCCGATCTGATCGCCAAGATCGGAAACCCGGTTATCAGGCAAGCGGCGGAAGTGGCCTGGCGCAGCAACACGGCCAAGGCACTGGTTCAGGCGATGATCGCCCAGGATCCGAAGCGGGCCGCCGAGATGTTGGGCGGGGCGCCGGCAGACTCTTCCAGCAGCGATGCCTCCGACGTTAGCTGGATCCGTCTTGCCGGCAGTTCAGATACGGCGGCAGCGAAAGGCAATCGTGTTGGCAAGCTCGCGCCGGATGAAATTGTGGCACAAGCATTTGGGGAAGACATTCCACAAGACGACCGGCCGGCGCTGCTCCAACAGGCGCAGGCGGCTCACGCTTCTCAGCAAGTTGAGATGCGCACCCGTATTGGCCTCGCCGAACAGAACGCACCTAGGGCGATCAGGGACACTGGCAGCTATTCGGGCCCGACCTTCACGCCAGAACAGTTCGTGGGGCTCTATGGGGCGACGGAAGGGTTCAGGCGTTTTCAGGCTCTCCATCAAGCGCTTGATGTCAGTCGCCAGTTCCACGGCATGCGCACAATGTCCAATGACGCCGTACAGGCCATGGTCAAAGAGTCTGCGCCCAAGGCCGATAGTGCGACGCCAGAAGAGGATCGGGCGCGTTATGATGCAATAGCCGCCGCGGCGGACCTGACATTTCAAGCGAGGCGAGGCGATCCGGGCGGTTATGTACGCAAGACATTCGCGGCCCTCGACGCAGCTTGGAATAATCTTTCGAAGCCGGAGGACTATCAGACCGCGATCGTTGGCTCGATTGCCGCCCAACAGCAGTTGGGCCTCAACCCCGTCCAGCCGTTGCCGAATTCTGTGGCAAAAGGCGTTGTAGGGAAATTTAAAGACGAAGCTCACCCGCCCAAATCTCAGCAGACAGAGCTGCGCAATGTGCTTGCCGCTCTGCCGAATCAAGAGGCGCTTGAAGCGGTGCTTGGCCATCTTTTGCAGGCCAGTGCGTCGCAAGCAGACAACGATGCCGCGAACAGCTCGCTTCGGGCAGCAGGCGTCGACCCGATGGGCGTGCTCGACTTGCAGAACACCGTCCAGTCGGGATGGTCGGTACCAACTGGGTACGCAACCAACCGGTACCTGACGGCTCGAGAGCGGTTAGGGAACCTAATAGCTGGCGATAGTGAACCGGGAAGTCTGTGGCGGTTCGCCGCGCAAAAGCTTGTAGGCTCTGAGGGCCTCGGCAATGACGGTATTTCGGTAGCCGACTTCACACCTGTCGTGGGAGCTTCGTTGGCGCTCGACGAAGCCCTGAATGCCGCCCTGGATGGAAACTACAGCGATGCAGTGCTCGACGCCTTAGGTACCTTTCCCGGCGAAAAGTTGGTGGGTGAGGTTTTCCAGGGCGCCAAAAGTATTGCCAAGTCCTGGGTCGAGAGCTCTTCCGTATTTTCGAAGCGATCGGCTGAACTTGCCAAAGGCGGCGAGATACTTGTTCGTGGCGTCGACGCCGAAACCCTTCGATCCCAACAAGCCATTGCTCGGTCGGTCTCTCGGCAGTCTCGACGCCGTAGAACGCGATCCGGTGAGATATCCGAAAGTGCTTTTGAAGCTGCAATGCTGGCTTCTCTGCTTTCTAGGGACGCCTCCATGATTAAATATGCCGGTGCAAAGGTTGGGTGGACGAAATCAAAAAACTACCGAAAAACGTTCTTTAAAGCGAATCCCGCACTCAACGAGGGAGATTATGTTGTTCATCATAGTGTCGAGCAAAACGTTCTTGATAGATACCCAGGGCTTTTTGCAAGTGAAGAGATACATTCACTCGAAAATCTCCGTGGTGTCCGAAAGGAATTCGACGTAAATTTGCATTTAAAAGTGATTCGAGCCGAGTGGGATGAATTCTATAAGACGCACATCACGGCAACCCGGCAGCAAGTGCTTGACTACGCAACTGAGTTAGACAAGAAATATGGGCATCTGTTCGACCCACCGATAGGTGAATAATGCGATATTATGAAGTTAGGCCTGACGTGGCTGGTGGGCTCGGTGAGAACACTGTTATGGACACCAGCGTCCATCCGCCTGCCGTGAGCAAGCTCCACTATCAGGTTGAGGGATGGTTCGGCGACGCGCTTGTCACCACTTTTCCTTGTTTCCTGGTGACGGAAGAAGCCAAGCGCGGATTGCTCGATATTGGCATCTCCGGCGCTACATTCGCTCCTGCCGAAGTGACCAAATCCGAAAATTTTCTGGAGCTGCAGCCCGATGTCGAACTCCCTCCGTTTGTTTGGCTCAAGGTGGACGGTAGAGCAGGTCACGACGATTTCGGCGTCAATCAGAAACTGAACCTCGTGATATCGGAGCGCGCCTTCGATGTGCTTGATGAACTGGGACTTCCTTCCGCATCCATCCAACGGTTCGACGTCGGCAATAAGTAGTGGGGTCGCCCGCGTCGTTGCCGACGAACGTTAAAGCGCCTCGGATAAGTGTCGAGTTAATCATGACGATCAATGCCAAATCCAATTTTGAGCAGCGTCACACATCTGCCTTCGGTTTAATGTCAGCCGGGCTCGACGAAAAGATCTTATCGTCGCCAATGGTGGGCTAGATCACGTATCAAATATTAAGCCTCGTACCAGGGAAGAGCACATAAGGCTCCACATGGAAGCCGGCGATTTTCAGCGCTGGGCTAGGAGACGATGGCTGCGGACTAAGATAAGTAGTGGAGAGAAACTGTGAGCAAAATTACCCCGGATCTCGGTAAAGTAAGCCGTCTTCCTCTACCAGCAGACGACCCAGGTGCAGATGATGACCTTGACAGCGCCCTTCTGGAAGCTCGTGAATATATCAAATCATACGACTGGGTAAGGAGAATCGAAGGCGAGTATTTCGGATATGGTGCCGAAGGGATAATATACATTTTTCTCTTCGAGATTTCACCCGGGAAACCAGATGTGCCACGATGGATATGGGTGCTCGTCGGTGATGTACCCCCAGCGTACATGCCCGGTGACGATTTGGAGACCCCGTACGAGGCGCTGGACGGATATATCGGTGCAATGGATGAGTGGGTTGAAGCTGCGCGGCAAGGGAAGTCCGTGGCGAAGCTCATTCCCGTTAATGTCCCGGCGAATCCCGCCAACGCCGAGATGTTGAGTGGACGGCTTAAATTCCTCGACGAAAAGATTCTGCCGCTGCTTCAAGAATGATGTCTCGGCAAGCAGAAGAGCCTAAGATATGGATAAATGGAAGTTCGAAGGTCCAGAAAATTTGGCCGTCATATCGACCCGAAAAATATTTGGTGGTGGCGGCTGGGTTGCCTAGGCCTCACATGATGCCGATGATGAGTCGTGGCAATTCTACGGAGATGAAGCTGAAGTTGATCAAGGCGACCTAATTTTGGTAGCCACAATATATGGTGCTGCGTCTGTCCCCTTCTCCCGGTCGACTAGCGTAGGCTGGGGCTAAGTTGGCACGATTCGGGTGTTGCCAGTATCCCGCCAACTCGGAGATCGGTCAGGTCTTGACGCTCGCCAGCACCAGACATACTTTCTATAAGCAAGTTGCGTAGGGATCGCGTTTGCAGCCCGATGACGTGGAACTCATTCTGGACGCCGACATCTCGGAGGACCCATGCCTCCTCTTTGATGTCGTCACGCCGGATGGCGTGCTTCAGCTGGGAAGTGGAAATGGGCGGCAACCATCTGGTCGTCCGTGACCTCCATATTGGGGGCGATGCCCAGGTCCAATGGGGTTGGTCCAACTTGCGCAGGCTCGGCCGAGTGATCGCGGAGAAGCTTAATGTCGACTACATCGAAGTTCATGGAGCGGTTCGGACAACGGGTGCGAACCCGGGACGTCGTCCGGGTGTCGTCAGGCTCTCCCGTCCGGCTGAGCCTCAGCTTTCTACACGGCGCGAATACTCCTGAAGCTGCTCGGGTTCTCGTCAGGAGGCATCTGCCGCTGAGGACGGCCCATGCGGTCCTCACTGAGATGGTCGATCACGGCAAGGCGTTCGTGACCGTTCCTTGCGTCGACGACCTGCGAGCACTGAAGGACGAACTCTCGTCCGCAGGAGTGATCGCGAAGGTTCATGCGCCGCGGCCGATAAGCGTTCGCGAAGTTCGGGATAGCACGAAGCTGTCCCAGGAGGCGTTCTCCGTGAGGTATGGCCTCGATCTGGCAACGCTTCGAAACTGGGAGCAAGGCCGCTCGGAACCGGATGCAGCTGCGAATACTCTCCTTTGGACCATCGCCCGGAATCCGGAGGCAGTCGAAAAATCGCTCGACATGGAGGACGAAGTGGCGGCGCCGTCTCCCTAGTAGTCCAAACCATGGTTGCCGACCGTCTCGACCGCTCCGGCAATCCATATCTGGTTGGCTTTGCTGCTGCTGCCAACCCATCTCCACCGCGTTCTCCTTGCGCCGATATGGGATGGCGGACTCGTCCACGTCGACAGTTCCGAAAAGCGGTGTCCGGTTCACCATTGCCCGCCGGAGCTTGCGGAGCACCAGCCGGCGGTTTTGTAGGAGACACCCGGCTCAGGTTGGAGCTGCAGCGCTGAAATGGAGTTGGAGTGCGGCGCCCTCAGATAGGAACCATTTGCGCAGCGGTGGGTGCCTGCCCTGCATGACGGTCCCAGCGATCATGAAGGCTGTTTCCAGCACCCAGGCCTGTCCCTTTGCCTGCGCATCCGAAGCCACGGCCGAGCCTCGAGGCGCCATGCTTTTCCGGAATCGCAGCATGGGCATGTGAAGCCGCCCGGCCAGCGCTTGTTGAACAGGTAGTCGGCGCTCCACGAACTCCTCGACCGACGATGGCGGCACCGATGGCCAAAGAATACAATTTTAAGCAAATGTTTCCGGATTGGTCTATTCTGTTACCTGGGGGCAGTTCAGGTGCAATACAGCGGAAACACCCACGGAACACCTTGGCTTTAGGGCTGCCAGTGCACTTCGATGGCGCAGCTGGCAGCTCTGCGATGTATAATATTAGCTAGGCGTAAACTTTGGCATGTTCGTTGCACCTTACCCCTTGAGGGGGCCACAGGGGTTGGAACCGATGTATCGAAATGACACAGAACTGTTCGCGCGGGCGAGCGAGCGGGGCATTACGATCTACCAACGCTCGAAAACGGTGTGGATCGCGGCCGGAAGCTACCGGGACCGCGACTATGCGGTGAAGGGGCGGACACCCGCCCTTGCGCTCGCCTTGTGGAAGGAGGCCACCAGATACAGCGGGTCGGGACTTTAGAGCCTGTCCTTGCCGTCTGGATGAAGCCTCAAAGGCGATCTAGACGCCCGCTACGCGACAGAACATCTGCAAAGCCGTCAGGGCGCGGGCCTCGGTCGGCTCTTCGCCTGCTGCCTGTGAATCCGCCGGCGCCGCTACCGCTCCAACGGATTTGTACCGGGAAGCGAACGGCCTTTCTTCTGCCGTGCGGTTGTCGTTTGCAGCGACGACAATCGCGGATTTTTCCATCGGAAATCACACCTTGTGGAAGCGCTGCGACATTGACGCTCCCATAGCGCAAGCCACCGCAGTGCGCGGGTGTTAACACGGCAGCCAGTCCGGGAGCAAGCCGGCATTGCTGCTTGTTCAGGAAGTGCGTGCCCAAGGACAGAAAACCGACCGCTGAATTGTCTCTCGCCTGGCCGAGCGATCGTGACCAAACTTCTCAAGGAAGAACCTGAATGACCGTGGCGCCGTGGCCGCACGGGCCAGCGCTTATCCCCTCCGAACCCATCGCCACGCCGCCAACCAACCCGAATTCCAAGCCTTGCTTTCGCGAGGCTTTTTTTATGGAGCAAGCCTCATGGCCCGACCCGCAACTGCCGCCGTTCGTCTTCTGACTGGCGAGCGCGAACCCGTGCGCCTGGCGACGACGGCAAACCTGGAGACGGTCATCGTCGACGGCGTTGCCTGGATCCTCGGCCTGAAGACGATCGACGGGGTTTTGACCGCCGTCGGCGACCGGGTTTTGGTCAAGAACCAGTCGGACGCCCGGCTGAACGGCATCTATACGGCGAGCGAGGGCTACTGGTACCGCGCGGCGGACGCCCGCACCGCGCGCACGATGCAGAAGGGAACGACCGTTCACGTGCAGGAGGGGGTTGCTTCGGGTGGCCTGGTCTACGCTTTCCAGACCCTCAATCCTGTGATCGGCACGAGCGACATCGTGATCTCCTACTATCTGTCGGATGATCCGCTCGGGGATATCGGCGGAGCGCTGGCGGCAGTCATCCACATCGCGGAACTCGCGCGCGACCTGGCCCAGCAATATGCCGCCGACGCCGCGCAGGTTTCGGGCGTCAACGTGCCGATCTACGCATCCGTGGCGACAGCATCGGGCTCGACGATCGCTGCCGGCGTCAAGAGCATCAGGACCCAATTCTACGCCCCGGTCTTCACGACCCCGGCAACCCTGGTGGGCGGCGCCAACTATGCCCGCATGTCGCGCGCGGCGATCACCGCCGGCGGCTACCCGGCGCTGGCCTATTTCCGCTCCGCCGACCGCTTCATGCCGGACGGGACGACCGATGCGGTCAATGGCGGGTTTTGGGTGTTGAATGAAAGCGTCGCCACCGCCACGATGTTTGGCGCCCGTGAAGGCCTTGCCGACAACGCGCTTGCGTTAAACGCGCTCGGCTCCTATTGCCGGATTACCAAGGCCGTGCTCGTCCTGCCTGCCGTAGCAACATACTACGCCGTTGGCTCTTCTATCGACTGGCGCGACATCAGCGAGATCAATGGCAAGGGGGCGCTGATACGCGGTGCTTTCGACGGCCTTTCGGCGGTCCGCATCGGTGGGACCGGAACCAATGTTTTGCGCGGCGCAAAGATCTGGTTGGAAGTCCAGAATACACCAGACAAATCTGTTGTCGCCAACACGCGAGGCATTCACTTCGGCGGCATGGCTGAGAGCAAGCTCTGGCTTGCTGCCCGTGGTTATGACGAAGGGCTCTATTTCGACGGCCTGGCGGCAAATACAAATTGGGTAAGCAACGAATTCAACATCATCACTCTCTACAACAACGGCTCCCATGTGCATTGCGATCTGGCTGGCGCGAGCTATTTCGTAAACAACCAGTTCCGCGGTGGAACCTGGTACGTCGGCACCAACCAGAAAGCGGCGGGTCGCGGGACCTTCAAGCTGACGCTCGCCGGGACCGCTGCCGTTGAAGAGGTGTTGATCGACAGCCCTCAAATCGGCATTGATGGCGGCTCGGCCGGCGTCGGCCATGCAGCTTTCATCTGCGCCGCGCTCGGCAGCACCAGCAACCTGACCACCGTGTTTTTCAAGAATGCGCGCATCGAAACTTACAGCGCCTTCACCAACACACTTGCCCTCGTCAACGTGCCATCCGCGACTGGCTTCGCCTCCTTCAACATTGATCTTTTGAGCGCGTCAGGCATCGATGACGCGAACATCCTTTCGCCTGATCTGAAGCGCCTGTTTGTCTCGCTGCGAGATATGTCGAATAGGCCGACTGGCGGGGCCAACTTGGTGAGGCGCTTTCAGGGCGAGCGGTTCTTTCCGGTGCAGGCCGAGGGCCGCATCACGGTACCTGGCGTCGTTTTGTACGACAGCGCGACCGGCGGTTATGCAGCTCCATCGCCCTTCCTGACCAATGGTGTCACGGCGCGCACGTCGCGGGCCAACGGCGACGGCCAACTTGTGGTATCAAGCTCGGGCCAGGCTGTCGGCCACATCTACAAAAAAGCCAACACCACACAGCACGCGTTCCTCAACTTCCTTAACGGTTCGCGCGCCATTACGGTCATCTGTTTCGACGCCTCTGGCACCGTGATGTCAGGCAATGCCCCGTACTATGCAAAAGGCAGCAACGGCCAGTCAATCGCTCGGACCGGTGCATCGGTTTATGAATTTTCGACCAACTGGCTGTGGATACACCCATCTGTCGCCTCATTCTTCGTTGGGGCGTCCGGATGGATTGGCGCAACGATCATTGAAAGTATCGATTTTGAACAAGGCTTCGCTGCGCCCATCCTGCGATTGCGTGATCAAGAGACCGACATCAGCCGGCTTTGCTATAGCTTCCTTATGGAAAGCTATCTTCCCGTTGGAGCGACCATCGAGCGGGCACAATTTGGTGGATATCGAAATACATTCCTATTGAAGACCACCATCTCCACCGCCGCCATTTCCGGTGCCACCACGATTGGCATAGCAAGCGTCGCGGGAATCACGGCTGGCGACCGTATTGGAATCGAACTTGACACTGTGATTACCGGAGCAGAGCTCCAATGGCACCACACAACTGTGAACGGCGCACCTTCGGGTAACACGGTGACACTGACCAATGCCTTGCCGGCAGCAGCCGCTGCCGGCCGCGCGGTCAGGCTCAATCGCTGGGTGGCGCGCTAGGTCGGTTTCTTGCGCAGGATCAGCAATGCTTCGTCGCCATCGGGAAGTACTGCACCTTCAGGTAGTCATCGGCCGCCATGGGGCTGATATCGATGTTCCGGCGCATGCCGAGATAAAGCCTGCGGGCGATATTTCTGAGCAAGGTCTCGCCTCCGATGGTTTATCCGGGCTGTCGTCTCGTCACCGCCTGATGCCCCAGGCATAGGTTCTTTGCTTGGACGCGTTCAGACGGCGCACCTCGTACCGGCCCTGCCGCTCGATCTCGGCGACCGCTTCGACCACGCCATCGAAGGACCCTGGCGTGACGTCGTCGAATACGACCATGTCGCCCTCGCGCTGAACGCCCGAAACGCAGCGATGCTCGGCCAGCACGTTCTTCCTGGTGTGCTGCGCGTCGATGAAGGCGAAGTGGATCCGGTTCACGCCGACCCTGGGCAATTGAAGGAGTGAATCGCCTTGCAGGAAAATGATCCGGTCGGCCAGCGGCTGCCACGGCCGAAGCAGTTCGGCGCGCGACTTCCTGCCGTCATGGTCGTCGATGCAATTCCAGTAGAAGCGATGATGGTGCGGCAGGACGTCGAGCGTGACGACATGCCCGCAGGCGCCGGCATCGGCGAGTGCCTTGGCCATGCAGATCGCGGAGAAACCACGCGCGGTGCCGGTCTCGACGACGGTGGTGAACGGCCTTGGGCTGTCGGCCAACTGGCGGCGAAGAAGACTGTAAAGCACCCGCCCGTGCGGGTAGGCGAGCGCGCTGGTCTTGATGGTGATCTGGGTGTGGAGGGCCAGTTCGTCGAGCCAGTCGCGATCGACGGCAAAGCCGGTTTCGGCCTCGAGCCTGTCGATCTCAGGGAATGAGACGCGCCGGGTGGCTTCGAACAGCCTCAGATATTCCTCTTTTGGGGCACGCGGCGCCGAGCCCAGCGGGTCGACGTTCCAGCGGCGATCGATGGCGGCCGACAGCCTGTTGAAGGCCAGGCGCCGCGCGGCGCCAACAAAGTCTCTCATCCCAGACCTGTTCGTCCCAAAATTGTATTTTTTCTAACCATGCGCCGGCCGGCGCGCAAGGCGACCTCCGGTTTTGACGCACTGCAAGTAGGCACCCAGCCGCGCGCAACGGCGACTATCCGCACCCCTGTGCTGCCGGCGATCACCCACTCACCTCATCCACCAAGAAATCGAAAGGGATATCATGGACCGCAATTTTACGCGGGCGCTTGCGCTCGTCCTCAAATCCGAAGGCGGCTGGTCGGACAATCCGGCCGATCCGGGCGGCGCCACCATGAAGGGCGTCACGCTCGCCAATTTCCGCCGCTACGTGAAGGCGGATGCCGCCAAGGCGGATCTCAGGAAGATCAGCGATGCCCAACTCGCCACGGTGTACCGCCGCTTCTACTGGGATGCGGTGGCTGGCGCCGAGTTGCCCGACGGCGTGGATTACGCGGTGTTCGACTATGCCGTGAACAGTGGGCCAAGCAGGGCGGCGAAATATCTTCAAGCAGTGGTCGGCACCGCCCAGGACGGCCGCATCGGGCCCGAGACGCTCGCTGCCGTCGGTTCCAGACCGGCCGCCGTCGTCATCGACAATCTCTGCGATGCCCGCCTGGCTTTCCTGAAGCGGCTTCCGACCTGGCCGACTTTCGGCAAAGGCTGGTCGAGGCGGGTCGGATCCGTCCGCGCACAGGCGCTGCTGCTGACGGCTGTCGGGGCAGGCGAGGCATCGGCCACGCGGCCAGATCCTGCACCGGCCGCTGCTGCGGCGGCGCCGGGCGGCGCTGCTGCCGTAGATGCCGTCGAACCGGTCGCGGCGGCGCCTGCCGGCGCCAACATCCCAGCTGCCACCAAGGCGGGCGGGATCATTGTCGCGTGCCTGCTCGTCGCCTACGCCGCCTGGCACCACATCGCCGCCGCCTTGCAAGGAATGTTCTGATCATGGCCACCACAACCCAGCCGACCATCCGCCCGACCAACAAACTGACGGCCGCGACCATCGCCGCCGCCGCCGTTTCGATTTCCGGCGTCTTCGTGCGCAATGTCTGGCCATCCTGGTACGATGCCGAGACATGGGCCACGCTGCTGCCGCTAGCCGTCTTTGCCGTCGGCTATCTCGTCAAGGACGCGCCAAACCAATGAGCGCGCTCCTCTCCTTCCTGCTCAGCAATTCGACCGTTCTCGGCATCGGCGCAGCCATCGTCGCTGCGTTTGGCTGGGGTGTTCGCCAGCGGCTTGCCGGCGAGCGCGCCGAACGTAGTCGGCAGGCCGCGGCCGAGGCGGCGGCGCGCGACGTCGCCGACCAGGTTGACAACGACATCGGCGCGCTACCCGCCGCCACTGCCCGAAAGGAGCTCAGGTCATGGGCAAGGGATTGATTGTCGCAGCGGCCGCAGCACTTGTCGCGGTAGCCGGCTGCACCACCGTCACCGGCGGATTTTGCGCGGTCTCGAGCCCGCTGCGCTTGTCCGCATCCGCCGTCGCAGCACTGTCGGATGCGGAAGTCCGGACGCTGCTGGCGCACAACCGCAAGGGCGAGAAACTGTGCGGGTGGAAGCCATGACGATCGTGTTGCCGCTCGATTCGGGCCCTGCTGCTCGGGGACCGCTCATCTTCGGTGCCGGATCGGTCATTCTGTTTCCTGATCGCGAGACAATGAAATGATGCATGATCTTTTCGACCTGCTCGGTATCAAGGTGCCGGTGGTGGTCGCCGGCCTTTCCGGCGGCATATTGCGCGCGCTGTCGCGCCACCGCTACAAACCGCGCGAGATGGTGGCCTCGCCGATCTGCGGCGCGCTAGCCGCCGCCTATCTGACGCTGCCCGTGGTCCAGTATTCCCGCGCTATGGGCCTGCCGATGGCCAATGACGACACCACGACCCTGGCGGCCGCATTCCTCATCGGCGTCTGCGCGATGTGGATATCGGATATCGTATTCGAGGTCGTGGTGCGCAGGTTCAGGCCTGGGGAGTGACGCCGCGCGTCCGTGGTGATCGGCAGCAGGACGCGCCCGTCGACTGGACGAAGCCGACGACAATGCCCATCTATGGGAAATCCTGGAGCGGCTGTCATAGCGCCGGGCCTCCAGTTTTATCGTGCGCAATTCCGGACGGAAACGGCTACAACCTTTCCCCGGAGTTGCTTTGGGGAGATTTGATATGGCGACTTCAAGCGAACGCGCGGTGCTTGCCGGCGGCTGTTTCTGGGGCATGCAGGATCTGATCCGACGCATCCCGGGCGTCCTGTCCACGCGCGTCGGCTACAGCGGCGGCGACGTGCCTGATGCCACCTACCGAAACCACGGCACCCATGCCGAAGCCATCGAGATCAATTTCGATCCCGCCAGGGTGAGCTACCGTACGCTGCTGGAGTTCTTCTTCCAGATTCATGATCCGACGACACGCAACCGCCAGGGCAACGATGTGGGGATGAGCTACCGTTCGGCGATCTACTACACCAGCGATGAGCAGAAGCGCGTCGCCGAAGACACCATCGCCGACGTCGACGCCTCGGGCCTGTGGCCCGGCAAGGTGGTCACAGAGGTGGCTCCGGCCGGCGCGTTCTGGGAAGCCGAACCCGAGCATCAGGACTATCTGGAGAAATACCCGAACGGCTACACCTGTCATTTCGTCAGGCCGGGCTGGAAGCTGCCGGTTCGCGAAAAGGCTGTTTCGTAGACGGCGCCCGAACCGAGACGAAGGCCGATGGCGGTTTACGTCTCAGGCGCCTGCCTGTTCGGCGAGGGTGAAACATAAAGAGACGGAAACGCCACGGAACAGACGCCCCGTGGCGTTCTCCAGCAGTTTCGGCGAATGGCTACTTGCCGCAATGCTTGTCATTAACGGTCGGCGAAGCGGCGCCCGGAGCGGTGTGGCTGGCATCCGGCTGAGCACCTTGTGGGCTGGCCGGACAGTTCCGGTCCGCGTTCGAATTCATGCCGTCGGGCATGACGGTCGTGCTGCCGGTCGTGCCAGGATCCACCGTGTTCGGCGATGCCGGCGTGTTCGGGTCGACCGTGACCGACTGGCCGCTGCCGGGCCCATTATTGGCGCCGTTTCCGCCAGCACTTTGCGCCATCGCCGAAGTCGCGAGACCAATGGTAAGAGCCGAAGCTGCGAGGATTTTCATGAGCATGGTTTGTCTCCATTTCTGTGAAGTCTTCGCTCGTTTCCACGAAGTTCGTCGCGTTTGCGACTATAGGGACAACCACTCGTCGTGGCTAAGGTTCCGGACAAATTTCCCTCAAGACCGGGCCCGACGGAACCGCCCATAAATCAGGCCTGGCGCAATGCATTTCCGGCGATGGTCCTGAAAAAACAGCTTTCATAGCCGCCCGATTGGTGCTTTAACGCGTCCATCCACAGGGGTGCTCCGTACGGTCGGGGCTGAGACGGGGGCGGCAAGCCCACAGACCCTAGAAGCTGATCTGGGTAATACCAGCGGAGCGAGGCGGGCGATGTTTTCAGGCGCACAGATTTCCCTATATCCCATGTCCAGCGATTTTGTCGGCGTCATCCTTGGCGCGCTCGGGGCACTGGACCCTTATCGTGATCGACTGCGGATCGAGACCGACGATATCTCGACCTTGCTGGTCGGACCGCCCGAGGTGCTGTTTCCTGCCATGCGCGACCTGTTCGTGGCGGCAGCGCGCAGCGGCAAGCATTGCGTGCTTTCGGCCGCCATCTCGCGCGGCTGCCCGGGCGAGCCGGACGATCCGATCTGCCGCTCCGACGCGTTTGGCGGACCTGCCGGGCCGCTCGGCCCGCGCAAGGAAGCCGCTATCGCCGCCGTGCGCGGCGTGGCCGCCACCGGCCAGCCGGCGGCGGCGCAGTTCTCGCTTTATGTCATGGGCACCGACGACCACATGGACGAGATCTATGGCTGCATCGACTTCCTGAAGCAGTCGGGCGTATATGAGCGCTCCAAGCATTTCTGCACAAAGTTGCGCGGCGACGCAGGCGCCATTTTTACCGCACTCAACGAGGCCTTTTGTCGCTTCGGGCCAGGTGCCGGCCACGTAACGCTCGACGTCACCGTCTCGGCCAACAGCCCCACCGCCGTCTGACGGCGCGCCCCGCGCCATCCGCTCCGGGTACCTGCGTGTCCTCCCCGTCCGCCCCTTCGCGTCCGATCGTGGACCTCATCGCCAGAACCGCTCCGGCGATGCTTTCGGTGGGGCTGCTGCTAGCCGCGTGGGAACTCTATGCGCGCTTTGGTGGCATCAAGCCGACAATCCTCCCGGCGCCATCGCGCGTCTTCGCTCAGGCAATGCTCAACCGGCACGCGCTGGCCGATAACGCCGTGCCAACCCTCCGTGCCACGCTCGCAGGCTTTGCCTGTTCGCTCGGCGGTGCCTTTGCGCTGTCGATATTGATCGACTTCTCCCACCCATTGCGGCGCGCCCTTTTTCCGGTCTTCGTGGTCAGCCAGACCTTGCCGCTGGTGGCGATTGCACCGCTGGTGGTGCTGTGGTTCGGCTTTGGGCTGATGCCCAAGATCATGCTGGTGGCGCTGGTCACCTTCTTTCCGATGTTGGTGGCTTTGGCCGAAGGATATGAGGCGACGGAGGCTGAGATCGGCCAAATGCTGCGCGCCATGGGGGCAGGGCGCTGGCGTGTCTTCGTCCTGGCGCGGCTGCCCTCGGCGCTGCCCTACTTCTTCGCCGGTGTCAGGATCTCGATCACCTATGCTGTCGTGGGCGCCATCTTCGCCGAATATGCGGGCGCGGCGAAGGGCCTCGGCATCTACATGCTCAACGCCAAGAACAACTTCCGCCCGGACCTGGTGCTGGCCGCCGTCGCCGTCAGCGCCGTGCTGACGCTCGTCCTGTTCGGGCTGACGGTACTGGTCCAGCGCCTTGCCATGCCATGGGAACGGACCGCCGGCGGGCAGGCCGCAGGAAAGGGGCCTTGGCGATGAACCGGCTCGAACTGCGACATGTGCGCAAGGCCTTCGAAGGACTCGACGTGCTTGCCGACATTTCGCTCAGCGTCGGCGCCGGCGATTTCGTCTCCATTCTGGGCCCTTCCGGCGCCGGCAAGTCGACGCTGTTCCAGCTTCTGACCGGCGCGCTTCACGGCGAGGGCGAGATATTCTTCGACGACAAGCCGCTCGATGACCACGGCGGGCATTTCGCTTTCATGCCGCAGCGCGACGCGTTGATGCCTTGGCGGCGCATTCTCGACAACGCCACGCTCGGGCTTGAGGTGCAAGGTGTCAGGCGCAAGGCTGCCCGCGCTCGCGTTGCTCCGCTGTTCGAGGAATTCGGGCTTGCCGGTTTCGAACGGCATTTTCCGGCGCAGCTTTCCGGCGGCATGCGCCAGCGCGCGGCCTTGCTGCGCACCGTGGTGCAGGAACGCGATATGCTGCTGCTCGACGAGCCGTTCGGCGCACTCGATGCGCTGACCCGCGCCGCCATGCAACGCTGGTTGGAACAGATGTGGCGGCGCCACTGCTGGACGGCGCTGCTGATCACCCACGACGTGCGCGAAGCTGTGTTCCTGTCCGACCGCATCTATGTGCTTTCGGCGCGGCCGGCGCGCGTCGTCGCTGAGATCACCGTGCCGCTGCCGCGTCCACGCGAACTGGCCGGCGGCGCTGCACGGCAGGCCGGCACCCTCGAAGCCCAGATCCTCGACATCCTCCTCAACCCGAGCCACCAGAAGGACATGGACCATGACTGACCTGACGCGCCGGCAAGCCTTGCTGCTCACTGCCGCTGCCGGCCTTCCCCTTTTAGCCCGGCCAGGCCGATCTCTTGCCCAGGCGGCCGCCCGGAAAGTAACGGTGGCGCTGGACTGGACGGTCAACACCAACCATATCGGCCTGTTCGTCGCTCGCGACAAAGGGTTTTACAGCGAGGCCGGCCTCGAGGTCGACATCCTGCCCTACAGCGATACCGGTGCAGGCACGCTGGTTGCCAACCGCGTTGCCGATTTCGGCATCAACGGCTCCATCGGCCTCTTCACCCAGAAAACCGCCGGCGCCGATCTCAAGGCGGTCTATGCCGTGGTGCAGTCCGAAACCGGACGGCTGGTGTTCAATGCAGCGCGTGACGAGATCAAAACCCCCAGGGATCTTGACGGCCTGACCTATGGCGGTTTCGGCAGTGCCTGGGAAAACGCGCTGATCTCGACCATCATCCGTCACGACGGCGGCAAGGGGGCTTTCGAAACGGTGACGCTCGGCACGTCCGCCTATGAGGCGCTGGCCAACGGTTCGGTCGACTTCACGTTGGAGGTCTCGACCTGGGAAGGCGTCGAGGCAGAACTGAAAGGCGTCAAACAGCGAAGCTTCGTCTATGCCGACTACGGCGTGCCCGACGAGCACACCACGCTGATCTCCTCTAGCGATGCGTATCTGCGTGCAAATCCGGAATTGGCGTCGGGCTTCATACGGGCAACGCGGCGCGGCTACCAGTTCACCGTCGATCATCCCGAAGAAGCGGCCACACTGCTGATCGCCGCCAACAAGGACGCCCTGACCAATCCGGCATTGATCCACGCCTCGCTGAAGACGCTGATCGACGGGCACTATCTGCGCCGACGAAACGGCGCCATAGGCAGCATGGACCCGGCCAAGATGGAAGCGATCGGTTCCTATCTCTTCGCCGCCGGCATCCTCCGGAACGGGGACGGCGAGCCCGTTGCCCGGCAACCGGATTTTGGCAACTATTTCAGTAACTTCTATTTGGGGTAGGGATCAAACCGCATCGGGCGCCAGCGCTGCTCAAGCTGATTGCCTTTCGTCAGCCTCGTCAGAGCTGCGCCCAAGGCAAAACCTTTACCGCAATAAAGCACAGAGCGGCGACTGCCATTACGCCCAAACCACTCCAACGCAAAATCCGCGCCCTCCCGAAAAGCCCGTCTAATCTACCCCAAGGCTCAGTGCCTTCTTGCGATCGGCCTGAGCACGCTTGCGGTTGCCCTTGGCTTCCCACGCCCGGCTCCGCGCCTCGTAGGCGGTTGCGAAATCCGGCTTAAGCCTTATCGCCTGGCTGAAATCCGCGATGGCCCCTTCATAGTCCGCTCTGCTGGTTCGGATCACGCCTCGACCGAAATAGCCAAAGGGGTTCTTGTGATCGAGGCTGATGGCCTTTTCGAAATCGTGCAGCGCGGCGACGTCCTCGTGCCCTCCCATCCATAGGAGGCCTCGATCGGCATAGACCCTTGCGTCCGCGGGGTTGAGATTGATGGCCTTTTCGAAGTCGGCAAACGCCCCGTCGTAGTTTTCCTGGAAACTGAGGTTCTGGCCGCGACTGTAGTAGGTCTCGGCTATCTTCGGATTGATCGCGATCGCCTGCGTGTAATCGGCAACAGCATGAGCATAATCGTTCTTCGCCTCCCAAGCCATGGCCCGGGCCAGATAGGCGTCATGAAATGCCGGGACCAGTGCGATCGCCTTGCCATACAGGGCTATGGCGCCGTCATAGTCATTTTTCTCATACAGCCTCCGACCCTTGGCGAAAAGCGCCTTGGCGGCCGAATCAGTATCGCTCGGTGCGGCCGAACCGGCGGCTGAACTGGCGGTGGCCGCCGCCGAGCTGACGGCGCCGAGCGTGGCGGCCGCCATATCGCCCTGTCCCTTCGCAGCCACAGCCGCCTTGCGGGCGACCGCGTAATCGCGATTGTCGGGATCGAGCTTGATCGCCTGGCCGAAGTCGGCGATTGCCTCGTCATAGTCCTTCATGTCAGCACGCGCCATGCCGCGCCCATAATAGCTGGCGTCGTCTTTCGGATCGATCTCGATGGCTATCGAATAGGCGGCAATCGCGCGCCCCGCGTCGCCCTTGGCGTGCCAGGCCATGCCGATGCAGAAGTAGGCGTCGCGCGCCTTTGGATCGAGTGTTGAAGCCCGGCTGCAATCGGCAAGAGCGCTTTCGGCATCGCCTGACGTGATCTTGGCGAGGCCCCGGCGAGAATGAGCCGCAGCAAAATTGGGGGCGAGCTGGATGACCGTGTCGTAATCGGCGATCGCTTGCTCGTAAACGCGTTTGGCGGCCTGGGCCTTGCCGCGGCCGTAATAGGCGAACCGGTTGTTCGGATCGAGCGCAATCGCTTTGTTGTAGGCGCCGATCGCCTGATCGTACTTGCCCATGTCCAGGAAGGCATCGCCGCCAAGGATCGCTTCGAGGGCGCGCGGATCGGTCGCCTCCAGAACCCTTGCGGCCAGCGTGTCTTGGGTGGCAGTGATATCCGGAACGACGGCTCGCTGCTTTTGCTGTTGGGTGTCCGGCAACGGTGCCGGCTTGCTTTGGTCGGCGGCAAGCTGAGCGCCGCAGCTTCCTGCCCGCGTCGGATCAAGCTCGATGGCGCGCAGGCAATCCGCCGCCGCTCCGGCGCTGTCTCCCTTGAGTGTCCTTGCGCGGCTGCGCCCGAGATAGGCGTCCGCATTGTCGGGATCGAGGCTGATCGCCTTGTCGAAATCGAGAAGCGCGCCCTCGAGGCCATACTTCGACAGCCGCATCCCCGCACGCTCGATCAAGGTCTTTGCGGCTGCGCGATTGCTGGTCGTATCCTTGGCGGCGGATAAGTTCTCGCCGGGCGCCTGTTCAGCATCGTCATCGGTGACAGTGGGATCGAACTCACTCTCGGCGGCGCGGGCGATACCGCGTTTGACATTGGCCAATATGTTGTTGGGATCGATACGGACCGCCTCGTCATACTCGGCCAGGGCCTGTTTCGGGTCGCCCATCCTGCCCCAGGCGATGCCCAGGCCCGCATGCGCCTTGCCATTCTGAGGGTCCGCCTCGATTGCCTGTTGGAAATCGATGATGGCCGCGTCGGTCTTGCCCTTGTGCAGGAAGGCGAGGCCACGGTTGCTGTAGGCATCGCTGGAGGACGGCTCCAGGCTGATGGCGATGTTGAAGTCCGCGATCGCACGGTCGTCGTCTCCATTGCTGAACCAGTCGGCGCCGCGGTTGAGATACGCGGAAGCGTCGTTCGGATCGAGCGCGATCGCCTCGCTGTAGTCGGCGATCGATCGGTCGTATTGCTTCTGGTCGCCGAGAGCGACGCCCCTTTGGAAATAGGCTGTGGCGCGGCTGCGCGCTGGCTCTGCGGCGTCCTCCGCAATCGCGGAGCAGGCAACAATGCGCTTGTCCGACTCGATGTCCTCGCCGAAGCAGGTTGCATAATCCTTCTCGGCTGCGAGCGCAGGCGTGTTCCGGGCGAGAGCGGCGCCAAGCCCGGCTGAGGGCCACCGGTCGGGCGCAAGGCTTGTCAGCGCGATCGCGGCGGCGAGGAGCCCCGCATCCTTCCACCTCATCATATCGCTGGTCCCCCCAAAACTTTAATCCGCCTTGGCAGCTAGGTTCCCTACTGTTCCTTATTTGTTCCAGAAATGCAAGCATGAATTGCAAATCCGCTCTCACAGATCTGACGATGCAAGATCGAGATAAGTCGAAGTGGATCCGATCTTGACGCTCAACCGCCTGTTTTTGCTGTCGGCTTTATCCTTCTACAATCTCGCCGTTTACGCCGTAGTCACGTTCCTTCAGCTTTATCGTATCCTGCGCGTCGGCCGGTCGGAAAGCCCCGCCATTGCGGCAGGACTGCTGCACGAATTGCGCCGTCGCCTTCTCGACGTCATGCATTAGGTGGAACGCGAACGCGTTCAAAGCGTTGTCTGTGAGCAACATTCTCAACCCAGAAGTGCCGAACCGGCGCGCAAGTGCCTGCGGGAGTGGAAGCCATGAGTCTTGGAACCATCCTTATCATCATCCTTATCCTCGCCCTGCTCGGCGGCTTCAGTGGCCTCGGCGGCGGTCCGTTCTACGGAACCGGTTATTATGGTGGCGGCGGGCTGGGGCTTGTGTTGCTGATCGTCATTATTCTGGTCGTGCTCGGACGCATCTAAAGCGCGTCGTGCACGTCGTTCTCACAAGGCGAGAGCCGCTTTTGGGCGACATGCATTGTTTGGGCGACATGCATTGGTCGCTGATCGCGATCCCGTGACCAATGTCGATGCCGGTGCGCACCGGATCGTGATGCGGGCAAACAGGCTTGTGATCGGGCCTCTGGCGAAACTCCCGTAAGGTGATTTCGGTCCACACCCCCCGTGGAAAGCAAGAGGAGAGGTCCCACCCCTTGTCCTCCTCCAAGGCCCGCCCCGGTTCCCGGAGCGGGCTTTCGTTCTTCTGCCGGTAGGGTCACCGCAGCAGGATCGCGACACGGTGCGACGCGTCCAGCACTGGGGAAATTCCTTCTTCGTTGCCGCCTGCGGCCGGCGGATCGTCGAAAGCAGTGCATCGGGGCACATGACCCGTCCCATTGACAAGTCCGCTATACGAGGAGAGATTAAACAGGACTAGACAGGTTCACTATACAGGTACGAATATGAAGCGGAGCGCGATCAAACTGTCTCCCGGCACGGGCAAGCCCGAGCAGATCGCCACCGTTCTGGAATACGAGATCCGCTCCGGCGTGCTGGGTTTCGGCGACCGTCTGCAAAGCGAAAACGAACTCGTGCAGCGTTTCTCCGTCAGCCGCAACACGGTGCGCAAAGGCTTGGAGGAACTTTCCAGCCGCGGATTGATCACCACAAAGGTCGGTATCGGCTCCTTCGTCACCTTTGACGGCAAGCCGGTCGATGATGCGATCGGCTGGTCGCGCGCGCTGGCCAATGCCGGCGCCAACGCCGAAACGCGGACGCTGCGGCTGGAGGTGATCGAAGACCACGACCTTGCCGTGCTGTTAGACGTCGAAAGTCCGCTCTTCATCGCCGTCGACCGGGTCCGCACCAATGCCAGCGACGGCCATGCCATCTCCATCGAACGCAGCCGCCTGCCGCTGTCGCCAGAGCTGGAGGACGTGCCTCTGCGGGGCTTGCGCGAAGGCTCGCTGCACCAGACGCTACGCGAAGCGGGGCTTGTACCCGACCATGGCGAGGAGTGGGTCGACATCGAGATGTTGAACGCCCATGACGCCGCTATCCTCGGGTGCCCGCAAGGCACACCCTTCCTGCGCGGCCGTCGCCTGACGCGTGCGGCCGATGAGCGGCCGGTCGAATATGTCACCAGCCTGCTCAATCCCGCCCATTTCGCGCTGCATATGAGGTTCTGAGCGATGCCGGAGAACGAGCTTGAGATGGACCGCGCCATGGGTGCGCTCGTCGGCGGGGCGCTGGGCGACGCGCTCGGCATGCCGACGCAGCTTCTGTCGCCTCAGCGCATCGCCGAGCTCTACGGCCATGTCGAGGATTTCGTCTCGCCCTTTGCCGATCATCCGGTGTCGAAAGGGCTGCCGGCCGGGACTATCACCGACGATACCGAGCAGGCGCTGCTGCTCGGCCGCATCCTGGTTGCCTCAGGCGACCGCTTCGACCATGCGCGCTGGGTCAACGCGCTGCTCGACTGGGAGCGCGAGGTCAAGGCGCGCGGCAGCTACGACCTTTTGGGACCGTCGACCAAGCGCGCCATCGACGCCATCAACAAGGGCGTGCCAGCCGAGGAGGCTGGGCGCGGCGGCGACACCAATGGCGCGGCCATGCGCATCGCGCCGCTCGGCATCATGATGCAGCCGGAGCCGCTGGATGCGCTCGTCGACAAGGTGGCCGAAACCTGCCGGGCGACACACAACACCTCGATCGCCATTGCCTCCGCCGCGGCGGTCGCGGCCGCCGTCAGCCGCGGCATCGCCGGCGGCGACTGGCGCGCCGCGTCCGACAGCGCCGTCGCGGCGGCGAGGCGGGGGGCGACACACGGCCACTGGGTGACCGGCGGCGACATCGCCGCGCGCGTCGCCTGGGCGCAGGATCTGATCCGCGGCAAGGCGCCACGAGACGCGGTCCGGCTGATCACCGATCTGGTCGGCACCGGCGTTGCCAGCCAGGAGTCCGTTCCGGCCGCTTTTGCTGTGCTGGAGGTCGCCGGCGGCGATGCTTGGCAAGCGGCGGTCATCAGCGCCAATCTCGGCGGCGACACCGACACGATCGGCGCCATCGCCGCAGGCATGGCCGGCGCCTGCACCGGCCTTTCACGATTGCCGCAGGACCGCATCGCCCGCCTCAAAGGCTTTGACATGGCGGGCGTTCGTGCGCTCGCCGCCGATCTCGTCGCGGCGCGGACCTCGCACAGTCGCCTGGAGCAGGCCGGCCCCGGCAAGGACGCGGCGGCATGAGCGCGCGTCTCGTCCATATCGGCAGCGCGGTGGTCGACTATGTCTACCGTATCGATGCCTTGCCGGCGCCGGGCACGGAGAAGACGGCTTCGAGCTACGCCCAGGTCGCCGGCGGCGGTTTCAACATGATGGTCGCGGCAATCCGCACCGGGATGAAGGTGGTATTCGCAGGCCAGCTCGGCAGCGGACCCAATGGCGACTTCCTGCGCGCCGCCTTCGCCGTCGAAGATATCAACATTCTGACGCAGCCTTCGCCTCTGATGGATAGCGGCAACTGCGTCGCCATGATCTCCAGCGATGCCGAACGCACCTTCGTGTCGTGGCCGGGGGCGGAGAGCGTGCTCAGCCTCGACATGATGGCTCCGGTGCTGGTCTCGACCGAGGATTGGGTGTTCACGTCAGGCTATACGCTGAGCTATCCCGGCAGCCGCGACGCGCTCACCGACTGGATCGAGACGCTGCCGGCGGACATTCCACTTGTCTTCGACCCGACGCCGGTCGTTTCGGACATTTCGCGCGCCACCCTGTCGCGGGTGCTCGCCCGCACGACCTGGCTGAGCTGCAATACGACGGAAGCCGCCGACATTGCCGGCCCGGGCGATGCCGACGCCCTTGCGGCGCGATTGCTTGCCGATCATTGTCCCAAGGCCGACGGCGTCGTCATCCGCTGCGGCGCCAAGGGCTGCCATATCCGACTGGCGGACGGTTCCGCCGGGACCATTCCCGGTTTCAAGGTGGCGGCGGTCGATACCAACGGCGCCGGCGACACTCATATTGGCGCCTTCGTAAGTGCGCTCGCGCGCGGCATGCTGCCTTTCGAGGCGGCGCGCTACGCCAATGCGGCGGCGGCCATTTCGGTCACCCGCCATGGCGGTTCATCCGCGCCCGCCGACGCGGAAATCCAGACTTTCCTGAGTCGTGCCGACGGTCCCTCGACCGGCGCGCGAGGCCAGAACCGGAAGGCCCATCAGACAGCCTGATTAAGCCCGGGAAGCGGGCAAACAAAAGAGAGGAACGAACATGCGCATGCCTGACTTTACTGCCCTGCTGACGGCGACGGCCGTCTTCACCTCCGCACTTACTTTTGCCGCCAAGGCCGATGAAGTGCACGTGCTCAACTGGAAGGGCTACGGCGCCGACGAGCCATGGGCGATCGCCGCCTTCGAGAAGGCGACCGGCCATAAGGTGGTCAACGACTTCTTCAATTCCGAACAGGAAATGCTGACCAAGATCCGCACCAATCCCGGCCTCTATGACGTCGTCATGATCAACGCCGCCTTCAACGACCAGGCGATGGCTGAAAAGCTGATCCAGCCGATCGACACCTCCAAGCTGCCCAACTATGCCGATATCAGCAAGGACAAGGCGAACTCGCCGATGCTCGACCATGACGGCAAGGTCTATGGCGTGCCGTGGGTGTGGGGCCTGACCGCCCTTGCCATCAACGAAAAGTCCTTCGACAAGCCGCCGACGTCGATCGCCGAAATGTGGAATCCCGCCCACAAGGGCCGCGTCGTCATCCGCGACGACGCCGTCGAGGCGGTGCAGTTCGGCGCCATCGCGACGGGCCAGAACATCAACGACATCAAGGATATGGACGCGGTCAAGACGAAGCTCACCTCGCTGATGCCGCAGATCAAGACCTTCTGGAGCTCGGAGAACGACTGGAACCAGATGGTGGCTTCCAACCAGATCGACATCGGCACCTATTGGAGCGGTTCGGCCGACCGCGCCAAGACGCATTTCAAGCTGCCGGTCTCGCTCGTGATCCCGCAGGAAGGCGCCGTCGCCTGGCTGGACGCCTTCTCCATCCCGGTCGGCTCCAAGAATGTCGCGGGCGCCGAAGCCTTCATCAATTACATGATCGATCCGAAATTCTATGTCGAATGGGTCACCAAGGTCGGTGCACCGGTGTCGGCCAACACCAAGGCGGTGGAAGCGTTGCCCGAGGATTCGTTCAACCGCAAGGTGATGGGTGATCCCACAGTCGCCAAGCGCATCCAGTTCCAGGCTCCGATCACCGATGCGCAGCGCGAAGCTTATCTTACGCTCTGGCAGCAGCTCAAGGTCGACGTGAAGTAAAACCCGCGCCAGGGCCAGCCGGCGTTCGCGCCGGTTGGTCCTTCCAATCCGGGGAGGAGGATAGCATGGCAGCAGAGGGTGCGGTCGCAGTGCGCGGCGGGCTGAGGTCGGCACTGCCGCTGCTGGCGCCCGCCTATCTCTGGCTGACGGTGGCGATCTTCCTGCCGTTGTCGGCCATGGTGTTCTTCTCGTTCATGACCGACCTGCCGCTGACGGGAAAGCCGTGGGCGTTCACGCTTGGCAACTACGCCGCCTTCTTCTCGCAGAACCTTTACCTGACGCTGCTGCTGGCCTCGCTGCGCCTCGGCCTCGAGGTGACCTTGTGGTGCATCGTCATCGGCTATCCCGCGGCTTATGTACTGGCCAAGGTGCTGAAGGGGCGCAGCCGCGAGGCGATCTTCCTGCTCGTCATCCTGCCGTTCTGGTCGAACGGGCTGGTGCGCATCTTCTCCTGGGCGATGGTTTTGCGCGAAGGCGGCATTCTCGACACCGCGCTCAACGCTGTGCTGCCGTTCAAGATCAACATCGACCTCATGTATTCCTATCCGGCGATCATCATCGGACTGGTGCACTCCTATGTGCCCTACATGGTGCTGACCTGCTATCTCACTTTGCAGGCGATCGACGATTCATTGCTCGAGGCCGGACGCTCGCTCGGCGCCTCGCGGCTGCAGGTGCTGAAGCGGGTCATTGTCCCGCTATCGATGCCGGGCCTGGTGGCGGGCGCGGCCCTCATATTCGTGCCCGTCGTCGGCTCCTTCATGGAGCCGCGGATCCTCGGCGGCCGCAGCGGCACCTTTTACGGCACGGTGATCGAGGACCAGTTCGTCGCCGTGTTCAACTGGCCGCTGGGGGCCGCACTCTCCTTCATTCTGCTGGCCGTCGTGCTGATCATTCTGGCGCTGGCCGCACCGGTGCTGCGGAGGGTGGCGTGATGGCGACGACGCGTATCCTGGAGTGGCTCGGCCGCCTCTATATCGCGGTGCTGCTCGCCTTCCTGTATTTGCCCATCATTATCATGGCGCTGATGTCGTTCAACGTCTCGCCATTCTACCAGCTGCCATTCGAGTGGACGACGGAATGGTACGCCTCGCTGTGGCAGAACGACCAGCTCATCGCCGCCACCTGGAACAGCATCGAGATCGCCGTCATCACCACGGTCATCTCGACCGTGCTCGGCTCGGCGGCGTCCCTGGCGCTCTACCGCAATGAATTCCGCGGCAAGAAATTCCTGCAGGCGCTGTTGTTCCCACCGATCGCCATTCCCTGGCTGATCACCGGCACGGCGATGCTGATCTTCTTCTTCGGCATCGGCATTGGACGCGGCCTGTTCGCCATCCTGCTCGGCCATGTCGCGCTGGCGCTGCCCTATGTCATCGTCGTCGTCTCGGCCCGGCTGCAAACCTTCGCGCCGGAGCTGGAAGAGGCGGCACGCTCGCTCGGGGCCAATCAGTGGCAGGTGACGAACCGGGTTACGCTGCCGTGGATCATGCCGGGTGTGATCGCGGGCGGCTTGTTTGCGTTCGCCGTGTCGTTCGACCAGTTCGTGGTGTCCTACTTCCTGGCGACGCCGGGGCAGACGACGCTGCCGGTCGAGATCTACGCCGCGATCCGCAAGGGTTTCACGCCCGAGATCAACGCGGTCTCCACCATCATCATCGTGGTGTCGATGGCGCTGATGCTGCTCACAGCGCGCTTCTTCAAATTCGGCGGAGAGAAATAATGGCGGGCGTCCAGGTATCAAACGTCTCGCGCAGCTTCGGCGCGCACAAGGCGTTGGACGACGTCTCGATCGATTTCGTCGATGGCGGCTTCTACGCGCTGCTTGGGCCATCAGGCAGCGGCAAGACCACGCTGCTCAGGCAAATCGCCGGCTTCGATTTTCCCGACAGCGGCCGCATCGCCATCGGCGGCGAGAGCGTCGAGCGGGTACCGGTCGAGAAGCGGCGCATCGGCATGGTGTTCCAGAACTACGCGCTGTTCCCCAATATGAGCGTCGCCGACAATGTCGCCTTCGGCCTGTCGGTGCGCGGCGAGGCCAAGGCGGTGATTGCCACCGAGGTGCAACGCGCGCTCGACCTCGTTCAGCTCGGCTCGCTCGGCGGTCGCAAGCCGCATCAGCTCTCCGGCGGCCAGCGCCAGCGGGTCGCGCTGGCGCGCGCCATCGTCACCAAGCCACGCGTGCTTTTGCTCGACGAGCCGCTCGGCGCGCTCGACAAGGCGCTGCGCGTCGACATGCAAATCGAGCTCAAGCGCATCCAGCGCGAGATCGGCATCACAACCATTTTCGTCACCCACGACCAGGAAGAGGCGCTGACGATGAGCGACCGCATCGGTATCTTGCGCGATGGCCGGCTGGTGCAGGAAGGGCCGCCGGAGGAGATCTACGACAGGCCGAAAAGCGAATTCGCCGCCATCTTCCTCGGGGATGCCAACATCTTTCGCGGCGATACCACCGGCAACGGCATCCGCTTGGCGGACGGCACGACGATCGCCGCCGGGGCCGGCGCCAGGCTTGCCGCCGGCGCAAAGGCAAGCTGCGCCGTGCGTCCGGAGCGTATTCGGATTGCCTTGGATGCCGGAACTTCGGACGGCGATGCCAACATACTGAAGGGCCAGGTTTGCAAACGCATCTTCGCCGGCAACAACAGCACCTACTTTGTCGAGCGTGCCGGCCAGACGCTGAAGGTCATCGTCCAGAACACCGGCGCTGACAGGCTGGCGGAAGGTCAGCATGTCGTACTACGCTGGTCCCCGCAGAGCACGGTGTTGATCCCTGCGGGGTAGTTCACTGAACTGCTGGCGTTCCTTCGCGCCATAAGATCGAGTAGGGGCCAGAGCGGCAATGACGTTGGAATTGACTGCCGAGGACCAATCCATGCTCGACGGCGAGCAAGGGCCGTCGGCGGCCGCGGCCATGAAGATCCTCGTCGCCTTTTCCAAAGCCGTCGGAGCGGACAGCCTCCTCGACATTGCCGGCGCCCATATCGATGGCTGCCTCTACCATGGCACGGCAGGGCTCGATTTCGTCGAACGGCTGGTCGAGGGCGGCGGCCGCGTGCAGGTGCCGACGACGCTCAATGTCGGCTCATTCGATCTCATCCATCCCGGCATGGTGAAGATGCCGGCGGCGGAGGAAGCGCCGGCGCGGCGGCTGATGAAGGCGCATATCGAGCTCGGCTGCCAGGCGACCTTCACCTGTGCGCCCTACCAGACGCGGTTCCGGCCAGGTTTCGGGCAGCAGATCGCCTGGGGCGAATCCAACGCCATCGTGTTTGCAAATTCGGTGATCGGCGCGCGCACCAACCGCTATGGCGATTTCATCGACCTGTGCTGCGCCATGACGGGCCGCGCGCCGGCCTGGGGCCTGCATCTGAGCGAGAACCGGCGCGGCCGCATCCTGTTCGAGCTGGACTTTGCTGAGCCAGAGCCGAGCGACGCCCTGTTCGTCGGCGTCGGACTGATCATCGGGCAACCCAGCGGCGATCGCGTTCCGGTTGTCACAGGTCTGCCACGGCCGCGCGACGAGGACCAGCTGAAGGCGCTGGGCGCGGCAGCAGCGACTACCGGCGCCGTGGCGCTGTTCCATGCGGTCGGCATCACGCCCGAAGCGGGAACGCTCGACGAGGCGTTCCATGGTCAAGCGCCGGAAGAGACGATCCGCATCACGCGCGCCGATATCGATCATGCACTGGCCAAGCTGTCGCGCGTACCCGACGGGGCGCCGCTGGCGGCCGTGTCGCTGGGCACTCCGCATTTCTCGCATGCGGAATGGATGCGCCTGCTACCCTTGCTGCGTGCCATCGCGCCGGGCAGGGGCATCCCGATCTATGTCAACACCGGTCGCGCGACGCTGACGCGATTGCAGGAGGAGGGCGCGCTTGATGGCACACAGGCGTTCGGCCTGATCCCCGTCGCCGACACCTGCACCTATGTCACTGCGATTCTGGAACGGCTCGACGGCGTGGTGATGACCAATTCCGGCAAATGGGCGCATTACGCTCCGGGCAATATCGGCGTGACGGTTGCGTTCGCGGATATGGCGGATTGCATCCGCTCCGCCGCGGTGGGGCATGTCGTGCGGGGCGCGTCATGACCGCGCCGGTGGAACCGGGCGTCGTCCAGCGATCCGGCACCTTCCAACTGGCCGGGAGTGCCGAGGGTCGGGCGTTGGTATTCTCGCAACCGCTGAGCTTCTGGGGCGGCGTTGATGCCACGACAGGCGACATAACGGATCACTCGCATCCTGGCCTCGGCCAGAACGTCGCCGGGAAAATCCTGATCATGCCGAGCGGGCGCGGCTCCTCGTCCTCATCCTCGGTGCTGGCCGAGGCAATCCGCAGGGGCACGGCGCCGGCCGGCATCCTCCTGGAACGGCCTGACCCGATCCTGGCAGTGGGCGCCATCGTCGCGGAATTTCTCTACGGGATCAGCATGCCGCTGGTGGTCTGCGAGATTGACGGCATTGTTTCCGGCGAGCGGATCGCGATCGATGTCGGCGGGGACAGGGCAATTGTCCGCAAGGAAACCGTTTCCTGACCAAGCTCGACGCGGACGACGAAGGCAGTTGGCGCTTCGCTCCCCGCCAAATCTCATTTCTTTCAAAACGGCCTTCCGTTCGAACAAACTTTTCGCCCGGCCCGAAACATTGGCAGGATATTCCAAGCGGCGCGGTTGACCGGAGGCGGGTTGTCTAGCCTATAATTCTACTAAATTCATAGACTAACTTCGTCCGGCGCTGCACGGCATGGTCCGTCTGAGCGGCAGCAAGAAGGGAGCGCATCAATGCCGAAGACAGAATCCAACTCGATCGAGCTTGGCACCAAAGCGGCCGATTTCCTGCTGCCCGACGCCCAAGGCGTGCTGCACCGGCTCGGCGATTTCGATGCAAAGCCCGCCTTGCTCGTCGCCTTCATCTCCAACCGCTGCCCTTTCGTCGTGCTGATCCGCGAGCAGCTTGCCGCTTTCGCCAGGGAATATGCGGGCAAGGGGCTGCAAGTGGTGGCCATCAATGCCAACGACCATGAGGCGCATCCCGAAGAGACGCTGGCCCGCATCGGCGAGGAAGTGGAGAAATTCGGCTATTCCTTCCCCTATCTCAAGGATGCCTCGCAGCAGACGGCGAAAGCCTATGGGGCGGCCTGTACACCCGACTTCTTCCTGTTCGGCGCCGACCGGCGGCTTGCCTATCATGGCCAGTTCGACGATGCGCGGCCGGGCAATGGCAAGGCGGTGACGGGTAACGACCTGCGCGCGGCGGTCGACGCGGTGCTGGAGGGCGGCAGGCCCGCCGCCGGCCAGGTGCCGTCGATCGGCTGCAACATCAAATGGAGCGCCGGCAATGAGCCGGCGTGGTTCTCGGGCGCTGCGCGCGCTGCTTAGCGCCTCGCACTCCTTCGCAGAGCATCCATGTCCATGCCTCAAAAATCCGCGTCCGACAGGCTGCAACTCCAGACCGACGTGCTCGTGCTGGGCGGAGGCCCGTCCGCAGCCTGGGCGGCGGTCGCCGCTGCCGAAAGCGGCGCGCAGGTGGTGCTGGCCGACAAGGGCTATCTCGGCACCAGCGGCGCCACCGCGCCGTCCAATACGGGTACCTGGTGCGTACCGCCGGGCGACAACAGGCATGCGGTGGTCGAGCGACGCTGGCAGCGCACTGGCGAGCTTGCGGACCAGCGCTGGATGCTGCGCTGCGTCGACACGGCCTATCGCAACCTGCTCAGGCTTTCCGAGTGGGGCTATCCGTTCCCAAGCGAGGATGACGGCCGGCTCTACATCGCGAATCTGCGCGGGCCCGACTACATGCGCTTCATGCGCCGCCGTGTGCTTCTGGCTGGCGTTACCGTGCTCGACCATCATCCGGCGCTGGAACTCCTGTCGGATGGCGATGCCGTCGTAGGCGCGGCCGGTATCGGCCGGCAGGCCGGCCAGGACTGGCGCGTCGACGCCAACGCAGTGGTGCTGGCGACCGGCGGCTGCGCTTTCCGTGAGCGCATCCTCGGCGGGACTGGACTGACCGGCGACGGCTATCTGATGGCGGCGGAGGCCGGTGCCAGCCTGTCGGGCATGGAGTTTACCGGCAAATACACGTTGGGGCCCTTTGGGTCTTCGCTGAACAAGGGGCTGCCGTTCCGCTGGGCCTCATTCCATCGCGAGGATGGATCGCCGATCCTGGGCCCTGCCGGTGAGCCGCTGCGCAACGGCATCGGCGACCGCGAGGACGAGGTGGCGCGCGCATTGATCGGGGGACCGGTCTATGCGCGGCTCGATCAGGCGGAGCCGGCGCTGCAAGGCTGGTTGCGCCAAGGGCAGCCGAACTGCTTCGTGCCTTATGACCGCGCCGGTGTCGATCCATTCACCGAGCTGTTCCGCATCACCCTGCGCGCCGAAGGCACGGTACGCGGTACCGGCGGCATCGACATCGTCTCCGACGACTGCGCCACCGGCGTGCCCGGCCTCTATGTCGCAGGCGACGCCGCCAGCCGCGAGATCATGACCGGAGCGGTATCGGGCGGCGGCGCCGTCAATTCCTCCTGGGCGCTGGCCAGCGGCTGGTGGGCGGGCAAGGGCGCCTCGACCCATTCGAAGCGTCGCGGCGGCAGGGCGTTCCGCGACACCGTCGAACCACTCGGTCAGGCCGGCCTGCGCCCGGCGGCCTCGCCGCGTGCCGACATCGCTGCAGGCGAGGTCATCGAGGCGGTGCGCAACGAGGTGACGCCGCTCGACAAAAATTTCTTCCGCAACGGCGAGAGCTTGGAGAAAAGCCGGGGGCGGCTGGAGAGTGTCTGGCGCGACGTGCGCGACCATCTGCGGGGCGAAGGGGTGGACCGGGTCCGCGCGCGCGAGGCGGCGTCGATCGCCGCCGCGGGGCGTTGGTCGGTGGCGGCCGCGCTGCATCGGACAGAAAGCCGCGGCATGCATCGGCGCACCGATCTGCAGAGCAAGAACCCGGCCCTCGCGCATCGGCTGGTCATCACCGGCGTCGACGACTTCCGCATTGCCGGGGCGCCGGAGCGCCTGGCGGAGCTGGCGTCATGATCGAGATCGTCTCGGCCGCGCGCTGCGTCGAATGCGACATCTGCGTCAAGGTGTGCCCGACCAATGTGTTCGACGCTACCAAGGACGGCGCGCCTGTGATCGCCCGTCAGGACGACTGCCAGACCTGCTTTCTCTGTGAAATCTACTGCCCGACCGACGCGCTTTACGTGGCCGAGTTCGCCGAGGGGCCGACCGGCATCACGGAAGCGCAGGTCGAGGCACGTCAACTGTTCGGCGGCTACGCCCGCGCGCTCGGCTGGAAGCGCGGCAAGGCCGGCGGCTCTGAATTCGACCCGACGCACCGCATCCGCGTGGCGCAATAGGAAGCGACAGGACATGGACCGCATCGTCGTCAGCGATATCAAGAAGACCTTTCTGCTCAAGCCGGGGCAGTTCGTCACCGTCGACGGCGAGGAGACCGACCGCGTCACCGTGCTCGACGGCGTCGATCTTTCGATCCGCAAAGGCGAGTTCATCACTTTGGTCGGCCCGAGCGGCTCGGGCAAATCTGTGCTGCTCGACATCATCGGCGGGCTGACGCAGGCGAGCGGCGGCGATGTCCAGCTCGACGGCCGGCGCATCACCAGGCCGGATCCTAAGACCGGCTATGTCTTCCAACAATATGCGCTGTTTCCCTGGCGCACGGCGCTGGCCAACATCGAATACGCGCTGGAGGTGCGTGGCGTCGCCAAGGCCGAGCGCACGGTGACGGCGCGCCATTTGTTGTCGTTGTTCGGTCTTGCCGGTTTCGAGGACCGTTTCCCCAACCAGCTCTCCGGGGGCATGCAGCAGCGCGTGGCGATCGCCCGCGCCTTGGCGAGCAACCCGGAAGTGCTTTTGATGGATGAACCCTTCGCCGCACTCGACCAGCAGACGCGCGAGCTCCTGCAGGGCGAGTTGCTGCGGATCTGGGGCAAGATCAAGACAACAGTGATCTTCGTTACCCATTCGATCGACGAGGCAATCTTCCTCGCTGACCGCGTGGTGGTGATGACGGCGCGGCCGGGCGCGGTGAAGGAGATCATAGACATCGACCTGCCACGGCCGCGCGACGGGGACATCCGCGCCAGCGCCGGATTCAACGGATATCGCGGCCGCGTCTGGGACGCGCTGCGCGATGAGGTCAACAAGGCGCAAAAGGACTGGACGCTGTCGCCAGCCTTCAGTCATTGAGGAGGTAGAGCCATGGCTTATCTTACCGAAAAGTTCGGCCCTGCCGGCGCTCTTCATCTGTTTGCCGGCGCCGGCGAGACGGCGGCCGCCGCAAGAGTCCCGGCCATCACCGCCCACAGTGCCAAGGTCCGGCGCAAAGGGACGAGCCACGGGACTTTCCTTTACGGCTTGCCGCTGCTCGGCCTGTTCTTTCTCGTGTGGGAAATCGCGCCACGGCTCGGCTGGCTGAACCGCATCTTCTTTCCGCCGCTGAGCGAGGTGCTGGTCGCTTGGTGGAACCTGCTCGCCTCGGGCGTTCTGGTCGAACATATCGGCATCAGCCTGCAGCGCGCTGCGATCGGCTTCGCTTTCGGCGTGGTGGTGGCCATTCCGCTCGGCCTGCTGATGGGGCGCTACTCGCTGTTCGAGAAGGTCTCTGACCTGCTTGTGCAGACGCTGCGCAACACCTCGCAATTCGCGCTGCTTCCGGTGTTCATCCTTTTGCTCGGCATCGGCGAGGAATCGAAGGTGGCAATCACCTTCTACTCCTCGGTCTTCTTTCTGCTGGTCAACACGATCAGCGGCGTCAAGTCGGTCGATCCGCTGCTGATCAAGGCGGCGCGCTCGATGGGTACGTCCGACTTCGACCTGTTCCGGAAGGTTATCCTGCCGGCCAGCATCCCCTCTGTTGTCGCCGGCGCAAGGCTGGCGGTGAAGTCGTCGCTGTTCGCGGTGATCGGCGCCGAGATGCTGGCGGCCAAATCCGGCCTCGGTTTCCTTATTCAGAACTCGCAGTTGATGATGGAAACGGCGGACATGTATGCCGGCATCCTGACGCTGACCGTCATCGGGCTCACCGTCAACTATTTGCTCGTCTGGTTCGAGCGCTGGGCGACCGCCTGGAAAGGCCAGTCCGAGTCCTCGCTCATCTGAGCCGTTCACTCATTCCAATCAGCAAGGATTTTCCTCATGTCCAACATTGCATTCGACGGATTTCGCCGGCTGTTCCTGAAGGGCGCCATTGCCGTCGTCATCGGCCTTGGCGGCATGCCCGCCTTCGCGCAGGACAAGCCCGAATTCATCCGCATCGGCAGCACCGCGCCGGGGCACCTCAAATTCGTCCTCGCACAGAAGGACGGCTGGTGGGAAAAGGAGTTCGCCAAGGACGGCATCAAGGTCGAACTTGTCACCTTCAATGGCGGCTCCGAGGCGACGACGGCGCTTGCGACAGGCGCCATCGAATTCACCTATACCGGCAACAATCCCGCGTTGCGCGTCGCCGCCTCCGGCGCCGATGTCAAGCTGATTGGCCTGTCGAGCTATGTGCGGTCGGGCGGCTCGTATATCGTGGTCAAATCCGACTCTCCACTGAAGACGCTGCAGGACCTCAAAGGCAAGAAGGTCGCCTATCTCACCGGTACGGTGCGGCACTCGAATCTCAGCAAAGCGCTGAACAGCGTCGGCCTGACGACCGGTGATGTCGAGGGATTGAACCTGCCTTTCGAGGCATCCGGCCCGGCACTGCTGCGCGGCGACATCGACGCCCTCGTCGAAACGGATTCGACCGCGGCCAAGCTGGTCGACACCGGCGAGGCACGGGTGCTCTTCGACACCAGCACCCATCCGGAATGGAACGTGCCGAACGTTATTTCGGTCAACGGTGCCTTCGCGGCGAAATATCCCGACCTGGTCAAGCGGCTGCTGAAGGTCGACATCGAGATTTCGCGCTGGGCCGATGCCCATCCCGACGAGACGATCAAGACATTCGTCGAGGCGACCAAGTCGTCGGAGAAATCGGTACGCAAGACCTATGCGGACGGCGTTTTCCACCAGGATCCGAGGCTGACCGACGATGCGATCGAGGCGCTCAAGGGCGAAGAGAAATTCATGGCCGGTGCCGGGCTTTTGAAGGGCTCGATCGACTACGGCAAATGGATCGACAAGAGCTTTGTCGACGCGGCCGGCGCGGAAGTCGCGGCCGTCCAGTAGCGGGCGTGCTGAACGGGCAGGGGTTCCGGCGCCGCTCCATTTCAGAGAGTGTCAGATCTCCGGGATGTTCTCCTTGAAGATCACCTGGAGCCTCGGCTGGTGCAATTCGTAAGGCAGTCTCCGGACCGCATGGGTCAAGGTGTTGAGCGCTTCGCGCGCTTCGACGCGCGGGTTCTGGTCGATGACCGCGTCGAGCGTGCCGTCGAGCAGAAGCTCCTTGGTGCCTTCGGTTACCTCATGGCCGAGGAAAACCATCGATATCGCACGGCCGCGCTCCTTGAGCGCGCGGGCAATGCCGGTGTTGCCCGCGCCGACATTGTAGATCGCGGCCAGGTCGGGGTGCCGCTCCAGAAGGGCTGATGCCTCCGAATAGGCCTTTTCGCGGTCGTCAAGCATCTCGCGCATTTCGACGATCTCCAGATTGGGCGATTCCTCGGCCAATATGTGCCGGAATCCCATCTCGCGTTCCTCATGGCCGCGATAGGAGAGCGAGCCGGCGAACAGCGCCACCTTGCCAGGACGTTCCGAGCCCATGAAACGGTTGAGCAGGTAGCCGGCCAGCCGCCCGGCGGCGCGGTTGTCGATGCCGATATACGCGACCCTTGGCACATGCAGGATGTCGGAGGCGATTGTCACCACCTTGACGTCGTTGGCCGACAGCGAGCGGATGGCCTCGCGCACCGTTGGATGGTCGAGCGCGATGACCCCAACGCCCTGCGTCTGGCCGCGCAGATCCTGCAAAAGGCGTGCGAGCCGGTCGGGATTGAAACCCTCAATGGTGGCGATATGGACATCGAGATCCGGCCGCGCCAAGGCTTGGGCTTCGATGTGGCGATGCAGCATCTTGATGAAGGAATTGGTGCCGGCCGGCAGCGCGAAGTCGAGCCGGATGACATCGCCGGACAAGGGCTTGAGAGGTGCCCCGTTCGCGCCTTCGGCGATGTAGCCAAGACGCTGCGCCATTTCGAGCACGATTTCGCGCGTGCGCGCCCGCACCCCCGGACGGTTGTTGAGAACACGGTCGACGGTGGCGGCGGAAACGCCGGCTTCCCGGGCTATGTCAGTCAGGGTGGAACGCACCGTCTTTCATCTCCTCAATGCATCAGGATCACGCAATGCCGACCGCCGGCCGGGTGGCGACTGCTCTTCGCCATCCGCGATTCTGATGGGAAATGATGTATCCGGCCTTGGCCGATGCGCAAGCCGCCGGGCTAAATCAGATCGCCCGGCAGGATCGCATCGCCGTGGGAAGATAGATTTCCCATCAAATCGAGGCATCAGGAGCGGTGTATGGATTCCGGTATGACGCATTCCTTCGCCTTTCTGCTAGATTGTGAGGTGTTTTGATTATTCATGATGTTGACAGCCTTCCGTGACTGCCGTCAATATCCCTCATGGGCTCGTGGAGGAAACATTGGCCCCGAGGGAGGGAATTCCAATGCCTGATCCGATCCGCATGCCGCGGCTCCGGTTGCCAGCATCTGGAGGCGCGTTGGCGAGATGACGACGGCCGCGAAGACAGAATTCTGGGAGGAAGACATGGCAGGCAAAGGCTTCGAGCCGGACGTGAAGGTTCGCACCAGCGAATTCAAGATCGGCTGCGTCGGCGCCGGCATGATCATGGCTGAATGCCATCTCGCGGCCTATAAGGAAGCAGGCTTTCCTGTCGTGGCGATCGCTTCGCGTACAAGGGCGAATGCGCAGAAGGTCGCCACGCGCTGGGGCATTCCGACCGTCCACGACACGCCGGAACGACTGATCGAGGATCCGCAAGTCGAGATCATCGACCTGGCTTTCCCACCGGACCAGCAGCCGGCGCTGATCCGCCACGCGCTGAAGCAGAAGCACATCAAGGCGATCCTGGCGCAGAAGCCGCTGGCGCTGTCGGTCGAGGAAGCGGTGAAGCTGCGCGACGAGGCGGCGAAGGCGGGCAAGATCCTCTCGGTCAACCAGAACATGCGCTACGACCAGTCGATGCGCGTGCTGAAGCAGATCATCGACAGCGGCGCGCTCGGCGACGTCGTCTTCGCGCAGATCGACATGCATGCGATCCCGCACTGGCAAGGCTTCCTCGAGGAGTACGACCGGCTGACGCTTGCCAACATGAGCGTGCATCATCTCGACGTGCTGCGTTTCCTGTTCGGCGATCCCGATGAGATCACCACGCTGACGCGCAAGGATCCGCGCACGACTTTCGAACACACCGACGGCATCACCGTCTCGACGCTGCGCTTCCCGTCCGGCGTGCTCGCCGTGTCGCTGGAGGATGTCTGGTCCGGTCCGCGGCAAGAAGGCTACAAGGACGACCAGCACATCAACTGGCGCGTCGACGGCACCAAGGGCGTCGCCAAGGGCACGATCGGCTGGCCGACGGGCGCTGCCTCGACGCTGACCTATGCTTCGGCCGAGACGACCGGCGGCGAATGGGTCAGCCCAAGCTGGGAGACGATGTGGTTCCCGCATGCCTTCATCGGCGTGATGGAGCAGCTCCAGCACGCGGTGAAGACCGGCACGCCGCCGGCACTTTCCGTCGCCGACAACGTCAAGACCATGGCGTTGGTCGAGGCGGGCTACCGCTCCATGGAGTCTGGCCGCACGGTCAAGCTTTCCGAAATCGCCATCTGATCACCGCAACAAAATCGCAAACAACTCGAATCGCTTACAGGGAGGAGTTAACATCATGATGCAGGCAGGTATTTTCACGGGCTATTTCCCGTACGGCCTCGAAGAGACGGCGAAGAAGATCCGCGCGCTCGACTTCAACACAGTGCAGCTCGATCTGCATTTCAGGGATGTCGACCTGTCGGCCGGACAGATCACCAAGGACAAGGCCAAGAAGGTGCGCGACGTCTTTCGCGACCACAACCTGCCGATCTGCTGCGTGTCGGGCTACACCAACATCGTCCACCCCGACAAAGCCGAGCGCGAGAGGCGGGTCGGCCATCTCAAGGAAATCATCCGTAACGCCCGTCATTTCGGCTCGCCCTACGTGATCTCGGAAACCGGCACCTACAACACCGAATCCGACTGGGTGCATCATCCCAGGAACAAGACCGAGGAAGGTTTCGAGGAATGCCGCAAGGTGATCGCGGACCTCGCCCAGACCGCCTATGACCACGGCGCGGTCTTCTTGCTCGAAACCTATGTCAACAACGTCGTCGGCTCCGTCGAGGAGACGGTGAGGATGTTCGCGCAGGTCGATCATCCCGGCCTCGGCCTGCTGATGGACCCGACCAACTATTTCGAGACCCACAACATCGACAAGATGGACCAGATCCTCAACCAGGTGTTCGACACGCTGACTGACAAGATCAAGATCGCGCACGCCAAGGACGTCAAGCGCTCGGGCAGCGACAAGTCGGAAAAGCATGCCGATATCGGCGACGACAATGCCATGGAGAGCCATACTTTCCGCGGCGTCGGAGAGATCGAGCTGCCGGCACCGGGGCTGGGCTCGCTGAACTACGATCTCTATCTCCAGCGGCTGGCGCAAAAGCATCCGAACATCCCCGTCATCATCGAGCATCTGGCCGAGGACGATGTGCCGCGCGCCAAGAAGTTCCTCGACGGGAAGTTCCGCGCCAACGGGCTCTGAGGCCGCGGCGCCGACTTTCGGAGCGGCGCGCCGGCATGACAATAATTGAGTGGAGAAAACCAGATGTTGAAATTCGGATTGAAACTGGCAGCCGCCGTGTTTGCCGCCATTGCCTTCGGTTCGGCCGCGCAAGCCCAGGACGGCCAGAAGACATTCTACCTGCTTTCGCATGGCGGCCCGTCGGATGCATTCTGGATCGACTGGAACGCAGGTGCGACCAAGGCCTGCGACCAGCTCAAGGTGACCTGCAAAATCTCCTTCAGCGGCGGCGACATGGCGGCGCAGAAGGAGGCGTTCAACTCGGCTCTTGCCGCCAAGCCCGACGGCATCGCCACCACGTCGGCGCAGCCGGGCCTGTGGACCGAGGAGGTCAAGGCGGCCAAGGCCGCGGGTATCCCGATCGTGTTCTTCAACACCGACGATCCGGCGACGGGACGCCAGGCCTATGTCGGGGCCGACCTCAAGGAGGCCGGCGTGATCTGGGCCAAATATCTCGTCGACCATAAGATGGTGAAGCAGGGCGACAAGGTGTTCCTGCCCGTCGAGGTTCCCGGCGCCAGTTATCAGCAGCTGGAAACCGAGGGCATCGCCAGCGTTTTCGACCCGCTCGGCATCAAGTATGACGTGGTCGATTGCGGCACCGATCCGGCCGGCATCATCGCCAAGATGACCGACTACATGGTGGCCAACAATCCGCCGGCGATCATCGCGTTGGGCGATTCCGTGGCGGCCAGCATCAAGCGGGTGTTCGACGGCGCAGGCATTGCGGCCGGCAAGATCCCAGTCGTCGGCTGGGGCAACTCCAGGGAGACGGCGCAAGCCGTCCAGGACGGTTTCGTCAACGCTGCGGCCTGGCAGTACCCATCGGCGCAGGGCTTCATGCCGGTAGCACTGCTCGGGCTTGCCGCCTCGGGCGAGCCGATCGGCTACGACATCCACACTTTCGGTCTCTACGACGCGTCGAGCGTCGAGCCGATCCTCAAACTCTACGACAAGAAGTGAAAATGGACGCCCGCCGCGCCGGCGGCGGGCGCCTTGCAAGCAGCATGGTTCAGAACGTTATGGCAGTCACCGCGGAAGAAGGCGCAACAAGCGCCAGGAGCAGGTCGAGGCTGATGCGCTCGCCGCAATTTTCCTCGTTCATCATCCTCGTCGTCCTTCTCGTGGTATTCGCGATCGCGGACGGCAATTTCCTGTCGCCGCTCAACATCTCCAACATGATGGCGTTCCTGCCCGAGCTCGGCATCATCGCGCTCGGCATGACGCTGCTTTTGACGGCCGGCGAGTTCGACCTGTCGGTCGGTGCCGTATTCGGCCTGGCGCCGGTGGTCGTGATGCTTCTGGTGCAGAACGGCGGGGTGGATATCGGCGTCGCCCTTCTGGCTGGACTTTTGCTGTGCATCGCGATCGGGGCGATCAACGGGGTGATCGTCACCAAGATCGGCATCTCGTCGTTCCTGGTGACCCTGTCCATGCTGCTGATCGTGCGCGGCGCGGCCCTCTACATCACCCAGGGTTTCCCGCTGAAGTCGTGGGACCAGCCTGGCTTCTTCGTGACGCTGCTTGCCGGCAGCTTCAATATCGGCTCGTTCCGCTTCTACACCTCGCTGTGGTGGTTCGTCGGCCTGTCGCTGCTCGCAATCTACGTCCTGCGCTATGCCAAGCTCGGCAACTGGATCAGCGCCATCGGTTCCAACCGCAACGCGGCGGTGGCGCGCGGCGTGCCGGCGGACGCCGTCAAGATCTGGCTGTTCATCGCCACCTCGGTGCTGGCCGGGCTTGCCGGCATGATCAGCGCCTTTCGTATTTCGGCCGCATCGCCGGTGGCCGGCACAGGCTATGAGCTCGAAGTGATCGCCATGGTGGTGGTTGGCGGCACGGCGCTGACCGGCGGACGCGGCACCATCCTGGGCACCATCGTCGGCGCGCTGATGCTGCGCGCCATCCGCAACGGCATCGTGCTCGTCGGCGTGCCCGGCCTCGCCTACAACATCTTCGTCGGCATGATCATCCTCGCCATGCTCATCCTGCATGCTTTGCTGCAGAAAAACGCGGCAAGGAGCTGACGATGATGCAAGAAGTGCTTCGGCTGCAGAACCTGCAAAAATCCTTCGGCAGCGTGCGCGCGCTGAAGAATGCCTCGCTAACGCTGAGAGAAGGCGAGATAGTGGCCCTGCTCGGCGACAATGGCGCCGGCAAATCGACGCTGATCAAGGCGATCTCCGGCGTCTTCCCGGTCGATCGCGGTGACATCTATGTGCGTGGGCAGAAGGTTTCGATCCGCTCGACGCGCGACGCGATGGATCTCGGCATCGAGACCATCCACCAGGATACGTCGCTGGCGCCGGATCTCAGTATCGCGCGCAACCTCTTCCTCGGCCGCGAACCGGTCAATTTCAAATGGTTGGGCGTGTTTGCGCCGCTCGATCTCGCCAAGCTGCGCGATGCTGCCTCCTCCCTGCTGAAGCGCGTCGGCATCTCGAAGAAACTCGACGCCGACGCGCTGGTCTCAACGCTGTCGGGCGGCGAGCGCCAGTCGATCGCCATTTCGCGGGCCATGCAGTTCGCCGCCAAGGTGATTATCCTCGACGAGCCGACCAACAATCTCGGCGTCGAGGAAACCCATGGCGTGCTGCGCTTCGTCAAGGAGATGCGTCAGGCCGGCCATTCGGTGCTGCTCATCACCCACAACATCCATCACGTGTTCGAGGTTGCCGACCGCATCATCGTCATGCGCCGCGGCGAGATCGTTGCCGAGCAGACGGTCGCCGATACCGATCTGCTGACCGTGGAAAGCATCATCACCGGCGCCGACCTGTCGGCTCTGATGAAGAGGGCGCAGTGACGGCATGGTAGAGCTTTACGGCAAGACGCTCTCGCGCCGGCAGGTCTCGGAACGCTCCGGCATGCTGTCGCAATTCGCCGGGGTGCGTCTGATGACGCTCGGCGACGGGGTTGAGCGCGGCATCCGCATGCTGGAATTCCGCACCGGCTCCGGCCTGCGTTTCACGGTGCTGGTCGACCGGGCACTGGACATCGCCGATTGCGAGTTCAACGGCCAGGCGATCGGCTGGCATTCGCCGAGCGGCTTCCGCCATCCGGGCCTGCACGACCATGAGGGGGAAGGGGGGCTGGCCTGGGCACGTTCCTTTTCCGGTCTGCTTGTGACCTGCGGGCTCGACCACATACTGGGCCGTGAGGAAGTTCCGGCCGACAGCTACAACTATCCGGGCAAGAAGACCGTGGTTCATTCGCTGCACGGCCGCGTCGGGACGATCCCCGCGCGGCTGACAGGCTATGGCGAGAGCTGGGATGGCGACCGCTGCGTGCTGTGGGCGGAAGGCATCGTGCAGCAGTCGGCGGTGTTCGGCGAGGACCTGCACCTCATCCGCCGCATCGAGGCCGATGTCGGCGGCAACGAGATCCGGCTCTCCGACCGTGTCGTCAACCATGGGTTCAATCGCACGCCGCATATGTATTTCTACCATGTCAATGTCAGTCATCCACTTCTGGACAGGGGCTCGCGTTATCTGGCACCGATCCGGGACGTGGTGTGGGCGGCGCATGCCGGGGAACGTTACGAGGCGCAGAAGGTCGGCTACCGCACAGTGCCGGAACCGCAAATGGGGTTCAGCGAGCAGGTCTGGCAGCACGAAATGGACGCCGACGCAAAGGGCGAGGTGCCGGTGGCCGTCGTCAACGACCGGCTCGGTCTCGGCTTCGAAGTGGTGACGCGCAAGGACCAGTTGCCCTGCGCCTATCAATGGCAGAATTTCCAGGCCGGGCAGTATGCGATGGGCATCGAACCATCGACCCATCATGTGCTGGGCGATCTCGCCGCGCGCGAACGCGGCGAGATGCTCTGGCTGGAGCATGACGAAGCCCGCGCCTATGACGCCGTGTTCCGGGTGCTGGACGGCAAGGAGGCGATCGCCGGTGCCGAAGCCAGGATTGCGGCGATCGCCCGCCAGCCCGAACAGGATTATCCTCGCCCCTCCGGCAATTTCCCAAGACTGGCGAGCTCGGCATGAGCGCGACAAGTATTCAAGGCAAGCTCTTCGCCCGGCGGACCGGATTGCCGGCGGTGCGAGAAGATTGGAGGCCCGTGTGACGACAATGGCAAAAAAGCGGGATTACAGCCTGGTTGGTGAAAGCACCAGGGCAGCGATCGAGACCGGCCTGGCCTCCGCCGAATGGTACCACACCGATGTCCCCCGCAAGGCCATGAAGGAGCTGATGCAGCGTTCCGACGGGCCGGCGATCCGCGACACCATCATCTGGGTTGTTGCGATCCTGGGCTCGGCCGCCGGCATCGTCTGGTTCTGGGGCTCGTGGTGGGTGGTGCCGTTCCTGTTCGTCTACGGCGTGCTCTACGGCTCGTCGAGCGATTCGCGCTGGCACGAATGCGGCCACGGCACCGCTTTTCGCACGCGCTGGATGAACGACGTCGTCTACCAGATCGCCTCCTTCATGCTGATGCGCAATCCCGTGCAATGGCGCTGGAGCCATGCCCGCCACCACACCGATACCATCATCGTCGGCCGCGACGCCGAGATCGCCGTCATGCGGCCGCCGGACCTGTTGAAGGCGGCGCTGGCCTTCACCGGCATCCTCGATTTCCGCTATTCGCTGCCGACGCTCGTGCGTCAGGCGTTCGGCAAGCTGTCCGACGAGGAGAAGAGCTATGTTCCGGAAATGGAATGGGCAAAGGCCGTGACGGCCGCGCGGTGGCATGTTGCCGTGTACATTGCGACGATCGCTGTCGCGGTCGTCCTCAGGTCATGGATACCGGTGGTGCTGATTGGTTTGCCGCGCCTCTACGGCACCTGGCACATGGTGACCACCGGCCTGCTGCAGCATATCGGGCTGGCCGACAATGTCGTCGACCACCGGCTCAACACGCGCACCGTCTACATGAACCCGATCAGCCGGTTCATCTACTGGAACATGAACTATCATGTGGAGCACCACATGTTCCCGATGGTGCCCTATCATGCGCTGCCCAGGCTGCATGAGCTGATCAAGCACGACCTGCCCGTGCCGAACCCGTCGATGTGGCATGCCTATCGCGAGGTCTGGCCGGTCCTGCTCAGGCAGCTGAAATACGAGGACTACTACCTCAAGCGCGAGCTGCCGCCGACGGCCAGGCCCTATCGCGGCGAATTCCATGAGTTCGACATGTCGGCGGCGGCTGAATAAGGGGCGCGAATGGTTGCGGGAGACAGAGATGGCCGATTGGATTGAAGCGTGTGGGGTGGACGATGTCGAGGAAGAGGATGTCATCCGCTTCGACCACGGTGGCCGAACCTTCGCGATCTATCGCTCCCCGGAGAATGAATTCTTCGCCACCGACGGTTTCTGCACGCATGAGAAGGCACATCTCGCCGACGGGCTGGTGATGGACGACATCATCGAATGTCCAAAGCACAATGGCCGCTTCAACTATAAGACCGGCCAGGCCAAGGGCGCGCCGGTCTGCGTCAATCTTGCGACCTATCCGGTGAAGATCGAAGCTGGCAAGGTGATGATCGAGATCTGAAGCGCGGCACACCGATCCGGCACCGCGGCAAGCAAAAGAGGAACGTTTAATGAGCCGAAAGAGACCGACCGTCGCCGACCTGCGCGCCATGAAAGGCAAGCGTCAGCTGACCATGCTGCGCGTGCTGACCCTGGACGAGGCGGAAGCTGCCGAGCGGGCAGGGGTCGATATCGTCTCCGTGCCGCCGGAACTCGTGCTCAACCCGCAATACCGCGATGCGGCACCGAGCCTGTTCACCATGCCGGGAGACAATTTCTACGAAATCGGCACATCGGATGATTTCCTGCGTTGGGCTTTCCGGCTCTACAAGGCCGGCGCCGACGCGGTCTATTGCAGCGCGGGCTACGCCACCATAAAGCGGATGGCGGACGATGCCATCCCCGTCATCGGCCATGTCGGCCTCATTCCATCCCGCGCGACATGGACCGGCGGCTTCAAGGCGGTCGGCAAGACCGCCGACACCGCCATGCAGGTGTTCGAAGCGGTGAAACAGCTCGAGGCCGCCGGCGCGATCGGCGCCGAAATCGAAGTGGTGCCGGTCGAGGTCGCCAAGGCGATCTCCGAGCGTACCTCGCTGATCATGCTGTCGATGGGCGCGGGCACCGGTTGCGACGCGCAATATCTGTTCGCCGAAGATATCCTCGGGCAGAATCGGGGCCACATGCCACGACACTCCAAGGTCTATCGCAACTTCGCCGCTGAATATGATCGGTTGCAGGCGGAGCGGGTGGCCGCATTCTCCGAATATGTCGCCGACGTCAACAGCGGCGTCTATCCCGAGGACAGGCATGTGGTGCACATGGACCCGGCCGAGCTACGTCTGTTCCTCGACAAGGTCGGCCTGGGCTAAGATCGGCTGCCAATTCCCATCGACAAGCGCGGCATGAAGCGCTTCGGCTTCGATGCCGAGCGGCCGATCCTCCTTCAGCGCCGGCACCAGCGCGCGTATCGCCTTATGGATAGCGGCCATGCGCGGCGCCAGCGTCTGCCCGTCGCGCAGGTCGACGGCCTGGGCGGCCGCCATCAGTTCGAAGGCGATCAACCGGCGCCACAGTGCGATCATGGCGGCGCATTTCGAAACGGCCAGCGGCGTCTGCGTGGCATGGTCCTCGACGCCCTCGGAGACGGGCAGGAAATCGAGCATCACCGGATTGGCCTTGTGGCGGATGGCGGCCAGGATCGATGTTACCGTCTTCTGCAGCGGCACGAAGCCGGCCGATGCGCCGCCGACCGGCGACAGGTATTTCGGACCGCGCTCATCGTGCCATAGGGCACGACCAGCGTGCCACGCTTGATCCACTCGGTCTTCAGCAGCGGCTGCGGTTCCGGCAGCCGCGAGGCCTCGACGACGATGTCGGCGCCTCGACGCAACTTTGCCAGTCGGCCACAGCCTTGACCGGCTTGCCGAGATCGGTGGAGAGCCTGGCGGCAAAGCCGTCGCGGCTTTTCCGGCCGGCGCGAATGGTCACGGATCTGGACGCCGCCGGCCAAATGCTGTTCAAAGCGGTCCGTCATGACTGCCATCCCCGAGACTGACGTTTTAGCCGACCCAGCCAGCAGTTCGCGGCGTGTGGCGCTGATCGTCGCCATTGCCTTCTTCATGCAGCTCTTGGATTCGACGATCATCTCGACGTCGCTGCCGCAGATGGGCGCCTCCTTCGGCGTGCCGGCGGTGGCGATGAGCATCGGCATCACCATCTATATGCTGACCATGGCGGTGTTCGTGCCGCTGTCGGGCTGGCTCGCCGACCGGTTCGGCGCGCGCAACATCTTCCTGATGGCGATCGCACTGTTCACGCTGGCTTCGCTCGCCTGCGGCTTCTCCGAGAATCTCACCGAGTTCGTCGCGGCGCGCGCCGCGCAAGGGCTGGGCAGCGCATTGATGACGCCGGTCGGCCGCATCCTGGTGCTGCGCAACGCGTCAAAATCGGAACTGCTCAACGCAACCGCGCTCATCACCTGGCCGGCGCTGTTCGCGCCTGTCGTTGGTCCGGTGCTTGGCGGTTTCATCACCACCTATCTCTCCTGGCACTGGAATTTCTTCATCAACATCCCGCTTGGGCTGATCGGGCTGGCGCTGGTCGCCCGCTTCATCCCCGGTGACCGTGAAGCCGATCCCAAGCCACTCGACTGGCCGGGTTTCTTCCTGACATCGGCGGGACTTGCTTGCCTTCTCTGCGGCCTCGAGCGTATCGCGCATCCCGACGACGGCGTGCTGCCGACGGTGCTGCTGGTCGCGGCAGGGATCGTCATCGGCTGGTTGGCGGTGCGGCATCTCCGGCGCGCGCCCCATGCGCTGCTCGACCTGTCCTCGTTCAAGGTGCTGACCTTCGCCATCTCGACGCTTGCGGCCGGCACCATATTCCGCGTCGCGATCAACGCCACGCCGTTCCTGCTGCCGCTTTTGTTCCAGGTCGGCTTTGGCATGAGCCCGGTCGATGCCGGCATGATGATCCTGGCCTATTTCCTCGGCAATCTCGGGATGAAGACGGTGACGACGCCGATGCTGCGCCACTTCGGCTTTCGTTCGGTGATGGTCGTCAACGGCGTCATTGCGTCCGCATCGATCATGGCCTGCGCGGCGATCTCGCCGCAGACGCCGCAGGCGCTCGTGGTGGGGCTGATGCTGATCGCCGGCCTGTCGCGTTCCATGCAGTTCACGGCGCTGAACACGCTGGCCTTCGCCGATGTCGCCGCGGCGCAGCGCAGCTCGGCGGCGACGCTGTCCTCGATGCTGCAGCAGGTGGCAATGCTGTTCGGTGTGGCGATAGCTGCGGCGATCCTCAACCTGTCGCAGATCACCAGGGCCCAGCCGGCGCTGGACCTCGTCGATTTTCGAGTCACCTTTCTGGTGATCGGCGTTATCGGGCTGGTGGCGTCGTTCCGTTTCCTGGTGTTGCCGAGGACCGCCGGCGCCGAGGTTTCCGGCCACATGGCCGGGAACTGAAATCGAATTTTCCCATCCACCGCAGGGTTAAATTCCATCTTCGCCTTGCGCCTTGGTGTCGTGCTTGCGCAAGACGCAGGGATGGCGCAAACAATTGCCAAAAGTGCTGAAGTTTCCAGGCATTGCGCCAGCATCAGCAATCAATGCGTCCACATCGCGAGTCTCGTCGGCAGTCCGTGTTTTGAACGCGGATTCATTTGACGAACCGACGTTGAGCCGATTAGCTTTCTTCCCAGGGGCGGCAGCGCTGCCGCCGGGGTGAAGACAGACAATGAACGCGATCGGTCGGCCGAGTTTCAAGAGCCTGAACCAGGAAGGTATTGTCTTTGCCATAGCGGTGATGCTGTTCATTGCCGCGGCCATAGGCCTGCCGGGCTTCATCGCTCCGAACAATCTCGTTGCCATCGTTCGTTCGGTTTCGGTACTGGGCATATTGGCATTGGGCATGGCGGTCGTCATCATTGGCCGTGGCATCGACCTCTCGGCGGTGGCGATCATGGCGATGTCGGTCGCCTGGTATCTGCAGTTGATGAATTCAGGAACGCCTGACGGGCTCGCCTTCGCCTATGTGCTGGCCAGCGTGCTCGCCATCGGCCTGCTCAACGGCTTTCTCGTCGCTTACGCCGACGTGCCGGCGATCTTCGTGACGCTTGCCACCGGCTCCTTCGTCTTCGGCTATGTGCGCTCGCAACTGATCACGCAGGATGCGGTTCCGGTGCCGCAGGGCCATTGGGTGGAACTGCTTGGCGGCCTGCGCTTCCTCGACATTCCCATCGAGGTGTTCGTCTTCGCTGCACTGGCTTTCCTGTTCTTCCTGTTCCTGCGCTACACCAAATGGGGCCGCTACATCTATTTCGCCGGCGATAATCCGGTCGCCGCGCGCAACATCGGTATTCCAGTGCGGCCGATGCTGGTGCTGCGCTATGTGCTTTCCGCCTTCGTCGCGCTGATCGCCGGCCTGCTGACAGCGGCCAGCCTGCATTCGATCAACACCCGCGTCGTCAACTCGACGCTGCTCTACGACATCGTGCTGGTGGCGGTGATCGGCGGCATCGGGCTTTCGGGCGGACGAGGCGGGGTGCGAAACGTGCTGGTCGGAGCGGCGCTGATCGGCATCCTGCTCAATGCGATGACCATCATCGACATTCCGCTGCTCTACCAAAACCTGATCAAGGCGGCGATCCTGCTCGGTGCCATCATCGTCGACGGCATCATCAATCCGCGTGACGAACAGACGGCGCAGCAGGGCGACATCTAGAGCATGATCCCGAAAAGTGGGAACTTTTCGGAAAAGATCATGCTCAAACAGGAAGACTAGACCAAAGCGGACGGTTGGGGCCGGCCGTAAATAACAACGACCAACCAGAGGATGTGACATGAAACTGATCAAAACATTGATGGCCGCCGCGACGGCGCTTGCGGTCACCGCGTTCGTGGCGCCGAGCTTCGCTGCCGACGATCCGGGCCCCGCTGCCTATGCGCAGGCACTCAAGGGCAAACGCGTCATGCTGGTGCCGCTGGCGATGGGCTTCGACCTGGCGCAGGGCTGGGCGCACTATTTGAAGACCGAAGTCGAGGCCTGGGGCGGCACGTTCGAGACGCGCGATCCGAACTGGGTCGTCGATGCCGGCGCGCAGGCGATCACCGATGCCATCTCCTCCGACACCAGGCCTGACGTGCTGATCATCCACGCGCCCGACCTCAATTCCTACTCCAAGCTGATGAAGAAGGCGCAGGCAGCCGGCACCTACGTGATCCTGGTCGACAATCCCGCCAATTTCCCGGCCGATGCCTTTGTCGGCAGCGATTGGGACCGGCTCGGCCAACTCGAGGCGGAAGCCGCGATCAAGGGCTGCGGCGAGAACTCGTCCAAAAAGATCGGCCTTGTGCAGGGCGATCAAGCGAACTCCTCCAGCCTTTATCAGTACGCCGGCATCATGAAGGTACTGGAAAAGCATCCCGAGTTTCAGGTCGTGGCCAAGCCCGACTCCAACTGGGATGCGACCACCTCGCGCAATGTCACGACGACGATGCTGCAGCAGAACCCCGACATCTGCTCGATCATCGACTTCTGGGATGGTGATGCTACCGGCGCGTCGGCCGCGATCCGTGACGCCAAGCTCGACGGCAAGGTTTTCCTGGTCACCACCGGCGGCGGCGAAAAGGCGGCCGACTGCGACAAGCTGCAGGACGGCACTTATGGCGCGGTTGTCATGACCGACCTTGCCCGGCAGTCGGGCGACATGAATGCCATCATAAAGTTCCTGCTGCAGAGCGGCCAGCCGGCCGGCACGTCGCACACCTACATCTACACGCTGGAGAAGGCGACGACCAAGGCCGACCTCAAGCCCGACAGCTGCTGGGACCTGAAGGCGTTGCAAGCGGAAGCCGCGGCGAAGTAGGTCGCGAGTTTACGCCTGATATCAACATGGCGGCCGGGTTGTACGTGGACAATCGCCAACCTCAGCGCTGCCCCTCACCTTACCCTCTCTTCGTGAAAACGGGGAGAGGGGGCGTCTTCACGGGGAGAAGGTGCCGGCAGGCGGATGAGGGGCAGCGGCGAAGTTGAGAATTGCTCCGGAGCGATTACCCGGCCACCTTTTTCTCTTCTCTCGCAATAGCAGTGACCTGATGTCCTTTCGCGAACGCCTCCAGGCCTGGCGCTACAATCTCGTGCCCGACCATCTGGTCGGCGAGATACTGACCAAGCGCTGGACCGACAATGCCATTCCCTTCCTGGCACTGGTGGCAACACTCGGCGTGTTCGGTTCGATCATTCCGGGCTTCTTCAAACTGACCTCGCTGCAGGAATCGACCCGCCAGCTCGGTGAATTCTCGATGGTCGTCACCGGCATGACGGTGGTGATGCTTGGCGGCGGCATCGACCTGTCGGTCGGCTCGATCTTTGCGCTGTCCTGCTTTTCGGCCGTCTATGTCTTCTTCATCCTCGAACAGTCGATCTGGCTGGCGCTGGCCGCTTCGCTTGCCGCCGGCCTCGTCTTCGGCGCCGTCAACGGCTATCTCGTCGGATACCTCAGGCTGCGCGCCTTCCTCACCACGCTGGTGACCTTCATTTTCGGGCGGGCGCTGTTCGACATCCTGGTCACCACCTATGCCGCCGATGTGCAGCTGTCCCAAGCCACCTCCGATGTGCTCGACTTCATCGGCGACGGCACCTTCTGGGGCCTGTCGGTCTCGATGTGGCTGGCCATTATCCTCGCCATCGTCACTCATATCGCGCTGACGCGCTCGCGGCCCGGCTGGCATGTGCTGGCGGTTGGCGGCTCCCGGCGCTCTGCCCACAATGCCGGCATCCGTGTGCGCCGCACCGTGTTCATGACTTATGTCTTCTCAGGCTTCTGCGCCTCGATCGGCGGCTTCCTCATAGCTTGCCGGCTGAGCGGAGCAGGGCCGGGCACCGGCCTCAACCTCGAGATCATGGCGCTGACCGCGGCGGTGGTCGGCGGTGTCAGCCTCGGAGGCGGGCGCGGCTCGGTGATCAAGGGGCTGATGGGCGCCATCATCGTTTTGACCATGACCAACGGCCTGATCAGGCTGGGCTACGGCACCGGCACCAACCAGATGGTGCTGGGCATCATGCTGGCAGTGGCGGTGACGATCGACATCCGCTGGCTGAAGAACCGCCACAAGGTGCTGAACGAGGTCTATGTCGCGCCGGTCTATCTCAGGATGGGCGAGACGCAGTCGGCGGCGCCCGGCTCCGGCACATCCTACGAACTCGACGACAGGCTGTCGGGCGCCGACCATATCGGGCTCGGCGAACTGGAAGGACCGGAAGATGTCATTCTCGACCGTGACGACCACCTCTATTGCGGCACGCGCCATGGCGAGATCGTCCGCTTCTTCGCGCCGGGCTATGTGAAGTCGGAAGTGTTCGCTCATATCGGCGGCTTTCCGCTCGGCCTTGCCTTCGACAAATCAGGCAATCTGATCAGTTGTGTCGGCGCCATGGGGCTCTATTCCGTCTCGCCCGATCGTGAGGTCAAACGCCTGTCGGCCGAAACGTCGCGCTCCTGGACATCGGTCGTCGACGACGCACGGCTGCGCGATCCCAACGACTGCGACATAGCACCGGACGGCCGCATCTATTTCACCGACTCGACCAAGCGCTACGACGCGCATGACTGGGCGCTGGATTCGATCGAGAACCGCGCCACCGGCCGCCTGCTGGTCTATGATCCGAAGGACGGATCGACCAGGACGCTGCTCGACGGCTACCGCTACACCAACGGCGTCTGCATGGCGCATGATGGCAAGTCGCTGTTCTTCGCCGAGAGCTGGGCCTGCCGTGTGCATCGCTACTGGCTGGAAGGGCCGAAGGCCGGCATCGCCGAATGCGTCATCCGGGACATGCCGGGCTACCCCGACAACATCAACCGCGCTTCCGACGGCAATTACTGGATGGCGTGGCTCGGCATGCGCACCCCGAGCTTCGACCTGTCGCTGCGCCATCCCGACATGCGCAAGCGCATGACACGCCGGCTGCCGCAGGACGAATGGCTGTTCCCCAACATCAACACCGGGGGCGTGGTGAAATTCACGGAGCAGGGCGACATCGTCGAAGCGATGGGCGACCTCTCGGGCGGCGCGCATCCGATGGTCACCTCGATGCGCGAGCACAAGGGATATCTCTTCGTCGGCGGCATCCTCAACAACCGCATCGGCCGCTACAAGATTGCTAGCGCCGACCCGAATTGGACCAGCCCGGCTTCCTATTGGGGAGCAAAGCGATGATCCTCGATCCCATCCTGGATTTATTTCGCGGCAAGGCGGTGACGATCCCGCCGCTGGATGGCGCTTTCCGACCCAACACGCAGCTTGACGATGCGCCGGCTTTTGCCGAACTGACCGAGCCGGACAATCTGCTGATCTCTGGCGACAAGCTGCTCGCTTCCAGCGGCAACGCCGTCTATTCGATTGCCGCCGGTACCGCGCCCAAGTTGGTCGAGACCTTTGCGTCCACCGTTACCGCGCTGGCGTTCTCGCCATCGGGTGAGCTGACGGTCGGATTGGAAAGCGGCAAGCTCCTGGTCGGCGGTAGGGATGTTTCGCTACCGGCTGGTGTCAGCTGCATGACCGCGCTCGCCTATGCCGATGATGGTGCGCTGTGGCTGGCCAATGGCTCGGCCGAATTCGCACCATCACAATGGGCGGCCGACCTGATGAAGAAAGGCGCGTCCGGATCGCTTTGGAAGCAGGATGCGGCAGGCGGGACCTTCCGCAAGGTGGCCGGCGCCATCGCCTTTCCCTATGGGCTCCATCCCATCGGCAGGGATGTGCTGGTGAGCGAGAGCTGGCGCCATCAGCTCATCCGCTTCGAGGCGGCAAGCGGCAGCCGCTCGACGGTGTTGACCCATCTGCCCGGCTATCCCGCGCGGCTGTCGCCGGCAGCCGATGGCGGCGCCTGGCTGACCCTGTTTGCGCCGCGCAACCGGCTGATCGAATTCGTGCTGCAGGAGACGCATTACCGTCAGGACATGATCGAGCAGGTGCCGCCGGCCTATTGGATCGCACCGGCTCTGGCCTCAAGCCGCAGCTTCCTCGAACCGCTGCAATGCGGCGGCATCCGCACGATGGGCATCCACAAGCCCTGGTCGCCGAGCCGCTCCTACGGTCTGGTGGTCAGGCTCGACCAGAACATGCAGCCTCGGTTCAGCCTGCACAGCCGCGCCAACGGCATACGTCACGGCATTTGCAGCGTGGTTGAAAAAGATGGCGAACTGTTCGTCGCCTCGAAGGGCGGCGACTGCGTGTTGGCTGTCGATGCCGGGGGGTTTTGATGGAACCAATCGTGCGCTTGGAGAATGTCACCAAAAATTATCGCGGCGTGCCCGCGGTCAAGAATGTCAGCTTCGAATTGCGCAAGGGCGAGATCCACGCGCTGCTCGGCGAAAACGGCGCCGGCAAGTCGACGCTGACCAAGATCATCGCCGGAGTGGTCGACGCCAGTTCGGGCAAGATGTTCCACAAGGGACGCGAGATCGCTTACGCCTCGCCGCATGCGGCGCTCGAGGCGGGCATCGCAATGGTGTTCCAGGAGACCAGCCTGGTGCCGTCGATGACGGTGGCGCAGAATCTTTATCTCGGCACCGAGAAATTCCTCAACCGGCTGCGCGGCACCTACATTTCCGCGCAGCAGTTCCTGCAGTCGCTGAATTTTCCGGTCGACCCGAACGCCATGGTGGCGACGCTTGGCGCGGCCAAGCGCCAGATGGTCGAGATCGCGCGCGCCGTGCACCACAATGCCGAGATCATCATCTTCGACGAGCCGACCGCGACGTTGACGCCGGAGGAAAAGCGGCACTTCTTCGCGCTGATCCGGCGGCTCAAGGCGCGCGGCGTCTCCATCGTCTTCATCAGCCATGCGCTGGAAGAGGCGCTGCTGATTGCCGACCGCATCACCATCCTGCGCGACGGCGAGTTGGTCATCACCGACGACACGTCGGCCTTCGATCGCGACCGGATCGTTGCCGCCATGGTCGGGCGCATGCTGTCCGGGCAGATCTATCGCCAGCGAGACGAGGCCAGGCTGCGCAAGGCGAGCAAGAAAGTTCTGTCGGTGCAGGACATCTCAATGAGCAATGTCGTGCGCAACAATTCGTTCTCGATCTTCGAAGGCCAGATCACCGGCGTCTTCGGGCTGATCGGCTCCGGCCGTACCGAGACGTTCAAAATCGTGTCCGGCATCTACAAACGCGATTTCCTGCGCGGCGGGGCGATCGAGCTGGACGACAGGCCGGTGCGCTATCTCGTGCCGAGCGAAGCGGTGGCCGACGGCATCGTCTACGTCACGGAGGATCGCAAGAGCGAAGGCATTTTCGAGACGATGGGCATTGCCGAGAACCTGTTCGGCGGGCTGCTGGCGGCCGGCCGCGAAAAAGGCTGGGTGATCAATCAGCAGGAGATGCGCGCGCTCTCCGCCGAATGGACCAAGACGCTGAACATCAGGGCGATCAACGACAATGCGCGCGTGGTCGAGCTTTCCGGCGGCAACCAGCAGAAGGTGGTGATCGGCAAGGGGCTGGTGCAGAAGCCGCGCGTGGTCATCTTCGACGAGCCGACGCGCGGCGTCGATGTCGGCGCCATCGCCGAGATCCACCAGATCATCAACCGGCTGGCCGACGAGGGTCTGGCCGTCGTCGTCATCTCGTCCTACCTGCCGGAGATCATGAACCTGTCCGACCGGATCCTGGTCTGCCGCCAGGGCCGTATCGTCGAGGAGTTTTCGCCGGCCGAGGCGACGGAGGAGAAGATTATGTATGCGGCGGTGCATTAGAGAGTGTGTCGGTATTCAGGTGAGGCCGGCCTGCAAACGCCAGCTTCCTGCGCTCCCGGTGCTCACGTACTTCAAGTACGCTCCGCTCCGGTTCTCGGAACCCGTCGTTTTCGACTCGGCCTGACCTGAATCTCGACACACCCTCGCGGTGCTGTTTGCGTCGCAAAAGGCGAATAGGCGAATGAAGTGAATGGATTGGCGGCGGCTGTTCAGCGTCCGATTCAAACGTCCGGCATTGAAAAAACGAAAGGAAACACCATGGCCACCACCAGACTCCTGAGCGATGCCGAGGTGGAGAAAATCCCGGCCTTAAAGGCGGTGTTCGACGACATCCGCGCGACGCGCAAATCCGATTTCGTCAATAATTTCTGGCGCGGGCTGGCCAATGATCCTGTGGCGCTGAAGCGTATCTGGGAACAGCTCAAGGCGGTGATGGTTGCAGACAGTGCCATCGATCCGTTGACCAAGGAGATGATCTACATCGCGGTGTCGACCGCCAATGGCTGCTCCTATTGCGTCCATTCGCACACCGCGGCGGCGCGCGCCAAGGGCATGACAGACGCACAGCATGGCGAACTGGTGTCGATCATCGGGTTGGCGGGACAGACCAACCATCTGGTGACGGCAATGCAGATCCCGGTCGATCCACAGTTCGAGGTGAAGTGAGGAAAGACGCGCTACACCGGCCTGTAAACCTTCTCCGCCGCGTTCCAGAAAATGTCGGCTTCCGCCGCCGTGCCATGCTTCTCCACCGCATCGCGGTGCGCCTTGATCAGTTCGGCGTGGCCAGTCCAGAGCTTCTCGATCGGGAAGTTCGAGCCGAACATCAGATGGTCGCTGCCAAGAATATCGATCGCATTGTCGATGATGTAGGCGATCAGCGCCGGGTCGTTGCGGTGAACGAAGGTGCCGAGGCCAGACAGCTTGGCGTAGAGATTGGGCGCCGCCGACAGTGCGCGCAGGCCGGCCTTCCAGGCTTCGGTGGTTTCCGGTTCCATGCCGGTCAGCATGCCGGCGTGGGTCAGGATGAAATTCGTCTCCGGGTTTTCGCCGACCAGCGTCAGCCCGTCCTTCATCTGGGCGGGGAAGAGCTGCAGGTCGAAGGACAGGCCGTAATCCTTCAGCCGCGCGACGTTGGCGCGGACCTTGGGGTCGATCACCTGGTCGGCCGAGGCGGCGAAGCGGAAGGCCGGGGTCTCGTGCCAGTGCAGTTGCATGCGCACGCCGCGCAGCAGCCTGTATTTCATCAACCGGTCGATCTGCGGCCTGACATCGTCCACCGTCATGTCGGCATAGCCGACGATGGCGTGCGGCCAGCCGGTCTCGTCAGCGGTCTTCTGCAGGAAGGCGACCTCCTTCTCGAAATCCTCCTTGGCCCAATTGGTCTGGACATAAACGGCTTTTTCGACGCCGGAACCTTTTTGGTCGGCCAAAAATTCATCGATCGGATAGTCGCGGCGGATCGGTTCGTAAGGGCCGAAGATGCGCGGCACCATCGGGCCGACCAGCCATGGTTGGTCCTTCTGGCGCCAGATGTGGAAATGCGCGTCGATGGCTTTCTGCATCACGATACCCTTTTCCAGATGGTCGCGGCCGCCGGGGCGGGGCGTGCGAGCGACAGGATGAAATCGGTGAGGCCGGCCAGCGACGAGCCGTCGACCAGATCGTCGAGGTCGGGCAGGATGGCGCGCAGCGCCGCTGTCGCCGGCTGGAAGCGCGGATCGCCGGCCAGCGGGGTCGCCAGCGACAGCCGGAAGGCGCGGGCGCTAAGCCTGCGCATGGCAATCTCCAGTTCGGCATGGTCGCCGCGCTCCAGCGCGTCGGAGAGAATGACGACCGCGGCGCCGCGCGTGAACGACGAAAAGCGCGGCACCGAGAGGAATGCCAGCAGGGTCGGTCCCATGCGGGTGCCGCCATCCCAATCGTCGACCTGGGCCGCCGCGCGCGCCAGCGCCTGATCGCGGTCGCGGATGCGCAATGCCGAGGTGATGCGGGTGAGCCGCGTGCCGAAGGTAAAGATCTCTGCGCGGTCCGCGCCCTGCACGGCGGCATGCGCCAGCTTGAGATAGTCGGCGGTGTGCAGCTTCATCGAGCCGGAGACATCGATCAAGAGCAGCAGTTTGCGCGGCACGGTCTGGCGGCGGCGCAGCAGCGGCGAGGGGACATCGCCATCTGCGCCGACGATTTCCCTGAGCGAGCGGCGCAGGTCGAGCTTGCCGCGCGAATGGGTACGCACGGTGCGGAAGGAACGTCGGGCGGGCAGGGCCGATGACAGCTTTCGGCGAAACGCGGTCAGACTGTCGTCGTCGCGCTGGAAGTCGCGCGAGCTCAACTGCTCCAGGGCGGAAGACAACTCGCCGCCTTCCTGTTTCTGCTCGGCCTCGATCCGTTCGTCGTCGGCACCGCCATCATCCTTGATGCGCGTTTCCTCGTCTGCATCGCCTTCGATCACAGCTGACGCGTTGCCATAGAAATGGCTCTGGAAATGCGCTTCGAATTCGTCGCGGCGGTCAGGCGGCGGCGCTAGTGTGGCCAGGGCCGCCTCACGGATGTCCGCCATCGAGCGCGGCCCCAGCAGGGTCACGGCCTGCATGAAACGGGAGACTTGTTCCGGGGCAATAGCGAAGCCGTAGCGGCGCAGCAGGCGAGCGAAGCTGAGCAAGGGCGTTGCGGCGCGGGGGAGATGTCCGGCAGGACAGAGGGGGGCGCTGTCCCGCCCGCGTTGCTGAATGACGTCGCGGCTCACGCCAGCACCTCGTCGACGATCCGGCCGAGCTCGGGCGCGATGTAGGACAGATCCTCCTCGTCCTTGATCAGCACGCCGATGGCGCGGCGGAAGGCTTCCGGCCATGGACTGCCGCCTTTTTCGAGAATGGTCGCGGCATTGGCCCATTCGACCGCCTCGGCGATGCCGGGCGGTTTGGCGAGTGGACGCGCGCGGATGGTCTGCACGGCTGTGGCCACGGCGCGTGCCGTTGCCTCTGCGACATCGCCGGCGCGCAGCATGATGATGGCCGCCTCACGCTCGGCATCGGGATAGCCTATCCAGTGATAGACGCAACGCCGCCGGAGCGCTTCGGCGAGTTCGCGGGTGCGGTTGGAGGTCAGGATGACGATCGGCTGTGCGGTGGCGCGGATGGTGCCGCGCTCGGGAATGCTGATCTGGAAGTCGGAAAGAAACTCCAACAGCAGCGCCTCGAATTCGTGGTCGGAACGGTCGATCTCGTCGACCAGCAGGATGCGCTGCTCCGGCGCCTTCAGGACCTGCAGCAGCGGGCGGGCGATCAGAAAGCGGTCGTCGTAGATATCGACTTCTTGCTCGCCGGCATGGCGGATGGCGAGCAGCTGGCGCTGGTAGTTCCACTCATAGAGCGCATGCGCGGCGTCTATGCCTTCATAGCATTGCAACCGCACCAGATCGCGGCCGAGCAGCCCGGCGATTGCCTTGGCCGCTTCCGTCTTGCCGACGCCCGGAGCGCCTTCGAGCAGCAGCGGCTTGCCCAGCCGGATCGCCAGGAAGATAGCCGTCGCCAGGCTTTCATCAGCCAGATAATGCGCGGCAGCGAGGCGCTCGGCGACCGCTTCTGGCGAAGTCGCGACCGTTTCGGCGTTTACCTCGGGCATGTCGGTCCTCAGGTCGTCGCTTGCGCCTTGAGCGCACGCAAAATGCGTTCCGGCGTGATCGGTAGCGTGTCGATGCGCACGCCGACAGCGTCGAAAACGGCATTGGCGACCGCCGGAATCTGTGGATTGGCGCACATTTCGCCGGGCCCCTTGGCGCCGTAAGGACCATCTGCCGAGGGCCGCTCCAGCACGATGACCTCGGTTTCGGCCAGATCGCCGGGACCTGGCATCAGATACTGGTTGAAGTCGGTGCCGCCGTGGTCACGGCTGGGATAATAGGGCTCGGTCGTTTCGTAGAGCGCGTGGCTGATGCCCATCCAGGAGCCGCCGACCAGCTGCTGCTCGACCATTTTGGGGTTCAGCGCACGGCCGATCTCGAAGACGTTCTTCACTGTCAGCACCGTCACCTCGCCAGTCTCGTCATCGACCTCGACCTCGGCCACCGTGCAGGCATGCGCGTAGCAGGTCGATGGCTTCATCGCGCCGGTCTCCTTCTCCGGATAGGAGCGCGGGATGAGGAACATGCCGCGTCCCGAGATCGAGCGGCCGCGCTTGAAATGCGCCGACAGAGCGACGTCGAAGATCGAGATCGATTTCTGCGGCGCGCCCTTCACCAATATGTTGCCCTGACCGTCGGTCTCGAGGTCGGAGGCGTTGACCTCCAACTCCTCCGCGGCCACTTCCAGCATCACCTGGCGGGCTTCCCTCGCCGCCTGGATGACGGCGTTGCCGGCGCGGTGCGTGCCGCGCGAGGCGAAAGTGCCCATGCAGTGCGGGCCGGTGTCGGTGTCGGCGGTGTCGACGACGACGCGGTCGGTCGGCACGCCGATTGTCTCGGCGCAGATCTGCGCCATGATCTGCTTCATGCCCTGGCCGAGATCGACCGATGATAGGGTCACCATGAAATTGCCGGTTGGGGTCGAATGCACCAGCGCCTGGGTGGGATCGCCGCCAAGGTTCATGCCCGTGGGATAATTGATCGCGGCGACGCCGCGTCCACGCCTGATCGCCATTTCAAGCTCCCTTCGCGTAGGAGGACATTGCCATGTATTTCTCAGCCACGGGCCAGTTGGCCGCGCGCGAGGCCTCCTGCATGCACTCTATGAGGGCCGCCCCTTCGGTCGGCTGGCGATGCGCCTTCATATCGCCGTCGCGATAGGCGTTGATGAAGCGGAATTCGAGCGGATCCATGCCGATCAGCCGCGCCAGCTTGTCCATCTGCACCTCCAGCGCGAAGTCACCGATGGTGACGCCGAAGCCGCGCATGGCGGAGGAGGGGGTGCGGTTGGTGTAGACGCAGTACGTGTCGATCCAAACATTGGGGATGGTGTAGGGGCCGGGATAGTGCCCCGCGCCCTTCTGGGCGCCATAGGGCGAATGGCGGGAGTAGGCGCCGGCGTCGGTGTAGCCGGTGACTTTGCGCGCGACGATGCGGCCGTCCTTCATCACGCCGTCCTTGATGACGACCTTTTCGGCCGCGCGAGGTGACGAGATCTGCATCTCCTCCTCGCGGCTGTAGGTAAAACAGACCGGTCGCCCTGTTAGCTTGGCGCCGAGGATCGCGATCGGTTCGACGATGACATCGACCTTGCCGCCAAAGCCGCCGCCGACCGTGCCGCCGACGAAATGCAGCTTGCTGCCCGGCATCTGCAAAATGATCGACGTGTTGTCGAGGGTGAAGAACATCGCCTGCGTGTTGGTATAGCAGGTGAAGCGGTCATTGCCCTCCGGTGCCACGATACAGCCGGTGGTCTCGGTCGGCGCATGCTCTATCGGCGAGGACTGGTAGCTTTGTTCGAGGACGTAGTCGGCCTCGGCAAACCCCGCCTCGACATCGCCGAAGCGCACCTTGCGGCACTCGCCGCTGTCATAGAGATAGTAGTTCTGGCCGTGATACTCGTTGACGAGGGGCGCGCCGGGCTTCAGCGCTTCCTCCATGTCGAAGACGGCCGGCAGCACCTCGTAGTCGACCTTGACCTTGGCCGCGGCTTCCTGGGCGGCGCGCTCCGTCTCGGCCAGCACCGCCACCACGGCCTCGCCCTTCCAGCGCACCTTGCCGTCGGCCAGAACCGCCTCGTCCTCCGGCCCGATCTGGATCAGGATCAGGATGGTGTAGACATTGTGCGGGACGTCCCTGGCGGTGAGAATTTTCACCACGCCCGGATGTTTTTCCGCTTCGGACGTATCGATCGATCGGATGCGGGCATGATGGTGCGGGCTGCGCACCATCTTCAGATGCAGCATGCCGGGAAAGTTGCGGTCGGCGAAATAGGCGGTTTTGCCGGTGACATGGCCGGGCGAATCCGAGCGGGGCCTCGGCTGGCCGATCTCGTTGAGGTCATCCTTGCGGACGTCCGAAAAATAGCTTTTGCGCAGTTCCATCTTGCTTCCCTCAGGCCGCGTTCTGCGAGTTGGCGCGAGCGGCGGTGAGCACCGCCTGGATGATAGGCTCGTAGCCTGTACAGCGGCATATGTTGCCCGACAGCGCTTCGACGACATCGTCGCGGCTGGGATCGGGCGTGTGGTCGAGCAACACCTTGGCCGCCATGAGCATGCCCGGCGTGCAGAAGCCGCATTGGGTGGCGAAGGCGTCGAGAAAGGCGCGCTGCAGCGGATGCAGGACGCCGCCTTCGGCAAGACCCGATGTGGTGGTGATGGCAGCGCCGTTGCAGGTTTCGGCGAGCGTCAGACAGGACAGCCGGAGCTCACCGTCGACGATCACCGAGCAGGCGCCACAGGTGCCTTGATGGCAGCCGCCCTTCGGCGAAGTGTCGCCGATCTTGTCGCGCAAGGCGTTGAGCAGCGTGGTGCCGCTTTCGACGAATTCGGCCTTCTCAGAACCGTTGAGCGTGAACTGGACGGGAACCTTTGCCATTCTTCCTCCTTGCGCGCCTGCCCCCGCAGGGCAAGCGCGCGCCCCGAATGTGACTAGCTGAGCAGCAGCCGACCGAGATGAACCGGCAGCACTTGCGCGCGATACCAGGCGCTGGCGATCGGGTCGGTGATTGGTGCGGTGCCGTCGCCCGCGGCGGCCAGTGCCGAAGCGATGCCGTCCGCGTCCAGTGTCCTGCCGAGCAGCGCTTTTTCGGCTGTCTTGGCTCGCATCGGCCGGTCGGCCATACAACCGAGCGCGATGCGCGCCGAGGATATCGTGCCGTCGCCGGCTTGTTCCAGGATAGCGGCGATACTGAGCACCGAGACGCCCTTGGGCTTTACCCGCGAGACCTTCACGAATCGAAAGCTTCCCTGTGCCGGCCGCGTGAAGCTGACCGAGGTGACGATCGCGCGGCTCCCGCCCCGCTTGGCCAGAAACGCTTCCATCGGCATCTCGCCGTCATTGGTGCTCACCATGGCGTCCAGCGCCAGCAGGGCGACTGCGAAATCGCCATAGGGGCTTGGCGCAAACAGATTGCCGCCGACGGTCGCCATGTTGCGGATCGCCGGACCGCCAACGGCACGCGCGGCCTTGGCAAGCTGGCCGAGCTCGGGATGGCGGGCGATCGCCGCCATGGTCACCGAAGCGCCGATGCGGATCGTGCCGCCGGAGACCGCGATGACCGACAAGGCCGGGTCGGTCGACCTGACAAGGCCGGAGACCGAAACGTCGCCCTCATTGGCGGCGCGCAAGACGAGCGTGCCACCGCCGAGATAGCGCGTGCCGGCGGCTTTCAGCGCCGCGCTGGCGTCTTTCACCGTTGCAAAACTCTGCAATGCCAGCGCCACGGCCCGCTCCTCAACCCTGGCCGGCGAAATGGCTCTTCAGGGCGTTGAAGCCGCCCTGGAAGACATTGGCGCCCATGCCCTCGGCCAGCTTGTCGGCTTCTTCGGGTGCTGCGTCGAAGCTGGCGGTCCATTCGGCATAGGTGCGGTCGCCGTCGGTGACGCGCCGCAATTGCAGCGTAGCCCTGTGGTTGGTGAGCGGCTGCGGCGTTTCCAGGATCGAATAGCTGACGAGGAAATTCTCATCGGAGAAATCGAGCAGCTTTTCGCGCAGCCGCGCGCCGCTGGCCAGCTGGAAGTTGCGCACGCAGCCGATCGTGGTGGCGTCCTTGCCGTCCTCGATATGGCTTTCGACCATGCGCGGATGCCAATTCGGCAGTCCGTTGAAGTCGCGGATGCGCGCCCAGACCTTTTCGACCGGCGCGTCGATGACGGTGGAGATGGTGACATCAGCCATATGCTCTTTCCCCTGCAAACGTTCTGCTTGGGACGGTAGGCCGATCGTGGTCGCGGTGCTTATCAATGCGTCTTGGGCACGTATCAATCAGTCTGAAAATAGCCGCTTTCCGGCCCGTCAGGACACTGCTCGCGCCGCTTCGCGATAGAGCGTCGGCGGCACGCCGACATGGTCGCGGAAGAAACGCGAGAAATTGCCCTGGGTGGTGAAGCCGAGATTGCAGGCGACCGATATCAGCGGCTCATGCGACCACTGGAGCTGGCGCACCGCTTCCTCCATGCGCAGCGTGTTCCAGTAGACGTTGGGCGTCAAACTGGTCTGTTCCTTGAACAGGGCGAAGAAATGCGGCCGCGACAGGCCGACGCTGCGCGCCACGTCATCGAAGGAGATACGCTCGCAGACATTGGCTTTCATCAGCTGGATCGCCTTGCGGACGCGGAAATCCTGCATGGTGTTCACGCGGCCACGCGGCTCCTGCGGAGCTGAAGCGTCGGCGGCATCGAGCACCGAGTCGATGAAGCGCTCGATCTCGTAATTGGCGACATCGTCGATGCTCTCATTGTCGGTCAGATGATCGAGCAGGCCGGCAGCAGCCTGGTGCAGCCAGGGTTCGAGCGTGATTGCCGCCTGCGCGAAAAGCGGCGCGGACGAGGGCAGGTCACGGCGCCGCCGTGCCCAGTCCGGGTCGATGTAAAAGGCGAGGAACAGGCCTGGGGTGCCGTCGTGCGACAGCACATGGCTATGCGGCTGCAGCGAGTTGATGCCGGCAGCCGTGCCAGGTCCAAGCAGGACCGTCTCACGGCCGATGGTCATCTCGCCGGCGGTGCCTTCCAGCCAGATGATGAGATGTGCCTCGACATGGGCATGGGTGACGAAGTCGCTCGCGACATTCAGGACAGAAACATGTCCGAACCGGCCCCAGTAGAGCCTGATCGCTTCCGTCATGGGTATATCCTCCCGCAGGCGACTGGCCTCCCTTCGCCTGCTTGGGGATTGTGCGGCCGGTTTTCCGTATCCGTCAAGGCATAGCCGCACGCCCGGTATTCGCGGCAGGCCGCTTCAGCCGATTTTCAGACTGAGCGATAGGACCGAAATGAACGGCGCTTCGGCGAAGACAGGCTTTTAGTCGCTTCGCCTGAAGTTGCGGATGCGGTCGAACAGCACCGCCAGCAGGATCGCGCCGCCGATGAAGGTGCCCTGCCAGAAGGCGTTGATACCGAGCAGGCCGAGGCTGTTGCGGATCACCTCGATGAGGGCGGCACCCACGATGGCGCCGAAGGCGGTGCCGACGCCGCCGGCGAGATTGGCGCCGCCGATGACGGTGGCGGCGATGACTTGCAGCTCCATGCCGTTGCCGAGATTGGTCGTGACGGCGCCCAGCCAGCCGGTCTGGATGATGCCGGCAATTCCCGCCGACAGCGCCGAGATCATGTAGACGGCGACCTTGATCTGGCGCACCGGAACGCCGGTCAGCGTCGCCGCATGCTCGTTGCCGCCAATGGCGAAGATATGCCGGCCGAACTTGGTCCAGCGCAGGATGAAGCCGGTGATCAGCGCCAAAAGGATCATGTAGAGCACCGGATTGGCGATCCCGAACAGCCAGGCGCCGCCGCCCAGCGCCAGCAGCTTGTCGTGATCGGGCCCGAACTGGAAGACGACGGTGTTGTTGGAGGCGACCATGGCGAGGCTGCGGGCGATCGACAGCATGCCGAGCGTCACCACGAAGGGCGGAAAGCCGAGATAGGCGATCAGAATGCCGTTGAAGCCGCCGATGACGAGTGCGGTGACGATCGAAGCCAGGATGCCGACTTCGATCGAAAACCCGGCATGCATGGTAACGGCCAGCACCATCGAGCACAGGCACAGCACCGAACCGACCGAGAGGTCGATGCCGCCGGTGATGATGACGAAGGTCATGCCCAGCGCGACAATGGCGACGAAGGTGACGTTGCGGGTGATGTTGAAGAGGTTCTTCGGGGTGGCGAAGGCATCCGTGGCAAAGGACAGGAAGATACAGGCGAGGATGACGGCGATCACCACCCAGAACGTCTGGCTGGAGAGCAGCCGCGACAGAAAACTGTGCTGTTTCTGCGCGATCGTCTGATCAAGGGTGACTGCCATTATCGACCTTTCCTGCCGGCAGCGAAACGCGCCAGCGCAATGAAATCCGGTTTTGCCGCTCTCACACCACCTGCTCGATGGCGCCGGTGATCAGCCCTGTCACTTCCTCGGGCGAACTCGAGGCGATCGCCTTGTCGGCGACTTTCCTGCCGCGCCGCATGACGATGACGCGGTCGGCGACGTCGAAAACGTCGGGCATGCGGTGGCTGATCAGCACCACGGCGATGCCCTGGTCGCGCAAATGGCGGATCAGGTTGAGGACTTCGGCGACCTGACGGACCGAAATCGCCGCCGTCGGCTCGTCCATCAGCACTATCTTGGCCTGCGACAGCATGGTGCGGGCGATCGCCACCGCCTGGCGCTGACCGCCGGACATCTGTTTGACGAGGTCGCGCGGGCGCGTCTCGGATTTGAGCTCGGCGAATATCTGGCCGGCGCGCTTGTACATGGCGGCATAGTCGAGGATACGGAAGGGCCCGACGCCGCGGCGCAGTTCGCGGCCGAGATAGACATTGGCCGCCGCCGTCAAATTATTGCACAGCGCCAGATCCTGGTGGACGATCTCGATGCCGTGCTGGCGGGCCTCGACCGGCTTGTGCAGGATCAGATCCTTGCCGTCCATCTGCATGGTGCCGTGGCTCGGGCGGAAATTGCCGGCGATCATCTTGACCAGCGTCGACTTGCCGGCGCCGTTGTCACCCATCAGGCCGACGACCTGGCCGGGCTCGATCGACAGCGACACGTCGTTCACCGCCTGGATGGCGCCGAAATGCTTCGAGATGTTGGTGAGTTCGAGAACCGCCACCAGCCTTTTGCCTCCCATGTCTGGCCGTCTGTCCCGGAAGGGGCGACGGCTTCGGTTCGCTACCCCAGCTCCTCCCGGAAGCAGCGACGCGGTCATTTACGCAAATGCCTGCATGGGCGTCAATTGTCTGACGAATAAGATTTGGGCAATTGTCGGACGAATGAGATCCCGCCTTTCGGGAAAAATCCGTTTTGTAGGACAAATAGCAATTGACGTTGGCGGCAAGCCGTTATTAGTTGAGCGTCGGAGGAAGATATGCCGGCTTTGACGACGTTGTTTGGCGGCGCAACCGGTAGAGGATTATCGACCGTGCCGGCATCGTTGCCGGGCTGGTCGCATCTGAAAATACTTATCGGCCTGGCCTGACGGCACGAGCGCTTGCTTCTGTCATCTCGCATTCGGCCGATCTGTGTGGCGGGCACGCCGTGTCCGTCTGTTTCCAAGGGAGGACTGACATGAGGAAAACAGTTTTGCTCGCCGCCGTCGCCGCCATGGCGTTGGGCGCCGGGCCGGCTTTGGCCAAGAAGCAGCTCGTCATCGTGGTGAAAGGTCTCGACAATCCGTTCTTCGAGGCGATCCACCAGGGCTGCGAGAAATGGAACAAGGAAAACGCCAGCTCGGAATATGAGTGCTTCTACACCGGTCCGGCGTCGACTTCCGACGAGGCCGGCGAGGCGCAGATCGTGCAGGATATGCTGAGCAAGCCGGACACGGTGGCGATGGCGATTTCGCCGTCCAACGCGCCGCTGATCGCGCAAACGATCAAAAGCGCCAACCCGTCGATCCCGATCATGACCGTCGATGCCGATCTTGCCAAGGAAGACGCAGCACTTCGCAAGACTTATCTCGGCACCGACAACTATCTGATGGGCAAGAAGATCGGCGAATACATAAAGAAGGCCAAGCCGAAGGGCGGCACGATCTGCACCATCGAGGGCAATCCGGCGGCCGACAACATCCTTCGCCGCGCGCAAGGCATGCGTGATGCGCTGTCGGGCAAGGAAGGACTTGCAGCCCTTGCCGGCGAAGGCGGCTGGACGGAAGTGGCGGGCTGTCCGGTGTTCACCAATGACGACGGCGCCAAGGGCGTGCAGGCGATGACCGACATCCTTGCCGCCAACCCCAAGCTCGATGCGTTCGGCATCATGGGCGGCTGGCCGCTGTTCGGCGCGCCGCAGCCCTATCGCGATCTGGTTGGACCGCTGAAGGACAAGCTGGCCAGCAACGACTTCGTCATCGGCGCCGCCGACACGATCGGCGACGAGGTGGCGATCGCGCGGGATGGCCTTGTCACCGCGCTGGTCGGCCAGCGGCCGTTCGAGATGGGCTACAAGGCGCCGTCCGTGATGATCGACCTGGTCGAAGGCAAGAAGGTCGACGATCCGGTGTTCACCGGCCTCGACGAATGCACCAAGGATACGGTCGACACCTGCATCCAGAAGTAGGCGTCTCGATCGGGGCGCCCGTCAACGGGCGCCCCGCCACCTCTGCTGACGAACAGGGACACGCATTTCAGGGGCAGCGGCTCCGGCTTTGGCGCGCCCGTGGTTCGAATTTTCGGCAATGGCATCGGCGCACCCGACAGTTCCTGACCGGAACAGGTACGGCCGACGCATTGGAACGTGGATGCCGGACGAAAAGTCAAACAAGCGAGCCATTCGGACCAAGGCACAGGCCGGCCGCCGTCCGGCCGCCATGCGCCGGCCCGATGCGGCGCACTTTCCCGGTGCCAGCGTGCACGCCTCGCTGGCCAGCGAGATCGGGCTCAGGATCGTGCGCGGCGACTATCCGCCAGGCACCATCCTGCCCAACGAAGCCCAATGGTCGCGAACGTTCAACGTCAGCCGCTCGGCGGTGCGCGAGGCGATCAAGATGCTGATGGCCAAAAGCCTGCTCGCTTCGCGCCCCAAGATCGGCAGTTGGGTCGAACCGAAGGAGCGCTGGAACCTACTCGACCGCGACGTGCTCGCCTGGTACGCGACCGCGCCGGACCGTGAGGTGTTCCTGCGGACGGTACAGGAGTTCCGCCACATCATCGAGCCGGAAGCGAGCGCCTTTGCCGCGGTGCGGCGCAGCGACGAGCAGATGGCCGAGATCAGCCAGGCCTGCCGCGAGATGGGCGAGGCGGCAAGCCTTCAGGAGCGCATCCGGGCCGACACGCGCTTTCATCTTGCCATCCTGCGGGCCTCCGGCAACGATCTGCTGGTGCCGCTCGGCGTGCTCATCGAGTCGGCGCTCGACCATCTCTTCGTCTTCACGACTCAGCAGGTCGGCGACCAACGGCGGGCCCAGAGGCTGCACGAGGCGATCGAGAAGAATATTCGTTTGCAGCGCCCCTCAGCGGCGCGCAACGCCGTGCACAAGCTACTCGCCGATACCGATGAAGGGATCGGAAGAGGGCGAGGGTGATCGACGCTCGCGCTTGGTGATCACCTTTCTATGGACAATGCGTAGCCTTCTGCGGCCTTTCGCAGGCTCCCGGCGTTCGAAGCTCGAAAAGCCAAGCTATTGGCTTTTCATCCGGTGCGCGGACCGCTTCTCACCCTTAAATCGTCTGTTTCTTTCCATCTTTCATCGGCATCAGATCGACACCGTTGACCTTGCCGATATGGGTGGCCAGCATCGGCACGTACTGCTCGGCCGGTCCGGTGGCGTGTGCTCCGGCGAAAGCGTTCTTGGTGGCGTTGCCGAGGGGGTTGGCAATGCCGGCAGAACCCGCCATCGATTCGAGGTAGGTCAAGTCCTTGAAGGCGTTGGCAATAGTGAATTTGTGGGCGTCGCGGTCGCCCTCCAACGTCCACCGCATGAAGGTCTGGTAGAAGCCGCAATCCATGCGGCCGTTGCGGATGACGCTGTCGAAGCGCTGCGGCGAGATGCCGACCTTCTCGGCCAAGGCCAATGCCTCGGAATAGATCGCCGCATAGCCCAGCGAGACGAAATTGTTGAGCAATTTCATGCGGTGGCCGTCGCCGGTGTCGCCGATATGGACGATACGGCCGGCCCAGGTTTCGATCACCGGTTTGACCCTGGCAAAGACGGCGTCGGGTGCGCCGACCATGGCGTCGAGCGTGCCTTCCCAAGCCTCCTTCGGCGTGCGGCTGAGCGGTGCATCGACATAGTTGACGCCGAGCGCCTTGAGTTCGGCGGCCAGCGCAACGGTCGAGACCGGGTCGGAGGTCGAGCAGTCGACGACGACCGAGCCTTTTCTCAATCCTTCCTTGAGACCGCCGGGGCCTCGAATGATGGCTTCGACCTCACGCGAACCGGTGACGCAGATGAAGACGATCGTCGATGCCGCCGCCACGTCGCGGGAGGTCGAGGCTTCGTGGGCGCCGCGATTAGCCATATCCTCCGCCGGCTTGCGATTCTTGCGGCCGAGGAAGGTCAGGTGATAGCCTTTATCGACGATGTTCTTGGCGATGCCATGACCCATCAGGCCAAGGCCGATGAAGCCGATCTTCTCGCTCGCGGCGGTCGTGTTCATGCTGTCTGTCCTGTGTTGCGATTATCGATAATGTCGCCGCTCTTTTAGCCGCAAGCGGTTGCAGAAAGCAATATTGTCTGACAATACACATAATTCCTGAGCTTTCGTGGAGACCAGAATAATGAAGCGGATCATGTTCACCGGCGGCAGCGGCAAGGCTGGGCGCCACGTCGTGCAATATCTGGTGGAGCAGGGCTGCCAGGTGCTCAACATCGACACCAAGCCGCTCGACAATCCCAAGGTGCGCACGCTGATCACCGACATCACCGACAGCGGGCAGGTGTTCAACGCGCTGTCGAGCTATGCGGGCTTGCATGAATTCGACCCGTCGCTGCGCCCCCAGCCCGTCGACGCCGTGGTGCATTTCGCCGCGATCCCGCGCATCATGATCACGCCCGACAACGAAGTGTTCCGCATCAACGCGCTCGGTACCTACAATGTCATCGAGGCGGCGGTGAAGCTCGGCATCCGCAAGGTGATAATCGCCTCCAGCGAGACCACCTACGGGCTGGTCTTCGCCAACGAGCCGCGCACGCCGAAATATTTCCCGCTCGACGAAGAATACGACGTCGATCCGATGGACAGCTATGCCCTTTCCAAGGTGGTCAACGAGAAGACGGCACGGGCCTTTGCGCAGCGCGACGGTGCCGACATCTATGCATTGCGCATCGGCAACGTCATCGAACCGCACGAATACTCCCTGTTTCCGAAATGGTTCGCCGATCCCGGTTTCCGCAAGCGCATCGCCTGGAGCTATGTCGATGCGCGCGACCTCGGCCAGATCACGCTGCGCGCCATCGAGAAGGATGGGCTCGGCTACCAGGTGTTCAACGCTGCCAATGACGACACGTCGTCGGACCTGCCGACCGCGGAACTGCTGAAGCGCTTCTATCCCGGTGTGCCGGTCAAGGGTGAGCTCGGCGAATTCGAGACGCTGCTGTCCAATCGCAAGGCGCGCGACATGTTGGGCTTTCGGCCGGAACACAGCTGGCGCAAATACGTGAGGATCTCAACAGGCCCCGCCGGGGGTTGAGCTGTGCACAGAAGCCGGCTTTGCGGGTGAACCCGCTTGCCGTGCTTGACAGCTTGCTCAATCCGGACTTTCTGGAGCCTATGCGGGACGCGAAGCCGAACAAGGAAAAATCGCCGGCAAAAGCGGCATCGGCCGAGCGTCAGGCCGGCGTTCGCCGCACCGATGCGGCGCGCATTCCGGGTTCCAGCGTGCACACCTCGCTGGCCAGCGAAATCGGGCTCAGGATCGTGCGCGGCGACTATCCGCCCGGCACCATCCTGCCCAACGAAGCCAAATGGTCGGAGACCTTCAGCGTCAGCCGCTCGGCGGTACGCGAGGCGATCAAGATGCTGATGGCCAAAAGCCTGCTCGCCTCGCGCCCGAAGATCGGCAGCTGGGTCGAGCCGAAAGAGCGTTGGAATCTGCTCGACCGCGACGTGCTTGCCTGGTACGCGACCTCGCCGGACCGCGAGGTATTTCTGAAGACCGTGCAGGAATTCCGCCACATCATCGAGCCGGAGGCATCGGCTTTTGCCGCCATGCGGCGGACCGACGAGCAGATGGCCGAAATCAGCCAGGCCTGCCGCGAGATGGGCGAGGCACCAAGCCTGCAGGAGCGCACCCGCGCCGACACGCGCTTTCATCTCGCGATCCTGCGGGCGTCTGGCAACGACCTGCTGGTGCCGCTCGGGGTGCTGATCGAATCCGCCTTCGACCATCTCTTCACCTATACGACGCGGGAACTCGACGATTTGCAGCACGCACAGAAGATGCATGAGGCGATCGAGAAGAACATCCGCCTGCAGCGGCCCGACGCGGCGCGTGCCGCGGTGCGCAAGCTGCTCGCCAACACAGACGGCGTGATCAGGTCACGATAAGCCGTTCCAGGAATCCGTCACGCGGCTTTCTGCCTACTCTTCCTTCTCACGTCCGAACGCCGCGCGCAGTTCGTCCTTGGCATCCTCGAGCACCTTCTTCTGCTTCGCCGGCAGGTTCTTGCCGGCACGGTTGATGTAGAAGTTCAGCATCGACATGGCGGACTGGAACGGTTCGGCCTTGCGCCGGTCGCTGTGTTCGGCCGACCGCTTGAGCGAAGCCGCGATCTTCTTCGGGTCGTGGGATTCGAAGACATGGTCTTCGAGATCCATGGCATTGCTGTGCTCGGTCACCTCAGCCGACCATTTCCGTTTCGCGGTCATGGCAATCTCCTTCGCGTTGAGCCGATTGCAAAACGTCCTTCATCGTCGCACGTTCCGGTGAGCCCGGAACCGGCAAACCCTGGAACCATGGAATTACCCACGTGGCGCTGCTCGGCGCCGCGAATGCGCCGATAGTGGTGGAAGGACCGTCGGCCGCTAGGCCGCATGACCGCGACAATGGTCAATGTCGATGACGGAATGGGAAACAGCTTGGCCTCGATCTTCTCCTCACCAGCAGCCGGCAATGCGGTCGTCGACAGCTCGCATGCATGGATACGGCTGGCGGTGTCGATGCTTTTGTCGACAGTCGGCGGCGTCGGCATGTGGGCCGTGGTCGTGGTGCTGCCGGCCGTGCAGGCCGAGTTCGGCGTCGACAGGGCCGACGCCGCTCTGCCCTACACCGCGACCATGGTCGGCTTTGCCGCCGGAAACGTTCTGGTCGGGCGCGCCATCGACCGTGTCGGCTACTGGATCCCGGCGCTTGTTTCCTCGATGGCGCTGGTTGCCGGCTTCCTGCTGGCGGCGCTGTCGACCTCGATCCTGCAGTTCACGCTCGCCCAGGGCCTGCTGATCGGGGTCGGTACATCGGCGATCTTCGGGCCGCTGATCGCTGACATCTCGCACTGGTTCAACCGCCGGCGCGGCGTCGCCGTGGCGGCGGCCGCGGCCGGCAGCTATCTCGCCGGAACGATCTGGCCTACCGTCATGCCACCCCTGATGAAGGCGGAAGGCTGGCGCTTCACCTATGTGGCCATCGGCATCTTCTGCCTGGCGACCATGGTGCCGCTGGTGCTGATGCTGCGGCGCGGCGCCCCGATCGCGGCCGCCGGTTCCGCGGGCAGCCGGCTGGTGCAGCCGATCTCGTTGTCGCCAACGGCACTCCAGGTGCTGCTCGTCATTGCTGGTCTTGGTTGCTGCGTGGCGATGTCGATGCCGCAGGTGCATATCGTGGCCTATTGCATGGATCTTGGCTACGGCGTCGCGCATGGCGCCGACATGCTGTCGATCATGATGGCGGCCGGCGTGGTCAGCCGCGTGGCTTCGGGCTTCGTTGCCGACCGCATCGGCGGAGTGAAGACCCTGCTTATCGGCTCGGTGCTGCAATGCCTGTCACTGTTCTTTTACATTCCCTTCGACGGGCTTGCCTCGCTCTATGTCGTTTCGCTGGTCTTCGGCCTGTCGCAGGGTGGCATCGTGCCCTGCTATGCGATCATCGTGCGGGAATACATGCCCGCCAGGGAGGCCGGCCAACGCGTCGGCATCGTCATCATGGCGACCATTTTCGGCATGGCGATCGGCGGCTGGATGTCGGGCTGGATCTACGACCTGACCGGCTCCTACGCCGCCGCATTCCTGAACGGCATCGCCTGGAACCTGCTGAACATCCTGGTGATGGTGCTGGTGCTTTGGAAGGCAAGACGCGGCGCGACGGCGATGGCCTGAGGCAAAGCGGAAGCACTCGCCCACAAGCGCCTCGGCTTGACAACGGGCCGGGGCTGCGCGACGCCAGAGGTGAGTGGTGCGGCACAGGCTGGTGAAATGGCGACAGCAACGTCGATCGTATTGCGGCAGCGCCTTGGCGGCCACGCACCGCATGGAGCCTGTCCTTGATCAAGCCGCGCTCGCGCCGAGGCGGCGGCCGCCCGACCATATCAGACGTCGCGCGCAAGGCGGGCGTAGGCGCCATCACCGTGTCTCGCGCCTTGCGCGAGCCGGAGCGGGTCTCGCAGGACCTGCGCCGCCAGATCCAGGCCGCCGTCGACGAGCTCGGTTATGTGCCGGATCCCAACGCGCGGGCGCTGGCCTCGGCCCGCGCCGAGGTGTTCGGCGTGCTGGTGCCGTCGCTTACCAACAACGTCTTTGCCGAGGTGGTGCGTGGCATCTATGACAGCCTGTCGGATAGCGCCTTCCGCATCCAGCTCGGCAACACCCACTATTCCGGCCTCGAGGAAGAACGGCTGCTGCAGGTGTTCGGGCCGCAAAGGCCGGCGGCGCTGATCGTGGCCGGCATCGACCAGACGCCGGCCTCGCGAAAACTGCTGGAGAATGCAGGCTGCCCGGTGGTCCAGGTCATGGAAACCGGCCCGGATCCGGTCGATATGATGGTCGGCTTCTCGCATCTGGACGGGGGCAGGGCGGCGACTGAGCATCTGCTCGAAGCGGGTTACCGCCGCATCGGATTCATCGGTGCGCGCATGGATCCGCGCTCGCAGCGGCGCTTGGCCGGATACCGCATGGCAGTGGAGAAAGCCGGCCTATTCGATCCACGACTGATCACCACCACGCCGGTGCCGTCCAGTGTGACGCTGGGACGCGAACTTTTCCGCGACGCGCTGGCCAAGATGCCGACGCTCGACGGCGTATTCTGCAACAATGACGACATCGCGCTAGGCGCGCTGTTCGAGTGTCATCGCGCTTCGATCGGTGTGCCCAAGAGGATCGGCATCGTCGGCTTCAACGATCTCGACATGATGCAGGTGGCGTTTCCCTCCGTCACCAGCATCCGCACGCCCCGCTACGAGATCGGACGGCGGGCAGTGGCCATGGCGCTGGCGGCGATAGGAGGCGAGCCTCCGCAGCAGCGCGTCGTGGATCTCGGTTTCGAACTCATGCGCCGCGAGAGCACGGCGCGCTAAACACGCTTTCGCGATCAAGAGAAAGGGCGCTTTACACACCGTTCATGGTAGCGCTACCGTCGTCGTCGGACAGGAAAGAGAAATGCAACGGTACGGCGCCTGTCTATTATACATAAGCGACAACTAATTCTTGTTTATTATGTATAATATGCTATTTTCCCAGCAGCCTGGGAACGACGGGGGAGGAGGCATCGCATAGACCATTGGCCATCGGAAAGGCAGGTACGGCAAGGCAAGAGGAGCCGGAGCCGACCGTGCGAAATTCACATCGCGAAACGACGTCAGAATTACAAAATGGGAGGATTATCGATGATCAAGTCACTGGTAGGTGGCATCGTTGCCGCCAGCGCATTCGTCATGCTCAACTCGGCCGCCATGGCCGCCGGCCCCGAGATCGTGCCGGGCCCGGCCGCCCAAGCCGACTGCTTCGCGCCTTGGAGCGCGGACACGAAATTCTTCAAATATCCCAAAAAGGAAGGCCCATACCGCATCGCCTTCGCCAATGGCTATATCGCCAACACCTGGCGCATCCAGATGGTGCAGACCGCAAAGGCCTATGCCGCCCAGCCGGACGTCAAAGCCAAGATCAAGGAATTCAAGGTCGTCTCGACCGGCGAGGACGTGCCGGCGCAGATCTCGGCGATCAACAACTTCATCGATTCCGGCTATGACGCGATCGTCACCGACGCGCAGAACCCGACTGCTTTCGGCCCGGTCATCAAGCGCGCCAAGCAGGCTGGCATCGTGCTGGTCGCCTTCGACAACATCCTCGACACCAAGGATGCCATCAACGTCAATGTGGACCAGAAGGGCCTCGGCGAATTGTGGGCCAAATGGCTGGTCGCGAAGGTGCCGAATGGCGGCAAGATTCTCGAAGTGCGCGGCGTTGCCGGCACCTCCGTCGATACCGATCGCCACAACGGCATCCACGAGGTGCTCGACGCTTCCGGCAAGAAATGGGACGTCACCGAAGTCGCCGGCAAGTGGGACGACGGCGTGGCACAGAAGGTCACCGCCGACGCGATCGCCACCAACGGGCCATTCGACGGCATCACCGGCCAGGGCGGCGACACCGGCATCGTGCAGGCGATGATCGATGCCAAGCATCCGTTCGTGCCCTTTGGCGGTGAAACCGAAAACGGCTTCCGCAAGTTCTGCGCGGCGCATTCGGCCGACGGGTTGAAGTGCTCTTCCGCGGGCTCGGGCCCGGCCCAGGTCGCCGTCGCCATCAAGACCGCGATTGCAGCGCTCGAAGGCGAAGTGGTGCCGCAAGAGGTGAAGCTGCCGCTGGCGATCGCCGAAGATCCGAACATGAAGGAAGGCACGGATTACTTCCCGAAAGAGTCGGACAATTTCTTCGTCGGCAACTCCTTCCCAACCTGCGGCATCAACTTCAGCGCCCAGGAAATCATGGGTCAGACCAAGGAAAATCAGTAGTTTCCAGTGGATATCGTTTCGGGGCCCCCGGTTCTTGAATGTTCGAGCGCCCTGGGAGGGTTGATGGACGGTGCGGCTCCGCTCTTGCGCATGGAAGGCATATCGAAGCGCTATGGCGGCGTGCGGGCGCTGGAGAAGGCCGACCTGTCGGTCGAGGCCGGCAGCATCCACGCCATCCTCGGCGAAAACGGCGCCGGCAAGTCGACGCTGATCAAGATCATGGCGGGCGTCGTTGCGCCCGACGAGGGCCGCATGGTGCTGGACGGGCGAGAGGCGACCTTCGCCTCGCCGGGCGCCGCGAACAAGGCCGGCATAGTTTGCATCTTCCAGGAGTTGTCGCTGATTCCCGAACTCAGCGTCGCCGACAACATCGTCATATCCGATCCGCCGAAACGCTTCGGCATGATCGACCGCAAGGCGCAGCGGCGCATCGCCGAGGACGCGCTGGCGCGTGCGGGAGCATCCGACATTCATCCGCTGGCGCTGGTCAAGGACCTGCCGCTGTCACGCCGGCAGATGGTCGAGATCGCCAAGGCATTGGCCAGGAAGCCACGCATCCTGATCCTCGACGAGGCGACCTCGGCACTGACGGCGGCGGATGTGTCGAAGATCTTCGCCGTGCTGAAGCGGCTGCGTTCGGAAGGGCTGGCGCTGCTCTACATCTCGCACCGCATGAACGAGATCGCCGAATTGGCGGACCAGTGCACGGTGTTCCGCAACGGCCGCAATGTCGCCAGCTATCCCGCCGGCTCGAAGAGCGACAGTGAAGTCGTCGAACTGATGATCGGGCGCGAATACAGCCATATCTTCCCGCCCAAGCCGACATTCGCGCCGGCCACCACCGCGCCGGTGCTCGAAGCCCGCAAGCTCTCCTGGACGGATCGCCTGCACAACATCTCGCTGTCGGTCAGGGCAGGCGAGGTGGTCGGCCTCGGCGGCCTCGACGGGCAGGGCCAACGCGAATTGCTGCTCGCTTTCTTCGGCGTCCTGCGTGGCCTTTCCGGCCAGATCCTGGTCGACGGTAAGCCAGTGGGCATCGCCAGCCCCGCCGCCGCACGCGAGAACGGCATCGGCATGGCGCTCATTCCCGAGGATCGCAAGACCGAAGGCCTGATGCTGCCGATGACGGTGCGCGAGAACCTGTCTTTCGCCGCACTCGACCGGCTGTCGAAAGGCGGCATAATAGACCGCGCCGCCGAGCAGCGGCTTATCGACGACATGGTCGGCCTGCTGGCGATCAAGACGGCCGGCCTCGACATTCCGGTCGGCGCGTTGTCGGGCGGCAACCAGCAGAAGGTCGTCATCGCCAAATGGCTGATGCGCCAGCCGCGCATCATCCTGCTCAACGATCCGACGCGCGGCATCGATGTCGGCACCAAGCAGGAGCTGTATCAGCTGATGCGCAAGCTGGCGGACGCGGGGGCGGCAATCCTGTTCTATTCGACCGACTATGACGAGCTGATCGGCTGCTGCGACCGTGTGCTGGTGCTCTATGACGGGGCGGTCAAGCGCGAATTGGTGGGCGCCGAAATCACCGAACGGGCTCTGATATCAAGCGCGCTCAACATGCCTGGCGGGGATAGCCCGGTGAACCGGGGAGCGAACGCGTGAAAGGGATTTTGGCGTGAAGGATTGGCGCTACTGGTTGGCGGAGCAGCGCGGAACGCTGCTGGCGCTTGGCATCTTCATCGTCATGTTCGTCATCTACACCGCGAACCATCCGGCCGGCTTCACCGCCAATGTCGTGCAGACGGCGGCCAACAAGGGCGTGCTGCTGGCCTTCGTCGCCATGGCGCAGACGCTGGTGGTGATCACCGCGGGCATCGACCTTTCCGTCGGCATGATCTTCCTGTTGACCAACTGCCTGGCCTCGTGGCTGGTGGTGGGCACGCCGGTGCAGACGGCGCTTGGCGTGTTGGCGGTACTGGCCGTCGGACTGCTGTGCGGGGCGATCAACGGCGCCATCGTCATCTACGGGCGGCTGCAGCCGATCGTCGCCACGATCGCCACCGGCGCGGTCTATTATGGCATCGGGCTTCTACTGCGGCCGTTCCCGGGCGGATCGGTCAACGAGGATCTGGCTGACGCGCTGACGGGCCGTGTGTTTGACGTGGTGCCGGCCAGCATGGTTGTGCTCCTGGCCGTCGTGTTGGTGATCTGGGTGCCGTTCAGCCGTTCGGTGCTTGGCCGCGCGGCCTATGCGGCAGGGTCGTCGGAAATGGCGGCCTACATGTCAGGCGTGCCCATCCGGCGCGGCAAGTTCGCAGCCTATACGCTGGCGGGGCTGCTGGCCTCGATCGGCGGCCTGTTCCTGACGTTCTTCACCTATACGGGCGAAGCGGCCTATGCCAGCGGCAACTCCTACACGCTGTTTTCCATTGCCGCCGTGGTGCTGGGCGGCGTCTCGCTGTTCGGCGGCAAGGGGAGTGCCATTGGCGCGATCTTCGGCGCGCTCGCCTTCCGCACCATCGGCGATCTGTTGTTCGTCTTCGATTTCGATCCGCTGTGGCAGCCGCTGTTCCAGGGCGTTATCCTGCTGATCGCCGTCAGCCTCGGCGCCTTCGCCCTGTTTCGAGTCCGCAACCGGCTGGAGTGGTTCCTGTGAGCGAGACGACATTGGGCGGCATTGCCGGCCGCATGCCGAAATTCATTCGCCGCGCCGACCCCGCGGTGTTGACGGCCTTTGCCTGCATCGTGGTCCTGCTCCTGCTGGGCAGTCTTTATTCGCGCAGCTTCCTGTCGCCTGAATATCTCTTGCAGCAGCTCAAGGTGGCCTCGTTTCTCGGCGTCATCGCCACCGGCATGATGCTGGTCATCCTGCTCGGCCAGATCGATCTGTCGGTGCCGTGGTCGGTGGCGGCGGGCGCGATGATGGCTTGCGCCGCTGCCGCGTATGGCCCGGCCGGCGTTGCGTTGGCCATTCCATTCGGCATCCTGTGCGGGGTGCTGATCGGCATCGTCAACGGCATCGGCGTCGCCTATCTGCGCATTCCCTCCATGATCATTACGCTCGCCACAAACGCCGTCGCGCAAGGGCTGATGGTGGTCTACACCGGCGGCTTCTCGCCCCAGGATTCGGCCACCGGCGCCATGCGCTACCTGGCCACCGGCTTTGCCATTCCGGGAGTTCCCAACGCGGTCATCATCTGGGCGCTGATCGGCGCCGCGATGGTGTTCGTTCTGACCCGCACCGGCTTTGGCCGCACCGTCTACGGCATCGGCAACCGCGAGCGTGCCGCCTACCTCTCCGGCATCGACACAAGGCGCGTGGTGATGATCGCCTTTGCCGTCTCCGGCGGGCTCTCCGCCTTCGGCGGGGTGCTGCTTGCCGGCTACGCCTCCAAGGCGGCGCAGTCGATGGGCGACGCCTATCTCCTGCCGTCGATCGCGGCCGTCGTGCTGGGCGGCACCTCGATCCTTGGCGGGCGCGGCTCCTATCTCGGCACTGTCGCCGGCGTCATCCTGATCACGCTCCTGCAATCCATACTGTCGGTCATGCAGATGCCGGAGGCGGGTAGGCAGATCATCTACGGCGTCGTCATCGTCGCCATGCTGCTGCTCTACGGCCGCGCGCCGGCAAGCCGCTGACAGTGGACGAAAAGGCTCAGCGGATGGCGGAGGCCGCCCCCGGCTCTGTACCCCCAGCCATTGTGGTTATGGGTGTCGCCGGATGCGGCAAATCGGTCGTCGGTGCAGCGCTGGCAACCGCGCTGGGCGCGGTCTTCATCGAGGGTGACCGTCTTCATCCCCCCGAGAACGTCGCCCGCATGGCAAGCGGTCAGCCGCTTACCGATCAACTGCGCGAAGGCTGGCTCGATGCAATCGGCGAGCGCATCGCAGCGTCGGCCGGTGAGGGGCGGGGCGTGGTCGCTGCCTGCTCGGCGTTGAAGCGAAGCTACCGCGAGCGCCTGCGTGGCATTTGCCGAGACATCGTCTTCCTCTATCTGGAGATCGATCCGGCCATGGCTAGGCTGCGGGTCGCCAGCCGCAAGGGTCATTTCATGCCGGCAAGCCTGGTCGACAGCCAGTTCGCCATTCTCGAGCCGCCGGCGGCGGATGAGCGGGCGCTGACGCTCGATGCGACGCACCCGATCGCCGATCTCGTAGCCGAGGCGGTGCGCGTGACGCGGCGGTTCTGAACCTTGATCGGCGCCATACCGGCATGCGACTTACGCCGGCAAGTGCGGCGCATGCGCAGGATCTAGATCTGGGACGTCAACTCGACCGGAAAATCATCATTGTCGGCATCGCGCATGGCGGCAAGGCTGCGGTTGTCCAGCACCTCGGCGATTGCCTGGCGCACCTCGAGCATCATGTGCCGGACCTGGCACGTCGCTTCGTCGCAATCCTCGCAGCGCTGATACTGCGTGCGGCTGGCGCATGGGATCGGCGCCAGCGGCCCGTCCAGCACACGCACGACATGGCCGATCTTGATCTCCGAGGCCGGGCGGGCGAGGCGATAGCCGCCTTCCTTGCCTTTGCGGCTCTGGACGAAGCCGGCATTGCGCAGCTCGCCCAGAATGGCATCGAGGAATTTTTTCGGGATGTTGTTGGCGACCGCGATGTCGTTGACGAAGGCCAATTGGCCAGCCGGCAAGCCGGACAGATGCACGAGGGCCTTGAGGCCGTATTTGCCTTTTTTAGTCAGCATGCCCGAGTCAACCCATGAAGCCCCAACAATCCGCATCTGGCGGCTGTTTGTGTGCAAATGATGACGGGGCTTGTGGAGCGCTGCCGTTTCGCGAACAAGCCGATTTGTCGGCACGTTAGGCGCAAACGCGTTGATTCTTCGTAACCTTTTGCGCGGCTGGCGTCGTATTTGCCATATTTTGCCGCAAACGGCGAAAGCCGGCAAAGCGCCGGCTTTCCTGATTTGCTTACCGTAACGTGCTATCGCGCCGCGAAAACCTTATCGGCTGCCATAGGCCTGGTCGAGCAGGCCGCCGGCGGCGAAATGCTCTTTCTGGACGTTGTCCCAGCCGCCGAAGACGTTTTCCACCGTCAGCAGGCGCACGTCCGGGAAGTCGGCCTTGTGTTTGGCGGCGACGGCCGTGTCGCGGGCGCGCAGGCCATTGTCAGCGGCGATGTCCTGCCCCTCGGGCGTATAGAGGAAATCGAGATAGCTTTTGGCCAGATCACGCGTGCCATGTTCGTCGGCGACCTTGTCGACGATCGCCACCGGGAATTCTGCCAGCAGGCTGACGGAAGGCGTGACCTGCTCGAATTTGTCGTCGCCATACTCCTTGCGGATGCCGCGGGTTTCGGATTCGAACGTGATCAGCACGTCACCGATCTCGCGCTGCACGAAAGTGGTGGTGGCTGCGCGCCCGCCGGTGTCGAAGATCGGCACGTTGTTGAACAACTTGGTGATGAATTCCTTCACCTTGGCGTCGTCGCCCTTGAAGGCCTCCTTGGCGTAGGCGGTCGCCGCCAGATAGGTGTAGCGCGCATTGCCCGAGGTTTTCGGGTTGGGGAAGATCACCTGCACGTCGTCGCGCACCAGGTCGTTCCAATCCTTGATGTGCTTGGGGTTGCCCGCCCGCACCAGGAAGGACGGCAGCGAATAGAAGGGCGAGGCGTTGTCGGGAAAATCCTTCTGCCAGTCGGCCGAGACGAGGCCCTTCTTGACCAGGAAGTCGATGTCGGTGACCTGGTTGAAGGTGACGACATCAGCGCCGAGCCCTTCGGCGATGGCGCGTGCCTGAGCCGAGGTGCCGGCATGCGACTGGTCGATGCTCACGCCCGGGTGCTTCTCGATGAATGCCTTGTTGACCTGGACGAACAGTTCGCGGCCGACGTCATAGGAGGCGTTGAGCAGCTTGTCGGCAGACCAGGCTTGGGAAGATGCGAGGAACAGGCCGGCGACGGTGGCGACGCCGAGGAGAAATCGCTTCATGAAATAAGGCTCCGTGTAGTGCTTAATCACCTCACCATAGTCCTGCGCCAGTTGCCCGACGAGGCACGTGCAATAGTTTCGCGGTGCCACCGTAAGAAAAAATGTCGTCATGAACGCTGTCATTAGAATTTTGTTCCGCCCAATATGCATATGCAAAGGAGGCAACCATGCCCCAACACCGCCATTCAACAACGCGGCCGTCGAAGGAGGCGAAGCTGTTTCGCAATAACCGCAGCCAGGCGGTGCGCATTCCTGTCGAGTTCGAGCTCCCCGGCGAGAAGGGTCCTGATCAGCCGTGAAGGCGACCGCCTTGTCATTGAGCCGATCCGCAAAGCTGGGCTCGGCGCGTTGCTCGCCCAATGGGCAAACGAGCCGCCGCTCGGCCCCGAGGACGATCTTCCCGAATCAATGATGCGCCAGTCGAATCCGAGGACATTTTTTGATGCGGTTCATGCTGGACACCAACATCATCAGTGACATGATCCGAAATCCGGCTGGCAAAGCCGCCAATGCAGTGGACCGCGAGGGAGACGACGCCATTTGCACAAGTATCGTGGTTGCCTCGGAATTGCGATATGGCTGTGCCAGGAAGGGATCAACCAAGCTGCTCAAAAAAGTCGAGCAATTGCTGGCTGAGATTCCGGTCTTGCCGCTCGATGTGCCGGCGGATGCAGAGTATGGCGCCCTTCGTGCAGAACTGGAGGCCGCCGGCCAACCCATTGACTATACGACCTTTTTATTGCTGCGCACGCCTGCGCTGTGGGCATCACTTTGGTAACGGCCAATACGGGCGAGTTCATCCGAATCCGCAACCTCAAGATCGAGAACTGGCTGGAGTAGTGCTCGGTCTAATATCAAGCAGCCGGAAACAGCTTCCAGCGGCCCGGGCGGAATGCTACCCGGCTCTTCTGGGCCGCGGGATGGTCGACGGGCAGCTCGATCTCGACGCGCTGGCGTTCGCCGCCGATCTCGAGTTCCACCCGGCGGGTGCCGGCGACGCGGCGGCTGGCGACCACCGTGCCGGCGATGCAGCCAGAGCAGCCGCTCAGCAATTCGACGTCGTGCGGGCGGAAGTACAGCCTGGCATTGCCGCTGGCGGCGTCCGGCGCCGACAGCCCGATCGGGCGATCGGCGAGCCAGACCTCGCCATTCTCGACCTTGACGGGAAGCGAGCTCGATTCGCCGATGAAGCCATAGACGAAAGGCGAGTTCGGCCTGTCATAGATGTCATCGGCGGTGCCGACCTGCTCGATGCGGCCCTGGCTCATCACCACGACGCGGTCGGCAAGCTCCAGCGCCTCTTCCTGGTCGTGGGTGACGAAGACGGTGGTGTGGCCGGTGGCGTCATGGATGTCGCGTAGCCAGCGGCGCAGTTCCCGGCGCACCTGCGCATCGAGCGCGCCGAACGGCTCGTCGAGCAGAAGCACTTTGGGTTCGATCGCCATGGCGCGCGCCAGCGCGACGCGCTGGCGCTGGCCGCCGGAAAGCTGCGCCGGATAGCGCTTTTCCAGGCCCGAGAGCTGGACCAGGTCGAGCAGCTCGGAGGCGCGGCGGCGGATCTCCTGCGCCGGCGGCCGCGTCGAGCCCTGCCGGACCTTGAGGCCGAAGCCGATATTGTCCGAGACCGTCATGTGCCGGAACAGCGCGTAGTGCTGGAAGACGAAGCCGACATTGCGCTCCTGGATCGATTTGTGCGAGGCGTCCTCGTCGCCGAAGAAGATCTTGCCGCGCGTCGGCCGCTCCAGCCCGGCAATCAGCCGCAGCAGCGTCGTCTTGCCCGAGCCCGACGGCCCCAGCAACGCGATCAGCTCGCCCGACTTGATGTCGAGCGACACGTCATGGAGCGCGGGAAACCGCTCGAACTCCTTGCGCACATTGGCAACGCGAACTTCCATCAACAGTCCCTTTGTAGTGGCTGCATGCCGTTATCCCAAAACCGGGTCCCGCTTTTGGGCGACATGCATCAATGTCCACGCGCGGCGGCGATCTCGGCGCCGTAACGCATCTCGAGCAGTGTCTTCAGGACCAGCGTCACCAGCGCCAGGCCGGCCAGCAGCGAGGCGACGGCAAAGGCGCCGACGGCGTTGTATTCATTGTAGAGGATCTCGACATGCAGCGGCATGGTGTTGGTCAGGCCGCGTATGTGGCCCGACACCACCGAGACCGCGCCGAACTCGCCCATGGCGCGCGCATTGCACAAGAGCACGCCGTAAAGCAGCCCCCATTTGACGTTGGGCAGCGTCACATACCAGAAGGCCTGCCAGCCATTGGCGCCAAGCGACAGCGCGGCCTCCTCGTCGCCATTGCCCTGTTCCTGCATCAGCGGGATCAGCTCGCGGGCCACGAAGGGGAAGGTGACGAAGACGGTGGCCAGCACAATGCCGGGCACGGCGAACAGGATGACGATGCCATGCGCCTTCAGCCAGGCGCCGAGCAGCCCCTGGGCGCCGAACAGAAGCACGTAGACCAGGCCCGAGATGACCGGCGAGACCGAGAAAGGCAGGTCGATCAGCGTGGTCAGGAAGGCCTTGCCCTTGAACTCGAACTTGGCGATCGCCCAGGCGGCCGAGATGCCGAAGACGACATTGAGCGGCACCGAGATCGCCGCCACCAGCAGCGTCAGCCGGATCGCCGAGCGCGTATCGGGATTGCCGAGCGCCTCGGTGTAGGCGCCGACGCCCTTGGCGAAGGCTTCGTTGAAGACGATGATCAGCGGCAACAGCAGGAAGATGCCGAGGAAGGCGAAGGCGATCGCCATCAGCACGGCCTGCGCCGGGCGGCTTTCGGTCACCGCCGCCGAGCGGCTGTCGTGATGCGGCTCGTAGGATTTGATCTCCGGATCAGCCATAGCGCTTGCGGCTCCATGTCTGCGCCAGGTTGACGATGAGCAGCA